>MKJX01000001.1 GCA_001942415.1 Pseudonocardia sp. CNS-139
CAGCTCCAGTCTCCTTGCTAGATCAGGAGCCTCTCCACCACCCAGGACGGTTCAGACACCGCGGCGTGATCCGGCCGCCGGCCGAGGACTCGGTGAGCGCGGTTCTGAAGAACTGCTTATGTCGCGGCAGCGCCGGAAGCACCGAGGCAGGCAACAGTCGCACCACTTGTGCCTTGCACCGCAAGTATGCCGACGGAAGGCCGGGATCGTAGCGATCGCCCAGCGGCAGCGCCAACGCCGCAGCCATGAACCGCTGGTGCAGGAATGGCGACGCCTCGGCAACTGGACCGGCGGGCGGGATGGCCTCCCGAGGAAACGCCGCGTCCCAGGCATCGGCTTCCGCCCACGATCGGCCGATCATTGCGTGCATCGCGATCTGCTGATCCACCCATTCTCTGGCCCAGTCAGTCGCCGCCGATCGGTAGGGCTCGGCGAGCACGGCCGGGGCCACCGGGTCGCACCAAGCCGGCCAGTTTGCCGCCCAATAGAGCCGCGCGCCCGCTTGTCGTGGCAGCAAACGGGCCGCCGCCGCAGCCATCTCGCCCGGCAGACCTGGACCAGTGCTGGCAACATCGGCCACGTATCTGGCAGCGGCCCATGCGCCACGGCGGCCAGCTACAGCAGCTGTCGTGGAGCGAGGCACCCCCAAAAGTTCGTCCGCGCCATCGCCGGACAGCAGAATCTGGACACCGAGGCCCGCAGCCCGCTCAGCGGCAGCGGCATTCACCTCAGGTGGCGCGTCGAGCCGCGGTCCTGTCGCGGTCCAGATTGGCTCGGCGCGGTCGTGAACAGGATCGAGAACGATCAACTCGGTGCGCAGATCGAGGTCGGCGAGCAGCCGCCGTACCACTGCAGCGGCGCTGGTCCCAGTGTCGTCGGTGAGGTCAGTCGTGAACGCCACAACCCGCCGCCCCTCGGCGATCTGTGACGCGTACAGCAAGACCGCGAGAGAGTCGAGGCCACCGGAGAGCAGAACCCCGATCGCCTCGGCATCCGCGATCAACGCCGCCATCGATCGAGCAAAGGCCGTCGACAGAGATCCTGGCGTCGGAGCGGGCACCCCGGCGGGAATGCGCCGCAATCCCTTCCAAGGAGAACGAGGGATGAATTCGCCCAGCAGCGCGGGCGGTGCGAGCAGCAGCCCGAGTGCTTCCAGATCTACAACGCGACCGGGACCGGTCAAAGCCAGCGCATCCGCCGATCTCCGACCGGCCCCATCCTCGAACAACGGCAGCATGCTTTACCGGCGCCGCAGCATCCTCACGCCACGGACCAGGTCCTTCACGAACACTGCCAAACCCCGCTGCGGCTCACCACCCACAACACCCTTGCTGCCCTTGCCATGCTGCCCGTCGCCGGGAACCGACTTCGTCCTGTGTGATGGAGCCCGGGTGTGTAGTCCACATGTTCCGGCGATCACTCAGGTTCCGACTCCATCACCGGGGGATGCCGAACGTGACGGAGCACTGCCTAGTAGCTACCGCTCAGTGACGACGCTCAATCGCACGGCGGGAACAGGCGGCTGCGACTCGGTCCGCGCCGGGTCAGGCGTCCAGCACCTGGTCCGCGCGGCGCACGACCGGCGGGAGGGTCGACCACGGGAAGTTGATCCAGCGGTCCGTGCGGCGCCACACGTACTCGCACGAGACGGTGGAGTGCGGCTTCTCGTACACCACCGCGCAGCGGACGTCCGCGACGTGCCCGGCGCAGAAGTCACGCACCAGCTTGAGCGTCGCGCCGGTGTCGGCGACGTCGTCCGCGACGAGCACCCGCGCGCCGGAGAGGTCCACGATGTTCGGCACCGGCGGCAGCATGATCGGCACCGGCAGCCGCTCGTCCACGCCCGTGTAGAACTCGACGTTCGCGACGTGCAGGTTCTTCACGTCGAGCGCGTAGCCGAGCGCGCCGGCCACGAAGAGCCCACCGCGCGCGATCGACAGGATGATGTCGGGCGCGTAGCCGTCCGCGGCGACCTGCTCGGCCAGCTCCCGGGACGCCGTGCCGAACAGCTCCCAGGTCAGCTCCTCGCGAGGGGCCGTCACGCGCGGACCGGGCCGTCGGGCACCGCGTCGTCGGGGACGTCGTCGGGGGCCTTCTCGCCGGTCGGGTTGGCGGCGCGGCCGCGGCGCAGCAGCCGGTCGGTGCCCCAGCACGCGACCCGCCAGAACGCCTCCACGACGATGGCGCTGCTCATCTTGGACGCGCCGCGCTCCCGTTCGGTGAACGTGATCGGCACCTCGTGCACCCGGAACCCGAACTGCACGGCCCGCCACGCCATGTCGATCTGGAAGCAGTAGCCCTGCGACGACACCTCGTCGAGCGGCAGCTCCTGCAGCACCTGGCGGCGGAACACCCGGAACCCGGCCGTGATGTCCTTGATCGGCACGCCCAGCGCGATGCGGGAGTACAGGTTGCCGGCGCGGGAGATCCACTGGCGGTGCAGGGGCCAGTTCTGCACCACGCCGCCGGGCACGTACCGGGAGCCGATGACGAGGTCGGCGTTCTCCAGCTCGGCGAGGAGCGCGGGCAGGTCCTCCGGCGGGTGCGAGCCGTCCGCGTCCATCTCGACGACGACCTGGTAGCCGTGTCGCAGCGCGTAGTCGAAGCCCGCGAGGTAGGCGGCGCCGAGGCCGGCCTTGCCCTCGCGGTGCAGCACCTTGACCCGGGGGTCGTCGGCGGCCATCTCGTCGGCCAGCTCGCCGGTGCCGTCCGGGCTGGCGTCGTCGACGACGAGGACGTCGGCCGTCGGCACCGCCGCATGGAGCCTCGACACCACAGGACGGAGGTTGTCCCGCTCCTCGTAGGTCGGGATCACCACCAGCACCGGGGCCGTGGGCTCAGCCATCCTCGTCCTTCCCCCAACGTGCACTCGCACGGCGCCGCGACAGGATCGCGGCACCGACTGCCACCACTCCCAGCACGACCAACACCCACTCGGGTGTTGATCGCCATTGGGTGGCCAGCGTAGTGGTGTCCCGCAGCTCGGTCCGATCGACCAGTACGTCCGGTGTGAACTGTTGCGTACTGGCCGTGACCGTACCGTCACGGGCAATGGTGGCGCTGACCCCGCTCGTAGTGGGGATGATGACGGGCCGGTCGTGCTCGACGGCGCGGATGCGTGACATCGCGAGCTGCTGGTACGTCATCTCGGTGAGCCCGAACGTGGCGTTGTTGCTCGGCACCGCGAGCACCGTGGCGCCCGCGTCGACGCTGTCGGCCACGAGGTCGTCGAACGCGACCTCCCAGCAGATCGCGACGCCGACCCGCACCCCGGCCATGTCCACCGCACCCGGCCCGGGCCCCGGCACGAAGTAGCCGGCCCGCGCGACGTACGGCGAGAAGAGCGCGAAGAACTCCCGCCACGGCATGTACTCGCCGAACGGCTGCACGCGGCGCTTGTCGTTGCGCTCGACGACGCGACCCCCGCCTCCCACACGAGCGACGAGTTCGTGGTGGTCTGCCCGTCGGGGTTGCGCAGCACCGAGCCGACCAGGATCGGCACCCCGATCGCGCGGGCGGCGCGGTCGATCTGCGCGGCGGCGTCGGGGTTCTGGAGCGGGTCGATGTCGCTGGAGTTCTCCGGCCACAGCACCAGGTCGGGCTGGGGCTGCCGGCCGGCCGCGACGTCGTCGGCGAGCTGCTGGGTGACGCGCACGTGGTTGTCGAGCACGGCGCGGCGCTGCGCGTTGAAGTCGAGACCGGCGCGGGGGACGTTGCCCTGGACCGCGGCGATCGTGACCGTGCCGACCGTGCCGCCGCCCGTCGGCGGGACGAGCGCCGCGAGCGGTCCCGACGCGAGCGCGACCACGGCCGTCAGGGCGGGGACGGCGACGCCGCGCGGGCTGCGGCTCACCAGCAGCCTGCGCACCAGCTCGCCGATCGCGAGCCCGGCGAGCACCGTCGCGAACGACAGGAGCGGCTCGCCGCCGATGGCCGCGAGCGGCAGCAGCGGCCCGTCCGGCTGCCCGAAGCCGACCCGGCCCCACGGGAGCCCGCCGAACGGGACGCGGGCCCGCAGCGCCTCGGCCGCGATCCAGACCGCGGCCGCCCACACCGGGCCGAACCGCAGCCGGGACACCAGCGCCATGCCCGCGCCGCCGCGCCGACGAACAGCGCCTCGAAGAGGCAGAGCACGACCCACGGCAGGGGCCCCACCAGCGACCCGACCCAGTACAGCAGCGGCAGCAGGAACGCGAGGCCGAACAGGAACGCCCAGCCGAAGCCGGCCCGGGCGCCGCGACCCCGCAGCACCACCCAGAGCAGCGCGAACGCCGGCAGCGCGAGCCACCACAGGCTGCGCGGCGGGAAGCTGAGGTAGAGCAGCAGGCCACCGCCCGCGGCACCGGCGAACCGGGCGGCGAACGCGCCCCACGCCCGGCGCCGCCGACCGGCGTGCGGGGGCGCGGACTCGGCTTCGGGCGGAGACGCGGCTGGGGCGACCACGGCGTGAGCCTACGTCCCGGAAGTGTTGTCGCCGGTGCCGCCCGGGGTGCGTTATGGAGCCAGAATGCAGTCTGGGCGGCCCCCAGACCGCGTTTTGGAGCCAGAATGCAGTCTGGGGTGCCCCTCAGACCGCGTTTTGGAGCCATATTGCGGTTTGGAGGGGGTCTTACGGGGTTGCGCGGGCGAGGAGGTGGGCGTTGCCCAGGGCGTCCAGGGGGCCGGGGGCGCCGGTGCGGCAGAACCACTCGTAGCCGTACGCGTCGGCGAAGCCGTCCTCCGGCACGTCGGCGGCGTCGATCTGGCTCTCGTGCACGACCATCGCGGCGCGTTTCGCCGCGAGGTGGGCGGGTGTGCCGGTGACGGCGAGCGCGATCTCCGCGGTCACCCGCCCGTACGGGACGGCGGCGGCCCGGGCGGCGCCGTGCACGAGGTGCCGGTCGCGGGCGGAGACGTGCAGGTGCTCGCGGTCGACGGTGGTGCGGTAGCCCGTCAGCCCGGCGAGGTCGGCGGCGGCGGCGCCGATGCGGAAGGTGGCCCGGTGGTCGGGGTGGCCGTAGATGCCGTGCTCGTCGTCGTGCACGACCGCGCAGGCGCCCTCGTCGTCGGCGATCTCGGCGACGGTGCGCGCGAGCGGCAGCGGGTCGGCGGCCGCGAGCGCGCGGGCGTGGGCACCACCGGCGCCGCCGGGCAGGCCGGAGTCGCGCCGGCCGAGCAGCACCAGCCGCGAGACGCCGAGCAGCGCGGCGGCGGCCTCCAGCTCGGCGATCCGCCGCTCGGGCACGGTCTCGCCGGGCCGCAGCGGGACGCGCGACTCCCCCAGCTCGCCGGCCGTCGCGACGACGAGCACGGTGCGGGCGCGGCGTCGGCGAGGCGGCGCAGCGTGATGCCGGTGAAGATCGCCTCGTCGTCGGGGTGGGCGTGCAGGGCCAGTACGGTGAGACCGCGCAGGTCCGGAGTGGAGATCATGGCTCGCAGGGGGAGGCGGGCCGCGTGGGCGGCCGGGCGGACAGGGCTGGGTCAGCTGCGACAGCAGCGACGACAACAGCTCGCCGGACAGCAGCGGTCGACGCCCGCGATGCCCGTCCGGTCCGTCACGGCGCGCATCATGCCAGAAGCGCCGCCGCCGCGTGCAGCACGGCTCCCCGGTGCACGGTCCGCAGGCAGCGCGGCGGCGGGCCGCCGTCGAGCGGGCCCGGCCCGTCCCACACGGCGTAGGTGGCCGGCGCGCCCGCGACGAGCCGGCCGGCCAGCGGGGAGCGGTCCCCGCCCGCGCGGTGCCCGCCTGCGGTGTGCGCGGCGAGCGCCTGCCGGGGCGTGATCCCGGAGCCGGGCGTCCGGTGCGCGACGGCCGCCTGCACGGCCTCCCACGGGCCGACCGGCGTGACGGGCGCGTCGGAGCCGAGCGCGAGCGGCACCCCGGCGTCGCGCAGGGCGGCGAACGGGTTCATCGGCGCGGCCCGCTCGGCGCCGAGCCGCTCGGCGTACATGCCGGCGGGGCCGCCCCACAGCGCGTCGAAGAGCGGCTGCACGCTCGCGGTGACGCCCAGCTCGGCGAGCCGGGCGGCCTGCGCGGGGGTCACCATCTCCAGGTGCTCGACGCGGTGCCCGGCGGCCCGCACGCGTCCGCGGAGGTCGCGGCCACGGCCAGGTCGAGCCCGGCGAGCAGGGTGTCGGCGGCGGCGTCGCCGATGACGTGGAACCCGGCCTGCGTCCCGGCCTCGGTGCAGGCGGCGACGTGCGCGCCGACCGCGGCGGCGTCGAGGTAGCGATTGCCGGTGCAGCCGGGCGCGTCGGCGTACGGGGCGCGCAGCGCGGCCGTGCGGGAGCCGATCGAGCCGTCGACGAACAGGTCGCCGGCCAGGCCGTGGGCGCCGGTGGAAAGGAGCAGCTCGCGGGCCTGCGCCGGGCTCGTGACGGCCTCGCCCCAGTAGCCGACGCGTGCGGGCCGGGGCGGGTGCGCAGCTCGGCGAGGTCGGCGGCCGAGGAGATGTCCGGGCCGGCGCACTCGTGCACGACGGCGACGCCGCGCGCGGCCGCCGAGGCCAGGAACGCCTCCTGCGCCGCGGCGCGGGTGCGCCCGTCCACGGCGGCGAGCGCGGCGCGGCGGGCGTGGTGGTGCGCCCCGGCGGTCAGCGGCCCGGCGGACCAGCCGGGCGCGCCGGCGGCGTCGGGTGCGCGGTCGAGCAGCGCCGAGGACACGAGCGCGGAGTGGACGTCGATGCGGGAGAGGTAGACCGGCGCGCCGGCGGCCGCCCGGTCGAGCGCCGCGCGGGACGGCGGCGGGTCCGTCCAGAGCTGGTCCTGCCAGCCGTGGCCCCACACCAGGGCGCCCGGCCGGGCCGCGGCGCGGGCGGCCACGGCGTCCAGCAGCGCGACCGGCGACGGGCAGCCGACGAGGTCGAGCCCGTCCACCAGGAGGCCGGCGGCGGTCGCGTGCACGTGGGCGTCGACGAACGCCGGGGTGACGACGGCGCGCCGAGGTCGAGCACCCGGGCTCGGCGCGCCGCTCCCGCGCGGCGGCGCCGGAGCCGGTCCAGGTGATCGTCGCGCCGTCGGTCTCGAACGCCTCGGCGGCGGCGCCGCCCGGAGCGCCGGGGTCGACGATCCGGGCGCGATCAGCAGCGTGCGGGTCACGCCGCCTGTCTATCAGTAGGGGCGCTTCGGCATGATGATCCACAGCACGATGTAGATCACGAACTGCGGTCCGGGCAGCAGGCACGACAGCACGAACGCCAGCCGGACGGCGAACGGGCTCCAGCCGAACCGCTCGGCGAGCCCGGCGCAGACGCCGGCGATGACCCTGTTGTGGCGCGGGCGGGTCAGGGTGGATGCCACCAGAGGCTCCTTCCAGGTGGGCGGCGCCCCTCGCCGCCCACACCCACTCTGCCCGGTTCGGCAACGGGGGCACTCGGGAACCGCCCGGATGGCAACCCTGAGGTCGCCCCTGAGGGCGGAGCGTGCTCGCCGTCCGTGAGGACGCCGTGCTCCTTCAGGGCGATGATCGGGGCCGATGGGCAGGGTTCGCCCGCAATCCATGGTCAGCACCGGCCGGACCGCATAGCGTCGTGGCACGTGAGGCGCCCGCGCTCCCCTTTCGTCCTGTTCGCCGTCCTGGCCGCGCTCCCGCTCGGGCTGCTCGCCCCGCAGGCCGCAGCGGCCCAGCCACCCACGGCCGTGGTCGTGCTCGGCGACAGCGCCGCGTCCGGGGAGGGCGCGGGCGACTACGAGCCGGGCACCCGCGGCGAGAACGACAACTGGTGCCACCGCTCGGTGCACGCCTACGTGCACCGCACCGGGCTCGCGCAGACGTCGGTCAACCTCGCCTGCTCCGGCGCCGACACCACCAACGTCCGGTTCGGCGACGCCGTGCAGCACACCGAGGGCTCGCAGGCGCAGCGCCTGGCCGAGGTGGCCCTCGCCAGCCGCGTCACCACCGTGATCCTGCAGGTCGGGGCCAACGACGACGCCGCGCTCACGGGCACCGGCATCGCCTGCATCCGGTCGCTCATCGACCCGCGCGAGCCCCCGTGCAGCGAGACGCTCGGCCCGCTCGTCCCGCAGCGGATGGCGGCCATGGCGCCCAAGGTCGAGGCCGCCGTCCGGGACGTGCGCGAGGCCATGCGGCAGGCCGGGTACAGCCGCGCCGACTACGAGCTCGTGCTCGCGTCGTACGCCTCGCCGGTCACCGAGCACATGCTGCCGTTCCCGGCCGCGCTGGGCTGCCCGTACAGCCGCGACGACGCCGGCTGGGGCCGCACGGTGCTCTTCCCCGCGCTCTCGGCCGCGCTGCGCGGCGTGGCCGATCGCACCGGGGCCAGGTTCCTCGACATGGCCCGGGCGACTGAGGGCTTCGAGGCCTGCACCCAGCCGCTGCGCGACAGCGAGTGGCAGCGCCGCCTCACGGTCGACCCGGAGGCCCTCGTCTACGGCGGGCTCGACGCCATCGGCTATCACCTGGCCCAGGAGTCGTTCCACCCGACGGCCGTCGCGCACGCCGAGATGGGCCGCTGCGTCGGCGAGTTCGTGCGCGGCGGCGACCCGGCGGCGTCCTGCGTGGCGGGCAGCGACGGCCGGGCGCACCTCACGCCGCTCGTGGCGCCGTCCCCGGCGGCTAAAGGACAACGAGGTCGCGGGGGCGGTTGTTGAGCCGCTCGCAGCCGTCCTCGGTGACCACGACGATGTCCTCGATGCGCGCGCCCCACTCGCCGTCGAGGTAGACCCCCGGCTCCACGCTGAACGCCATGCCCGGCTCCAGCGGCAGCGCGTTGCCCGCGACGACGTAGGGCTCCTCGTGCACCTCCAGGCCGATGCCGTGGCCGGTGCGGTGCAGGAACCGCTCCCCCAGCCCGGCCGCCGTGATCGGGCCGCGGGCCGCGGCGTCGACCTGCTCGGCCGACACGCCCGGGCGGACGGCCGCGACCGCGCGCTCCTGCGCGTCCTGCAGCACGGCGTAGGCCGCGCGGATCGCGGCGGACGGCTCGCGCCGACGGCGTAGGTGCGGGTGCAGTCGGAGTTGTAGCGCTGCGCGCCGCCGATGTCGATCACGACGACGTCGCCCGCCTCGATCGTGCGGCCGGAGACGTCGTGGTGCGGGCTGGCGCCGTTCGGGCCGGACCCGACGATGATGAACGCCGCGTGCGTGTGGCCCTCGGCGACGATCGCGGCGGAGATGTCGGCCGCCACCTGCTCCTCGGTGCGCCCCGGCTTGAGGAACTCGCCCATGCGGGCGTGCACCCGGTCGATCGCCGCGCCGGCCGCGCGCAGCTCCGCGACCTCGGCGGCGTCCTTGCGCATCCGCAGCTCGCGCAGCACCGGCCCGGCGAGCCGCTGCTCGGCCTCCGGCAGCGCGGCGCGCAGCCCGAAGACGTGCGCGGCGGTCATCGAGTCGGCCACCGACACCCGGGTCGGACCCCCGGCCAGGTCGCTGACCAGCAGGTACGGGTCGTCCTGGTCCTGCCAGGTGACCACCTCGACGCCCAGCGCGTCGAGGTGCAGCCCGGCGTACCCGGGCGCTCCAGCCGGGGGACGACGAGCGCGGGCGGGGCGCGGTGCCCGGCGGCCGGCAGCACGAGGCAGGTGAGCCGTTCGTGCGAGGAGCCGTCGGCCCCGATCAGGTACCGCAGGTCGGCGCCCGGGGTGACGAGCACGAGGTCGGTGTCGTGGGCGGCGGCCACCTCCCCGGCGCGGCGGAGGCGGTCGGCGAGCAGCGCGGTGGGCACGGCCGGTGTCATGGGCTGCAGGGTATTCGGGCAAGCTGTCCGTTCGTGACCCCACCTGCGCCGACGCTGATGCTGCTGGACTCCGCCAGCCTCTACTTCCGGGCGTTCTTCGGGGTGCCGGAGTCGATGACGGCGCCGGACGCTCGCCGGTCAACGCGGTGCGCGGGTTCACGGACATGGTCGCCCGGCTGGTCGCCGACCGGCGCCCCACGCGCCTGGTCGCGTGCCTCGACCTGGACTGGCGCCCGGCGTTCCGGGTCGAGGCGCTGCCCTCGTACAAGGCGCACCGGGTGCCCGGCGAGCCGGAGACCGCGCCGGCCGGGCTCCCGGAGATCGTGCCGGACAACCTGGAGCCGCAGATCCCGGTGATCCTCGACGTGCTCGCCGCGGCGGGCATCGCCACCGGCGGCGCCGACGGCTACGAGGCCGACGACGTGATCGGCACCCTCGCGGCCGGCGAGCGCACCGACGGCGTGCTCGCCGTGAGCGGCGACCGGGACCTCATGCAGATCGTGCGCGACGAGCCCGTCCCCGTGCGGCTGCTCTACGTCGGGCGCGGCCTCGCCAAGGCCGAGCACCTCGGCCCGGCCGACGTCTCCGAGAAGTACGGGGTGCCGGCCGGGCGCGCGGGCGAGGCGTACGCCGAGATGGCGATGCTGCGCGGCGACCCCTCCGACGGGCTGCCCGGCGTCGCCGGGATCGGCGCGAAGACCGCGGCCACGCTCGTGGGCCGGTTCGGCTCGTGGGACGAGCTGCGGGCCGCCGTCGACGACCGCACGGACACCCGCCTCACCCCGCCGGTGCGCAGCAAGCTCGCCGCCGCCGCGCCGTACCTGGCCGTGGTGGAGCCGGTGGTGCGGGTGGCCGTCGACGCGCCGGTGCGGCTCGATCGCTCGGACGTCCTCCCGGCCACCCCGGCCGACCCCGACCGGCTCGTCGCGCTCGCCGAGCGGTGGGGCATCGCGAGCTCCATCGAGCGGCTCGTGAAGGCGATGGCGAAGGCCGCCGCATAGGTCAGCCGCACAGGTCAGAAGAAGGTGCCGCACCACGGCAGGCCGGCCGTGGCGAACGCGGCGTCCGCCCGCGGTACGGCGGCCGGGTCGTTCGCCTGCCACCAGCCGGTCGCGACCAGCTCGGACGGTGCCCGGTCGCCGAGGTAGGCCATCGCGAGCGCGGCCGCCGTGCACTCCAGCTCCGGCCGCACCGGCCCGCCCAGCGGGCCCACCGGCTCGGCGATGCCGTGCGCCACCCGGTAGACGCCCGCGTTGCGTTCGAGCATCGGGTCGTGCACGGCCAAGAGCACCGGCTCGGCGGCGCCGTACTCGCGTGCGGCGAGCGCCGCCGGCACGTCCACGAGCCGCAGCCACGTCTCGTCCGCCAGCGCGGTGACCGAGCACGCCCGCGGGACGGCCAGCAGCAGCTCCAGCGGCTCGTCGACCGGGCGCAGGTCGGCCCGCACCTCGGCGACCAGGTCGACGTCGAGCAGGAACCGCCACAGCCCGGCCGTCGCCGTGACGTCGGCCGCGTGCAGGTCCGTGACCTGCAGCCCGCCGTCCGGCACGTCGAGCGGGAAGGCCACCGCGAACCCGTCGTCGCCGTCGCGGCCGGTGTGGACGGCGGCGAGCACGTGGTCACCGGCCACGATGCGCCGCTCCAGCGAGCTCCACCACCACGTCTCGGGGCGTGTCATCCCGCCGACGCGGCGCAGCGCGACCGACTCGTGCACCTTCCGCAGCACGCCGGTCGCGTCCTGGCGCTCGACCAGCCGGACGGTGCCCTCGATCGGGGCGTCCGGGCGCAGCGGCGCCGGGCGCGAGGCGTCGACGCGCACGCTGCGGCCCCGCGTCGCGATGCCGTAGCCGAACCGCCCGTAGATCACGGCCTCGCTCGCCCGCAGTGTCGCGACCGCCTCGCCGCGCGCGGCGACGTCGTCGAGCTGGGCCCGCATCATCGCGCTGAGCAGGCCGCGGCGGGTGCGGTCGGGCCGCACCCCGACCCGCGTGACGGCCGCCATCGGCAGCACCACGCCGCCGGGCACGGCCAGCTCGCTCGGGAACGACGTGGCCGTGGCGACCAGCCGGCCGTCCTCGTGCACACCGAGCGTGCGCCCCGGGCTGTAGGTGGCCGAGGACCGCGACCACGTGTCGTCGGGCAGCGGGCCGCGGTGGATGGTCGCGCTGAACAGGGTGTGCGCGGCGCGCAGCTCGTCGGGACGCAGGGCTCGGACGTCGTGGCTCACGGACCCCGATGCTGCCCGATCGGGGTCGGCGGCGACACCGGGTTCCGGCTCAGGCGGGGCGGCCGACCTCGTAGTTCCCGGAGTCGGTGGTGACCCGGACCGGGATCGGCACCGGCTCGCCGTCGAGCGTGGCCTGGCACTCGAACGTGCTGCCGGCCCGCACCGGGATGTTCTCGCTGCAGGTGACCTCGCCGACGTCGAGCCCGTACTCCTGGGAGAGCACCTGCGCGATGCCCTGCTCGACGGCCGCGGTGTCGAACACGCGGCTCACGAGGAAACCCGGCGCGACGAACCCGAGCACGCCGGCCGCGGCGAGCACGACCACGGCGACGATCCCGCCGATGACCAGCCCGCGCCGCCCGCCGGAGCGCCGCTCGGGCCGCTGCGGCAAGCCCTGGCCCCACTGCGGGGCCTCCGGCTGGCCCGTCCACGCCTGCCGGCCCGGCTCGGGCACCCCGTACGGGGACTGCCCGTACGCCTGGTACCCCGGCTGGCCGGCCTGCTGCCCCGGCTGCCCCGCGGCGTAGGGCTGCTGGGTGTACTGCTGGCCGTACGCCGGGTTCTGCCCGTAGGGCTGTTGCCCCGGCTGGGCCTGGCCGGGCTGGCCGTACGCGGTGGGCTGGGCGTAGGCTGGCCGGGCTGCTGCGGGTACTGCGGCTGCGCGTACGGCTGGCCGTAGGCGGGCTGCGCGTAGCCCTGCGGCTGCCCGTACGCCGGCTGCTGGCCGTAGGGCTGCTGCGCGTAGGGCTGGCCGTAGGCCGGCGGCTGCGCCGGCTGGGGCTGGGTGTGCTGGTGGGCGCCGTAGTGCTGCTGCGCGGAGGTGTACGGCTGCCCGGGGTGCGCGATCTGCTGCGTCGGGTCCTGCTGCCCGGCCTGCTGCGGCGAGGGCATCTGCGCCGGCTGCGGCCCCGTCTGCTGCACCGCCGGGCGGGACGGCTGCTGCGGCTGGGACTGGTGGACGGCGGTGGTCTGGTCGACGTTCCAGGCGGGCTTGGCGTCCTTGGGCGGCTCGACAGGCCAGTTCTGCTGCGGCACCGCGCGGGTCTCCACGCCGTTCCACACCGGCTCCTGGGTGCCGTCCTGCGCGGGGACGGCCCGGGTGTCCTCGGGGGCCGTCCACACCGGCTGGGCGTGGGCGGGCTGGGACTGGCCGGGCTGTGGCTGGCCCCACCCACCGGGCGGCTGCTGCCCCCAGACGGGCGGCTGCTCGGCGGGCTGGTCCGGCGCGCCGTGCGACGGATGGTGACCCTGGGGCGTGCTCATCGCCGACCTTCCTCGAGACGTGCGGTCCGGCGATCAAAGCACAGCCGCCCGACCAGGCCCAGAGCCGGGCAGCAGCGCCGCGGCGCACGGGCTCAGGAGGTACCGGCAGCGACCACCCCGCGACGGATCGCAGTGACCGCCTCGGCCGCCGCGCGTCCCACGGTACTGCCTCGCCCGGCGACCCCGGCGATCTGGTCGAGCAGGTCCAGCACCTGACGGCACCAGCGGACGAAGTCGCCCGCCGAGAGCTCGTCGCCGTTCTGCTCGGCGGCCGTGAGCACCGCGGCGAGCGACTCCCCGCGGGCCCAGCGGTGCATCGGCCAGGCGAACCCGAGGTCCGGCTCGCGGGTGCGGTCGACGCGGTGGCGCCGCTCGTCGGACTCCAGCTCGGCCCACAGCCGCACGGTGCCCGCCAGCGCCTCCGACACCGGCCCGGACGGCACCCGGGGCATCGGCCCGTTGTCCCGCCGCGACTCGTAGACCAGCGCGGACACCACCGACGCCAGCTCGGCCGGCGCCAGCCCGTCCCAGACGCCGTGGCGCAGGCACTCGGCCGTCAGCAGGTCGGACTCGCCCCACAGCCGGGCGAGCCGCTCGCCGTGCTCGGTGACGGTGTCGCCGTCGAGGTAGCCGCGTCGCCGAGCAGCCTGCGGATCCGGTCGAACGCCCTGGCCAGCGAGTGCGTCGTGGCGCGGACCTTCTGCCGCAGCTGCTCGGTCTCCCGTTCCAGCCGCCCGTGGCGGTCGGACCAGCGGGCGTGCGCCTCACGGTCGGTGCAGCCGTGACAGGGGTGCGCCCGCAGCGCCCGGCGCAGCGTCGCGAGCTCGGGGTCGTCCGCCGCGGCGCCGCGGCCGCGCCGGCGGGGGTTGGCCGGCGCGACGATGCCGGTGTTGCGCAGCGAGGACGCGAGGTCGCGGCGCACGCGCGGGGTCCGGTGGTCGACGCGCTTGGGCAGCCGCATCCGCCCGAGCGGCGCGACCGGCACCGGGAAGTCGGCGGCCGAGAGCCGCCCGGCCCACCGGTCCTCGCTGAGCACGAGCGGCCGCGGGTCGGACTCCGACTCCAGCCCCGGGTCGAGCACGACGGCGAGCCCGGCGCGGCGCCCGCCCGGCACGGCGATGACGTCGCCCGGCTTGAGCGCGCGCAGCGACTCGGCCGCGGCGTCCCGGCGCTCGGCGACGCCTCCCGGGACAGCGTCTTCTCCCGCTCGGTCAGGCGGCGGCGCAGCTCCGCGTACTCGCGGAAGTCGCCCAGGTGGCACTCCATCGAGGCCGCGTAGCCGGCCAGCGCCTCGGTGTTGCGCTCGATGCGCCGGGCCAGCCCGACGACCGAGCGGTCGGCCTGGAACTGGCCGAACGACTGCTCCAGCAGCTCACGGGCCGCCTCCGGGCCGAGCCGGCCCACGAGGTTGACGGCCATGTTGTAGCCCGGCCGGAACGAGCTGCGCAGCGGGTACGTGCGGGTGGACGCCAGACCGGCCACCTGCTCGGGGTCGACGCCGGGCTGCCAGACGACGACCGCGTGCCCCTCGACGTCGATGCCGCGGCGCCCGGCCCGGCCGGTGAGCTGCGTGTACTCGCCGGGCGTCAGCTCGGCGTGGGCCTCGCCGTTGAACTTGACCAGCCGCTCCAGCACCACGGTGCGCGCGGGCATGTTGATGCCCAGCGCGAGTGTCTCCGTCGCGAACACGGCCCGGACCAGCCCGCGGACGAACAGCTCCTCCACCGTCTCCTTGAACGCGGGCAGCAGCCCGGCGTGGTGCGCGGCGATCCCGCGTTCCAGGGCCTCCAGCCACTCCCAGTAGCCCAGCACGGTGAGGTCGGCCTGCGGCAGCTCGGCGGTGCGCCGCTCGACCGTGCGCCGGATCTCCGCGGCCTCGTCCTCGGTGGTCAGCCGCAGGCCCGAACGCACGCACTGGCCGACGGCGGCGTCGCAGCCGGCCCGGCTGAACACGAACGTGATGGCCGGGAGCAGCCCGTCGCGGTCGAGCCGGTCGATCACGGTGGTGCGCGACGGCGGCCGGAACCCGGTGCGCCGCGGCGGCCCGCTCCGCCGTCCCCGGCCGCGGTCCCACTGCGACATGGAGCTCTGCCGGTCCATCTCGTGCGTGTGCCGCACGAGGTCCGGGTCGACGGCCAGCTCGCCGCCGTGCGGCCCGCCGGGTGCGACGGTCTCGCCCGCGAACAGGTCGAACATCCGGTTGCCGACCATCATGTGCTGCCACAGCGGCACCGGCCGGTGCTCGTCGACGACCACGGCGGTGTCGCCGCGCACGGTGACCAGCCAGTCGCCGAACTCCTCGGCGTTGCTCACCGTGGCCGACAGGCTGACCAGCGAGACGTGCTCGGGGAGCTGCAGGATGACCTCCTCCCACACCGCCCCGCGGAACCGGTCGGCCAGGTAGTGCACCTCGTCCATCACGACGTAGCGAGGTGCTCCAGCTGCCGGGACCCGGCGTAGATCATGTTGCGCAGCACCTCGGTGGTCATCACGACCACCTGCGCGTCGCCGTTGACGGCCGTGTCGCCCGTCAGCAGCCCGACGGCCGCCGCGCCGTGGCGTTCGACCAGGTCGGCGTACTTCTGGTTGGACAGCGCCTTGATCGGCGTCGTGTAGAAGCACTTGCGGCCCTCGGCCAGCGCGAGGTGTACGGCGAACTCGCCGACCACGGTCTTCCCGGCGCCGGTCGGGGCGCAGACGAGCACGCCGTGCCCGTCCTCCAGCGCCGAACAGGCGGTGTGCTGGAACCCGTCGAGCTCGAACGGGAGGCTCGCCGTGAACTCCGTGAGCCGGGGGCGTGCGGCGGCGGCTCCGGGCGGCGGCGTAGGCCTCCGCGGGAGCGGGCTGGCTGGTGGCCACACCCCCAGGTTTCCACATGGCCGCGCGGATCACGGGGAGTGGCCGGTCACGCGCCCCGTGGCACGATCGCGGACATGCCGTCTCCCCACACCCTCGCCGAGACCGCGCCGGGGTTCGTCGAGATCGCCCACCGCATCGTCTGGGCCACCGTCGGGACCGTCGCGCCCGACGGCCGTCCCTGGTCGCGCGTGCTGCACCCGCTCTGGCAGTGGGACGGCACGCGGCTCGTCGGGTGGGTCGGCACGAGCCCGACCAGCACGAAGAGGGCGCACCTCGCCGCCAGCCCGTACGCCACCGTCGGCTACTGGGACCCGACGCAGGACACCGCGACCGCGAACTGCCGGGCCGAACTGCGCACCGACGACGAGACCCGCACCTGGCTGTGGGAGGCCCTGCGCACCGCGCCCGAGCCCGTCGGCTACGACCCGGCGATCATCCCGCCGTGGCGCGGCGACCCGCTCTCGCCGACGTTCGCGGCGCTGCGGCTCGACCCGTGGCTGGTGCGCGTCCAGCCCGCCGCCACCATGCTCGGCGGCCGCGACGACCTGATCAGGGAATGGCGGGAGAGCTGAGGACACGCCGGTGGGCCCGCCGCGGCGGGCCCACCGGGATCACGTGACGATCAGGTGACGTCGTCGAGGCGCGGCTTCGTGTCGAGCGGGCCGGCCGACACCGGCTCCGGCTCGTCGATCCGGCTCGGCGTCGTGTCGAGCTGTGACGGGGTGGTGTCGATCTGCGAGGGCGTGTCGGGGTCGAGCGCGTCCTCCGCCGCCCGCCGCCGCGCCTTGGCGCGGTCGTTGACGCGGGTGATCTGGATGGCGACCTCGAAGAGCAGCACCAGCGCGACGGCCAGGGCCAGCATGGAGATCGGGTCCTGGCCGGGCGTCGCGACCGCCGCGAACACGAACAGGCCGAAGATCAGGCCGCGCCGCCACGACCTGAGCTTCTCGTAGCTGATCACGCCCGCGATGTTGAGCATCACCACGAGCAGCGGTAGCTCGAAGCTCACACCGAAGATCAGCAGCAGCGCGATGACGAACGAGAAGTACTGGTCGCCCGACAGCGCCGTGGTCTGCACCTCGGAGCCGATGGTGAGCAGGAACCCGAGCCCCTGGCTGATCACCATGTAGGCCAGCACCGCGCCCGCGACGAACAGCACCGACGCGATCGACACGAACGACAGCGCGTACCGGCGCTCCTTGGTGTACAGCCCGGGCGTGATGAACGCCCACAGCTGGTAGAGCCAGATCGGGCACGCGAGCACGATGCCCGCGGTGGCGCCGACCCGCAGCCGCAGGGCGAACTGGTCGAACGGCCCGGTGCCCAGCAGGGTGCAGCTGCCGTCGGCGGTGAACATCGCCCGCGACGAGGCCGGCAGCGAGCAGTACGGGCCCTTGAGCACGTCGCCCAGGGTGGGGACCGGACCCAGCGGCACCGCGAACCAGATGTAGCCGAAGACCGTGGTGACGACGATCGCGACGATCGCGACCAGCAGCCGTTTGCGCAGCTCGTAGAGGTGCTCGACGAGCGACATCGTCCCGTCGGGGTTGCGCTGCCTGCCACCCCGACGCAGCGAGAACCGAGCCACCGGGCGAGGCTACTGGGCGGTGCTGCCGGGGGTGGAACCCGGCTGGGTGGCCTTGGGAGCCTCGGCCGCCTGCTGCGCCTGCACCTGCGCCTGCGGGAGCGCGGCGGGCTGCTGCGGCGCCGGCTGGTCCCCGGCCTTGCGGGTCTCGTCGTCGCTCTTCATCCCGCGCATCTCGCCCCGGAACACCCGGGCGGACTGCCCGATGGAACGCGCCATGTCGGGGAGCCGCCGGGCGCCGAACAGCAGCACCAGGATCCCGATGAGGATCACGAACTCCCAGCCACCGAGGCTTGGCATTGTCCTCGTCCTTCCGCCGTCTTCAGGTCCCGCGGAGTCTACGCCGACCGGGGCGCCGGGCTCCTGTGAGCAGTGCCCCGCTACCGCCCGGCCGCGGGGTCGTTCCGTCCCGGGCCACGGGTGTTCACCAGCGCCTGCAGCGACCGCACCTCCGCGGTCACGTGCTTGCGGACGGCATCGCCGGTGCGGGTCAGCCGGTGCAGGTGGTGCAGGACCACCGCCACCAGCGCGAGCAGCATCAGCACCCCGGCCAGGAAGACGAGGATGACCGTCCACCAGTCTGCGTCCACGGGCGGACGATACCGCGGTCCACCGTGCGTGACGGTGCCACCGAGGAACCCAGCTGCCGGAGCAGTGCTACAGCGCGTCCGGCCTGTACCACGCGCGGACGCTGCTGGGTAACACCTTCTTCAGGTTCAGGCACACGGTGGACTGGTGCAGCGACGGGCGGAACGTGGTGAGCATCCGGACGCGCGAGCACGGCTTCACCGACCAGTCCGGCTTCGCGGCGGTCGAAGGGATCACGGACGACCGGTTGAGCCCGCTCCCGCCGCCGAGGTGTCGAGCGTGAAGCACGGGCTGGTGCACAACTGCGTGGCGCTGATCGGCTGCATCAGCCAGGTTCGCCCTGACATCGAGCTGACGCTGCGGGCGGACGGCACCTGGTCGGCGGTCGTCGAGCGTCGCTGACCTCAGGCCCGGGCCGCCGCCAAGGCCTCCTGTGCCCGCCGCCCGACCTCCGCGGCCAGGTCCGGCGGCTCGATCAGCCGCGCTCCCCCGCCGAGCCCGAGCACGAGCCGCACGAGCCAGGCCGGGTCGGCGTAGCGCAGCAGCACCTGCAGCCGCTCGCCGGGCAGCTCCACCACCTCGTCCACCGGGTAGTACTCCGCCACCCAGCGCGCCTCGCGCTCCAGGAGCAGCACGGCGGAGCGGTGCTCGGCGCTGGGGCGGAAGAGCCCGTCGGAGACGTCGGTGGGCTCGGCGTCGGGCGGCGGGGCGGCGGGCTCGGCGAGCACCTCGACGTCCTCGACGCGGTCGAGGCGGAACAGCCGCACGGCCTCGGCGCGGCGGCACCACGCCTCCAGGTAGGACCGGCCCTCGACGATGAGCAGCCGCATCGGGTCGATCGTGCGCTGGGAGACGGCGTCGCGCCCGGCCGTGTAGTAGACGATCCGCATGGCGCGGCCGGCCTCCAGCGCGCTGCGGACGGCTGCGGTGGTCGCGGCCTCCTCGCGGCTGAGCCCGACCTCCACGCCGGCCAGCCCGGCGTCTCCCACGGCCTGCTCCACCTTGGGGTGGCCCGCCGGACGGCCGCGGTGTCGACGATGCCGGGCACGTCGGCGAGCGTGCGCAGCGCGATGAGCAGCGCGGTCGCCTCGGCGGTGGTGAGCCGCAGCGGGCGGCGCATCCCGGCGTCGTGGGTGACGGTGACGGTGTCGCCGGCGAACGACAGGTCGATCAGGTCGCCCGGGCCGTAGCCGGGCAGGCCGCACATCCAGAGCAGCTCCAGGTCGCGGCGCAGCTGCTTCTCGGTGATGCCGAAGTCGGCGGCGGCCTCGGCCACCGGGATGCCGGGCCGCGCCAGCAGGTACGGCACCAGCGAGAGCAGCCGCGGCAGCCGCTCCGTGACGCCTCCGGAGCTCATGCGCGGGCCAGCGGCTCGGCCGCATCCTGTGCCGTGCCCTGTGCCGCGCCGTGCGCCGCCGCCGACGCCGCCCAGTTGGCCCGCACGGCCTCGGCGAGGTGGTCGGGGCCGAGCACGGCGACGTCGGGCCCGTGGCCGGCGAGCCAGCGGGCGAGCGTGTCGACGTTGCGCAGGCCCAGCTCCATCTCGTCGCCGGGACGCCCGCGGTGGGTGCGCGGCCCGACGAGCGCGCCGAGGCGGCGCAGCCCGTTGGCCCGCCCCTCGGCCACCCACACCCGCGCGGTGCCGCTGACCGGCGGCGGGTCGACGCCGACGCGCACCATCCCGACCAGGTCGACGTCCGCGGGCACCGTGACGGCCCCGGGCGGCCCGACCGGGGTGACGGGCTCGATGATCCGGGAGACCCGGAACGAGCGCGGCGCCTGCCGGTCGCGGTCGAAGCCGGAGAGGTACCAGCGCCCGCGCCACGAGACCACACCCCACGGCTCGACGGTGCGCCGCTGGACGGGCCCGCCGATCCCGCCGCGCTGGTGCTCGAACGTGACGACCTGGCCGGCGCGGACGGCGGCGAGCAGCGTGGCGAACGCGGGGTCCGCGGCGCGCACCCGGGGCTGCACGCGGCCCTGCTCCTCGTCCACCTCGACGCCGGCCGCACGCAGCTTGACCAGCGCGCCGTGGGCGGGCGCGGCCAGCTCGGGCGCGTCCCACAGCCGCGCCGCGAGCGCGACGGCGGCGGCCTCGTCGGGTTCGAGGTCGATCTCGCCCAGCTCGTAGTCCTGGCGGGCGATGCGGTAGCCGTCGACGGTGTCGAACCCGGACATGCGCCCGGTCTCCAGCGGGACGCCCAGCTCGCGCAGCTCGGTCTTGTCGCGCTCGAACATCCGGAAGAACGCCTCGTCGCCGCGCACGTCCGCGTAGCCGGGCACGATCTGCCTGATGCGCTCGGCCTGAGGAACTGGCGGGTGGACAGCAGGCAGAGCACCAGGTTCACCAGACGCTCGGCCCGTGCGGACGACACCCCGGCATGGTACGACCGGCGCCGCGCGGGCCGTGGCCGACCGGCTGAACCACGCGGGTGTCTCACGTTGCGACACCCGCCGGTCTTGACCTCTTCGCGGCGCCGCGAGGAGGCTCGAACCTCCGCAGGGGCGCGCAGAACGGAGAGACAGCCGTGGACGAGCAGGTTCGGCCGGTCGAGACGTTCAACCCGTGGACCGTGGTCAACCTGGTGTTCAACCACCTCGCCGAGAGCGGGCTGCACCCCGTGCTCGGCGAGACGGGCGACCCGGCCGTGCCGGCGGCGGCGCTGCTGCGCGCGTTCGGGATCGAGCCCGGCCGCAACGACGAGAGCGTGACGTCCGCGAGCGTGCAGGACACCCTCGCCGAGCTGCGCACCCGGATGCTCGGCGACCCCGAGGAGCGCTGACCGCGGGCGCCGCCCGCCTCAGAGCGAGGCGATCAGACGGTCCACCCGCTCGTCGACGGCCCGGAAGGGGTCCTTGCACAGCACGGTGCGCTGGGCCTGGTCGTTGAGCTTGAGGTGCACCCAGTCGACGGTGAAGTCGCGCCCGGCGGCCTGGGCGGCGGCGATGAAGTCGCCGCGCAGCTTGGCCCGGGTGGTCTGCGGCGGGGTGTCCTTGGCGGCCTCGATCTCGCCGTCGTCGGTGACGCGGTCGACCATGCCTTGCGCTGCAGCAGGTCGAACAGCCCGCGGCCGCGCCGGATGTCGTGGTAGGCGAGGTCGAGCTGGGCGATGCGCGGGCTGGCCAGGTCGAGGTCGTTGCGCTGGCGGTAGCGCTCGACGAGCCGGTGCTTGATGGCCCAGTCGATCTCCCGGTCGATCATCGACAGGTTCTGCGACTCGACGGCGTCCAGGGTGCGGCCCCACAGGTCGAGCACGCGCTGGATCGTCGGGTCGGACGAGCCGCGCGCGGCGACGTGCTCGACGGCGCGCGTGTAGTACTCGCGCTGGATGTCGAGGGCGCTGGCCTCGCGGCCGCGGCGAGCCGGACGGTGCGGCGGCCGGTGAGGTCGTGGCTGATCTCGCGGATCGCCCGGATCGGGTTGTCGAGCGTGAAGTCCCGGAACTGGACGCCTGCCTCGATCATCTCCAGCACGAGGGTGGCCGAGCCGACCTTCAGCAGCGTGGTGACCTCGGACATGTTGGAGTCGCCCACGATGACGTGGAGGCGGCGGTAGCGCTCGGCGTCGGCGTGCGGCTCGTCGCGGGTGTTGATGATGGGCCGGGACCGGGTGGTGGCGCTGGAGACGCCCTCCCAGATGTGCTCGGCGCGCTGCGAGAGGCAGTAGACGGCGCCGCGCGGGGTCTGCAGCACCTTGCCCGCGCCGCAGATGAGCTGGCGGGTCACCAGGAACGGCAGCAGCACGTCGGCGATGCGGGAGAACTCCCCCGCCCGGGCGACGAGGTAGTTCTCGTGGCACCCGTACGAGTTGCCCGCGGAGTCGGTGTTGTTCTTGAACAGGTAGATGTCGCCGCCGATGCCCTCGTCGACGAGCCGCCGCTCGGCGTCGACCAGCAGGTCCTCGAGGATCCGCTCGCCGGCCTTGTCGTGCGCCACCAGCTGGGTGAGCGAGTCGCACTCGGCGGTCGCGTACTCGGGGTGGCTGCCGACGTCCAGGTAGAGCCGTGCGCCGTTGCGGAGGAAGACGTTGGACGACCGCCCCCACGAGACCACCCGGCGGAAGAGGTAGCGCGCCACCTCGTCCGGCGAGAGGCGCCGCTGTCCGTGGAAGGTGCACGTGACCCCGAACTCGGTCTCGACACCGTAGATCCGCCGCTGCATCCCGCCAGCGTAAGCGGAGTCGGGCCCATCGTGTCAGCGCTGTGCGGGCACATTCACGGGTGTCGCCGACCGGTCCCACGTGACGGACAGCTCCGTCGGCCCGTGCAGCCCGATCTCCCGGGTGAGGGCGGGCGCCGGGCCGGGTTCGCGGCGCAGCCCGGGCAGCTGCGCGGCGAGCGTCGCCAGCACGGCCCGCAGGTGGGCGCGGACGAGGTCGGCGCCCGGGCACGCGTGCGCCCCGGAGCCGAACGTCAGCGGCGGGCCCGGCTCGCGGTTGGCCGCCCCCAGGTGGACGAGCACCCGGGCGCCGGCCGGCAGCGCGGCCCCGTCCACGGTGACGGCCTTGGTCGCCTCCCGCCGCCACAGCACGACCGGGGTCGCGTGCCGCAGGCAGTCGTCCACCAGGCCGTCCAGCCGGGCGGGGTCGGCGGCGAGCGCGTCCCAGTCGGGGGTGCCGAGCAGCCGCAGCAGCGCGTTGCCCAGCAGCGCCGTGGTCGACGCCGGCCCGGACAGCACCGCCTGGACGACGAGCTCGGTGCGGTCGTCCACGTCCCCGACGCCGGCCAGCGGACCGTCGGCCGGCTGCGCCGCCACGGCGGCCCGGCAGGCCTGCCACAGCGCGGCCATCGCCTGCGCCGACCGGACCTGGTCGCCGTTGTCCAGCACGACGCCGTGCAGCAGGCGGGCGGTCGCGGCGTGCGCGCCGAGGTCGTCGGCCAGGCCCGGGTCGAGGCCGAGCCGGCCCAGCACCGTCCGCATGGGGAGGGGCCGCAGCACCGCCTCGACGAGGTCGGCGCGCCCGGCCGGGCGGATCCGCGCGACGAGGTCCGCCGCCACCGCGCGCAGCTCGTCCTCGGCGCCGTCCGCGGCGAACAGGCGCAGGTGGTGCACCCGGAACCGGGCCCTGTCCGCCGGCTCCCCCACGTGAGCGGCCCGCCGTGGTCACTCCCGGCCAGCGCCTCCACCGCGGCGTCGCACAGCGGCACGAGCGGGCGCGGGCCTCGACCGGGGAGAACACGGCGCCGTCGCGGAGCACCTGGGTCACGCCGCTGCGGCTCGACACGATCGATCCACGCGCACGCCCCGTCGAGCACCGGCCGCCTCGTCCGGGCCCGGCCGCCAGTCGACGCCGGCGGACTGTCGACGCCGACCGCGCGACCGCCCGGCGGCTTCACCGCACCCCGACGTCATGGACACGTGGGCGACTCGTCGCCCAGCCCGCAGATCGCCGGGCGCTGGCTGCGCGACGACGACCTCTTCACGCGCGTC
>MKJX01000002.1 GCA_001942415.1 Pseudonocardia sp. CNS-139
ACAGCTCCAGTCTCCTTGCTAGATCAGGAGCCTCTCCACCACCCAGGACGGTTCAACCCGCTGGTACACGCACCTCGCCAACACACGCGGCGCAGTCGCAGCGCGCGCGAAGCAGGGCCGCGCAGCGGATCGGGTGCCATTGTGATCCGGCGCAGTTGCACCGAGGGCTCGGTGATGCTCGGGGTGTGCTCCGGCACTCACGACTCAGCAGCCGCGTTGATCGTCGACGGACATCTGATCGGGTTCAGCGAGGAGGAGCGACTCACCGGGGACAAGCACACAAACGCTTACCCGGTGCGATCCATCGTATGGCTGCTGGCCGAGGCCCGGCTGGACGCTGAGCAGGTCAACGCGGTGGGCTACAACTTCCAGGCTCATCGCTACCTCGGCGCGCTGGGCCAGATCCCCTCCCAGCTCATGCACGAGACCGAGCGGCGCAGGGCGTGGCCGCGCGCGCGGAGCTTCGCTCGCGTCGCCGGCCGCACCCGCCACCGGGTGCGCGATCTCTACGCACGATTCCCTCAGGCCCGGGTCCGAGCTGTCCAGCATCACCGCGCCCACGGTCTGTACGCATTCGCCTCCTCCGGATACGAGAGCGCCGCCGTGCTGGTCGCGGACAGCCTCGGCGAGATGCAGACCACGACGATCGCCGAAGCCCGACGCACCGTGTCCGATGGATGCGAGTACCGGATCGTCGAGGCGATCGACGATCCGGCGTCCCTCGGGTACGCCTACGGCGCCGTGACCGAGCATCTGGGCTGGCGCCGCGGGGACGAAGAGGGCACCGTCATGGCGCTGGCCGCCCTCGGCGACCCGTCCCGCTTCCGCTCCGTCTTCGCGCGGGCGATCCCGATCACCGAGACCGGGTTCGCCCTCGACCCCACGCTGCTGTCGCTGCGCGTGCTCTGCAGCCGATACCCGCGCACGAGCCCGGGGTTCGCGATAGCCGCCTGCCCACCCCGCCGACCCGACGAGCCGATCGAGGAGATCCACCAGGACCTTGCAGCCGCGCTGCAGGAGCGCACCGAGCAGGTCCTCCTCCATCTGGCCCAACGAGCGCACAGCGCCACCGGGTTGGGCATGATCTGCGTCGGCGGCGGCGTCGCGGCGAACTGCGTCGCGATCGGCAGGATCGTCGAAGCGGGCTTGTTCGACGAGGTCCACGTACCGCCCGCGCCCGGCGACTCCGGCACTGCGATCGGCGCTGCGATCGCCGCTCACCTGGGCCCGACCGGCATCCTGCCCGCCGGACTGGTCGATCGCTGCTACCTGGGCCCTGCCTATCCCGGATTGGATCTACCACGGGAACCCCGGCCGGGGATGTGGGCGCACCAGCCCTCGGAACCGGCCCGGTTCGTGGCTCGTCAGCTTGCCGGCGGCAGCATCGTCGGACTCGCCCGCGGTCGGCTTGAGGCCGGCCCGCGTGCGCTCGGGAACCGATCCATCCTCGCCTCGCCGCTGCTGCCGGACGTCGTGCACCGCTTGAACGCAACCGTCAAGTTCCGGGAATCGTTCCGGCCATTCGCGCCGGTCGTTCTCGCCGACAAGGCGGGCAGCTATTTCACGCTGCCCCAGCCGTCGCCGTACATGTCGATCGCCTCCGGGGTCACCGATCTCGCGTGCGAGACGATCCCGTCGATCGTGCACGCCAACGGCACCGCCCGCGTCCAGACCGTGACCCGGGAGCAGAACCCGTTCCTGGCTGATGTGCTGTCCGAGTTCGCCGCGCTCACCGGCGTCCCGGTCCTGATCAACACGTCGCTGAACGTCAAGGGTAAGCCGATCTGCGGCACACCGGAGATGGCCTTGGACTGCCTCGCCGACAGCGGGCTGGACGGACTGCTGTTGGAAGGCTGGTGGGTGGCGAAATGTGGGTGACGGTATGAGGATCGGCTACAGCTTCTGGGGCTTCCTCGGCCCCGGCGTGACCGACACCCCCGACGGCGGCCGGAGCCACCGCCGCGTCCTGATCGACGGGCTCCTCGGACGTGGGCACGACGTCGTCTTCCTCCAACGAGACCGTGACCGCGACGAAGCAGGTCTGGACCTGTCCCTGCACTACCAGTGGGACAGCGGGCTGCCCGCCATCGACGCGCTGTTCCTGGAGTGGCGCTGGCCCGTCCCCGGCCGCAACAGCACTCCGTGCGGGACAGCCGGGCACACCTGCGACCTGCACCGCCAACAGGACCTGCTCGACCACTACACCCATCGGCTCGGTACCCGCACGATCATCTGGGACAAGGACCGCCGGCTCGCCCGGGATGACCCGCTGCGGCGCAACGGCGCCATCGCGATCTGCGAAGCGGCGCTCCACCCGACACCGGGAACCGTCTCACTGCTGTTCCCGGTCGCCGACAGCGCACTCGACGACGCCGACCCGACGGCCTTGTCCGCCAAGCCGCGGGAGCTGGCGTTGGTCTACGTCGGGAACCAGTACGACCGTGACACCGCGTTCGGCACCTACTCGCGCCGGCCGCCGCTCGATGCCGGCACATGGTCGCAGGGAAGTGGACCCGAACCGGGGCGTGGCCGCACGTGTCCTTCGCCGGCCGGGTGCCGTTCACACAGGTGGCCGAGATCCACGAGCAGGCCCTGGCGACCGTGCTCCTGCTCCCCGACCGGTACGCGCAGGCCGGGCAGATGACCCAACGCCTGCCCGAGGCGGTCCTGGCCGGCTGCCTTCCGCTGACCCCGACGAACATCCGCGATGCGGCACGGTTCGCCCCCGCCGAACTGCACGTCGCCAGCGGGGCCGAGGTCGCCGACGTGCTCGCGCGGCTCCAGCGCATCGCGAGGACGGACGAGCACGTCACGCTGATCGCCTCGTGCCTGCAGCACCTCCGGATGTTCCGCCTGTCACGCCAACTCGACGTACTCGACAGCCTGCTGCTCGACCACCGACCACCCGGCCAGCCGGCCGACCTCGGGTGGACGGCATCGTGAGCGCCCAGCATCCGCCGACTGGCGCGGCGGCGCCGGTAGCGTCCCGGCGCATGGACAGGATCGTGATCATCGGCAGTGGTGGGTCCGGCAAGACCCACCTGGCCAACCAGCTCGCCACCCTGTTCGACCTGCCTCTGACGCACCTCGACGCCGTGTACTACGACGCCGACTGGAACCCGCTACCCCCGACGAAGTTCGCCGCGCTGCAGCACAAGCTGGTGGCAGAACCACGCTGGTTGATCGAAGGCAACTACGCCGGCAGCCTGGCGATCCGCCTCGCACGCGCCGACACCGTGATCTTCCTCGATCTGCCCGCCATCACCTGCGTGGCCGGGATCCTGCAGCGTCGGTGGCGCTACCGGGGCGGCCAGCACACCAACGAGGGTGTCTACGACCGCATCACCTGGGGCTTCGTCCGCTACGTCTGGGCTACCGCAAGTCCATGCGTCCGCGGGTCCGTGCTCTGCTGGACGAGCACGGCACTCACACGACGCTGATCACTCTCACGAGCCGCCGGCAATCCGGCCAGTTCCTGGCTCGGCTTCGCGCGGAGGCCCGAACGCGCACCTGACCGTCCCAGCGAGGTCTATCGAGGGAACGACTCTGTCCACACCCGTCACTCCCTTCACCGATCCGCGCCGGCATGCTGATCTCTACGGCAGCATCGGCCGGCTCACCCGACGCACCGGTGCACTACACACCGCGAAGATCCGCGGCGAGGACGCCACCGCCACGATCACCGAGCTTGCCGGCCGACTGGCGACCGCCAACCCGGTGGTGTGCGACATCGGCTGCGGCCGCGGCACCACCACCGTCGCGCTCGCCGAGCGGTTCGCGCCACGACAACTCGTCGCGCTCGACCGCTCACCAGCCTTGCTGGCAGCACTACGTGATCGCGCCAGCCGAGCCCGCCACCCCGTGACAACGGTGTGCGCCGACTTCCACCAGCTCCCGCTCCCGACCGGGAGCATCGACCTGGCCGTCGCCGCGTTCTGCCTCTACCACTCTGCGGAACCCCCGACCAGGTCGTCGCCCGAGATCGCACGCCTGCCCTCGGCACCCGGGTGGGGCAGGGCCGTGCTCGTCACCAAGTCCGCCGACAGCTATCAGAGACGACCAGCTGATACCACACCGGCCTCCACCCCCGACGCGACCCCGCCGACAGAGCCTCTACACCAGCTTCCACAGCGCTACCGCGGCGAACATCACGGCGACGGCGCTGCGGGTCGTGCAGGTCACCCACCAGCTGCACACTTTCCGGTTCGCCGGACTCGCGCACCTCGCGGCCTACCTCGCCACGACTCCCAAGTATCAGTTGCCCCAGGAGCTGAGCCGCGATGCGGCCGCGCTGGCCACCGAGCTTCGGCGGCGAGCACCGGACGAACCGATCACCGCCACTTCCACCGTGACCTACGTGACCGCGGACCGCCCATGACAGCGCAGGTTTTCGTCAAGCACTACGACGACTCACGGCGAGCAGCCGCTGCACGCGCCCACCGAGACTGGCTGGCCGGCCTGGGCAGCGGGGTCCGGATACCCGACCTGCACGCGACGACCGCGGACCGGCTCGAGTTCGAGCACCTCGGCCACCACCAACCCGGGCCCGCCGACCTGCCGACGCTCGCTCACACCCTCGGCCAGCTGCACGCCGTCGCCTACGGGAAACACCTGCACGCCGCCCGGATCGACGTCCCCTTCACCACCTCCGACGGTCTCCTGATCACCGACTTCCCCTCACCCCGACGCACCATGCTGGACCGGATGCCCGTGCCCGCCGCGGAGCTGCCGGTGGCGCTCTACAAGGACGCCAACATCCGCAACTTCCTGCTCACCGACACCGGCCCGGCGATCATCGACTTCGACGACCTCACCCTCGCCCCGTTCGGCTACGACCTGGCCAAGCTCGTCGTCAGCACCGCGATGACCCACGGCCGGCTCGCCCTCGGCACCGTCGACACGGCATTGGAGACCTACAACGCCTGCACCACGACGACGACGCTCGACGCTCATTGCCCCCTCGATCGCCTGGCCGTCTACGCCGAGTTCCACCACTTGTGCACCGCGCCCTACCTGCACCGCAACGGTTACCGATATTCCTGGCCGCAGGTGCGGCCTTGGCCGGCGTGATCGCGGCTCCCCGAATGCCTGGAAAGCCACGTTCAGGGCGGTAGTGGTCCTCAACGTGGCATTCCAGGCAGAACGGGCGGGGGCGCGCGGCGAGCATGATGACGTCAGCGACCCGAGGAGGACGCCGTGACCACAACCGAGGGGATCGACCCCGCCGTCCCGCCGAGCGGGCTGGGCTGCGTCGAGTGCGACGCGGCCGGCGGCTGGTGGGTGCACCTGCGGCGCTGCACCCAGTGCGGGCACGTGGGCTGCTGCGACACCTCGCCCATGCAGCACGCCACCGCGCACTTCCGGGCCACCGGCCACCCGTACGTGCGGTCCTTCGAGCCGGGCGAGGCCTGGTTCTGGGACTACCGCAGCAACGAGATGCTCCAGGGGCCGGACCTGGCCGACCCGCAGCACCGCCCGGTCGAGCAGACCGTGCCGGGGCCGGCCGAACGGGTCCCGTCCGACTGGCGCGAGCACATCCACTGAGCGCGCACCCCCGTTGAGCCTTCAGGACCTGCTGGCACTGGGTGCGCTGATCGCCGGTCTCGTCGGGATCCCGGCCGCGGTCGTCACCTACCGGGACGCCCGGCGCGGGCGGCGGGCGCAGGCGCTGGAGCGCACGGTCGCCGCGCTGCCCAGGCACTACAACGCCCTCACGGAACTGCACCGCCGCGCCGCACCCGCGGCCTGGACGGTCGACGGGCTCGACCTCCTGACCCGGCCGGAGTGGGTTCGGCGCAGCCCTACCCGCTCGCGGAGATCACCGTCCGCGCGGCGGGCCCCGGCCCCGATCCCGAGGCCGGCCGCCGCCGCGCCGCGGCGGTGCTCGCCGGACCGCGGCACGCCCGCTACAGCGCCGTGCTGCGCACCGCCGGCGGGATGACGTCGCTCTTCGACGGACGGATCTACCGGCCGCTGCGCATCGAGACGGTGGCCGGGCGGCTCGCGATCACGGTGACCGACGGGAGCTACTTCGACTTCCTGGACACCAGCGACGTGCTCGGGCTGGAGACCGAGCTGGGCAGGCGCGGCGACCGGCCGGGCCGCGAGCCCTACCGGCGGTTCCTGCGTGACCCGTTCGACCTGGCCAACCGCGTCGCCTCGCTCGGCATCGGCGTGCTCACCGTACGGGCCGCCGGCGAGCGGTGCACGTTCTTCCTGCACCACCGCGACCCGCGGCACGTCGCGGGCAGCGCCGATCTCGTCGCCGTCGTGCCCGCGGGCGAGTTCGCCCCGTCCGACATCTCCGCCGAGGCCGTGGACAACGACCGCGACCTGTGGCGGACGGTCATGCGGGAGTACGCCGAGGAGTTCCTCGGGGCCGAGGACGCGCAGGGCCGCGGTGCCCGCTGGATCGACTACGACGGCGAGCCGCCCTACCGGGACCTGCAGGACGGGCTCGCGACCGGGGCGGTGCGGGTCTCGGTGCTCGGCCTCGGGCTGGAGCCGCTGACGTGGAAGCCGCAGCTGCTGACGGTCTGCCGGATCGAGGCCCCGCTCTTCGACGCCGTGTTCGGCGCGATGGTGCGGCGCAACGAGGAGGGCACCCTCCTCGTCGGGCGGGGCCGGGGGCTCCCGTTCGACGAGCGGACCGTCACCCGCTACGTGTCCTCGCCCGCGACGGCCCCGAGCACGCGCGACACCCTCCGGCTCGCCTGGCGGCACCGTCACCACCTGGGCATCGGCCCACCACGAGCCGACCCTGAGCCGCTGAACGTTGCTTAACGCTGTGCCGCCGACCTAGCGTCGGCGGCATGCGACGAGGCGGTGGGAGCCCGGTGGTCTCGGCCGCCGCCGTCGCCCGCGCCGCCGGCGTCTCCCCCGCGACCGTCTCGTACGTCATGAACGGGCGGCCCGGCGTCTCCGAGCACGAACGCCGGCGCATCCTCGCCCTGGCCAAGGAGATGGGCCACCGCCCGCGCGGCGCGCCCGGCTGCCAGCCCGCGGCGCACCCGGGTGATCGGGCTCGTGGTGCCGAACGTGCTCAACCCGATGTTCCCGCGCTGGGCGCACGGGGTGGTCGAGCGCGCCGCGGAGGCCGGGCAGGAGGTCTTCCTCGCCACCACCCGCGAGGACCCGGCGGCGCTGGAGGAGACGGTCCGGGCGCTGATCGCCCGGCGCGTCGACGGGCTGGTGATCACCGCCGTGGCCCGCGAGGACACCGCGGCGCTCAAGCTGCTGCGCGCGCGGGCGTGCCGTACGTGCAGCTGGCCCGCGGGTCGGAACGGATGCCCGGCGACTTCGTCGGCGTCGACGACGTGACGGCCGCCCGCGAGGTGCTGGCGCACGGGCTCGGCCACGGGCCCACCCGGGTCGCGACGGTCATCGGGCCGCGCTTCTCGTCGGCGTCGGCCGACCGCGAGCGCGGGTTCCTCGCCACCGCCGCCGATCACGGCGTGCCGGTGCCGCCGGAGTGGCGCATCAGCACCTCGCTCGACAACGCGGGCGGCCGGGCCGCGGCCGCCGCGCTGCTGGCCGCGCCGGAGCCCCCGCAGCTCATCGCGTGCGGCAGCGACGAGCTCGCGATCGGCGTGATGGAGCTGGCCCTCGAACGCGGGCTGCGGGTGCCGGGCGACCTCGCCGTCACCGGCTTCGACGGCCTCCCGCACAGCCGCTCGGCCCTCGTCGGCCTGACGACGATCGTGCAGCCGCAGTTCGAGATGGCGCACGCGAGCTTCGACCTGCTGCAGCTGCGGCTGGCCGACCCGGCCCGCCCGGTGCAGCGGATGGTGCTCTCCCACGAGCTGTGGCTGGGCCGGACGTGCGGCTGCACGCTCCCCACCAGCGGAAACGGAGACTGACGTGTCCTTGGACGGTTACCGGATCGTCGTGACCGGGGCCGGGTCCGGCATCGGGCTGCGGATCGCCGAGGTGGTGCGCGACGCCGGTGCGGACGTGCTGGTCTCGGACGTGAGCGAGCAGGCCCTCGCACCGGCCACCGCCGCGGGGCTCGCGGGGGTGGTCGCCGACTCCAGCGACGAGGCGCAGGTCGCGCACCTCATGAAGCAGGTGCAGGAGCAGCTCGGCGGGCTCGACGTGCTGGTCAACAACGCCGGGATCGCGGGGCCCACCGGGCCCGTCGAGGAGCTGGACTCCGACGCCTGGCGGCGCACGTTCGACGTCAACATCCACGGCCAGTTCTACGCCGTGAAGCACGCCCTCCCGCTGCTGCGCCGGTCGCAGGACCCGAGCATCGTCAACCTGTCGTCGGCCGCGGGGCGGCTGGGCATGTCGGGCCGGACGCCGTACTCGGCGTCGAAGTGGGCGGTGGTCGGGTTCACGAAGAGCCTGGCCGTCGAACTGGGCGACGAGGGCATCCGGGTCAACGCGATCTGCCCCGGCGCCGTCGACGGCCCGCGCATCCGCGGGGTGATCGACGCCAAGGCCGAGATGCTGGGCCGCCCGGTCGAGGAGATCACCGACCTGTACCTCAACCAGTCGTCGCTGCGGCGGTTCGTGACCGTCGACGACGTGGCGGCGCTGGTGCTGTTCGTGTCCGGCCCGGGCGGCCGCATGATCAGCGGGCAGGCGCTCGCCGTGGACGGCAACACCGAGAAGCTCTACTAGGAGAGGACCACCCGTCGTGGCGAAGATCCGCAAGGTCATCATCACCTGCGCCGTGACCGGCGGCATCCACACGCCGTCGATGTCGCCGTACCTGCCGTCGTCGCCGTCGGAGATCGCGGAGGCCGCGCTGGAGGCCGCCGAGGCCGGCGCCGCGATCGTCCACCTGCACACCCGCGACCCCGAGGACGGCCGCCCGACGCAGGACCCCAAGCACTTCGAGCCGATCCTGTCCCGGCTCAAGGGCAACACCGACGCCGTGGTCAACCTGACGACCGGCGGCAACCCGTTCATGACGGTCGAGGAGCGGCTGCGCCCGGCGAGGGAGTTCAAGCCGGAGCTGGCGTCGCTGAACATGGGCTCGATGAACTTCGGGCTCTACGGGATGCTCAACCGCTACACGGACTTCAAGCACGACTGGGAGCGGCCCGCGCTGGAGAACTCGCGCGACGTCGTCTTCAAGAACACGTTCGCCGACATCGAGCACATCCTCGGGATGGGCGCGGAGAACGGCACCCGCTTCGAGTTCGAGTGCTACGACATCTCGCACCTCTACAACCTCGCCCACTTCACGTCCCGCGGCCTGACGCAGGGGCCGCTCTTCGTGCAGTCGGTGTTCGGGCTGCTCGGCGGCATCGGCGACCACCCCGAGGACCTCATGCACATGCGCCGCACGGCCGACCGGCTGCTCGGCACGGACTACGAGTGGTCGATCCTCGGGGCGGGCCGGTCGCAGATGTCGCTGGCCACGATGGGCGCGATGCAGGGCTCGCACGTGCGGGTGGGCCTGGAGGACTCGCTGTGGATCGAGCCGAAGGAGCTCGCCACCAGCAACGCCCAGCAGGTCGCCAAGATCCGCGCCGCGCTGGAGGCGCTCAGCTTCGAGATCGCGACGCCCGACGACGCCCGCAAGATGCTGGGCCTCAAGGGCGCCGGCGCGGTGGGCTTCTGATGAGCAGGATCGCTGTTGTGGGCGCCGGCTACATGGGCGGCGGCATCGCGCAGGCGTTCGCGCTGGCCGGGCACGACGTCACGCTCGCGGACTCGTCGGCCGAGGTCGCGGAGAAGGCCGTCGAGCGGCTGGTCGCGGAGGGCGAGAAGTACGCGGCCGACGGGCTCTTCCCGGACGGCGCCGGTGCCGTGCTGGCGCAGCGGCTGCACGCCGCGCCGGACGCCGCGGCGGCCGTCGCCGACGCGTGGTACGTCACCGAGGCCGTGTTCGAGCGCATCGACGTGAAGCACGACGTGCTGCGCACGATCTGCGAAGCCGCGCCCGCGGACGCCGTGATCGGCACCAACACCTCCGCCATCCCGATCGCCGAGCTGGCCGAGGCCGTCACCGGACCGGAGCGGTTCCTGGGCGTGCACTGGATGAACCCGTCGTACTTCGTGCCGTGCGTCGAGGTGATCCCCACGACGCGGACGGACGCGGCCGTCGTCGAGCGGGTCGCGGACCTGCTCCGGGAGGCCGGCAAGCAGCCGACGGTGGTGGCCGACACCCCCGGGTTCGTGGCCAACCGGCTGCAGTTCGCGCTCTACAAGGAGTGCACGCGCATGGTCGAGGAGGGCGCCGCGACACCGGCCCAGATCGACGAGGTCGTGCGCAACTCGTTCGGGTTCCGGCTGCCGTTCTTCGGGCCGTTCCTGATCTCCGACATCGCCGGGCTCGACGTCTACCGGGCGTCCATGGCGACGCTGGAACGCGACCTCGGCGAGCGGCTGGCCGTGCCGCAGGCGCTCACCGACCAGGTGGAAGCCGGGCGGCTCGGGCTCAAGTCGGGCGAGGGCTTCTTCCCGCACGGCCCCGAGGACGCCGAGCGGCTGCGCCGCTACCGGGACGCCGGGTACGCGTGGCTCGCGGCCCTGCGTGCTCAACTGGACGCCGAGGGCTGACCGAAGGGGGTCCGGATGCCGGAGCTGTCGTTCGAGCCCCTCACGCCGACCGCGTTCCTGGACCGGGCGGCCGCCGCGCACGGCGACCGGACGGCCGTGGTCGACGGGGACCTGCGGTTCACCTACACCGAGCTGCACGACCGCTGCCGGCGGCTCGCGGGCGGGCTGGGCCCGCTCGCGCAGGGCCGTCCGGTGGCGGTGCTCGCGCCGAACACGCACGTGCTGCTGGAGGCCAACTTCGGGGTGCCGTGGGCGGGGTCGCCGCTGGTGGCCGTCAACACGCGGCTCGCGGCCGGCGAGGTCGCGTACATCCTGGAGCACTCCGAGGCCGCGGTGCTCGTGCACGACCCGGTCTTCGACGCGCTGGTGGACGCCGCGTTCGCGCTGCTCGCGGCCCCGCCGCGGCGAGTCCGGGCGGGTGCGGGGTACGAGGGGCTGCTGCGCGGCGCGTCCCCGGCGGCCCGCACCCCGCACGACGAGCGGGCGCTGCTCTCGATCAACTACACGTCCGGCACGACCGGGCGTCCCAAGGGGGTCATGTACCACCACCGCGGCGCCTACCTGCAGGCGCTCGCGATTGGTCGGGCACACCGGCTCTCGCCGTCGGCCGTGCACCTGTGGACGCTGCCGATGTTCCACTGCAACGGCTGGTGCTTCCCGTGGGCCGTCACGGCGGCCGCGGGCACGCACGTCTGCCTGCCGCGGCTCGACCCGGCGCAGGTCTGGCGGCTGCTGCGCACCGAGGGCGTCACGCACCTGGAGGGCGCGCCCACGGTGCTCGCGATGCTCGCCTACGCCGCCGAGGCCGCGCCGCTGGACCGGACCGTGCGCGTCGCGACCGGCGGCGCGCCGCCGTCGCCCGCGATCCTGCGCCGGATGGGCGAGCTGGGCTTCGACGTCACCCACCTCTACGGGCTCACCGAGACGTTCGGGCCGGCCATGATCTGCGACTGGCGCCCCGAGTGGGACGGGCTCGACGGCGAGGCGCAGGCCCGGATCAAGGCGCGGCAGGGTGTCGGCAACATGATCGGGCTCGCGGCCCGGGTGATCGGCGCCGACGGCACCGACGTGCCCGCCGACGGGACCTCGGTGGGGGAGATCGCGCTGCGCGGCAACAACGTGATGCTCGGCTACTTCAAAGACCCCGAGGCGACGGCCGCCGCGGCGCCGGACGGCTGGTTCCGCACCGGCGACCTGGGCGTACTCCATCCGGACGGGTACGTGGAGCTGCGCGACCGCAGCAAGGACGTGATCGTCTCCGGCGGCGAGAACATCGCGTCCGTCGAGGTGGAGCAGGCGATCGCGGACCACCCGGCCGTGCTGGAGGTCGCGGTGATCGCGGTGCCGGACGAGCGGTGGGGCGAGGTGCCCGCCGCCTACGTCACGCTGCACGAGGGCGCGAGCGCGACGGAGGCGGAGATCGTCGAGCACGTGCGCGCCCGGCTGGCCCGGTTCAAGGCGCCCAAGCAGGTCGTGTTCGGCGAGCTGCCGAAGACGTCCACGGGCAAGATCCAGAAGTTCGTACTGCGGGAGAAGGCGTGGGCCGGGCATGAGCGACGTATCCAGTGACGTGTCCGGCAGCGGGTCCGACCTGTTCTCCCTCGCCGGCCGCCGGGTTGTCGTCACGGGCGCGGGGCGCGGCCTCGGCCGCGGGCTGGCCGCCGGCATCGCCCGCCAGGGGGCGCACGTCGCGCTCGTCGCGCGGTCGCTCCCGGAGCTGGAGGAGACGGCCACGCATATCCGGGACGAGGGCGGGACCTGCGACGTCGTGCCGGCCGACCTCGCCGACCCGGACGCGTTCGACCGGCTCGTCGCCGCGCTGACGGCCGACGGCGCGCCGCACGGCGTGGTGCACGCCGCGGGTGTGCAGCTGCGCAAGCCGGCCGTCGACGTCACGCCGGAGGACTGGCGGTTCGTCCAGACCGTGAACGTCGACGCGCCGTACTTCCTCTCGACCCGGCTGGGCAGGGCGCAGGCGGAGACGGGCGTGGCCGGCAGCCACGTGTTCGTCACGTCGCTGTCCAGCTCGATCGCGGTGCCCAACTGCACCCCGTACGCGGCGTCGAAGTCGGCGCTGCTCGGCGTGGTGCGCACGCTGTCGGCGGAGTGGGCGCGGCGTGGGCATCCGGGTCAACGCCATCCAGCCCGGCTACTTCCACACCCGCCTCACCGAGGACCTGCTCGCGCAGCCCGACCAGCACGCCCGGGTGCTCGGGCGCATCCCGATGGGCCGGCTCGGCACCGCGGACGACCTGGTCGGGGCCGCCGTCTTCCTGCTGTCGGCCGCGTCCGGCTACGTGACGGGGCAGAGCATCGCGGTCGACGGCGGCTGGCTCGCCTCGTAGCGGGTGTCAGGATGGCGCCCGTGGAACCGCTCCGGATCGGCGTGCTCGGCGCCGCGCGCATCGCCACCGCCGCCATCGCCGAGCCCGCCCGCCTGACCCGCACCCGGCTCGTCGCCGTCGCCGCCCGGGACCGGGCCCGCGCCGAGGCGTTCGCCGCCGCGAACGGCGTGGAGCGGGTGCTCGACACCTACGCCGACGTGATCGCCGACCCCCAGGTGGAGGCCGTCTACAACCCGCTGGCCAACGGCCTGCACGGGCCGTGGAACCTCGCCGCGGTCGACGCCGGCCAACACGTGCTCACCGAGAAGCCCTCGGCCAGCGACGCCGCCGAGGCCCGCGAGGTGCGCGACGCCGCCGCCCGCGCGGGCGTGCTGGTCATGGAGGGGTTCCACTACCTCTACCACCCGGTCGCGCGGCGGCTGCTGGAGCTGGTGGCGGGCGGCGACCTCGGCGAGCTGCGCCGGGTGGAGGTTGACATGCTCATCCCGCCGCCGCCCGACGGCGACCCGCGCTGGTCGTTCGCGCTGGCCGGCGGCGCGCTGATGGACGTCGGCTGCTACGGGCTGCACCTGCACCGGATGCTCGGGCCGTGGGCCGGCGGGCCGCCGTACGTCGTGGACGCCGAGGGCGGCGAGCGGGACGGCCACCCGGGTGTGGACGAGTGGCTGGACGTCGAGCTGGGCTTCCCCGGCGGGGTGGAGGCGTCGTGCGCTGCTCGATGGCCGCCGAGGAGCTGCGGATGACCGCGCGCATCGTCGGCGACGAGGGCGAGGTCACGGCGTTCAACTTCGTGCTCCCGCACCGCGACGACCGCGTGCTCGTCACCGTGGACGGCCGGGAGGAGCTGGAGGAGCTGGGCCGGCGCCCGTCCTACGCGTACCAGCTGGAGGCGTTCACGCGCGCGGTCCGCACCGGCACGCCCCCGCCGACCGCGCCGACGACGCCGTCGCGACCGCCGAGCTGATCGACGCGACCTACGCCGCGGCCGGGTTCGAGCCGCGCCCCCGCTCGCCGCTCGCCGGGTGAACGGGAGGAGTATCGGCGGGTGCTCCCCGTACTTCCCGCGGCCGGACGCCTCAGCGGCGTCGCGCGCCGCACCCCGCTCGAACGCAACGACCGCCTCTCCGCCGCCACCGGCGCCCAGGTCTGGCTGAAGCGCGAGGACCTGCAGGTCGGACGCTCGTACAAGCTGCGCGGCGCGTACAACCTGCTCGCCCAGCTCGACGCAGCCGAACGCGCGGCCGGGGCCGTCTGCGCGAGCGCGGGCAACCACGGGCAGGGCGTCGCCTACGCCTGCCGGCAGCTCGGCATCCGCGGGCGCGTGCACGTCCCGAGCACCACACCCCGGCAGAAGCGCGAGCGGATCGCGGCGCTGGGCGGCAGCGCGGTGGAGCTGGTCGTCGGCGGCGACACCTACGACGAGGCGGCGGCCGCCGCGGCCGCCTACGCCGAGCAGACCGGCGCGACCGTCGTGCCCGCCTTCGACGACGAACGCACGATCGCCGGGCAGGGCACGGTGGCCGTCGAGATCATGGAGCAGCTCGGGCGCGCCCCGGACGTCGTCGTCGTGCCGGTCGGCGGCGGCGGGCTGCTCGCCGGGGTCGGGAGCTGGCTCGCAGCCGAACACCCCGGCGTCCGGATCGTCGGCGTGGAGCGACGGGCGCGGCCAGCATGACCGCGGCGCTCGCGGCGGGCGGGCCGGTCACGCTCTCCGAGCTGGACACGTTCGTCGACGGCGCGGCCGTGCGCCGGGTCGGCGACGTCAGCTTCCCGCTGGTCCGCGACGCGGGCGCGGAGCTGGTGACCGTGGACGAGGGCCGGATCTGCACCGAGATGCTCGACCTCTACCAGGTGGACGGGATCATCGCCGAGCCCGCGGGCGCGCTCGCCGCCGCCGCGCTCGACGCGCTGGACCTGCCCGCCGACGCCACCGTCGTGGCGCTCCTCTCCGGCGGCAACAACGACGTCAGCCGCTACGCGGAGGTCGTCGAGCGGTCGCTCGTGCACCGCGGGCTCAAGCACTACTTCCTCGTCGAGTTCCCACAGGAGCCCGGCGCGCTGCGGCGGTTCCTCGACGACGTGCTCGGCCCGGACGACGACATCGTGCTGTTCGAGTACGTCAAACGCGACAACCGCGAGACCGGCGCCGCGCTCGTCGGGATCGAGCTGTCCGACCGCGACGGCTACGAACCGCTGGGCAAGCGCATGGACGCGAGCCCGCTGCGCATCCAGCTCGTGGCCCCCGGCACGACGGCATACCGCTTCCTGGTCTGAACGCCGCCCGCAAATGCCAGGAAAGCCACGTTCAGGGCGAGTACCGACATGAATGCGGCTTTCCCGGCAGTCGGTTCTCGATTGGCCGGACATTACCCCTAGGGGGTGTAGCATGCCCGTCATGGCCAGCTACAGCGGCGACAAGAACGCCTACCTCAAGCGGCTGCGCCGCATCGAGGGCCAGATCCGTGGCCTGCAGCGGATGGTCGAGGAGGACAAGTACTGCATCGACGTCCTCACCCAGGTCGCCGCGGCCACGAAGGCGCTCCAGGCGTTCTCGCTGGAACTGCTCGACGAGCACCTGGCCACGTGCGTCGTGCAGGCGGCCGCCGCGGGCGGCCCGGAGGCCGACGAGAAGGTGCGCGAGGCCTCCGACGCCATCGCCCGGCTCGTCCGGTCCTAGCGCCGGCGACTGATCCCGTGCAGGAGTAGCTCGGCCAGCTGCGCGTACGCCGCCGCGTCGTCGAGGCCGGTCGCCGCCGCCACCCGCCGCTGCTGGATGCGCACCATCGCACCCGTCACGACGTCCGCGACGAACTCCGGGTGCACGGCCCGGAACGCGCCCGCCGCCACCCCCGCGATCACGAGATCCTGCACCCGCCGCGCCGCCGCGCGCGTGTTGCGTTCGTAGACCTCCGCCGCCGGCGGGAAACCCGCGACGTCGTCGAAGAACCGCGCGGACACCGCGCCCAGCTCGGTCGCGACCGCGCCGAGGTACGCGTCGACCCGCGCGGCCGGGTCGTCCACCGCGGCCAGCGCCGCCTCGACGCGTGCCGTCGCCGCCCGGAAGAAGTGCACCACCGCGGCCCGGACCAGCTGCTCCTTGCTCTCGGCCAGCGCGTAGAGGGTGCGCTTCGAGCAGTGCAGCCGGGCGGCGAGGTCGTCCAGCGTCAGGTGCGCGAACCCCTCGGCGAGCAGCAGCTCCACGAGCCCGTCGAAGAGCTGCTCCCGCCGGACCACACCGCGCCGGACCGGACTGGACATGGCGGCTATTCTAACCGGTACTGGAGTTCCCTACTCAGTACCGTTACGGAGTACGGATGGCCGTCGACCGACTGTTGCCCACCCAGGAAGCCACCGACCTGATCGCGCTCACGCGCCAGGTCGCCGACGGCGAGCTCGCTCCACGCGTCGAGGAGCACGAGCGCGCCGAGACCTACCCCGAGGGCCTCTTCGCGACGCTCGGCGCGGCCGGGCTGCTCGGCCTGCCCTACCCCGAGGAGGCTGGGCGGGGGCGGCCAGCCGTACGAGGTGTACCTGCAGGTCCTGGAGGAGCTGGCCGCGCGCTGGGCCGCCGTCGCGGTCGCCGTGAGCGTGCACGGCCTGTCCTGCTTCCCGCTCGCGACGTTCGGCACGCCCGCCCAGCAGCAGCGCTGGCTCGTCCCGGCGCTCGCCGGCGAGCAGGTCGGCGCGTACTCGCTGTCGGAGCCGCAGGCCGGCTCCGACGCCGCCGCGCTGACGTGCAGAGCCGAGAAGACCGCCGACGGCTACCGGGTCACCGGCACCAAGGCGTGGATCACCCACGGCGGCGTCGCCGACTTCTACGCGCTCTTCGCCCGCACCGGCGAGGGCAGCCGCGGCGTCTCGTGTCTCCTCGCCCCCGGCCGCGCGGACGGGCTCTCGTTCGGCCGTCCCGAGCAGAAGATGGGCCTGCACGCCGTGCCGACCACCACCGCGCACTGGGACGGCGTCACCCTCGACGGCGACCGCCTGCTCGGCGCCGAGGGCCAGGGCCTGCCGATCGCGTTCGCCGCGCTCGACTCGGGACGGCTGGGCATCGCGGCCGTCGCCACCGGGCTCGCGCAGTCCGCGCTCGACGTCGCCGTGGCGTACGCGCAGGAGCGCACCGCGTTCGGCAAGAAGATCATCGACCATCAGGGGCTCGGGTTCCTGCTCGCCGACATGGCCGCCGCCGTCGACGCCGCCCGCGCCACCTACCTCGACGCCGCCCGCCGCCGCGACGCCGGGCGGCCGTACGGGCGGCAGGCGAGCGTTGCGAAGCTCACCGCCACCGACGCCGCGATGAAGGTGACGACCGACGCCGTGCAGGTGCTCGGCGGGTACGGCTACACGCGCGACTTCCCCGTGGAGCGGTTCATGCGGGAGGCGAAGGTCATGCAGATCTTCGAGGGCACCAACCAGATCCAGCGGCTGGTCATCGCGCGGTCGCTGGCGAAGGGCTGACGTCCGGCGGGCGGGCGATGCCCTCGGTGTCACCCGATCCCGTCGAGGAACTTGAGCACCCGCTGCCGCACCAGCGCCGCGGCCTGCTCGTCGTGGTCGGCCAGGCCGGGGTCGGTGAACAGGTGCCGGTCGCCCGGGTAGAGGAACAGCTCGGCCCCGTGGATCGCGGCCGCCAGGTCCTCCGCGACGTCGACGTCGCCCCACTCGTCCTCGTCCATCGTGTGGATCTGCAGCGGGACGCCCGGCGGCCACGTGCCGCCGAACTCGCCGAGCGGCACGGCGCTGTGCAGGAACAGCGCGCCGCGGGCGCCCGGCCGGGTCTGCACGAGCTTCTGCGCGGGCATGACACCCAGCGAGAACCCCGCGTAGACCAGGCCCGGCGGCAGGCCCTCGGCGGCCGCTCCCCGCGGGCGATGACGGTGTCGAAGCCGATCTCCTCCGCATGCCCGACGCCCTCCACGAGGGTGTCGAACGTGCGGCCGTCGTAGAGGTCGGGCAGGTGGACGGTGTGGCCGGCCGCACGCAGCTGCTCGGCGAACGCGCGGCACCCCGCGGTCAGCCCGAGGGCGTGGTGGAAGAGCAGAACCTCTGCCATGCCGGGAGCGTAGCGAGACCCCGTCACGTGTTTCAGGGCCGTTTCCGGGCCACCGCGTAGCGGAACCGGTTGGCGAAGAGGTAGCCGCCGTCCGCGGTCCGGAACGGTCGCGCAGCGGCGAGCACGGCCGGTGCGGCGGCCGCCGCCTCCTCCGGATCCTCGCCGAGCAGCACGCCCCGCAGCAGCCCGTCGTCGTCCGGTGCGGACCACGGCACGTCGACGAGCCCGGCGCCGGTGACGTCGAGGCCGCCGTCGCGCAGCAGCTCCTCCAGGCCCCCGGGCCGGCGCAGGTCGCCGTCGGGCGGGAGCTCGTCGCCCGCGGCCGCGGCGAGCGCGGCGTCGATCGCCCGCAGGTCGCTGTGCGCGCGCTCGGCCCAGTTCGCGACGCCGACGCAGCCGCCCGGGACGGTGACGCGGACCAGCTCGGCGAGCGCGTCGTCGGCATCGCCGGCGAACTGGAGCGCGTTGACCGCGGTCACGAGAGCGAACGTGGCGTCCGGCCACGGGAGGTGCTCGGCGTCGCCGACGCGGACGTCCGCACCGGGCGCCCGGGACCGCGCGAGCGCGACCATCTCCGGCTCCGGGTCGACGCCCGCGGCGGGCACGCCCAGCCCGCCGAGGAACGCGAGGAACTCCCCCGTGCCGCAGCCGACGTCGAGCGCCGGCGTGCCGGGCCCGACCCGGGCGGCCGCGGCGAGCGCCCGCCACGCCGGCTCGGCGAACCCGCCCCACAGCGCCGCCCACCCGTCCGCGACCCCCGACCAGCCCACGCCCACCCGTCCTCCCCACCCGGCCACTCGAGTACACGGTGCTCAGGCGAGCACGTTGACCGCCCGGGCCACCACGAGCACGACCACCGCGAGCGCCACCGCCGCCTGCGCCATCATCGTCGCCTTGGCCCACCGCGACAGCGGCATCGTGTCGGTCGGGCTGAACGCCGTGACGTTGGTGAACGACACGTAGAGGTAGTCGAAGAACGCCGGCTCCCAGTTGCGGGCCAGGTCCTGGCTCTGCATCTGCGGGAAGAGGAAGTCGGGCCGGTCGCGCGCGGCCGCGGCGCGGGCCGCGGGGCCGCCGCGGTCCAGCTCCCAGTAGACGAGCGCGAACGCGAGCACGTTGGTCAGCCAGACGACGGCGCCGGCACCGAGCAGCTCCGCCGCCGTGCTCGGCCGCCTGCCGAGAAGGTCGGCGACCAGCAGCACCACCGACCACGCGTTGGCCACCCCGACCAGCCCGGTGAGCCCGAGCCCGGCCCAGCGCAGCGCGGCGGACTCGCGGTCGACGCGGAACGGGTTGACCACGACGAGCGCGATCAGCAACAGCCCCTCCAGCACGGGCAGCACCCACCGCGGCTGCGGGACCATCTGGCCGGGCAGCAGCGCCTGCAGCCCGATCGACGCCGCGATCGCGACGGCCGCCGGCCACCGGTGCTCGCCCGGGGTCGGGCGGGCCCACGCCGGCAGGCCCTCGCCACCCGTCATCTCCCACCTCCCGTCGAGGACCGACCGCAGGAGTCTGCCGGACCGGACGCCGCGCGCCCGGGAGGCCGGGCTACGAGCCCGCGGCCGGCACGAGACGGGGGACCGCGCGGACGTAGGCGACCATGCCGACGACCTCGACGAGCGTCTGCGCGACGATCACGACCGCCGCGACCGCGAGGGCGTCCGGGAGGGCGAGGGCGAGCGGGAGCACCACGAGCGAGTTGCGCGTCGCGCCGGTGAAGACCACGGCCCGCCCGGAGGCCGGGTCGAGCCGGAACGCCCGTGCGACGGCGGCCCCGAGCAGCGCCATGACCACGAGGAACACCACGTAGAAGGGCACCACCGCGAGCACGGTGGCCACACCCCCGCCGAGCTTCGGCACCTGCGAGGCGACGACCACCAGCAGCGTCGCGACCATGAGCGGCACCATCAGCGTCCCGGCCGCGGCGGCGAAGCGTTCCCCGGCCGCGCGCCGGGCGGCCCAGCCCTGCGTGAGCCAGGCCAGGGCCAGCGGGACCACGATGAGCACGACGAACGCCTCGGCGAACGGGCCCGGCTCGACGACGTCCGCGAGCGCGGGCCCCATGAACAGGAAGAGGAACACCGGCAGCAGCAGCATCTGCACGACCAGCAGCAGCGGCGTGGCCGCCAGCAACCGGTCGCTGCGGGCCCCGGCGAGCCGGCTGAACACGATCACGTAGTCCACGCACGGGGCGAGCAGCACGAGCAGCACCCCGAGACGCACGCCCTGGTCGGCGGGCAGCGCCGGGTACATCACCGCGACCACCACCGGCACGACCACGAAGTTCACCACCAGCACGGCCCCGAGGAACCGGCCCGCGCGCAGCGACCGCACCAGCTCCCGGCCCGGGACCTGCAGGAACGTGACGTAGAGCAGCGCCGCGAGCACCGGGTTGATCGCGGTCTCCAGCGCCGGCGCGGCGGCGGGCGCGGCGAGCCCGACGAGCACCCCGGCCAGGATCGCACCGACGTAGACCGGGACCTGGTGGCGATCCATCCGGGCCACCCACCCGGCCCAGCCCTGGCTCAACCCGCGTCTCCCGTCGCCGCTCCCGACCGCGCCCATCCTGCCCGGTCAGCCACCGCCGCAACCACAGGCGACGACGGCGAGCCCGGTGGTCGCGGCCGCGACCGCGCCGCCGGTCAGCACGCCGAGCGGGACCAGCACCGGGAGGGCGCAGCATCCGGCGCACGCCCGTCAGGCGAGGTCATCCAGGGGTCTCCTCCCGGCGCGAACCGACCGGACGGCGGCCAGCTCGACGAAGGAACCCGAGCCGCTACGCGGCCTTCACGCCGCGGCCAGCTCGCCGGACCTCACCGCCGGCCCGTCCGGGCGGCCTCCGCCTGCGCAGCCAGCCCGTCCAGCACCGCGACGTGCGCAGGCGGCACCCGTACGTCCACGACCACGTCCCCGGCCGCACAGCGCACCGCGAAGTCGAAGAACGTGCAGCATGCGGCCTCCCGCGCGGTGAGGTCACGGGCCCGCTCCTCCACGCCCGGGGCGTCGGCCAGCCGCAGCCGCAGCCGGCCGGGCTCCGCGCGGTGCAGCCCGCGCAGGCCGGCGAACAGGCCGTCGAACTCGGCCAGCCGGGCCGGCCGCTCGGGCGTCGGCAGGGTGCACGCGTCCACGTCGAACTCCATACCGCCGACGGTAGGTCCGTACCCGACAACAGGGTTCAACGTGATGCCTGTCATGTCAGCGCAGCGGCCCCACCACCGCCTCCGCCGCGGCCGCCACGCGGCCCTGCGCGACGAGCGCGACGGCCGTCTCGATCTCGGGCGCCAGGAACCGGTCGGGCCCCGGGCCGGGCACGGCGGCCCGCAGCCGGTCACGGACGGCGGCCGTCGCGGGGGCCGGGTCGAGCGGGGCCCGCAGGTCCAGCGCGCGGGCCGCGGTGAGCAGCTCGACCGCGACCACCCGGGTCAGCCCGTCGACGGCGCGGCGCAGCTTGCGCGCGGCGGCCCAGCCCATCGAGACGTGGTCCTCCTGCATCGCGCTGGACGGGATCGAGTCCACCGAGGCCGGCACGGCCAGCCGCTTCAGCTCCGCGACGATCGCGGCCTGCGTGTACTGGGCGATCATGTGCCCGGAGTCGACGCCCGGCTCCGCCGCGAGGAACGGCGGGAGCCCGTTGCTGCGGGCGACGTCGAGGAACCGGTCGGTGCGCCGCTCGCTCATCGACGCGACGTCGGCGACAGCGATCGCGAGGAAGTCGAGCACGTAGGCCAGCGGCGCGCCGTGGAAGTTCCCGTTGCTCTCGACGCGCCCGTCCGGCGTGATCACGGGGTTGTCGATCGCGGCCGCGAGCTCCCGGTCGGCGACGGTCTCGGCGTGCGCGAGCGTGTCCCGGGCGGCGCCGTGCACCTGCGGGGCGCAGCGCAGCGAGTACGCGTCCTGCACGCGGGTGCAGCCGGCGTGCGGTGGCTGGCCATGATCGCCGAGCCGGTGAGCAGCGCGCACAGGTTGGCCGCGCTCTCGCCCTGGCCGGGGTGCGGCCGCAGGGCCAGCAGGTCGGCGGCGAACGCCGCGTCGGTGCCGAGCAGCGCCTCGACGCTCATCGCCGCGGCGACGTCGGCCGTGCGCAGCAGCGCGCGCAGGTCGTGGCAGGCGAGCACCAGCATGCCGAGCATCCCGTCGGTGCCGTTGATCAGCGCGAGGCCCTCCTTCTCGGCCAGCACGACAGGCCGGATCCCGGCCGCGGTCAGCGCCGCGTACGCCGGGCGCAGCCGCCCCGCGGCGTCGCGGACCTCGCCCTCCCCCGTCACGGCGAGCGCGCAGTGCGCCAGCGGGGCGAGGTCGCCCGAGCAGCCCAGCGAGCCGAACTCGCGCACGACCGGCGTGATGCCGGCGGCGAGCAGCGCCGCGTACGCCGCGGCGTCTCGCGCGGACGCCGGTGCGGCCGGTCGCGAGCGTCGAGAGCCGCAGCAGCATCAGCGCCCGGACGACCTCGCGCTCGACCTCGGGCCCGGAGCCGGCCGCGTGCGAGCGGACCAGGCTGCGCTGCAGCTGGGTCCGCCGCTGCGCCGGGATGTACCGGGTGGCCAGCGCCCCGAAGCCGGTGGAGATCCCGTAGTGCGGCTCGGGGTCGTCGACGAGCGCCTCGACGACCGCGCGCCCGGCCTCGACCGCGGCCAGCGCGTCGTGGTCGAGCACCACCGGCGCGCCGTGCCGCGCGACCGCGACGACCTCCTCCCGGCGCAGCGGTCCGGTTCCGACGACGACGTCTGCGAGAGCGGGCATCGGCTCATCCGACACCCGCGACCGCCGCGGCGACACGCCCGTCGGAGGGAGTCCGCGGGCACCGGCTGCCGCCCGAACGGGCCACGCAACCGCTCGCTCGCCTCCGACCGTCGCGCGGCCGTCACGGTGCCGCGTCGAACCGGCTCCCACGGACCGGCGTCGAGAGCGTGCGGGCCGGGGCGCGCGGTCAGCGGCGGCCGGGACCGCCCCGGTCACCGCGATCGCCACCGTCACCGCCGCGGTCGCCACCCCGGCCCACCGCCGTCACCGGGGCCGCGGTCGCCCCGGTCACCGCGGTCCCCACGGGGACCGTCACCACGTCCGTCACCACGTCCGTCACCACGGCCGCCGCCCGGGCCGTCACCAGGTCCGTCGCCGCGGCCGGGGCCGTCACCGCGCGGACCGTCCGACGGCGGACGGGTCGGCCCGGGGTCCGAGGGCTCCGAGGTGGGCGGCGGGTTCGACGATGCCGGCGGGCGCGTCGGCTGCGGCTGGGTCGTCGGGGGCCGGGTTGTCGGGGGCTGCGTCGTCGGCGGCGGCTGCGTGGTCGGCGGGCTCGGCCGGGTGGTCGGCGACGCCGGACGCGTGGTCGGCGGCGGGCTGTTGTCGTCGCGGTCCGGCGCCGGGGCGGACCGGCCGGTCGGCCGGGACGTCCGGTCGGACGAGCCTCCGAACCGCCGGACGGGCGGTACCAGGTCGGCTCGGGCTGCGCCGCGGACGACGGCACGGACGAGGGCGGCGCGGCGCGCGGCGCCGGGACGGGCAGCAGGCGCGGGACGGGCAGCACGGGACACCGGGCGGGCGCACGGCCGGCAGGCCGGGGACCGCAGAGGCGCGCGGCGCCGGCGCGCCGCCCGGCGTGGAGGGCAGCGACCGCGGTCGTCATGGCCGGCATCCCGCTCGCGCTGTCGCTGGGTGTGCCC
>MKJX01000003.1 GCA_001942415.1 Pseudonocardia sp. CNS-139
AACCGCATTCTGGCTCCATAACGCAGTTACGCCGCCCTCCCACCTGCATTCTGGCTCCAGAATGCGGTTGGGGGGGGTCGAAAAACTGCGTTATGGCTCCAGAATGCGTTGTGGAGTGCAGCCGATGTGGGCTGCCACTGCCTTCACCACCGCCGGCTCCGTCAGGATGCGGCGGTGGCGGAGGCCGGTCGTGAGCAGCAGGGTCGCGTTCGGCCAGAGTTCGGCGAGGGTGCGGGTGGGGGCGGCGGGGACCTCGCGGTCGTCCGCGTCGTGGCAGAGCAGCACCGGCACGGCGGGCTCGGGGAGGGTGTCGATGTCGAGGTCGGGCACCGGCACGCCGAGCCGCTCCTGCAGCACGGCGAGGAACTCGGCGCGCTGGGCGGGCGCCATCCCGACCTGCTCGGCGAACTTCGTGAGCCGCCCGGACAGCGACACCAGCGGCGAGATGAGCGCCATCCGGTTCACCGCCAGCCCGTGGCGCATCGCGTGGAACGCCGACGTCGAGCCGAACGAGTGCGTGACCAGCGCGTCGAACGGGGCGAAGCGGGGCAGCGCCTCCAGCAGCGCCTCGCCGTGCCGGACCGGGCTGAACTCCCCGTCGGGGGACCGGCCGTGGCCCGGCGCGTCGACGGCCACCGCGCGCCGCCCGCCCGCGACGACCGCCCGGATCAGCCCGGCGAACTGGGTGCTGCGCCCCTCCCAGCCGTGCACGAGCAGCACGGCCGGACCGGTGTCGCCCCACGTCGACACGACGTTCCCGGACGGGAGCGCATGTGTGACGGCGGACACCGCCGCGGGTTCCTCCCACTCCTCGGCCGGCCGGCGGCGCGGCGTGAGAATTGCGTCCGCGGTGTAGTCGGCAGCGCTTCGCATCGATGCAAGCTCCAGTTCGTCCCCGATTCAGACTGATCACGGCGCGAGCCGTCCCTGCACATTAGGGCGGGCCCGGCGGGCCCGGTCCTATCGTCCTGAACGCGGTTGCGCATTGGCAGCGCCGGGGCGGCTCGGGATGCTTTTCCCGAACTTCGGACCGTCGTCGTCGCGAGGAGAATGTCTGATGGCCACCGCCCAGGAGTCGCCGGAATACGACGCGATCGTGATCGGGGGTGGGCCGGCCGGGTCGGCGACCGCGCTCGGTCTCGCCCGCGCCGGCAAGAAGGTCGTCGTCTTCGAGCGGCGGACATTTCCCCGATTCCACATCGGGGAGTCGATGCTGCCCTACACGGCCGGGATCCTCGACCAGCTCGGGCTGCTGGAGCTGTTCGGCCCGGACGACTACCCCACCAAGTGGGGCGCGGAGTTCTGCTCGGCCGAGGGCATGTTCCGCCGGGTGGACTTCACCGCGCAGGGCGGCGGCCGCCGGGAGGCGGCGTTCCAGTGCGAGCGCGCCCTCTTCGACGAGGTGCTGCTGCGCGAGCCGGCAAGGCCGGCGCGAGATCGTCGAGGCCGCCGGGTGCTGGGTGTGATCATCGAGAACGACCGGACCGTCGGCGTCGAGGTGCGGCTGGGCGAGGAGACCAAGCAGGTCAGGGCCCGGTTCGTGATGGACGCGAGCGGCCGCGCCGGCATCATCTCCAACCAGACGTTCAAGCAGCGCGAGCCCAACACCCGCCTGCAGCTGGTGGCCTACTTCAAGCACTACACCGACGTCGACGAGGCCAACAACCCCGGCGTCGAGGGCGACATCCAGGTCGGCAACCACCCCGACGGCTGGCTGTGGGCGATCCCGATCCACAAGGGCGTCCTGAGCGTCGGCGCCGTGACGCCGGCCGCCAACCTGCGCGGCCGCAACCCCGAGGACGTCTACGAGGAGCACGTCTCCCGGGTCGGGCGGATCAACCAGCGGCTCGCCGGGGCCAGCGCCACCGCGGGCGTGCGGGGCGAGTCGGACTACTGCTACTACACCAACACCGTCGTCGGGAACGGCTGGTTCCTGGTGGGCGATTCGGGCTGTTTCATCGACCCGGTCTTCTCGGCCGGCGTCTACCTCGGCGTGGTCAGCGGAACGAAGGCCGCGGAGGCCGTCGTGCAGATCCTGGACGGCGCCGACGAAACCGCCACCGCGCAGCAGTACGAGAACTTCTACAAGACCGGATACGACTGCTACACCCGGCTGATCTACGCCTTCTACGAGTCGAACTTCAACTTCATGGCGTACGTGCGCAGCCTGGGCCAGCAGGCGGTGAACATCGAGGGCCGGTGGATCTCGCGGCTGCTCTCCGGCGATTTCTGGAGCGAGCTGAACCCGGTCGGTGCGCACCTGCGTGCGGAGCGTCGCTACGACACCTTCGCGCCGTTCCCGTTCGTCTACGGCTGCCCCGTCTACCCCGAGCAGGACGCGCGCGAGAAGCAGGAGATGCTCGCCAATGCCTGACGCCGCCCTCCCCGAGCTGGCGCCGGCGACCCTGCCCGGCCCGGAGGGGCTGGCCGGGCAGGACGTCCGCTCGCGGGTGGACGAGCTGGTGGCCGGCACCACCCGCCGGGTGGGCCTGCCACCGGAGCACTGGCCCGCGGACGTGCTCGCCGAGTACACCGAGACCGCGCTCGCGATCTCGGTCGAGTGGGCCTGCCGGTCGCCGTTCTACCGGGACCGGCTGGGCTCGGTCGACGGGCTGACCCTCGACGAGTTCCGCAAGCTGCCGTTCACCTACCCCGCCGAGGTCAAGGGGCGGCTGCGGGACCTGCTCGCCTGCTCGTGGGACGACCTCGCGCAGATCAACCTCAGCTCGGGCACCACCGCGGGCCCCACCACGTACGTCGGCTACACGGCCGAGGACCTGCGCGGCGACGGGGCGCGGTACGCGCCCGGCGGGCTCTTCGCCTTCGAGCGCAGCGACCTCGTGGCCGTCGCGCTCCCGTACGACCTCGCGACGGTCGGCCTGAGCATCCACCGCGACGTGCAGCGGCAGGGCGCGGTCGTCCTGCCCGCGGGCAAGGGCGGCAGCTACGGGCCGCCGGAGCGGCTCGTGCAGGCGATGGCCGACCTGGGCGTCAACACGCTCTTCAGCACCCCGAGCTTCGCCTGGTACCTCGCCGAGCTGTTCGAGCGCACGTACCCGGGCCACGACCTGCCGATCGAGCACCTGCGGGTCGGCGGCGAGGCGCCGCGCCCACGATGCTCACCGAGCTGGGCCGGCGCTGGGGCGCGGACGTGCGGCAGTGGTACGGCAGCACGGAGATCGGCATCATCGCCTACTCCTGCGAGGAGGCCGTGTACCACGTCGCGGCCGCCAACTGCTTCGTCGAGATCGTCGACGAGCACGGCGAGCCGGTCGAGAACGGGACGCCGGGCTCGGTGGTCATGACCACGCTCGGCCGCGGCGGCACCCCGCTCGTCCGGTTCCACTGCGGGGACCGGGCCGTGCTGCTCGCCGAGCCGTGCGTCTGCGGGCGGACGCTGCCGGCGATGCGGATGTTCGGCCGCGGCACCGACCAACTGCCCGGGCGCGCCGGCGCCGTCTCCCCGTACGTCGTGGAGGAGATGCTGATGCGCACGGTGCCCGGCGCCGACCCCTGGTACCACGTCGAGCTGCGCGACGACGCCGTCACGCTGTTCGCGGAGTGGCCGGCGGCCGCGCCGGCCGCCCGGCGGGACGGCGGCCGCCGCGGCACTCGTCGAGCGGGTCGGGGCCGCCGGGCTCGACCTCACCGGCGTCACCTGGGCCGCGCCGGGCACGCTCGACCGCCCGCGCACGAAGATGCGCCGGGTCCGCGACGAGCGGACGGTGAGCCGGTGAGCGTGCGCATCGGGGCGAAGCTCGCCAACTTCGGGCCGGACGCGCCGGCACTGGCCGAGGCCGCCGCGGCGCTGGAGGCCGCGGGCGTGGACTCGCTGTGGCTCTCCGACCGCGTCGTGACGGTCGAGCCGACGGTCTCGCCGTACCCGTTCACCGCGGACGGGAGCGTGCCGTGGACCGACGGGACGCCGTTCGTCGAGGCGGTGGTCGGGATGGCCGTCGCGACGGCGCACACGAGCCGCGTGGAGGTCGGGACGGGCGTGCTCGTCGCGGCGCTGCGGCACCCCGTGCTGCTCGCGAAGCAGCTCGCCAGCATCGACGCGCTGGCCGGCGGCCGGGTGCTGCTCGGCGTCGGGCCGGGCTGGATGGCGGAGGAGTTCGACCTGGTCGGCGTGCCGTTCGCCGAGCGGGCGAGCCGCACCGACGAGGCCGTCGAGATCCTGCGGGCCTGCTGGCAGGGCGCGGTCCCCGCCGTCGAGGGGAAGCACTACACCGTGCCGGACGGGGTGTTCTGCCGGCCGGCGCCGCCGCGGGAGATCCCGGTGCTGGCGGGCGGCACGAGCGCCGCCGCGCTGCGCCGGGCCGGCCGGCTCGACGGCTGGTACGGCTACGTCTACGCCGAGGGCCTGGACACCGCCGGGATCGTGGCCGCCATGGACGCCGTGCGCGCGGCCGCCGCCGAGGCGGGCCGCACCGGTCCCCGCCGGGACGCGCTGCGCGTCGTCGGGACGCCGGCGGCCACCGCCCGCGTGCTGCCGGACCTGGTGGCCGCGGGCATCACCGAGGTGGTCGCGGACCTCGACTGGCGACGGCCCGAGCAGGCTGCGGCGGACGTCGCGATGCTGCGCGAGGCCGCCACCCGGGAGCGGTCGCGGCCGGCGAAGGAGGCACCCGATGAGTGATCTCAAGGGCCTGACCGCGGTCGTCACCGGCGGCGGCACCGGCATCGGCCGGGCCACCACGCAGATGCTGGCGGAGCGGGGCGCGAACGTGCTGGTCGTCGGCCGGCGCAGCGAGCCGCTGGCGGCGCTGGCCGAGGAGCTGCCGGGCGTCCGGGCGCAGACCGCCGACGTCGGCGACGAGCAGGACGTGGACCGGGTGGTCGACGCGGCGCTGCGGCACTGGGACCGGGTCGACCTGCTCGTCAACAACGCGGGCGCGTTCGCCCCGACGCCGCTGGAGAGCGTGACGAGCGGGCAGATCCAGCACCTGTTCCGGGTGAACGTCGTGGCGCCCACGCTGATGGCGCGGGCGGCGCTGCCGCACCTCACCGAACGCGGCGGCGCGATCGTCAACGTGACCAGCACGTACGCGCAGAAGGCCGCGCCGCGGGCCGGGATCTACGCCGCGGCGAAGGCCGCGCTGGAGAGCCTGACCCGCAGCTGGGCGCTGGAGCTGGCGCCGGCCGGGATCCGGGTGAACGCCGTGTCGCCCGGGCCCACCGAGACCGGGCTGCTGGCCGGCTCGGGGGTGCCGGAGCCGCAGATCGAGAAGATCAAGCAGCGCGAGGCGGCGACGATCCCGCTCGGGCGCCGCGGCCGTCCCGAGGACGTCGCGCGCTGGATCGTGGAGCTGTGCGAGCCGGGCGCGGGTTCGTCACCGGGCAGATCATCGGGGTCGACGGTGGGCTCCGTGTTCTCTGACGTGTCGGTGTCCTCCGAGGTGCGCTTCCTGCTGGACCGCGCGGAGATCACCGAGCGGATCGCCGACCTCGCCTTCGGGCTGGACCTGCTCGACCACGACCGGTACCGGCGCTGCTTCGCCGACGCCGTCGAGATCCGCAACCCGCACTTCGCCGGCCACCCGGACTTCCGGCAGGTCACCGGCGCGGACTGGGCCGGGTCGGTGGTCGCCACGCAGGCCCGGTTCGCCACCCGCGTGCACGTGATGGGCAACCCGTCCATCGAGGTCGCCGGCGACGCGGCCGACGTCGTGCTCACCCAGCAGGCGACGTTCGGCGACGGTCCGGGGAGCCGGTTCTACCGGGTGGCCGGCCCGCTGCGGCTGCGGTTCGTGCGCACCGCGGCCGGCTGGCGCATCACCCGCCTGGACTTCGACGTGCGCGCGTCGAGGGCGACCCCGCGCTCTTCGACGGCGCGTGGGGGAGGGCCCGGTGACCACCCCGCTCGTGCGCGGCACGGACCTCCCGACGTTCGACCTGTCGGGCGTCGAGCGCGGCGCCGACGGCGTCGCCCGCTACCAGAACCGGCCGAAGTCGCTGGTGGAGGCCCTGCGCGCGACCGTCGAGCGGCAGCCGGGGGACGAGGCCGTCGTCGAGGTGGGCGGCGACCGCGTCACCTACCGGCAGCTGTGGGACCGGGCCGCGGCCGTCGCGGCCGGCCTGCACGACGCCGGCGTGCGCACCGGGGACCGGGTGCTCGTCCGGCTGCCCAACGGCCTGGACTGGTGCACCGCGTTCTTCGGGGTGCTGCTCGCGGGCGCGGTCGCGGTGCCCGTCAACCCGCGCCTGACCGGCCCGGAGACCGCCTACATCCGCGACGACGCGGGCGCCGTCCACACGGTCGACGGGCCGCTGCCCACCGGCCGCCACGCGCCGGACGTCGCCCCGGGCCCCGACGACGTGGCCGCGATCTTCTACACCAGCGGCACCACCGGGCGGCCGAAGGGCGCGGTCACCGGCCACGCGAACTTCCTCGCCAACACCGAGACCGCCCGGCGCGTGCTGCGCATCGAGCCGGGGGCGGGCTGGCGCAGCCTCGTCTCGGTGCCGCTGCACCACGTGACGGGCTGCAACAGCCAGCTGCTGCGGCGTGCGAGCTGGGCGGGACGACCGTGGTGATGCCGTCGTTCACGCCCACGAGTTCCTGCGGGTGGTCCACGACGAGCGGGTCAGCGCGCTCATGTCGGTGCCGTCGGTGTACCAGATGGCGCTGGCCAGCAGCGAGCTGCCGCGGGTCGACACCGGGGCCGTCCGCTCGCTGACCTACGGCGGCGCGCCCATGCACCCCGACGTCGTCGCGCGCATCCGCGACGCGTTCCCGAACGCCCGGCTCGGCAGCGGCTACGGCCTGACCGAGTCGTGCTCGTTCACCGCCTACCTCCCGCACGAGCACGTGCTGCGCGACCCGGCCGCGGTCGGGATCCCGGTGCCGGTCGTCGACCTCGCGCTCGGCGACGCCGGCGCGACGGGGTGGGCGAGCTGCTGGTCCGCGGGCCCAACGTCGTGCACGGGTACTGGGGCCGGCCGGAGGCCACCGCGCAGGCGTTCGGCGACGGCTGGCTGCGCACCGGCGACCTCGCCCGGATCGGGCCCGGCGGTGTGGTGCACCTCGTCGACCGGGTCAAGGACATGATCGTCCGGCGGCGGGGAGAACGTGTACTCCGCCGAGGTCGAGCGGGTCTTCGGGGCCCACCCCGACGTCGTCGAGGTCGCCGTGGTCGCGGTCCCGGACCGGCTGGCGGGCGAACGCGTGGCCGCCGCGGTCGTGCTCGCCGAAGGCACGGAAGGCGCCGCGGGGCTGCGGCCGATCTGGCGGTTCGCCCGCGACCAGCTCGCCCGGCACAAGGTGCCCGAGCTCGTCGCGGTCTGGTCCGGGCCGTTGCCGCGCAACCCCGGCGGCAAGGTCAGCAAGGCGTTGGTCCGTGAGGCCGCCCAATGGCGAGTGGCGCCGCGGTGAGTCCAGGGTCCGCGCCGCACGCGCGGCCCGTCCAGGAGCCAGGAGCAGCGAAGTCATGTCAGTCGATCTGACGGCAGAGGCAGTTCAGACCACGGCCGACGGCCTCATCCGGCCGGGAGCCCTGCGGATCATCGCGGGCCCGTGCGCGGTGGAGAGCGAGGAACAGCTCGCCGCCACCGCACGGGTCGTGAAGCAGGCCGGGTACGGCTACCTGCGCGGCGGTGCGTTCAAGCCGCGGACGTCCCCCCGGTCCTTCCAGGGGCTCGGCCACACCGGCCTGCGGATGCTCTCGGACGTCGCGCGCGAGCTGGACCTGCGCGTCGTCACCGAGGTGCTCGACCCCTACGACATCGACGCCGTCGTCGAGCACGCCGACGTGCTGCAGATCGGCGCCCGCAACATGGCCAACTTCGCGCTGCTCAAGCGCGTGGGGGCGGCGCTGCGCGGCACCGGCCGGTCGGTGATCCTCAAGCGCGGCTTCGCCGCGACCCTCGACGAGTGGCTGCAGGCCAGCGAGTACATCATCCGGGCCGGCACCGACGACGTGGTGCTCTGCGAGCGCGGCATCCGCACGTTCGAGACGAGCACCCGCTTCACGCTCGACCTCGCCGGCGTCGTGCTCGCCAAGCGGCTCTCCGACCTGCCGGTCATCGTCGACCCCAGCCACGCCGCGGGCCGCTCCGACCTGGTCGTGCCGCTGGCCCGGCTGGGCGTCGCCGCCGAGGCCGACGGCTGATCATCGAGGTGCACCACGCCCCGGAGACGGCGCTGTGCGACGGCGGGCAGGCCCTCACCCACCCGATGCTCCTGGACCTGCGCGCCGAGCTGCAGCCGCTGGCCGGGGCGTCGGGCCGGACGCTCGTCTGAGCCGGGCCGAGGTCATGGGCGGGCTGCTCGACGGCAAGCGGGTCCTCGTCACCGGGGTCCTCACCGACTCCTCGATCGCGTTCCACGTGGCCGCGCTGGCGCAGCGCGAGGGCGCGACCGTGGTGCTGACCGGGTACGGCCGGATGTCGCTCGTCGAGCGGATCGCGCGGCGGCTGCCGGCGCCGGCCCCGGTGATCGAGCTGGACGTCACCGACGCCGGCCACCTCGCCGGGCTGGCGGCCCGCGTCCGGGAGCACTGCGACGGCCTCGACGGCGTCGTGCACGCGATCGGGTTCGCCCCGGCACCGGCGCTGGGCGGCAACTTCATGGCGACGCCGTGGCCCGACGTCGCCACCGCGCTGCAGGTGTCGACGTACTCGCTGCAGGCGCTGGCCGCGGCCACCCTGCCCCTCTTCGACGACGAGGGGGGCGCGGTGGTCGGGCTGGACTTCGACGCCACCGTCGCGTGGCCCGGCTACGACTGGATGGGCGTGGCGAAGGCCGGGCTGGAGTCCTGCGCCCGCTATCTGGCCTGCTACCTCGGGCCGCGGCGGATCCGGGTGAACCTGGTGGCGGCGGGGCCGCTGCGCACCAAGGCGGCGACGAGCCTGTCGACGTTCCGGGAGTTCCAGCACACGTGGCCCGAGCGCGCGCCGCTCGGCTGGGCCGTCGACGACCCCGGCGCCACGGCGCGGGCGTGCGTGGCGCTGCTGTCCGACTGGTTCCCCGCGACGACGGGCGAGATCGTGCATGTCGACGGCGGGTTCCACGCAGTCGGCGCGTGACCCGGCGCCATCCCACCGCACACACCTCCCGGCCTCCGCACACACGTCCGGACGTGTGTGCGGGGTACCGGAGGTGTGTGCGGCCGGGGCGGTCAGCGGGCGACCGCCGGCCGGGCCGGGGCCGCCGCGCGGGTCACCAGGCGCGTGACGACCCCCAGCAGGCTGGACGTGTCGTCGGCCCGCCAGACCATGCGCAGCTCCTCCGACAGGCCCGGCTCCACGAGCGGGCGGCGGACGAGCCCGGTGTCGGTGAACTCCTCGGCCCGCGAGCGGCTGACCGGCGCGATCCCGTGCCCGGCCGCGACCAGCACGGGGATCGCGGCGGAGTGCTCGATCTCGTGGTCCAGCTCGGACCGGGTCTCGTCGCGGTGCGCGAGGCGGGCGATCCGGTCGTAGAGCATCGGGTTGAGCTCGCGGCGGAACAGCACGAGCGGCTCCGTCGCCAGCTCGTCCAGGCGCAGCCGGCTGCGGGCGGCCAGCGGGTGCATGTCCGAGAGCAGCGCCACGAACGGCTCGTGCAGCAGCACCGTCGAGGCGAACGCCGGGTCGGTGACGGCGCCCAGCACGAACGCGACGCCGATCCGGTGCCGGCGCAGCGCCTCCAGCTGCTCGGCCGTCCAGAGCTGGTGCAGCACGGGGGTGATCCCGGGGTGCCGTTCCCGCAGCCCGGCGAGCAGCCCCGGCAGCACGCGGCGGGCCGCGGTGGCGACGAAGCCGATCGAGATCGTGCCCAGCTCGCCGCGCGCGGCCCGGCGGGCGGTCTCGGCGGCGTCGTCGGCGTGCTGCAGCGTGCGGCGGGCCTCCTCGACGAACACCTCGCCCGCGGCGGTCAGCCGGACCTTGTTGCTGCTCACCTCGATGAGCTGCACCCCGAGGTGGCGTTCGAGACGCCGGATCTGCTGGCTGAACGCGGGCTGGGTGATGTGCATCAACGCCGCCGCGCGGCCGAGGTGCAGCTCCTCGGCCGCGACCAGGAAGTACCTCAGCTGGCGCAGTTCCATCGGTCCCCGTGCTCCCTCGGGTCACCCTCGGTCCGGCCCTCGCCGGTGACCGCCGCGACGGCGTCGATCACGCGCGGACCGGTCGCGACACCGGACCGGCCCTCCACACCATGACCACGTCGACCGCCAGGCCGGGGCCGGCGAGCGAGCGGGTGACGAGGCCGGGCGCGAGCGCGGCGCGCGCGGCCGTGGTCAGCGCCACCGCGTGCCCGGCGGCGACGAGCAGCGCGATCGCGCTCGGGTGCGAGACGTGGTGGCGCATGTCGAGGCTCGCGCCCTCGCCGCGGGCCCGGCTGTGCACCTGGCTGTGCAGCGCGGGGCTCAGCTCGCGCTGGAAGAACACCAGCGGCTCGGTGGCCAGCGCCGTGAGCGACACCCGGCGCTGCGCCGCCAGCCGGTGGCCGTTCGGGAGCAGCGCGACCAGCGGCTCGCGCAGCACCGTGCGGGTCTGCAGCCGCTCGTCGCGGACCGGGCCGAGCACGAACGCGACGTCCAGCTCGCCGGACAGGACGGCGGCCACCTGCTGCGCCGACCAGAGGTCGTGCAGCTCCACGTCGGTGGCCGGGTGCCGGCTGCGCAGGGTCCGCAGCGCGCCCGGGAGCAGCCGCCGGGCGGCCGGGCAGGTGAACCCCACCTGCAACGTCCGGCCCATCGCCGGCTCGGCGCCGCCGTGATCGAATCGCTGGGCGATTTCCTCGGCCTTGCGGGCCTGCCTGACGACTTTGTCGCTTTCGCCTGGAGCAACTCCCCGGCTTCGGTCAGCTGTACTTGGTGAGAATTGCGGTCGAACAGTCGTACTCCGAGGTCGGCCTCGAGCCGTTGGATCTGCTGGGTGAGGGAGGGTTGGGTGATGTCCATCGCCCGTGCGGCGCGTCCGAAGTGCAGCTCGTCCGCCGCGGCCAGGAAGTAGCGCAGTTGGCGTAATTCCATCGGAATCCTCCTGTGGGGTCCGAGGCTATCGACTCCGTGGTGGTCGTGGAAGCACGTGGTCCAGATGTGACTCGGACCACGCGGCGAGAGGCGACGACGCACTTCCGCAGCGGCTATTCAACCAACGGGGTGTGAATTGTAGGTTTCGCATCGTGGGTGGCTCGGGAATCGCGTCCCCAGCCTATCGCAGAGCACCAACTGCACATTGCTGGCAACCGATTCGGTGCGTTGAGTAATCCGCAGTCGCGGACTGCGGGAGGAATGCTCGTGACCACGATGACCACGTTGCCCACCTCACCGTCGCGAGTGGTCGTGACCGGCGCCGCGGCCGGAATCGGCCACGCGACGGCGGCGGCTTTCGCCCGCACCGGTGCGGTGGTGTTCGCGGTCGACCGTGACGCCGACGGGCTCGCCGATCTCGCCGGCCGGCACCGGACGGTCGTCCCGGTTCCGGGCGACGTCTGCGCTCCCGACCTTCCGGACCGGCTCGCCGGGCTCGTCGCCGAGAACGGCGGCGGCCTCGACGCGCTCGCACACGTCGCGGGCTGCTACCGGCGGGGCACGCTGGCGGCGTCCGACCCGGCGACGCTGGAGGAGCTGTTCGCGCTGCACGTGGTCGCTCCCACGCTCCTCACGCAGGCGCTGCTGCCCGCGCTGGAGCGGGCCGGCGGCGCCGTCGTCGCGGTGTCCAGCACGTTCGGGCACCGGGCGTCGCGCACCGCGGCCGGCTACGCGGCGAGCAAGGCCGCGGTCGAGTCCCTGACCCGCACGTGGGCGGTCGAGCTGGCGCCGCGCGGCATCCGCGTCAACGCCGTGGCGCCCGGGCCGACCGAGACCGGGATCCTCGCGGCCTCCGGCATGACCGCGGACGCGTCCGGGCGCAGCGCGCGGCCGAACGGGAGCGGGTGCGCTGGGCCGGCTCGGCGACGCCGCCGAGATCGCGGACTGGATCGTCGCGCTCGCCCGGCCCGGGTGGACGACCGGACAGGTGGTTTCGTCGACGGAGGGCTGACGCATGGCTGACACGGCCATGGTTGACAGGACGAACAGGACAGAGACGGTCGTCGTGACCGGCACGGGCGCGGTCACGCCGTTCGGGATCGGGGTGCCGCGCCTGCTGGAGGGGCTGCGGGCGGGCCGCTCGGCCACCTCGAAGGTGACCCGCTTCGACGCCTCGCAGCACCCGTCGCGCATCGCGTGCGAGGTGCCGGACTTCGTGCCCGCCGACGTGCTCCCCAAGAAGCTCATCAGCCAGCTCGACCCGTTCGCCCAGTACGGCATGGTCGCGGCCGCCGAGGCGCTGCTGCAGGCCGGGCTGCTGGACCCGGCGGACGGCGAGGGCGGGCTCGCCACGTCCTGGCCGGTGGTCGGCGTCGATCCGGACCGGATCGGCACGCTGATCACCTCCAGCGCGGGCGGGATCACCGAGATGATCACCCAGCACGGCCGGCTGCTGGCCGGCGGGCCGCGGCGCGTGCGGCCGTTCTTCGCCATCGCGATGCCGGCCACATGCTGACCGGGCAGGTCGCCATCCGGCACGGGCTGCGCGGCGCGTCGTTCGCGGTGTCGTCGGCGTGCGCGAGCGCGACGGACGCGATCGGCGTCGGCCTCGACCTCATCCGGGCCGGCCGCGCCGACGTCGTGGTCGCCGGCGGCTCGGAGGCCACGATCAACCCGCTGACGATGGCCGCGTTCGGCGCGGCGGGCGCGCTGAGCAAGCGCAACGACGACCCCGCCACGGCCAGCCGGCCGTTCGACCGCGACCGCGACGGGTTCGTGATGGGCGAGGGCGCCGGGGTGGTCGTGCTGGAGCGCGCGGCGCACGCCGCCGCCCGCGGCGCGACCGTGCTGGCGGAGCTGGCCGGCTACGGGCTGAGCAACGACGCCTTCCACCCGAGCGGCCCGCACCCCGAGGCCGACGGCGCCGTCCGGGCGCTGCGGGCCGCGCTGCGCGACGCCGACCTCGCCCCGCAGGACGTGCACCACGTCAACGCGCACGGCACCTCCACCCCGGCCACGACCGCACCGAGACGCTCGCGCTGCGCACGGTGTTCGGGCCGCACACCGACGCCCTGCCCGTGACCAGCACGAAGTCCGCCGTCGGGCACCTGCTCGGCGGTGCCGGGGCCGTCGAGTCGATCGCGTCGGTCGCGGCGCTGCGCGAGCAGCAGGTGCAGCCCACGGCCAACCTGGAGAACCTCGACCCCGAGTGCGCGCTCGACGTCGTGACGCGCGGGCCGCGGACCGTCCGCATGGACGTGGTCTGCAAGAACGCCTTCGGTTTCGGCGGCCACAACGCCGTGCTGGTCTACCGGCGGGCCTCGTGACCGGCAGCACCACCGGGACCGACTGCGTCGTCGTCGGGGCCGGCCCGACCGGGCTCATGACCGCGCTGCTGCTGGCCCGCACGGGCCGCACCGTCGAGGTGCTGGAGCGCCGTCCGGCCGCCGAGCCGCCGCCCGGCGGCGTGGTGCTGCAGCCGGCGACGCTGGGCCTGTTCGAGCAGCTCGGCGCCCTGGACGCGCTCACCGCGACCGGCAGCCGGATCACCGGCGTCGACGAGGTCGTCGGCGGCGCGGTCACGTACGCCGCCGACTACGCGGACCTGCCGGGCGTGCCCGTCCCGTTCGCGCTCGCGGTGCCGCTGCGGGCCGTGTGGGGCGCGCTCACCGACCTGGTCGGGCGGCACGCCGAGGTGCGCACGGTGTTCGGCGCCGAGGTCGACGGCATCGACCAGGACGACGCCGGGTGCGTCGTGCGCACCAGCGCCGGTGCGCACCGGGGCCGCTTCGTCGTCGGCGCGACGGCAAGTTCTCCACCGTCCGGCGGGTGGCCGGTTTCGAGGCCGAGGTCGACCCGCTGCCGCGGCGCCAGCTCATCACGCAGGTGCCGCGCCCGGCCGGGTGGCCGAGCCGGGTGCGCAGCCACCGCGAGGTCAGCCCGTTCGTCGTGATCCCCGGGACGCCGGTGGCGATGCACGTCTTCGGCGACGTCGACGCCGACGACCCGGAGGCGGCGCTCGCCGAGCTGACGGCCGCCGTCGGCCGCACCGCGCCGGACCTCGCGGCCCTGCTCGCCGCGTCCGGCACGCCGACCGCGCTGATCCGCCACCACATCGTCACGGTGCGCAGCTGGGTGCGCGGGCGGGTGGCGCTGCTCGGCGACTGCGCGCACAGCGTCCACCCCTACGGCGGGCAGGGCATCAACCTCGGGCTGCAGGACGCCGTCCTGCTCGCCGGCGGCATCGACCGCTGCCTCGACCCCGGCTCCGTCGACGTCGACGGAGCCGGGCTGGCTGCGTACGAGGAGCTGCGCCGCCCGTTCGTCGAGAACTTCCAGCGCCGCCAGCAGTCCCTGCTCGCCGCCGAGTCGGGCGAGGCGTCGCTGTACCGCACGGCATTCGCCGACCTCGCGCTGGGCCAGCCCGAGCTGCGCCCGCTCCTGCGCTGAGCGGCGCCGAACCACATCTGGAGGAACCGTGGACAACCAGGGCAACGGCCGATCGGAAGGGCTGGTCATCGACGGCCGGACCCTGCGGGTGGACGACGTCGTCGAGGTCGCGACGCGCACCGCGGGCGCGGGGGTGCGGCTCGCCGGCTCCGCGACCGTCCGGATCGAGGAGTCGCGCCGGCTCAAGCAGCAGCTGATCGACACCGGGCAGCCGATCTACGGCGTCACCACCGGGTTCGGCGACAGCGTCACCCGCCAGATCGGCAGCGCGAAGACCGCCGAGCTGCAGCGCAACCTCGTGCGCTACCACCTCAACGGCACGGGCCCGAAGGCCGCGGCGAGGTGGTGCGCGCGACCATGCTGATCCGGGCGAACTGCCTGGCCCGGGGCAGCTCGGGCACGCGGGCGACGGTGGTCGACGGCGTGCTCGCGCTGCTCAACGCCGACGCGCTCCCGCTCATCCCGGAGCGCGGCTCGGTCGGCGCGAGCGGCGACCTCGTGCCGCTCTGCTACCTCGCGTCCGCCGTGTTCGGCGAGGGCGACGTCGTGCACCGCGGCACCCGGCGCCCGGTCGAGGGGGTCTGGGACGAGCTCGGCACCGGCCCGGTCATCCCGGAGGCCAAGGACGGCCTGGCGCTGATCAACGGCACGTCGTTCTCCGCCGCGCTGGCGGTGCTCGCGATCGCCGACGCCGAGCGGCTCGTCCGGGTGGCCGAGCTGTGCACGGCCATGGCGTCGGAGGCGCTGCTGGCAACCGCGGCCACTTCAACGCGTTCGTCCACGAGCAGAAGCCGCACCCCGGCCAGCGCGCCAGCGCCGCCACCGTGCTCGCGCTGCTGGGCGACTCCCGGCTCGCCCTGGACCACAGCCAGGTGCTGGGGCTCACCGACTCGCTCGCCGGCCGCGGCTACGTCGAGCAGACCCGCTCGATCCAGGACCGCTACTCGGTGCGCTGCGCCCCGCACGTCATCGGCATGGTGCGGGACACGATCGCGTGGGTCCGCGCGTGGGTCGAGACCGAGATCAACTCGACGAACGACAACCCGCTCTTCGACGCCGCCAACGGCGCGGTGCACAACGGCGGCAACTTCTACGGCGGCCACCTCGTGCAGGCCATGGACGCGCTGAAGGCGGCCACCGCCAACCTCGCCGACCTGCTCGACCGGCAGCTGGAGCTGGTGGTCGACGAGAAGTTCAACAACGGGCTCACCCCCAACCTGGTGCCGCGGTTCGCCCCGGAGGACTGGCGGGCCGGCCTGCACCACGGCTTCAAGGGCATGCAGATCGCGTGCTCGGCGATCGCCGCGGAGGCGCTGAAGGGCACCATGCCGGCCAGCGTGTTCTCCCGGTCCACCGAGGCGCACAACCAGGACAAGGTCAGCATGGCGCCGATCGCCGGCCGGGACGCGCGCGCCGTCGCCGCGCTGGTCGAGGAGGTCGCGGCGATCCACCTGCTGGCCCTGTGCCAGGCGCTGGACCTGCGCGGTGTGGAGGAGGCCGCCACCGGCACCCGCGCCGTGCACGCGCTGGTCCGCAGCCGGGTGCCCGCGCTCACCGACGACCGGGCCATGGAGGGCGACATCGCGGCCGTGCTCGACCTCGTCCGCAGCGGCGCGCTCGTCGCCGAGCTGGACCGGACGGCCGCCCGTCCCGAGGCGCTGGCGGCGAGCTGAGCAGCGCGGACACGGAGAGGAGCAGGCCATGCAGGACACGTTCGAACGGCTCGTCGGGGTGCTCGACCAGGTGGCCGGGATCGACCCCGGTTCGGTGCGGCCGGACCACTCGTTCGTCGACGACCTCGACGTCGACTCGCTGACCATGGTGGAGGTCCTCGTGGACCTGGAGGACCGGTTCGGCGTCAAGATCGAGGAGGACGACGCGCGCTCGCTGCGCACCGTCGGCGACATGGTCGCCTACCTCGACAAGGCCGGGCTGTCCGCATGACGGCGGACGAGCCGCAGCATGTGGTCGCGGAGCCGCCGGCCGGGCCGGTGCGCGGCGTGCTGGGTGCCGGCGTCGCGACCTACATCGGCGTCCCGTACGCCGCCGCGCCCGTCGGTGACCTGCGGTTCCGCGCCCCGCAACCCGCGGACGCGTGGACCGAGCCGCGGGACGCGACCGCGCCAGGGCCGGCGGCGCCGCAGGGCCCGTCGGCGCTCGCTGCGGTGCTCGGGGCCGACCCGGGCCCGCAGGACGAGGACTGCCTGACGCTCAACGTCTACGCGCCCGTGGCGGAGCGGCCGCTGCCGGTGCTCGTCTGGATCCACGGCGGCGGCTTCCGCACCGGCCGTTCCGGCGGCCCGCGGCAGGACGCGGCACGGCTGGCCAGGCAGGGCCCGATGGTCGTCGTGACGCTCAACCACCGGCTCGGCGCGCTGGGCTACCTGTACCTCGCCGGGCTCGCCGACGGGTTCGGCGAGGGCAACTTCGGGCTGCTCGACCAGGCCGCGGCGCTGGCGTGGGTCGGGGCGAACGTCGCCGCGTTCGGCGGGGACGCGCAGCGGATCACCGTGGGCGGGCACTCGGCCGGCGCCGTCGCGGCCGCGGCGCTCGCCCGCGTCGGCCCGCCCGGGGTGCGCATCCGGCGGCTGGTGCTGCAGAGCGCCGGCCTCACCGACCTCGCGACGCCGGAGCAGGCCACCGGGTTCGCCCGCGAGTACCTCGACGCGCTCGGGATCGGGACGGGGGAGCTGCACCGCCTGCGCGACGTGCCGGCGCAGGCCGTGGTGGACGCCGCGAGCCGGCTGCCGGTGCCGGCCCGCTCCGCGCCGCTGCTCGTCGTGGGCGGGGCCGGGCTCCCGCACGCCCCCCTCGACCCGGAGGGCAGCCCGGCCACGCTGCCGGACCTGCTCGCGGGCACCACGCGCGACGAGGCGCGGGCGTTCCTGCCGCCGGGCGCGGAACCGGCGCAGGTCGCCACGCTCACCCGGGCCTTCTTCGACGAGCCGCTCGACCGGCTGGGCGCGCTCGCGACCGGCCGCGGCAGCGCCGTCCACCGCTACCTGTTCGACTGGCCGGCGCCGGAGCAGGGCCGGTTCGGCGCCGCGCACGGGATCGACGTCCCGTTCCTGTTCGGCGAGCCGCCGGCCTGGGCGGACGCCCCCGCGCTCGACGGCGTCCCGGCGGCCGAGGCCGACGCGCTCCGCACCGGGTTCGGGTCGGCGCTGACCCGGTTCGTCGTCGCCGGCCACCCGGCCGACGGCTGGTCACCCTGGACGCCGGACGTGCCCGCGGTGCACCGGTTCGCCGCGCAGGTGGCGGTTCCGTGACCCCGCCGCTCACCCCCGCGGAGGTCAACGTCCGCATCCTGCTGGCCGTCGGCGTCGTGATCGTCGCCTGCTGGCTGGTCGGCTGGGTGCTGCGGCGGATCGGCCAGCCGCGGGTGATCGGCGAGATCATCGCGGGCATCCTGCTGGGGCCGAGCCTGCTCGGCCTGCTGCTGCCCGACGTCGCCGGGTACCTCTTCCCGCAGCCGGTGATCAACGCGCTCAGCGTGCTGGCCCAGGTCGGGCTCGTGACGTTCATGTTCCTCGTCGGCCTGGAGCTGGACTTCCGGTCGCTGCGCGGGCAGGGCCGGCGGCTCGCGATCGTCAGCGGCGCCTCGATCGCGGTGCCGATGGCGCTCGCCGTGGGGCTCGCGCTGCTGATCCACCCCGCCTACGGCGGCGGGGTGGACCAGACGGCGTTCGTGCTGTTCCTCGGGGCCGCGATGGCGATCACCGCGTTCCCGGTGCTGGCCCGGCTCCTGCAGGAGTCCGGGCTGATGAACACCCGGGTGGGCGCGCTGAGCCTGACGTCCGCGGCCGTCAACGACGTGGTCGCGTGGTGCCTGGTGGCGGTCGTCGTGGCGATCAGCCGCGCGACCGGGCCGCTCGACGCCCTGCGCACGCTGGGGCTGGCCGTCGTCTACGTCGTGGTGATGCTCCTCGTGGTCAAGCCGCTGCTGGCCCGGCTGCAGGAGGTCCCGATCTGGCTGATGCTGGTCGTGGCGCTGGTGAGCGCGTGGGCCGCCGAGCAGGCCGGCATCCACGTGATCTTCGGCGGCTTCATGGCCGGCGTGGTCATGCCGCGGCGCCCGGAGTGGCAGCAGGCGGTGCACGGGCGGCTGGAGGTGGTCGTCGCGCACCTGCTGCTGCCGATCTTCTTCGTCATCACGGGCCTGTCCACCCACGTCGACCGGCTCACGACGCCCGACCTGTGGCTGCTCGTCGTCGTGGTGGTCCTCGTCGCGACGGTGGGCAAGCTCGGCGGCTCCACGGTCGCGGCCCGACTCAGCGGCGAGAGCTGGTGGGACGCCGTCACGCTCGGGGTGCTGATGAACACCCGGGGCCTGACGGAGATCGTCGTGCTCACGGTCGGGCTGCAGCTGGGGATCATCAGCCCGACGCTGTTCACGATCATGGTGCTGATGGCGCTGGGCACGACGCTGATGGCGCCGCCGCTGCTGCGGCTGCTCGAACGGCGCCGGCCGGCCGCTCCCTCCGGGGAGGAGCCGGTGCTCCCGGCCGCGGAGGGTGTGCGGCCGGGCTGACCCGACCTGGCCGGACCTGCTGGTATACGTACTGTATGCAGTCTGGTACGCAGCCCCTGACCAGCGGGTCCGGCCGGGACCGCGCCTACCGGCACCTGCGGGAGGTCGTGCTCGTCGACCCGCAGGTGCAGGGCACGTTCCTCAACGAGGCCGACCTCGCGCAGCGCGTCGGCGTGTCACGCACGCCGGTGCGCGAGGCGCTGCTGCTGCTCGCCGCGGACGGCCTCGTCGAGATGGTGCCCAAACGCGGGGCGTACGTGCCGCCGCTCTCGGGCCACCAGATCCGCGACCTGATGGAGCTGCGCGCGCTGCTCGAACAGCACGCCGCGGCGGTCGCGCTGGCCGCCGGGGCGGTGCCGCTCGCGGACATGCGGGCGGCGCTCGCGGAGCAGGAGCGGCTGCTCGCGGCCGGGGTGGCGGACGTCGCGGCGGCCCGCGAGTTCGTCGAGTGGGACCGGCGTTTCCACCAGTCGCTCGTCGACGCGGCCGGCAACGAGCTGATCGCCCGCACGTACGCCGGCCTGCGGACCCGGCAGGTGCGGGTCGGCGTGGCCGCGCTCTTCCGGGGCGAGCAGCCCGGCACGGGCGAGCGTCCGGCGGCGGTCTGCGCCGAGCACGGGCGCATCGTCGACGCCTGCCGCGGGCGACGCGGCGGCCGCCCGGCAGGCGATCGCGGACCACCTCCGGATCACACAGCAGCTCTTCCTCGAAGCCTGACCCATCTTGTATACAAGGAGTATGCCGACCACTCTCACGTTCGACCTCCCCGACGGCGACACGGTCGCCGTGCCCGTCACCCGCCTGCTCAACGCCGGATACGCCGGCCGCGCGCAGGAGGCCGTCGCGGCGCACGTCGCCGAGCTGGCGGAGCTGGGCGTGCCGGCGCCCGCGGTGACGCCCGCGCTCTACCCGGTGGCGCCCTACCTGGCCGCGCAGGTGGACGAGGTGCCGGCCCAGCACGGCCGCACGTCGGGGGAGGCGGAGTGGGCGCTGGTCGTCGCCGGCCCCGGCGAGCGGGACCTCCTGCTGACCGTCGCGTGCGACCACACCGACCGCGAGCTGGAGGTGCACGGCGTCGCGTGGAGCAAGAACGCCGGGCTCGACGTGCTCGGCCGCGGCGCGTGGCGGCTCGCCGACGTGGAGGACCACCTCGACGAGCTGCGGCTGCGCGCCTGGGTCGTGCACGAGGGCGGCGAGGTGCTCGTGCAGGACGCCCGGCTCGGGGACCTGCTGCCGCCCCGGTACTGGCTCGACGCCCACCCCGACCTGCTGGTCCCGGGCACCGTGCTGCTCTCGGGTACGGTCGCGATGCTGCCGGGCGTCGACCAGTTCGCCCGTCGCTGGCGGGTGGAGCTGGCCGACCCGGTCGCGCCGCAGCGTCGGGCTGGCGTACGCGGTGGACGTGCTGCCGGCGCGATCGGCTAGCGGCGACGCCACAGGTACTCAGTGCGGCCGGAACTCCCGGTAGCCGATCTTCCGCCCGCCGAGCTTGACCAGAGCGCCCATCTTCCCCCACACCCGGCGCATGAGGCCGGCGATCCCGGCGCCCAGCGGGGCCGCGATGATCACCTCCGCGTCGGTGACCAGCTTGACGAGCCGGGCCTCGCTCACCGCCACCCCGGCGTTGGCGGCCCTGACCGCGTCGAGCAGGTTCCGCTTGTCGCGCGCGGAGGCGCCGTTCCACCACGCGATGAAGTTGGCCTTCGTCCAGCCGGCGCCGGTCTGGATCCCGTGCACGGAACCGCCCAGCTTCTGGGCGTACGGCGACCCGGGCGTGACCCACTTGCACTCGATCTGCCAGATCTTGAGCTTGCCCTTGCCGTCCGTCCCGACCGCGATGATGTCGATGCCGTGCCCGCTCTCGCCGTGCTGGGCGCGGAACGCGTAGGTGATGCCCGCCATCTCGGCCACCTCGCCCCGCAACACGCTCGACAGCACGGACAGCTCGAACCGGTCGCCCCAGTGCAGCGGGATGTCGCCGGCGTCGATCGCGGCCATCGCCGCCTGCGTGGAGGCCAGCTGCGACTTCGTGCTCGGCACGCGCTGCACGGTCTGCTGCACCGCCGGTGCCTCCGACCGCGCGTCGAACGCGACCCCGCCGCCGGTCACGACGATGTCGGGTTCGGGAAGCGGCTCCAGCTCGTGCAACCCCGCGGCGAGCCCGGCGCCCGCGACCGTGCCGGCGGCGTCCTTCAGCGCCCCGGACTGCATCTTCATGCGGGCCTGGGCCGCGGCCTCCTGCGCCTCCAGGCTGCCGTGCAGGTCGGCGAGCGCCTTCGCCCGGTTGACCGCGGCGCCCTCCTTCAGCGCGCCGCGCGCGCCGCGTGCGTCGACGAACACCATCACGGTGGCGACGAGCGCCTCGACCAGCGCCGCGTCGACCGCCCCCTTCTGCACGAAGGACATGTCGTCCCGGATCGAGGCGTTCTCCATCGGGCGCAGGTTGAGGTAGTTGTTCCAGCTGGCCGCGGCACCCGCCACGCCGATCCCGACACCGATCGTCGTGAGCACCGCCGCGCTCAGCCCCCCGGTGAACGGCACGGCGATCAGGGCGAACGCCGCGAGCATGTCCAGCCCGAGCTGCGTCCAGAAGTCCTTCGCCTTCTTGTCCTCCAGGTCGAAGCGGGCGAGCGTGGCGTAGAGCGGGTTCTGCCAGTCGAGGCTCGCCTTCGCCGGCGCGGCGAGCGAGTTGGTGAACAGCTGTTCCTGGATCGGCACGAGGTCGTGGTAGGTGATGCCGCTGCCGAGCTGGGCTCGCACTGCCGCGATCGACGCGAGGGTCTTCCTGAGCGTGCGCTCCACCTCGGCGCGCGCCGACGCGGTGTCCGTCGTGTCGGCCAGCGCCTTGGCGCCGGTGCCTGGGTGATCGCGGCGTAGATCGCCGGGTACGCCTTGCCGTACATCGCGACCACCGACTCGATCTTGCTGTACTGCTCGTGGACGTCGTTCCAGGGCGTCATCTCCACCCTGTCCTGGCCGGTGGGCGCGAAGCCGGGCCGGGCGTTCGGGTCGAAGAGCTCGGTCTCCCCGTAGGCGCGCAGCTTCTCCGGGGACGGGTTCTGGACCGCGCGGAACGCCTCGCGTCGGTGGTGGCGTTGTCCACGAGCTTCTGCTGCAGCTCGACGGTGTTGCGGTAGCCGACCGGGATGCGACGGAGCTCGGCGAGCAGGCCGTCGAGCTGGGAGACGACCACCGCGGCCTTGCGGACCTCGTCGAGCCGGGCCTGCGCCATCTCCGGCGACGCGACCTCGCCCTCCCCGCCGAGGTCGACGCCGACCTCCTTGGCCTTCTGCTGGGTGAGCTTGCGGTTCTCGTCCAGGTAGATCCCGGCGGCCCGCATGATGTCGGTGCCGAACGCCGCGCGGTAGGCGGAGTAGCGGTCGCGCAGCCGCTGGCTCTCCTGCAGCGAGCGGGTCCACAGCGCGCGCTGGTTGGTGATCACCGTCGCGAGGGTGCCGTCGGCCTCGAAGCTCTGCCAGACCGCGTCCACCTGGCGTTCGCGTCCTCGTCGACGACGGTGTCGCACATCTCCCGGACGAGCCTGATCCGCAGGCCCTCGTCGACGTCCCGGAGCCGGGTGCCGGCGGCCCTGGCCAGCTCCTCCGCGACGTCGTCGCGGTCGGTGACGTGCAGGGCGTCGAACACGCCGTGTGCGAACCCGACGTCGCGCTTCTCGACCACCCGCGCGGCGAGGTCCTTGCCGAGCGCGGCCTCGTCGAGCATGAACAGGCTGGTGTACTTCTCGATCAGCTCCTTCGGGCTGCCGGGCGCCTCCGGGCCGGCGCGCTGGAGCAGCTTGGAGACCGCGGCGTTGCCGGCGCTGCGCTGCAGGCGTGCGACCGCCCCGCGCGGCTCCCGCGCCGGCGCGACCGCGGGACGCGGGCCGTGCGACGCGTCTCCCTGCCGGGATGCGGTCGCGCGTTCCACCGCCGCGACGCTAGCGACGGTGGGGCGCCGGCAGCGGGCCCGCCGGGCACGGACCGGGGCAGCGGTTGTTGCCCGAGCGGGCAGGAAACGGCCCGCGAACTGTCATCGCCCTGTGGTCGCCCGAAACGCGGCTGCGAAATCGTCGATGCTCGCGAGATCGGTCAACACGACATCGGCTCCAGCGGCCTGCAACTCACGGGCGTTCTCCCGGCCGGTCGCCACCGCAATCACGGCGGCACCTCCATCCCGTCCGGCGACGACGTCCTGCACCGTATCGCCGATGATCACCGTGTTCTCGCGCGTGAATGGCCGGCCGTACTTCTCGGACGCGCGATGCTGCGCGACTCCGACCGAGGGCGGTCGCGCGGCGCCTTCCGCACCGTATGCGCCGATGATCCCCGCAACTTGATCGCCGCGACGGCACGGTAGTCCCCGGTCAGCACCGTCTGAACGACATGGCGCTGCTGCGAGAATCGTGACGGCGGCGTTCACGGTGGAGTGAGCCAGCGGCGG
>MKJX01000004.1 GCA_001942415.1 Pseudonocardia sp. CNS-139
TGGCCCCGGACGGCGGCGTGCAGCGTTTCCGGCCCCGCACCGAGCCGACGTCGCCCGACGTGGTCGCGGCGATCGAGGCCGTCCTGCCGCGCTGACCGACCTCGTGGTGATCCGGGCGGCGGGCGTGCTCGCCGCGGCGTTCGTGGCGGGGTGCGCGGCCGGCTGCACGGCGGCGGCGCCCGACCCCGTCGACCCGCCGCTGCCGCCGGCCCCACCGGCCGCGTGCGTGCTCGACACGGCCGCGCTGGGCACCGCGACGGGCCTGGTCTGGACGCCGGACGCGAGCACGGCCAGCGACACGCGCTGCGTCTACGACCCGGCGACGGCGGCCGCTCCGGACGGCGGCCCGGCGTTCGTCACCGTGGACCTGGCCCCGGCGCAGGGCCCGGACCCGGCCACGGAGCTGGACAGCGTGGCGGCGCTCTGCGACGCGGGCTCGCGCGCGAGGTCACCGCGGGCGACGGCGGGTTCGTCTGCCGGTTCCAGGGCGGGAGCGTGTTCGCGGCCATGGTGCGCCGCGGTGAGGTGCTGACGATCGCGGCCTCGGCCGTGCCGCCGGGCACCACCGCAGCACGGCTCGTGCTGGCCTTCGACCAGCAGCTCTCCGCGCTGTGTCGCTGAGCGAGGCGGAGCTCAGAGCTCGCGGGAGGCCCGCAGCCGGCCCAGCGCCTCGTCGAGGATGGCGGCACCGTCGGCGTCGCTGCGGCGCTCCTTCACGTACGCGAGGTGCGTCTTGTACGGCTCGGTGCGCGGCGCGGCCGGCGGGTTGTCGCCGTCGCGGCCACCCGGGAGGCCGCAGCGCGGGCAGTCCCACGAGTCGGGGATCTCCGCCTCCGCCGCGAACGACGGGGTGGTGACGTGCCCGTTGGCGCAGAAGTAGGAGATGCGCGTGCGCGGCGCGGTCTCCCCGCGCTCGGACTCGCCCATCGGGCCGGCACCCACCCGGGTGCCGCGGATCGCGTTGCCGCCTGCCATCGCCATGCCTCCTTCAGACCCCGACCCGGACGAGCAGGCCGGTGCCGACGATCGCGATCACCCAGATCGCCCCGACGAAGAGCGTGACCCGGTCGAGGTTCTTCTCCACGACGCTCGACCCGGAGAGGCTGGACTGGACGCCGCCGCCGAACAGGCTGGACAGGCCGCCGCCGCGACCGCGGTGCAACAGGATCAGCAGCACCAGCAACACGCTGGAGACGATCAGCACGATCTGCAGAACGAGTTGCATCCCATCCTCGTCTTCGTCCTCGTCGCGCGGTGCGATACCACTCACCGCTCGGGCCATTGAGGGTACCCGTATCGCCTGACCATCAGGACAGTGGCCACCCCCGGCGAACGACCGGGGGCGGCCCTGCGGTCCCGGTCTACGGCAGCGGCCCGCCCGCGGCGATCGCGCACAGCTGGGCGAACTCGTCGGCGTCCAGGCTGGCGCCGCCGACCAGCGCGCCGTCGACGTCCGCCTCGGCCACGATCTCGCCGACGTTCTTCGCCTTCACCGACCCGCCGTAGAGCACGCGGATGGCGCCGGCGATGGCGTCGCCGTACTTCGCCGCGACGGTGGCGCGGATGGCCGCGCAGACCTCCTGCGCGTCGGCCGCGCTCGCCACCTTGCCGGTGCCGATGGCCCACACCGGCTCGTAGGCGATCACGAGGGTCTGCGCGTGCTGGCTCTGCACCTTGTCCAGCGCCGCCTCCAGCTGGCGGGTGCAGTGCCCGACGTGGTCGCCGGACTCCCGCACGGACAGGCCCTCGCCGACGCACAGGATCGGGACGATCCCGTGCTTGACCGCGGCGTGCACCTTGCGGTTGACCAGCGCGTCGTCCTCGCCGTGGTACTCACGGCGCTCCGAGTGCCCGACCACGACGTACGTGCAGCCGAGCTTCGCGAGCATCGGGCCGGACACGTCGCCGGTGTAGGCGCCGGAGTCGTGCGGGGACAGGTCCTGCGCGCCGTGCACCATCTTCAGCCTGTCGCCGTCGATGAGCGTCTGCACCGACCGGATGTCGGTGAACGGCGGCAGCACGGCCACCTCGACCTTGTCGTAGTACTTCTCCGGCAGCGCGAACGCCACCTTCTGCACCAGGGCGATCGCCTCGAGGTGGTTGCAGTTCATCTTCCAGTTGCCGGCGATGAGCGGTTTGCGCGCCATCTCCTAAGCCTCCAGCACGGCGAGGCCGGGGAGCGACTTGCCCTCCAGGTACTCCAGCGACGCGCCGCCGCCGGTGGAGATGTGCGAGAACCCCTCCTCCGGCAGGCCCAGCGCCCGCACCGCGGCCGCCGAGTCGCCACCGCCGACCACGCTGAACGCACCCTTCGCCGTGGCGTCGACGACGGCCTGCGCCACGCCGCGGGTGCCCGCGGCGAAGGGGGCCAGCTCGAACACGCCCATCGGCCCGTTCCAGAAGACGGTGGCCGCCCTCCCGAGCACGTCGGCGAACTCCCCGACGGTGGCCGGGCCGACGTCCAGGCCCTTCCAGCCGGCCGGGATGGCGTCGGCCGCGACCGTCCGTGTGTTCGCCTCGGCCGAGAAGTCGTCGGCCACCACGACGTCGGACGGGAGCACGATCTTGCCGGACTCCAGCAGCGTGCGGCAGACGTCGATGCGGTCGCGCTCCAGCAGCGAGTCACCCACCTCGTGGCCCTGCGCGGCCAGGAACGTGAAGCACATCCCGCCGCCGACGAGCAGCGCGTCGACCTTGGGCAGCAGCGCCTCGATCACCGCGAGCTTGTCGGAGACCTTGGAGCCGCCGAGCACGACGGCGTAGGGCCGGTCCGGAGTGGCGGTGAGCCGGCGAAGCACCTCCACCTCGGCCAGCACCAGCCGCCCGCGTAGGCCGGCAGGTCCAGCGCGACGTCGTAGACCGACGCCTGCTTGCGGTGCACCACACCGAACCCGTCGGAGACGAACACGCCCTCCGGGCCGGCCAGCGCGGCGAGCTCGCGGGCCAGCGCGGCCCGCTCGTCGTCGTCCTTGGACGTCTCGCGCGGGTCGAAGCGGATGTTCTCCAGCAGCGCGACGCCGCCCTCGGGCAGCGCGTCGACGGTGAACCGGGCCTCGTCGCCGAGGTTGGCGAGCGCGACCTGGGTGCCGAGCAGCTGACCGAGCCGCTCGGCCACCGGGCCCAGCGAGTACTTCGGGTCGGGGCCGCCCTTCGGGCGTCCCAGGTGGGACACGACGATCACCCGGGTGCCCGTCTCGCGGAGGCGGGCCAGGGTGGGCACCGACGCGCGGATGCGGCCGTCGTCGGTGATGGCGGTGCCGTCGAGCGGCACGTTGAGGTCGGCGCGGACCAGCACGCGGCGACCGAACAGGTCCTCGTCCAGCGAGGCGATCAGGTCGTCGAGGGTCTTCACGGTCTCGGGCTTCCCCGGCTCAGAGCTTCGAGGCGACCAGGCCGGCGATGTCGACGAGGCGGTTCGAGTAGCCCCACTCGTTGTCGTACCAGCCGAAGACCTTGACCTGGTTGCCGATCACCTTCGTGAGCGGCGCGTCGAAGATGCAGGACGCCGGGTCGGTGACGATGTCGGAGGAGACGATCGGGTCCTCGTTGTAGCGCAGCACGCCGGCGAGCGGGCCGCTCTCGGCCGCGGCCTTGTACAGCGCGTTGACCTCGGCGACCGAGGTGTCCCGGCGGACCTCGACCGTGAGGTCGGTGATCGAGCCGGTGGGCACCGGGACACGCAGCGAGTAGCCGTCCAGCTTGCCGTTGAGGTGCGGGAGCACCAGGCCGATGGCCTTGGCTGCGCCGGTGGAGGTCGGCACGACGTTGAGCGCGGCGGCGCGGGCGCGGCGCTTGTCCTTGTGCGGGCCGTCCTGCAGGTTCTGGTCCTGCGTGTACGCGTGGATCGTGGTCATCAGACCCTTCTCGATCCCCAGCGCGTCGTCGATCACCTTGGCCAGCGGCGCGAGGCAGTTGGTGGTGCAGGACGCGTTGGAGATGATGGTCTGGCTGCCGTCGTACTCGGCGTCGTTGACGCCCATCACGACCGTGACGTCCTCGCCGGTGGCCGGCGCGGAGATGATGACCTTCTTGGCCCCGGCGTCGAGGTGCTTCGCGGCGGCCTCGCGCTTGGTGAAGAGCCCGGTGGACTCGATCACGACGTCGACGCCGAGGTCCTTCCACGGCAGCTCGGCGGGGTCGCGCACCGCGAGGCCCTTGAAGCCCTTGCCGTCGACGACGATCTCGTCGTCGGTGGACGTCACGTCGTAGGGCAGCCGACCGAGGATCGAGTCGTACTTGAGCAGCTGGGCCAGCGTGGCGTTGTCGGTGATGTCGTTCACCGCAACGATCTCGATGTCGCTGGTGCCCGCGGCCCGCTGGGCGTCCAGCGCCCGCCAGAAGTTGCGGCCGATCCGACCGAACCCGTTAACGCCAACCCGCACCGTCACGGTGCCTCCTCGCTCTCGAAGACGGCCTGTTCCACCGCCTCCCACCCTATCGGCCGCGCCGCCGGCCGGGCGGGCCGGTTTCCGAATCGATCCATGGGTCCCGACCGGCCGCGACGCGCGTTCTTGACCGTTTCCGCAGCGGCATTCCCGCAGGTCGCTGTCGATCGCGTCACCCGACGTCCGGTCCGCCCGGATCACGAGGTTTCGTGACCCGCCTGTCATCCGGCTCTCCCGGAGTGCCAGGAGAGCCACGTTGCGGGCGGCTACCGCCCTGAACGTGGCTTTCGAGGCATGGGGGTGGCGCGGTCGGCCACCGCCCGGATCTCCCCGGCCACCTGCGGCCAGACGCCCGCCGGCAGGTCGTGCCCCACCCCGGGGAGCAGCACCAGCCGGGAGCCGGGCAGGGCCGCGGCGACGTCGCGGGCAGCGGACGGGCGGATCAGCGGGTCCTGCTCGCCGTGCAGCACCAGCGCCGGGACCCGTACCTCGGCGAGCCGGCCGCCGCTCCACCGGGCGCCGGTCTGCCGGCTCTGCGCGCGGGTGTCGCGCACCCCGCTCGGACCGGCGGCGAGCTCGCGTTCGACGGCGGCCCGCGCCCCGGGCTCGTCGAACGGGTAGCCGGGCGACGCGATGGCCCGGGCCAGCGCCACCCCGGCCGCCACGTCGCCGTCGTGGCCGTCCGGGAAGCGCATCCGCGACAGCCGCGCGAGCATCCCCGGCCGGCGTAGCGCAGCGTCCGCAGCGGGCCGGCGTCGCTCGGCACCGCGGCGGACGTCGTGAGGCTGAGCGTGCGGCCGGGGTGCCGGATGGCGAACCGCTGCGCGAGCAGCCCGCCCATCGAGTGCCCGGCGAGGTGCGCGGCCGCCCAGCCGACGGCGTCCAGCACGGCCGCGGCGTCGTCGGTCATGTCCTCGGCCGTGTACGGCGCCGGCTTCGGGCGCAGCAGCGCGACCGCCGGGTGCACCGCCTCGACGTCCGGGAAGTGCGTCGACCGGCCGGAGTCGCGCTGGTCGTAGGTGACGACGTGGAAGCCGCGCGCCACCAGCGCGTCGACGAACCCCGGCGGCCACCACGCGCTGGAGGCGCCCAGCCCCATCAGGAGCAGCAGCGGGTCGCCCCCGCCGCCGCCCGCGTCCTCCCAGGCGATCTCCACGGCCCCGTTGCGGGCGATCCCCACGGGCTCCTCTCGACTTCGCGAACAAAGTTCGCGAAAGGTCAGGCGTCTTCCAGCATCTCCGCGGTGACGGCCGACTCGGTGTCCGGGATGCCCAAATCGGCGGCCCGCTTGTCGGCCATGTGCAGGAGCCGCCGGATGCGCCCGGCCACGGCGTCCTTCGTCATCGGCGGGTCGGCGAGCTGGCCCAGCTCCTCCAGCGACGCCTGCGTGTGCTCGGCCCGCAGCCGGCCCGCAGCCAGCAGGTGGTGGGGCACGTCCTCGCCGAGGATCTCCAGCGCGCGCCGCACCCGCGCGGCCGCGGCCACCGCGGCCCGCGCCGAACGGCGCAGGTTGGCGTCGTCGAAGTTCGCGAGCCGGTTGGCGGTGGCCCGGACCTCGCGGCGCATCCGCCGCTCCTCCCACGCGAGCACGCTCTCGTGCCCGCCCATGCGGGTGAGCAGCGCGCTGATCGCGTCGCCGTCGCGCACGACCACCCGGTCCGCGCCGCGGACCTCCCGCCACTTCGCCGTGATGCCGAGCCGGCGCGCGGCCCCCACCAGCGCCATCGCCGCCTCCTGCCCGGGGCAGGTGACCTCCAGCGCGGAGCTGCGCCCGGGCTCGGTCAGCGAGCCGTGCGCGAGGAACGCGCCCCGCCACGCGGCCTCCGAGTCGCACACGCCGCCCGAGACGACGGGCGGCGGCAGCCCGCGCACCGGACGGCCGCGGGCGCGAGCAGCCCCGTCTGCCGGGCCAGCCCCTCGCCGTCGCGCACCACCCGCAGCACGTAGCGCGCGCCGCGGCGCAGCCCGCCCGCGCTGATCACGTGCGCCTCGCAGGTGTGCCCGTACAGCTCGTGGATCTCCCGGCGCAGCCGGCGCGCGACCGACCCGGTGTCCACCTCAGCCTCGACGACAACCCGGCCGCCCACGATGTGCAGCCCCCCGGCGAACCGCAGCAGGGCCGCGACCTCGGCCCGCCGGCAGCACGGCTTGGTGACGACGAGCCTGCTCAGCTCGTCCTTGACGGCAGCGGTCATCGCCATGGCTCGTACCTCCTCCTCCCGGCCGCGTCCACGACGGACTCCCCCACGGCCTGCGAGCTCCTGTCGGACCCGGTGTCCCCTGCACCGGTCCGGGCGTCCAGTTGGCCGAGCACGGCGGCGAGCGCGTCGGCGAGCGCCCCCGGGTCGTGGCGCGGCACCGACGGGTCGGCGGCCACCCGCGCGAGGTGCACGAGCCCGCCGGGCGCCAGCATGCCCGCGGCGACGCGGTGCAGCCGGTCCGGCACCGGCACCGCGTCGACGTCCGCGAGCACGGCGTCGACGCGCAGCTCGGGCGCGTGCTGGGCGAGCACGGCGAGGTGCTGCTCCGGCGAGAAACCCGCGGTCTCGCCGGGTTCCGGTGCCAGGTTGAGCACGACGATCCGCCGCGCCGGGCTCGTGACCAGCGCGTCGCGCAGCTCGGGCACCAGCAGGTGCGGGAGCACGCTGGTGAACCACGAGCCGGGGCCGAGCAGCAGCACGTCGGCCTGCTGCACGGCGGCGACCGCCTCCGGGCACGCCTTCGGCAGGTCGGGCCGCAGCCACACGCGTTCGACCCGGCCCGGCGTCGACGCGACGGCGACCTGCCCGCGGATGCGGTGCGGCGCGTCGCCCGCGCCGCCGAGGCCGCTCACCTCGGCCTCGATGTCCAGCGGCTCGCAGCTCATCGGCAGCACCCGGCCGCGCAGCCCGAGCAGCCGCCCGACCTCGTCCAGCGCCGCCACCGGGTCGCCGAGCACGTCCATCAGTCCCGCGAGCAGCAGGTTCCCGACGGCGTGCCCGGCCAGCGCGCCCGTGCCGCCGAACCGGTGCTGCACGACCGTGGCCCAGCGCCGCCCCGCGGGGTCGTCGGCGGCGAGCGCCGCGAGCGCCATCCGCAGGTCGCCCGGCGGGAGCAGCCCGCCGAGCTCGCGGCGCAGCCGCCGGGCACGAGCCGCCGTCGTCGGCGACCGTGACGACGGCCGTGACGGCCTCCGCGACCCGGCCGCGCGCGCCGAGCAGGCGCAGCGCCGAGAGCGTGGCGTGCAGACCGTGCCCGCCACCGAGCGCGACGGCCGCGCCCGACGCGCCCGGCGCCGTCATTCCCGCCCCAGGTCGCGATGGGCGACGCTGACGGTCATGCCTTCCTCGCCGGCCAGCCGCCGCCCGATCTCCTCGCTGATCGCGACGCTGCGGTGCTTGCCGCCGGTGCACCCGACCGACACCGTGAGGTACCGCTTGCCCTCGCGCCGGTACCCGGCCCCGACCAGGCGCAGCAGCTCCAGGTAGCGGTCGATGAACTCCTCGGCGCCGTCCTGGCTCAGCACGTAGTCGCGCACGGCCTCGTCGCGGCCGTTGAACTCGCGCAGCTCCGGGATCCAGTGCGGGTTGGGCAGGAACCGCACGTCCACGACCAGGTCGGAGTCCATCGGCAGCCCGTACTTGTAGCCGAACGACACGACCGTGACGCGCGTGTGGTGCGCCTGCTCGTCGCCGAACGCGCGCTCCAGCGTGGCCCGCAGCTGCGGCACCGACACGCTGGAGGTGTCGACGACCAGGTCGGCGGTCTCGCGCAGCGGCGCGAGCAGCTCCCGCTCGGCGGCGATCCCGTCGATCAGCCGGCCGTCACCCTGCAGCGGGTGGCTGCGGCGGACCTGCTCGAACCGGCGCACGAGCACCGCGTCGGACGCCTCCAGGAACAGCAGCCGCGGCCGGTAGCCGCGCGCGTCCAGGTCCTTGATCACCGTGCCGAGGTCGGACGTGAACGCGCGGCTGCGCACGTCCATCACGACCGCGATGCGGGTGATCTCGCCGCGGGCCTCGCGCCCAGCTCCATCATCGTGGCGATCAGCTCCGGCGGGAGGTTGTCGACCACGAACCAGCCGAGGTCCTCCAGCACCTTCGCCGCGGTGCTCCGTCCCGCTCCCGACAGGCCGCTGACCAGCGCGACCTCGATGCCCGGACCCTCGCTCCCGGCTCCCCCGACCCCTGTCACCGCGCCGGCACCCCCCGCTCGGCCCGCTCCGCCGCCGACTCCGGCACCGGCTCCCCTTCCCCTGGTGTGTCCCCTGTGGTGTGCCCGGCGGCGGCCGTCCCCACGGCCGTCCCCGTCTCCCCGCCGAGCGCCGCGAGCACCGCCGCGGCCGTGCGCGGGCCGAAGCCCGGCAGCGCCGCGATCTCGTCGCGCCGGCCGCGCGCAGCTTGCGCAGCGACCCGAAGTGCTTGAGCAGAGCGTTCCGCCGCGCCGGCCCGAGGCCCGGCACCGCGTCCAGCTCGGAGGTGGTCATGCCCTTGGAACGCCGCTGGCGGTGATAGGTGATGGCGAACCGGTGCGCCTCGTCCCGGACCCGCTGAAGGAGGTACAGGCCCTCGCTCGTGCGCGAGAGGATCACCGGGTCCGGCTCGGCCGGCAGCCACACCTCCTCCAGCCGCTTCGCGAGCCCGCACACGGCCACGTCGGTGACGCCCAGCTCGGCCAGCACGTCGGACGCCGCCTCGACCTGCGGCTGCCCGCCGTCGACGACCAGCAGGTTCGGCGGGTAGGCGAACCTGCGCGGCCGCCCCGTCACGGGGTCGATGCCCGGCCGGTGGACGGTCGCCGTGTCCACTGAGGTCTCCGCCGATGTGTCCACTGCGGTGTCGTCTGAGGTGTTGATGCCCTCGGGCTCGCCCTGGCCCGTGCCGGTGTTACCGGCGGTCGCGCCCGGCCCTGACGTCTCGGCGAGGTAGCGCCGGAACCGCCGCCGCACGACCTCGGCGATCGCCGCGACGTCGCCGCCCTCGGCCCGCCCTTCGATCTCCGAACCGGCGGTAGTCCGACTTGCGCGCGAGGCCGTCCTCGAACACCACGAGCGACGCCACGACGTTGGTGCCCTGCACGTGGCTGACGTCGACGCACTCGATGCGCAGCGGCGCGCTGTCGAGGCCGAGCGCGTCCTGGATCTCCTGCAGCGCGGCCGAGCGCGCGGTGAGGTCGCCGGCCCGGCGCAGCTTGTGCTGGGTGAGCGCCTCGCCGGCGTTGCGCGCGACGGTCTCGGCGAGCGCGCGCTTGTCGCCGCGCTGCGGCACCCGGATCTGCACGCGCGAGCCGCGCAGCCCGGAGAGCCACTCCGCGAGCGCCACCGGGTCGCCGGGCAGCTCCGGCACCAGGATCTCGCGCGGGACGGGCTGGTGGGCGTCGTCGGCCGAGCCGGCGAGCGCGGCCTGCTCGCCGTAGAACTGCGTGAGGAACCGCTCCACGAGCTGCGCCGTGTCGGTCGGCTCGACCTTGTCGATCACCCACCCGCGCTGGCCGCGCACCCGCCCGCCGCGCACGTGGAAGACCTGCACCGCGGCCTCCAGCTCGTCGTCGGCGAACGCGACGCGTCGGCGTCGGTGCCGTCGCCGAGCACCACGGCCTGGCGCTCCATGGCGCGGCGCAGCGCGCCGATGTCGTCGCGCAGCCGGGCCGCCTGCTCGAACTCCAGCGCCTCCGACGCGGCCGCCATCCGGCGTTCGAGCTGGCGGAGAGGTGGTCGGTGCGGCCGGCGAGGAAGTCGCAGAAGTCCTCGACGATCGCGCGGTGCTCGTCGGCGTCGACCCGGCCCACGCACGGCGCCGAGCACTTGTCGATGTAGCCGAGCAGGCAGGGCCGGCCGATCTGGCCGTGCCGCTTGAACACCCCGGCGCTGCACGTGCGCGCCGGGAAGACGCGCAGCAGCATGTCGAGCGTCTCCCGGATGGCCCAGGCGTGCGCGTACGGGCCGAAGTACCGGACGCCCCGGCGCGCGGGCCCGGTAGACGTGCAGCCGCGGAAACTCCTCGTTCATCGTGACGGCCAGCACGGGGTAGGTCTTGTCGTCCCGGTACCGGACGTGAACCGCGGGTCGAACTCCTTGATCCAGTTGTACTCGAGCTGGAGGGCCTCGACCTCGGTGCCCACCACCGTCCACTCGACGCGCGCCGCGGTCGTGACCATCTGCCGGGTGCGCGGGTGCAGCCCGGCGACGTCGGCGAAGTACGAGTTGAGCCGCTGCCGCAGGCTCTTCGCCTTGCCGACGTAGATGACCCGGCCGTGCTGGTCGGAGAAGCGGTACACGCCCGGCTGCTCCGGGATGGACCCGGGCGCTGGGCGGTAGGTGGTGGGATCCGGCATGACCCCACAAGGGTAGGACCGGGGTCCGACACGCCGGGGCGGGGACCTCGGGCCCGGCGCGTCGCACCGTGGTGTAGGCGGTGGCCGGCCGGGTCGTCACGCATGGTGGTGGCCACTCTGGCGGCCGGGCCCCCGGCGCCGCACGCACCACCGCACGCGGCCAGCCCATCGTGCGTCCCCCGGTCCGGGCGAGGGCGCTTCCCGGAACTGTCGGACGGCCGTGGTACACCTCTTTCCGCAGGCGAACACCTGTTCGAATCGGGGGAGGTCCGATGGGCGCCGACAAGCTCGGCACCGTCCGCAAGCTGCTCGCGAAGGCCGCAGGCGCGGCCACCGCGGCGGAGGCGGAGTCCTACACGGCCAAGGCGGTGGAGCTGATGGCCCGCCACGGCATCGACGCGGCGCTGCTCGCCGCCGCCGACCCGGGCCGCGACGCCGTCGGGCCGCTGCGGGTGCCGATCGCCGACCCGCACAGCGCGGGCAGGGCCCGGCTGCTGGGCTGGACCGCCGCGGCGCTGGGCTGCCGGTGGGTGATGCACCGCGCGCACGGCGGACGGTCGCCGCCGTCACGGTCTTCGGCCACGCGTCCGACCGCGAGCGGGTCGAGATGCTCTACGCGTCGCTGCTGCTGCAGGTCACGCGCCGGCTCGCGACGCTGCGCCCGCCCGGTGGCGGTCGGTCGCGGCCTACCGCCGCTCGTGGCTGCACGGGTTCGCCGCCGAGGTGCACGACCGGCTGGTGGCCGCCGAACGGGCGGCCGCGGCGGCGCCCGCCGCCGGCGCGGCACCCCCGGTCGCACTGGTGCTCGCCGGGCGCCGGCGCCGGGTCGAGGCCGCGTTCGCGGCGGCGTTCCCGGGGCTGCCCGCCGCCCGGCGCCGCGTCCTGTCCGGCGGCGGCTACGCCGACGGCGTCCGCGCCGGCGCCACGGCCGACCTGGGCGGCCGCACCGGGCTCGGAGAGGAGTCGCGCCGTGCGCTGGGAGCATGACCGGCCGCCGCCGCGTCCCCGCAGGTCAGGCGGGCAGCGCCAGCAGCCGGTCCACCACCTCCGGCACCGCGCCCGGCCGGGTCGCGAGGCCGCCCACGAGCCCGGCGCGCACGGCGCCGTGCCCGTCCCAGATGTGCACGCCCACCAGCGACAGCGCCGCCCTCGCCACCTCGGCGAACGGGCGCACAGCGCCGACCGGGGTCAGCGCCACGCCGTCGCGCAGCGCGTGCCCCGTACGGGTGAAGATCGTCGCTCAGCGCGACGGAGCGGGGCGGGGCGGCAGCGTACGGTAGCGCCGAACGGCCCGCAGCACGCGCCGAACGTGCAGCCCGCGGAGCGGGGCGAGCAGGTAGCCGGGGTAGCTGGCCAGCCAGGTCGCGCTCCCGAGGCTCACGGCGTCGGCGCCGGCCCAGAAGTACTCGCGGCAGTCGTTCACGGTGCGGATGCCGCCCGTGGCGATGATCGGGAGCGTCACGCCGGCGTCGCGCAGCTCGCTCACCACCCGCAGCCCGATCGGCTTGATCGCCCGGCCGGAGAGCCCGCCGTAGCGGTTCGCGAGCCACGGCGTGCCGGTGCGCGGGTCGAGCCGCAGCGCCTTCACGGTGTTGATCGCGGTGAGCGCCGACACCCCCGCCTTCGCCGCCTGCTGCGCGTTGCGCAGGTAGTCGTAGTCGGGCGAGAGCTTGAGGATCACCGGGTGCGCGCTGCGCGGCACCGCCTCGTCGAGCACGTCCTGCAGGATCGCCGAGAAGTCGAAGTTCACGTTGTGGCAGCTGACGTTGAGCTCCACGGCCGCGATGTCCCCGGCCGGCACGGCCGCGTTCACCTTCTCCACGAGCGTCACGAACTCCTCCGCGGAGAAGCCGCCGAGGGAGATGATCGTGCGCTGGTCGCGGGTGCGCGGGTAGTAGTCGCGCAGGTAGGCGTCGATGCCCACGTTGCACCAGCCGAACGCGTTGAGCCAGCCGCCGTCCGTGCCGCGCAGCACGGTGGCGTAGCGGCGCAGCAGGGCGGGCAGCTCGCGCAGCGGCCAGTCGTCGCGGGTGGTGAAGTGGCCCTCGCGCGGCGCCACGGTGAGCGTGCGGGTGGTCACGGCGCCGAACTCGGAGAGCGGCACGAACCGCGACACCGGGCTCATCCCGTACGGCACCAGCGCGGCGTTCGACACCCCGTACCCGAGCAGGCTCGACGAGGTCACCAGCCGGTTGCGGAGCACGATGTCGCCGAGCCGGACGCTCTCGCCGTCCGGCTCGGGGTGAGTCACCTGGTCATCCACCTGGTCACGGGCACGCAGCACGCCCCGATGCTACGTCCGGTCCGCCGGTCAGCGGGCGTGCGCGGCGGCGTGCAGCTCGCGCAGGCGGGTGATCGCCGCCACGGCGTGCATCCCGTCGACGGCCTGGATCGCGAGCACGGCCACGTACTCGTCGTCGGGGAGGTCGAGCCGGGCCCACGAGGCGCCGTCCGGGAACGCGATGCGGTGCACGTCCTGCCAGGGGTAGCGGTGCGTCACGAGGATGTTGCGCACCTCGATGCCCGCCGCGTCGGCGCGCACCCGCGGCCGGGCGAGCAGCAGCACCCCGCCGGCGATGAACAGGCCGAGCAGCACCAGCGCCACCTGGTCGGCGAAGCGGAAGTACACGCCGGTGTTGGTGTTGCGCAGGATCACCGCGAGCACCACGAAGAGCGCGGTCGTCACCACGGCGCCCGACCAGGCCGCGACCAGCACCTTGCGCGGCCGCGCCACCACGGTGGCGCCCGCTCCGGGAAGCGGAGCGGTCACCGGTTGGTCCGCAGCTCGCGCAGCACGAGCGCGGTCTGCAGCGCGGCGGTGCAGGCCTCGGCGCCCTTGTCCTCGGCGGCCCCCGGCCCGCGGCCCGGTCCACGGCCTGGGCCTTGGTGTCGCAGGTGAGCACGCCGTTGCCCACCGGGGTGCGCTCGTCGAGCGCCACGCGGGTGAGGCCGGCCGTCACGGCGTCGCACACGTACTCGAAGTGGGGCGTGCCCCCGCGGATCACCGCGCCGAGCGCCACCACCGCGTCGTGCCGGGTGGCGAGCTCCTGGCACACCACCGGCAGCTCCACGGTGCCCGGCACCCGCACCACGGTGGGCCGGTCCACACCCGCCTTGCCGGCCGCCGCGAGCGCCCGCTCCAGCAGCACGTCCACGATGTCGGAGTGCCAGGTGGTCGCCACGATGCCGAGGCGCACGCCCGCCGCGTCGGCTGCGCCGCTCCGGCCGTCCCTCCGCCGCTCATGCCACACCCCCTCCGTGCCACCGGCCGGGATCATCGCAGAGCTGTGCCGCGCCCGCGGGCGCCGGGCCTTCGGTTGCCGGGGGCTCACGTCCCCGTCCCGTCCGCGAACGCGGCACCGGCCGCGTCGAGGCCGGGCAGGTCGTGTCCCATGCGGTCGCGCTTGGTGCGCAGGTAGCGCAGGTTCTCCTTGCTGGCACGCACCGGCAGCGGCACCCGGCCGCTGATCGTCAGGCCGTAGCCCTCCAGGCCGGCGCGCTTCTGCGGGTTGTTCGTGAGCAGCCGCATCGACTTCACGCCCAGGTCCACGAGGATCTGCGCGCCGATGCCGTAGTCGCGGGCGTCCGCGGGCAGGCCGAGCGCGAGGTTCGCGTCCACGGTGTCCGCGCCGGCCTCCTGCAGCTGGTAGGCCTGCAGCTTGTGGAGCAGGCCGATCCCCCGGCCCTCGTGCCCGCGCATGTAGAGCACCACCCCGCGGCCCTCCGCGGCCACCGCGGCGAGCGCGGCGTCCAGCTGCGGGCCGCAGTCGCAGCGCAGCGAGCCGAGCACGTCGCCGGTGAGGCACTCGGAGTGCACGCGCACCAGCACGTCCTCGCCGTCGCCCTCCGGGGTCGCGACGTCCCCGCGCACCATCGCGAGGTGCTCGATGCCGTCGAGCAGCGAGTCGTAGCCGTAGGCGATGAACTCGCCGTGGTCGGTCGGGATCCGGGCCTGCGCCACCCGCACCACGTGCTTCTCGAACCGGCGCCGGTATGCGATCAGGTCGGCGATGGTGATCAGCGTGAGGTCGTGGTCCTCGGCGAACACCCGCAGCTCGTCGCCGCGGGCCATGTCGCCGTCCTCCTTCTGCGACACGATCTCGCAGAGCGCCCCCGCCGGGGAGAGCCCGGCGAGCCGGGCCAGGTCCACGGCCGCCTCGGTGTGCCCGGGCCGGCGCAGCACGCCGCCCTCGCGGGCGCGCAGCGGCAGCACGTGCCCCGGCCGCACCAGGTCGCCCGGGCCGGCGCTCGGGTCGGCGAGCAGCCGGATCGTGTGCGCGCGGTCCGACGCGGAGATCCCGGTGGTGATGCCGGCCTTCGCGTCCACGGTCACGGTGAACGCCGTGCGGAAGCTGTCGGCGTTCGTGTGGTGCATGGGGGGCAGGTCGAGGCGGTCGCACTCCGACTCGGTGAGCGCCACGCAGATGTAGCCGGAGGTGTAGCGCACCATGAACGACACCAGCTCCGGCGTCGCCATCTCGGCGGCGAAGATGAGGTCGCCCTCGTTCTCGCGGTCCTCGTCGTCCATCACGACCACGGCCTTGCCGGCCTTGAGGTCGGCCACCGCCCGCTCGATCGCCTCGAACCCGCTCCCGGGAGTCGGGCGGACGGTCGCCCCGCCGTCCCTCGCCCCGTCGCCCACCGCGCCGCTCACCGCGTCCTCGCTCACTGCGCCCTGACCTCCTCGTCGGCGGTCGTCACGCCGTATCCCGCGGCCAGCCGCTCCACGTACTTCGCGACGACGTCGACCTCCAGGTTCACGGTATCCCCCGGCTGCCGGAAACCGAGTGTGGTGTGTGACAACGTCGTCGGGATCAGCGCCACCGTGAACGTGTCGGCGCCGACGCCCGCCACCGTCAGCGACACCCCGTCCACGGCGATGGAACCCTTCTCCACCACGTACCGGGCGAGGTCGGGCGCGAGGCTGAACCGCAGCTCGTCGGTGCGCTCGCCGGGCGAGCGGGAGAGCAGCGTCGCCACGCCGTCCACGTGGCCCTGCACGATGTGCCCGCCCAGCCGGCCGGTCACCGGCAGCGCGCGCTCCAGGTTCACCCGGGTGCCGGGCACCACGGCGGCGAGGCTGGAGCGCTTGAGGGTCTCGGGCACGAGCTCCACGGTGAAGCTGCCGCCGGCGCCGCCCTCCGGGTCGGTCACGGTGAGGCAGACCCCGTTCACCGCGATCGAGTCGCCGTGGCGCGCGTCGGCCGTCACGGTGCGCCCGTGCACGGTGAACACCACCACTCGGCGTGCTCCCGCACGTCGACCACCTCGCCGATCTCCTCGACGATCCCGGTGAACATGTCTGTGCTCTCCTCCCGACGGCCCGTCCGCGGCGGCCGTGTCGACACCCTGCAACCGCCCGCGGCGGCCGATCGTTCCCGGGCGGCGCGGTCAGCGGGCCGCGCCGGCCCAGTCCCGGGCGGGCGTGGCCGCCACCACCTGCTCGCGCAGGGCCGCCACGGCCGCGGCCGGCTCGTCGGCGCCGTACACGGCCGAGCCGGCCACGAAGCAGTCCACGCCGGCCTCCGCGGCCGCCTCGATGGTGTCGGCGTTGATGCCGCCGTCGATCTCGACCAGCACCTTGAGGTGGCCGGTGTCCACGAGCCGGCGCGCGGTGCGCACCTTGTCGAGCACCTCGGGCATGAAGCGCTGCCCGCCGAAGCCGGGTTCCACGCTCATCACGAGCAGCGTGTCGTAGTGCCGCAGGGTCTCGACGTGCGGCTCCAGCGGGGTGCCGGGTTTCACGGAGAGCCCGGCCAGCGCGCCGGCCGCCTGCAGGTCCTTGGCGAGCGCCACCGGGTCGCGGGCGGCCTCGACGTGCACGGTGACGTTGTGGGCGCCGGCCTCCGCGTACCCGACGGCCCAGCGGTCCGGGTCGTCGATCATGAGGTGGCAGTCGAGCGGCAGCGGCGTGGCCCGCAGCAGCGACTCGACCACGGGCAGGCCCAGCGTCAGGTTCGGCACGAAGTGCCCGTCCATCACGTCCACGTGCAGCCAGTCGGCGCCGCGGCCGGGCACTCCGGTCACCGCGGCGGCCTCGTCGGCGAGCCGCGCGAAGTCGGCCGAGAGGATGCTCGGGGCGATCATCGGGTGCACTCGCGAAGGGTACGCCGGACGCCGCCCGGGCCCCCCTCCCCCGCGGGTGGGAGCCGGGGTCGCAACCGGTGACCGGACTGTCGGTGCCGCACGGTTCACTGGCCCCATGCCCGCGTCCGGCCCCGCCGCCGCCCCGTCGCCCCCCCTCGACCAGATGCTCGCCACCGAGCCGCCCGCCGTCGCCGACCTGGTGCGCCGGCTCCGCGCGGTCCTCCTCGACGCCCACCCCGACCTGCGGGAACGGGTCAACCTCGGGTGGCACGGCATCGGCTTCCACCACCCCCGCGGGGGCTACGTGGTGGGGCTCTTCCCGCGCCACGGCGGGGTCAACGTCGGGTTCGAGTACGGCGCCGACCTGCCCGACCCGCACGGTCGGCTGCTCGGCGAGCACCGCCGCCGCACCCGTGACGTCCGCGTCGAGGTCGGCGCCGGGCCCGACGAGGAGGACGTGGTGGTCGACTACCTCGACCTGGCCGTGGACCTCGCCGTCGACCGGGCCGCAGGCAAGGCCGCATCGCAGCGCGCGGCGTCCCGCGACATCTGAGCGCCGGCCACCCGGCCGGTCAGCCCTCGCGGCGCAGCAAGGTGAGGAACATCGCGTCGGTGCCGTGCCGGTGCGGCCAGAGCTGCACGGACGGGCCGTCGCCCAGGTGCGGCACGCCGGGCAGGCACTCGCGCGCGTCCAGCCGCTGCACCCCGGGGTGCCGGCGCAGCACCGCGGCCACCACGCCGGCGGTCTCGGCGAGGTGCGGCGAGCACGTCACGTAGGCCACCACCCCGCCGGGCCGCACGTGCCGCAGCGCCGCGGTGAGCAGCTCGCGCTGCAGCTTGGCCAGGCCGGAGACGTCGCCGGGCTGCCGCCGCCAGCGGGCCTCCGGGCGCCGCCGCAGCGCGCCGAGCCCGGTGCACGGCGCGTCCACGAGCACCCGGTCGTACGCGGCGTCCGGCAGCGGGGCCTCCCGGCCGTCGGCTGGTGCACGGTGACGGGCAACCCGTCCACGGCGCGCCGCACGAGGTCGGCGCGGTGCTCGCTCGGCTCCACGGCGTCCACCGTCGCGCCGTCCAGCGCCGCGAGCCCGCCGAGCAGTGCGGCCTTGCCGCCGGGCCCGGCGCACAGGTCGAGCCAGCGCCCCGTCGGCGCGCCCGCCGGCTCGGCGCGGGCCAGCGCGAGGGCCACGAGCTGGCTGCCCTCGTCCTGCACCACGGCCAGCCCTTCGGCCACCGCGTCCAGCTCCCCGACGTCGCCGCTGCCGGGTTCGAGGTGCACGCCGTACGGCGAGTACGGGGCCTCCTCGCCACCGGTGACCAGCGCGAGCTCCGTGGCGGTGATCTCGCCGGGCCGGGCCAGCAGGTGCACGACCGGGCGGGCGTCGTCCGCGGCGAGCGCCGCGTCCAGCTCGGCCGCCTCCTTGCCCAGCGCGTCGGCGAACGCCTGCGCGATCCAGCGCGGGTGTGCGTGCGCGAACGCGGCGTGGCCCACCGGGTCCTCGTCCGCCGGGGGCGCGAGCCGCGCCACCCACGCCGCCTCGTCGTGCTCGCCCACCCGCCGCAGGATCGCGTTCACGAAGCCGGCCGAACGGCTGCCCGCGTCGGCGCGCACCAGCTCCACCGTGGTGTCCACGGCCGCGTGCGCCGCCACCCGGGTGCGCAGCAGCTGGTAGGCGCCCAGCCGCAGCGCGTCGAGCAGCGGCAGCTCCACCTTCGCGAGCGGCCGGTCGGTGCACGCCTCGATCACCGCGTCCAGCAGTCCGCGGGCCCGCAGCGTACCGTAGCCGAGCTCGGTGGCGAACGCGGCGTCGCGGTCCCGCAGCCGGTAGCGGCGCAGCAGCGCCGGAAGCGCGAGGTTGGCGTAGGCGTCGCGCACCCGCACGGCCGTGAGCAGGTCGAGCGCGGCCTGGCGCGGCGGGTCCAGCTCCGGCGGGCGGGCGGGGCCGTTGCGACCGCGCGGCGGGCCGGCGGCACGGCCGCCGCCCTGCCGGTCCCGCCGCGGGCCGTGGCGGCGCGACCCGTCGCGACGCGGTGCGCTCATCTGTCGCCTCCCCGGCTCACGTCAGCAGCTCCCCGGGCTCGATGCGCACCCCGCGGGCCCAGTCCGGCGCGGGCATCGCCCGCTTGCCCACCGCCTTCACCTCGCCGAGCTGCACGGGCGCCGCCACCGTCCCGACGAGCACCCGGCGCTTCTCGACGTGCAGCTGGCCGGGCTTCAGCAGGGGCAGCCCCGGCTCGGCCGTGACCGGGGTGACGGGCCCGAGGCCGAGGCGTTCGTCGCGGAACGTCGTCCACGCACCGGGCTCCGGGGTGACCGACCGGACGAGCCGGTCCGTCGCGAGCGGCGGGGCCGTCCAGTCGACCCGCGCGTCGGCCGGGGTGACCTTCGGCGCGTGCGACACGCCCTCGGCCGGCTGCGGCCGGGCCGCCAAGGTGCCGTCCGCGATGCCGTCCATCGTCGCGAGCAGCAGCCGCGCCCCCGACTCGGCGAGCCGCCCGAGCAGGTCGCCCGCCGTGTCGGCCGGCCCGACCGGCTCGGTCACGAGCCCGTAGACCGGCCCGGTGTCCAGGCCCTCCTCCAGGAGGAACGTGCTGGCGCCGGTCACCTCGTCACCGTGGCGCACCGCGGCCTGCACCGGCGCGGCGCCGCGCCACGCGGGAAGGAGCGAGAAATGGAGGTTCACCCACCCGTGGGCGGGCACGGCGAGCACGGCCCGGGGCACCAGCGCCCCGTAGGCGACCACCGGGCAGCAGTCCGGGGCGAGGTCGAGGAGCGCCGTCAGGAAGTCGGGCTCGGACGGGCGGGCGGGCGTCAGCACCGGCACCCCCGCCTCGTCGGCGAGCCGGCCGACGGGAGAGCGCACGAGCTTGCGGCCGCGGCCGGCGGGCGCGTCGGGGCGGGTCACCACGGCCAGCCACCTCGTGCCGGGGCGAGTCGAGCAGCGCCCGAAGCGACGGCACCGCGGGGTCCGGGGTGCCGGCGAACACGAGCCTCACGGCCTACCTGGCCTTCCCGAAGAGCGGGTGCGGGCTGACCTTCACCTGGGGGGCAGGCTCGCCGAACCACTCGGCGGCCCGGATCTCCGCCATGGCCAGCTTGCGCGTCTCGGTGTCGAGGCGGTCGACGAAGAGCACGCCGTCGAGGTGGTCGGTCTCGTGCTGGATGCAGCGGGCGAGCAGCTCGCTGCCCTCCACGGTGACCGGCTCGCCGTGCTCGTTCCAGCCGCGGGCCACGACGTGCAGGTGGCGGCGCAGTCCCAGCGCAGGCCGGGGATCGACAGGCAGCCCTCCGGCCCGACCTGCTCCTCGTCGCCGACCACGTCGAACGTCGGGTTCACGAGATGCCCGGCGAACCCGTCGCAGTCGTACGTGAAGACCCGCAGGCCCACGCCGATCTGCGGCGCGGCGAGGCCGGCGCCGGCTTCCTCGTGCATGGTGTCGGTGAGGTCGGCCACCAGCTTGCGCAGCTCAGCGTCGAAGGTGGTGACCTCGACGGCCGGCGTGCGCAGCACCGGGTCACCGAAGAGCCGGACGGGCTGGACGGACACGGATCTCCTCACGGGATGGGCGGAGAGAGGTGCGCCAACACGCACCGGCATCGGTCAATTCTGCCACGCGCACCCCCACCGGCCCGGAACGGTCGATTCCCCGCCCGGAGCCGTCCGAGCGGCCCAGGCCGCGCGCGCGAACGGCCGCGTCAGCCGATCTCCGGCGGGTCGAGCCGCACCCGCACGGGGTCGGGCGCCTTCCGCGCGCTGCGCGCGGCCTGCGCCGCGTGCAGGCCGCGGCGAGCGCCCGGCCCTCGGCCCGCGGCACCCGCAGCAGCGCCCGCTCGCGCACGTCGGCCGGCGCCGCGTCGACCGGGTCGATCTCCACGGGCCCGAGCACCTCGACCACCGGCCCGTCCCCGGGCAGCTCGGCGAGCACCTCGGCCACCGCGGCGGGGGTGCCCTCCACGGCCGCCATGCGCACGGCCGGCGGGAAACCGACCTCGGCGCGGGCGGCGTACTCGGCCGCGGCGTGCCCGGCCGGGTCCCAGCGCACGAGCGCCTGCACCACGGGGAGCGCCGAGTCGGCCACCACGACGACCCGTCCCCCGTCGCCGTGCGGCACGACGAGCGCGGCGGCGGCCAGCCAGCGCCGCAGCGTCTCCTCGGCCACCCGCAGGTCCGGCCGGGACAGCAGCGCCCAGCCGTCCAGCAGGAGCGCCGCGCCGTACCCGCCGGCGGCGCGCGGCTCGGCGCCGGGCGTCGCGACGACGAGCTCGGACCGGTCCCGGACCTCGGCCACGACCGGCGCCCCGCCCCCCGACGACCGCACGGTGACGCCCGGGAACGCCCGGCCCAGCTCCTCCGCGGTACGCCCGGCGCCGACCACCCCGGCCCGCAGCCGCCGCGACCCGCACGCCGGGCAGCGGAACGCGGTGTCCACCCGCCCGCACCAGCGGCAGTGCGGCGGCGCGGCGTCACCGCTGCCGCGCTGCGCGCTCAGCCCGAGCGGACCGGCGCAGTGCCGGCAGCGGGCCGACTCCCGGCAGGACGCGCACGCCAGCCACGGGAGGTAACCGGCCCGCGGGACCTGCACCAGCACCGGCCGCCCGGCCCCGAGCGCCGCCCGCGCCGCCTCGAACGCCACGTGCGGCAGCCGCGCGGCCCGTGAGTGCGGGTCGCGGGCGAGCTGGGTGTCGGTCTCGCCGAGCGCGGCGACGCGGGGCATGGCGGCCCGCACGGTCGCCCGGTCCGCCACGACCTCGCGGGCCCATCCGGACGTCACGAGCAGGTGCGCCTCCGCCGTCCGCGCGAACCCGGCGACGAGCAGCGCCGCGCCGGCCCCGTGCGCGCGCAGCACCAGCACGTCCCTGACGTGCGGGTACGGCGCGCGCGGCTCGGCGTGCAGGTCGTCGCCGTCGTCCCAGACGGCGAGCAGCCCCAGCCGCTCGACCGGTGCGAACGCGGCCGACCGGGTGCCGACCACCACCCGGACCAGCCCCCGCCGCACGGCGAGCCACCGCCGGTAGCGCTCGGCCGGACCGAGCTCCGCGGTGAGCGCGACGACGCGTCCGGCCCGAGCCGGGCCGTGCACGCCGCGAGGAGTGCGGCGACGTCGCGCTGGTCGGGCACGACGAGCAGCGCCCCGCGCCCGGCCGCGACCGTCGCCGCGGCCGCCTCCGCCAGCCGCTCCGCCCACCGTTCGCCGGGCAGCGCCTGCCACACCGCGTGCGCCGCCCGCCCGGCCGCCAGCGCGTCGAGGAACGCCCCACCGCGCGGGTACCGGCCCCAGCCGCCGGGATCGGTTCCCCGATCCCGCCCGCCGGCCGGCACTTCCCCGCCCGACCGCGGACTCCGCACCGCCTGCCCGGAGCCGCCGTCAGCACCTGGCCGCGCCGGGCCCGGCTCCCCCCGGCCCGCCGCCGCCTCGCCGCGCCGCCGGACTCCGCCCCCACCGAACGAAGCAGCCCCGGACCGGCGCCGACCCGCCCCCTCCCC
>MKJX01000005.1 GCA_001942415.1 Pseudonocardia sp. CNS-139
TCACCACGCCGGAGGACAACCGCGTGGTGCGCATCGCCCCGGGCGAGGCCGCGAAACCCGTGCTCACCGGCATCCCGCGGGGGGTCGCGAACAACGCGGGCACGCTCGGCGTCGACGTCGACGGCTCGCTGCTCGTCGCCACCGGCGACGCCGGCCGCCCGCCCGACCCGGCATCGCTCGCGGGCAAGCTGCTGCGCATCGACACGCTCGGCCGCCCGGCCCGCGGCAACCCCGACCCGGCGTCGCCCGTGCTCAGCTCCGGCCTGGTCGCGCCCGGCGGGATCTGCGTCAACCCGGTCTCCACGGCCGTCTGGATCACCGACCGCACCGGCCCGCAGGACGTCCTGCACCTCGTGGTGCCGGGCCCGCTGCCGCCCCCGGCGTGGACGTGGCCGGACCGCCCGGGCGTCGCGGGCTGCATGGCCCAGCCCGGGCTGGTGGCGGTGGCGCAGACCGGTGCGGCGTCGCTCTTCGTGCTGCGGCCGAACGAGAACAGCGTCTTCACCGGCGCCCCGGAGACCCTGCTCGCCGACGTGTACGGCCACCTGTCCGCCGCCGCCCCGGCCCCCGACGGCCTGCTGTGGCTAGGCACGGTGAACAAGACGGGCGGCCAACCGATACCGAGCGACGACCGGGTGATCCGCATCCAACCCCCCGCAGGCGGCGGCGAGAGCCGCGCCTAGACGTCGCAGCCCGCGGCGCCTCCTCGCAGCGTGTCGACGTGCTGCGAGGAGGCGCGACGGGCTGCGAGGTCAGGTGCAGCGTTCGATGATCAGTTCGCGGACCCGCTTCGCGTCCGCCTTGCCGCCCGTCGACCTCATCACCGCGCCGACGATCGCGCCGGCCGCCGCCACCTTGCCGCCGCGGATCTTGTCGGCGACGTCGGGCTGGGCGGCCAGTGCGGCGTCGACGGCCGCGACCAGCTCGCCCTCGTCCGAGACGACGGCGAGCCCGCGGGCGGCGACCACCGCGTCCGGGTCGCCCTCGCCGGCGAGGACGCCGTCGACGACCTGGCGGGCGAGCTTGTTGTTCAGCTCCCCCGACGCCACCAGCTCGATCACGCGCGCGACCTGCACGGGCGTGATCGGCAGCCCGGCCAGCTCCACGCCGCGGGCGTTGGCCTGCTGGGCGAGGTAGGCCACCCACCACGAGCGGGCCTCGCCGGCCGGGGCGCCGGCCGCGACGGTGGCCTCGATCAGCTCCAGCGCACCGGCGTTGACGAGGTCGCGCAGCTCGGCGTCGGAGAGCGCCCACTCCTCCTGGATGCGCCTGCGGCGCTCCCACGGCAGCTCGGGCAGGGTGGCGCGCAGCTCCTCGACCCACTCGGCCGGCGGGGCGATCGGCACGAGGTCGGGCTCCGGGAAGTACCGGTAGTCCTCGGCCGTCTCCTTGCGCCGCCCGGGCCGCGTGGTGCCGGTGGCCTCCTCGAAGTGCCGCGTCTCCTGCACGACGGCGTCGCCGGCGAGCAGCACGCCCGCCTGCCGCGTCATCTCGTACCGGACGGCCCGCTCGACCGACCGCAGCGAGTTGACGTTCTTGGTCTCGGAGCGGGTGCCGAGCACGCCCGAGCCGCGCGGGGACAGCGAGAGGTTCACGTCGGCCCGCATCGAGCCCTGGTCCATCCGGACGTCGGAGACGCCCAGCGAGCGCACCAGGTCGCGCAGCGCCGTGACGTACGCCCGGGCCACCTCCGGCGCCCGCTCCCGGGTGCCGGGGATCATCTTCGTGACGATCTCGATCAGCGGCACGCCGGCCCGGTTGTAGTCGAGCAGCGAGTACTCGGCGCCGTGGATGCGGCCGGTGGCGCCGCCGACGTGCAGCGACTTGCCGGTGTCCTCCTCCATGTGCGCGCGCTCGATCTCCACGCGGAACGTGGTGCCGTCGTCGAGGGGGACGTCCAGGTACCCGTTGACGGCGATCGGCTCGTCGTACTGGGACGTCTGGAAGTTCTTCGGCATGTCCGGGTAGAAGTAGTTCTTCCGCGCGAACCGGCCCCACGGGGCGATGTCGCAGTTCAGCGCGAGGCCGATCCGGATCGCCGACTCCACGGCCGTGCGGTTGACGACCGGCAGCGAGCCCGGCAGGCCCAGGCACGTCGGGCAGACCTGTGTGTTGGGCTCGGCGCCGAACGCGGTGGGGCAGCCGCAGAACATCTTGGTCAGCGTGTTCAGCTCGACGTGCACCTCGATCCCGAGCATCGGGTCGAAGCGCTCGACGGCCTCGTCGTAGTCGACCAGCGTCGGTGCACTCATGCGGCGATCTCCGGGACGCTCGTGATCAGCGGGGCACCGGCGTCGGCGTTGCGCGCGGCCTCGTACGCCGCGCCGACCCGGTACATGACGGCCTCGCCCAGCGTGGGCGCCATGATCTGCAGGCCGACCGGGAGGCCGTCGTCGGCCAGCCCGGACGGGACGGACATCGCGGCGGTGCCGGCCAGGTTGGTCGGGATCGTCGCGAGGTCGTTGAGGTACATCGCGAGCGGGTCGTCGACCTTGTCGCCGATCGGGAACGCCGTGGTGGGCGTGGCCGGCGAGACCAGCACGTCGCCTGCGCGAACGCGGCGGCGAAGTCGCGCGCGATGAGCGTGCGCACCTTCTGCGCCTGCCCGTAGTACGCGTCGTAGTAGCCGGACGAGAGCGCGTACGTGCCGAGGATGATGCGGCGCTTGACCTCGGGGCCGAACCCGGCCTCGCGGGTGGCCGCCATGACCTCCTCGGCGGAGGCGCCGCTGTCGACGCGCAGGCCGTAGCGCATCGCGTCGAACCGGGCGAGGTTGGACGACACCTCGCTCGGCAGGATCAGGTAGTAGGCCGCCAGCCCGTACTCGAAGTGCGGGCAGGAGACGTCGACGACCTCGGCGCCGAGCTTCTCCAGCTGCCGCAGCGCCTGGTCGAACGAGGCGCGCACGCCGGGCTGGTAGCCCTCGCCGCCCAGCTCGCGCACGACGCCGACGCGCAGGCCGGAGAGGTCGCCGGTGGCGCCGCGGCGGGCCGCCTCGACGACGCCGGGGACGGGCTCGTCGATCGAGGTGGAGTCGAGCGGGTCGTGCCCGGCGATCACCTCGTGCAGCAGCGCCGCGTCGAGCACCGTGCGGGCGCACGGGCCGCCCTGGTCGAGCGAGGACGCGCAGGCGATCAGGCCGTAGCGGGAGACGCGCCGTACGTCGGCTTGACGCCGACCGTGCCGGTGAACGCGGCGGGCTGGCGGATCGAGCCGCCGGTGTCGGTGCCGATCGCGAGCGGCGCCTCGTACGCGGCGAGCGCCGCCGCGGAGCCGCCGCCCGAGCCGCCGGGGACGCGGTTGACGTCCCACGGGTTGCGGGTGACTCCGTACGCCGAGTGCTCGGTGGACGAGCCCATCGCGAACTCGTCCATGTTGGTCTTGCCCAGGATCGGGACGCCCGCGGCGCGCAGCCGGGAGACCAGCGTGGCGTCGTAGGGCGGGCGCAGCCCTGGAGGATCTTGGACCCGGCCGTGGTGGGCATGTCGGCCGTGGTGAAGACGTCCTTGAGCGCGAGCGGCACGCCGGCCAGCGGCGACGACGGCGCGACGCCCGCGGCGATCCCTTCGTCGACCAGGGTGGCGGCCTCGACCGCGGACTCCTCGGCGACGTGCAGGAACGCGTGGACGACGGCGTCGGCCTCGGCGATGCGGTCGAGGTGCGCGCGCGTGACCTCGACGGCCGAGACCTCGCGGGAGTGGATCTTCTCGGCCAGCTCGGCGGCGGAGAGGTGGGTCAGCTCCGAGGGACTCATGCCTCCTCCCCCAGGATCTGCGGCACGCGGAAGCGGCCGTCCTCGGCGGCGGGCGCCGGCGAGCACCTGCTCCTGGTCGAGGCAGGGGCGCAGCTCGTCGGGACGGAACACGTTCTGCAGCGGCACCGCGTGCGACGTCGGCGGGATGTCGTCGGCGGCCACCTCGCCCACGCGGGCGACGGCGCCGAGGATCACGTCGAGCTGGCCTGCGAAGACGTCGAGCTCCGCGTCGGTGACGGCGAGCCGGGCCAGCCGGGCGAGGTGCGCGACCTCGTCCCGGGTGTCCCCCGGCTCCCACTGGGTGCCGCGGTGTCGGCGGACATGTCCCTCCAGGGCGGTGCGTGCTGGTGCGTGGTCGGGGCGCGCCCCGTCGACGCTGGTGGCGACGGGTGCGGCAGGCGCTGCGGAGGCAGGTGCCCATGGCGGCACCGGCGCTGACCTCGACCTGCGCGAGTCTAGTCCTCGTGACTTTCCGGGGTCCCCGCGGTGGCCGGCAGGCCCGTCACTGTCCGGAGTTGCGCCGAGGGGCCTCCTGCCTGACACAATCGCCCGACGAGTGCTGCCGCGCGTGTCGCCCGCGGTGGGGGGTGCCGGCGAGAGGACGTGTGGCGTGTCATTCCTGCTCCGGGTCGTGCTCCCGGACAAGCCGGGAAGCCTGGGAGCCGTCGCCACCGCACTGGGCAACGCAGGGGCCGACATCCTGGGCGTCGACGTCGTCGAGCGCGGGCACGGCAACGCCGTCGACGACCTCGCGGTCGAGCTGCCCCCCGGACGCCCGCCGGACGTGCTGATCACCGCGGCCGAGTCGGTGCCCGGCGTCGAGGTGGAGTCGGTCCGGCCGCACTCCGGCCGGCTGGAGACGCACCGCGAGCTGGAGCTGGTGGAGGAGATCACCAGCGACCCCGAGCGCGGCCTGCAGCTGCTCGCCGAGGGCATCCCGCGCATCTTCCGGGCCGGGTGGGCGCTCGTCGTCGAGCGCGAGGGCGACCGGTCCTACCGGCTGGCGCAGAGCACCGCCGCGCCCGAGACCAGCGCGGGCGACCTGCCGTGGCTGCCGCTGGAGCGCGCGATCGTCGTCGTCCCGGAGGTGCACTGGGTGCCCGAGCCGTGGAGCGCGCTCGACACGGAGCTCGCCGCCGCGCCGTTCGGGCCCAAGCCGCGCGCCGTGGTCGTCGGCCGTCCGGGCGGGCCGGCGTTCCGCCCGTCCGAGCTGGCCCGGCTCACCCACCTCGCCGGCATCGTGACGACGGTCCTGGGACCCTGAGGGGATGGACCGACCCTGGTCGCGGGTGCCGGGCTGGGTCGGCCCGGCCCTGCGCCCCGAGCTGGACGGCACGACCGACGAGATCATCGCGGCGGTCCGGGCCGAGGTGCCGGACTACGCCCGCCCGCTGACCGGGCGGTTCGGCTCACGCATCACCGAGGGCGTGACGGTGGCGCTGCGGCAGTTCCTGGACCTGCTGGGCCGCGACGAGGCGCTCGGCGACGCCCGCGTCTACCACGCGCTCGGCCAGCTGGAGCACCGCGAGGGCCGCACGCTCGCCGCGCTGCAGGCCGCCTACCAGGTGGGCACCCGCACGCTGTGGCGGCGGCTCGGCGGCAGCGCCACCGCCCGCACACTGCCCCCGGACGTGATCTTCAGCCTGGCCGAGGCGCTCTTCGGCTACATCGAGGAGCTGAGCGCGGCGTCCGTCGCGGGGTGGGCCGACGAGGAGGCGAACCGGGCCGGCTCGCTGCAGGCCCGCCGGCACGCGCTGGCCGAGCTGCTCACCCGGCGGCCGCCGGCGGCCGCGGTCGAGGTCGAACGGGCGGCGGCCGCGGCCGGCTGGACGGTGCCCGCCCGGGTCGCCGTGCTCGCCGTCGAGGACGCGGTGGCGGTCGCGGGCCGGCTGCCGGGCGCGATCGCCGCCGACCTGGACCCGGTGGGGGTGGTGGTCGTCCCCGTCGGCGCGGCCCGGACTGGCCGGACCGGGTGCGGGCGGCCGCCAAACGGCGCCGCGCGGTGCTCGGGCCCGTCGTGGACGTCGCGCAGGCGCACCTGTCGGCGGCGCTGGCCCAGGCCGCGTGGCCGCTGCACGCGGCCGGGCTGCTCGGGCCGGAGTGCCCCGACACGCTCGTCCGCGCGACGAGCACCTGCTCGCGCTGGTGCTCGCGGCCGAGCCGGACCTCGCCGCCGCGCTGCGCGAACGCGCGCTCGGCCGGCTGCGCGCGCTGCCGGCCGGGGCGGCGGCCCGGGCCGAGGAGACGCTGCGGGCCTGGCTGGACGCGCACGGCGACGTCGCCGCGACCGCCGCCGAGCTGCACGTGCACCCGCAGACCGTGCGCTACCGGCTCGCCGGGCTGCGCGACGTCCTGGGCGGCGCGCTGGACGACCCGGCCGCCCGGCTGGAGCTGGCCGTCGCGCTGCGGTTCACCCCCCGGCTCCCGTGACCGGAAGCCTTGACCTGAAGCCGGGTTCATGTTCGACGATCGGCCCGTGACCTTCACCGAGATCGAGATCGAGTACCTGGGCAGCCGGCGGCTCGGCCGCTCGCCACCGCCCGCGAGGACGGGACGCTGCAGAACAGCCCCGTCGGGTTCGTGTACAACGCCGAGCTGGGCGTGATCGACATCGGCGGCTGGAACCTCACCGCGAGCCGCAAGTACCGCAACGTCGCCGCGAACGGGCGCGTCGCGTTCGTCGTGGACGACATCGCGTCGGTGGACCCGTGGCGCGTGCGGTGCCTGGAGGTGCGCGGGGTCGGCGAGGTGACCGAGACCGCCGACGGCACGCCGGTCATCCGCATCCACCCGCGGCGGATCATCAGCTTCGGGCTGCGGCCCGCCGAGCGCCGCGACACCGTGCCGCACGACCTGGTGCCGAACAGCCGCGACGTCGGCTGAGGGGATAGCGTCCGGCGTATGCCGCGGACCGACGTCACGCTCCCGACCGACGACGGCACCTGTGCCGCCACGCTGCACACCCCCGCCGGAACGGGCCACTGGCCAGGGGTTCTGCTCTACCCGGACGCGGGCGGCGCGCGCGAGGTGATCGCGGGCATGGCCGACCGGCTCGCCGGGCTCGGCTACGCCGTGCTCGTGCCCGACATCTACTACCGCACGCCGTTCGCGCCGTTCGACCTCGCGACCGCGTTCTCCGACCCGGACGAGCGCACCCGCATCTTCACGCTGATGGGCAGCCTCACCCCGGAGCGGGTGGCCGCCGACGCCGGCGCGTACCTCGACTTCCTCGCCGCCCGCCCCGAGGTCTCCGGGGACGGCCTCGGCACCACCGGCTACTGCCTCGGCGGGCGGCTCTCGCTGCTCGCGGCCGGCAACCACCCCGAGAAGGTCGCCGCGGCCGCGTCGTTCCACGGCGGCAACCTCGCGGCCGACGACCCGGGCAGCCCGCACCTGCTCGCCGGGCGCATCCGGGGCGGCGTGCTCGTCGCGGCCGCCCAGGACGACGCCTCGTTCCCGGCCGAGCAGTACACCCGCCTGGAGCAGGTGCTGCAGGCGGGCGGCGTGCGGTACGCGATGGCCGTCTACCCGGCCCACCACGGTTCGCGGTGCCGGACAACCCGACCTACGACCCGGCCGCCGCCGAGCGGCACTGGCAGGAGCTGGGCGACTTCTACGCCGCCAACCTGCAGGGCTGACGTCAGCAGGTCAGCCCGCGAGCCGGACCGGGGAGCCGGCCGGGCGCGGGAACGGGCGCACCTCGGCGATGCGGCGGCCGGGCAGCGCGAGCCGGGCCAGCTTGCGCAGCACCGTGCCGTACTGCTTGGCGAGCGAGCCCGTGGTGTACGGCAGCCCGTAGCGCTCGCAGATCTCCCGCACCCGCGGCGCGATCTGCGCGTAGCGGTTGCTCGGGATGTCCGGGAAGAGGTGGTGCTCGATCTGGTGGCTGAGGTTGCCGGTCATGACGTGGAAGAGCGGCCCGCCGCTGAGGTTGGCCGAGCCGAGCATCTGGCGGACGTACCACTGGCCCCTGGTCTCGCCGTCGAGCCGCTCCTCGCCGAACGTCTCGGTGCCGTCCGGGAAGTGCCCACAGAAGATCACCGCGTGCGACCAGGCGTTGCGCAGGACGTTGGCCGTGGCGTTCGCGGTGAGCGTCGCGAGGAGACCCGGGCCCGAGAGCAGCGGGAAGAGCAGGTAGTCCTTCGCGAGCTGGCGGCGGGCCTTGCGCCACAGCGCACGCGCGTCGCGCCGGACGCGGCCCACGGCTTCTCGCCGGCCTGCGCCTTCTCGACCTCCAGGTCGTAGAGCGCGATGGCCCACTCGAACACCGCCGAGAGCCCGACGTTGTAGATCGGCTGCAGCAGGTAGACCGGCTTCCACTCCTGCTCGGGCGTGACGCGCATGATCGCGTAGCCGAGGTCGCGGTCCTTGCCGCGCACGTTGGTGAACGTGTGGTGCTCATAGTTGTGCGACTTCTTCCACGCCGCCGCAGGCGAGGCGTGGTCCCACTCCCAGGTGGTGGAGTGCACGCGCGGGTCGCGCATCCAGTCCCACTGCCCGTGCAGGATGTTGTGGCCGAGCTCCATGTTCTCCAGGATCTTGGCGACGGTGAGCGCGGCCGTGCCCGCGACCCACGCCGGGGGGAAGCGCGCGAAGAGCAGCACCGCACGCCCGCCCACCTCCAGCCCGCGCTGCACCGCGATGACCCGGTGGATGTACCGGCGTCGGACTCGCCGAGGCTCGCGACCACCTCGGCGCGGATCGCGTCCAGCTCGGCGCCGAGCGCCTCGACCTGCTCGTCGGTCAGATGGGCCGCCGCACTCGTCACGGGGGTTCTCCTCACAGCTCGATCGCGACGTCGCCCGCGCGCCCGAGACGCACGTGCGGACGGAGACGCCGGGGGTGTCGTGCAGGTCGCCGGTGCGCAGGTCGCGCACGGCGCCCTCGCGCAGCGTGCCCACGCAGGTGTGGCAGATGCCCATGCGGCAGCCGCTGGGCAGCAGCGCGCCGGCGGCCTCGCCGGCCGCCATGAGCGGGGTGCCGGGCCCGGCCTCGGCGACGATCCCGCTGGTCGTGAACGTGACGCGGCCGCCGGTGCCGCCCTCCACGACCGGCGGCGGGGCGAACCGCTCCACGTGCAGCGCGGCCGGGTCGCCGTGGCGCGCCCAGTGGTCGGTGAGGTCGTCGAGCAGGCCGGCCGGGCCGCACGCCCACGTGTCGCGGGCCGGCCAGTCCGGCACGGTGTCGGCCAGCGCGGCCGGGGTGAGCCGGCCCGCGCCGGCGGTGTGCCGCTCGACGAGCCGCAGCCCGGTGCCGCCCGCGAGGTCGCGCAGCGCCGGGCCGAACACGAGGTCGGCCGGGGTGCGGTCGCAGTGCACGAGCACCGCGCCGGCGAGGGCCCCGGGCCGGGTGGCCCGCAGCTCCCGCAGCATCGCCATGACCGGCGTGATGCCGCTGCCGGCCGTGACGAACAGCAGCTTCTCCGGGACGGGCGACGGGAGCACGAAGTCGCCCGCCGGGGGCCCGATCCGCACGTGGGCGCCGGGGCCGGTGCCGTGTGCGAGCACCGGCGAGACCGTGCCGCCGGGCACCGCGGTGACCGTGATCTCCAGCAGCGGGGCTCCCGGCACGGACGTGGCCGAGTAGGTGCGCCACTGCCACACGCCCTCGACCCGGACCCCGATGCCGACGAACTGGCCGGCCCGGTGCGCGGGCCACGGCCGGGCCGCGCGGAGCTGGAGGGTGGTGGTGTCGGCCGTCTCGCGGCGGCGCCCGACCACCCGCGCGTGCGGCTCACGGGAGGACCAGAGCGGGTTGAGCGTGGCGAGCAGGTCGTCCGGCAGCAGCGGCTGGGTGAGCCAGCCCGCCGCGACCCGCGCCCGCCGTGCGATCCCGCCGAGGACTCCCATGCGTCCGACGCTATTGCGCGGTTCGCACAGCCGACCACGGCTCCGGCCACGTCCGGCGGGTCAGTTCTGTGGCAGAAGCAAAAAAGGGTTGCTCAGACCCGGATGGCCAGTGCGAGCTTCGCGAGGTGGTCGTTGCCCGTGGCGAGCCAGCCCTTGGGGGTGACGAGCACGTCCTCGAAGCCGATGCGGGTGTCGATGCCCATCCGCATCGCGTACTCCAGCACCGGCCACGCGCCCGACTCCTCGCCGTGCAGCAGCACCGGCACCGACAGCGAGCCCAGCGCGCGCAGGATGCGCACGCCCTCGGCCACGGCCGTCTCCGGGTTGGACACGGTGGACTCGGCCAGCACGCGCGTGGTGCCCGGCGGCACGCCGTTGTTGCGCAGCGTGACCGCGTCGCCGCTGGTCCAGACGCCGAGCTCGACGCCGATGCCGACCGACCGGGCCGCGTTGCAGACGTCGACCCAGCCCTTCTCGTGCACGTTCACCGAGCAGACGTCCGGCTTGCCGACGCCGAGGTGGCCCCACGCCAGCACGGCCTCGACGCGCTTGCGCGGGTCGGGCTGGATCCAGCGGCCGGTGGCGACGCCGATCTCCATGCCGGGCACCTGCGCGCGGATCGCGGCGACCGTGTCGCGACGTAGCTCGGGTCGAGCGTCTCCTGCCCGCCCCGGTCGCGCGGATGGACGTGCACCGACGTGATGCCCAGCTCGGCGACCTCGCGGGCGTCGCGCGCGAGGTGGCGCGGCAGCACCGGGAGAGCGGGGTGCGCGTCCGCCGGGCGCGACCCGTTGAGCACCGCCTGCAGCACGGCTGAACACCCCCGTCCGGGAAAAGCGTGACCGTCGGTTGGCGGATGGGTGGTCCGGCTCCGTACGGAAGACCTCGGTAGCCCGATCCTACGTGTTCCCCTTCACCCACGATCAGGCGTCACCCCTGGCCTGCCGCGACCTCCCGCGCCGCATCCGGGCCGCGCTCCAGCAGCACCCGGAACCCGTCCTCGTCCAGCACCGGGACGCCGATCTCCAGCGCCTTGTCGTACTTCGACCCGGGCGCCTCGCCGGCCACGACGAAGGCCGTCTTCTTCGAGACCGAGCCGGCCGCCCGGCCGCCGCGCGCGGTGATGGCCTCCTTGGCCTCGTCGCGCGAGTAGCCGTCCATCGAGCCCGTGATGACGATCGACAGCCCGTCGAGCGTGCGCGGCACCGACACGTCCACCTCGTCGACCATGCGGACCCCGGCCGCGCGCCACTTCTGCACGACCTCGCGGTGCCAGTCGACCGTGAACCAGTCGCGCAGCGCCGCGGCGATCGTGGGCCCGACGCCCTCGACCCCGGCGATCGGGGCGAGCGCGGCGGCGAGCGCCTTCGCGCGCGCCCGCTCCGCGGCCTTGGCCGCCCGTTCCGCGGCGAGCGCCTGCTCCTCCGCGGTGGCCTCGGGCTCCTCGCCCGGGTCGGCGGGCGCCACCAGCGCGGCGTCCGCCTCGGCGTCGTCGGCCGGGTCGCCCGCCGTGCCGTCGGACGTGATCGCGACGCCGGCCGCGGCCGTCTCGCGCGCGGCGGTCTCGGCGGCCGCCTCGATGGCGTCCATCGAGCTGAACTCGCGGGCCAGCGCCTGCGCGGCCGTGGGCCCGACGTGCCGGATCGACAGCCCGACCAGCACCCGCCACAGCGGCCGGTCCTTCGCCACCTGCAGGTTGGCCAGCAGCCGGTGGCCGTTGGCGGACAGCTCGCCGTCCTTCTTGCGGAACAGCTCGACGCGCAGGAGATCGTCCTCGGTGAGCCCGAAGACGTCGCCCTCGTCCTGCACCACGCCGGACGTCAGCAGCGCCGTGGCGGCCTCGTAGCCGAGGCCCTCGATGTCGAACGCGCCGCGCCCGGCGACGTGGAACAGGCGCTCCCGCAGCTGCGCGGGGCAGGACCGGGCGTTGGGGCAGCGCAGGTCGACGTCGCCGGCCTTCTGCTGGGCCAGCTCGGTGCCGCACTCCGGGCAGTGCGTGGGCATGACGAACGCGCGCTCGGTGCCGTCGCGCAGCTCGACGACCGGCCCGAGCACCTCGGGGATGACGTCGCCGGCCTTGCGGATCACGACGCGGTCGCCGATCAGCACGCCCTTGCGCTCGACCTCCTGCGCGTTGTGCAGCGTGGCGAGCGCGACCGTGGACCCGGCCACGACCACCGGCTCCATCTGCGCGAACGGCGTGACGCGGCCGGTGCGGCCCACGTTGACCTGGATGTCGAGGAGCTTGGTGGTGGCCTCCTCCGGCGGGTACTTGAACGCGATGGCCCAGCGCGGGGCGCGCGAGGTGGAGCCGAGCCGGCGCTGCAGCGCGACCTCGTCGACCTTGACGACGATGCCGTCGATCTCGTGCTCGATGTCGTGGCGGTGCTCGCCCCAGTACTCCGTGTGCGCGACGATCTCGTCGACGCCTGCAGCACCACGGTGCGCTCCGAGACCGGCAGGCCCCAGGCCCGCAGCGCGTCGTAGCCCTGGGACTGGCGCACGAGGTCGAAACCCTCGCGCTTGCCGAACCCGTGGCAGATCAGCCGCAGGTGGCGCGACGCGGTGACCCGCGGGTCCTTCTGCCGCAGCGAGCCCGCCGCCGTGTTGCGCGGGTTGGCGAACGGCGGCTTGCCCGCCTCCACCAGCGACGCGTTGAGCGCCTCGAAGTCGGCCAGCCGGAAGTACACCTCGCCGCGCACCTCGACGAGCGCCGGCACGGGGAACTCGGGGGTGCCGGTGAGCCGGTCCGGCACCTCCTCCAGCGTGCGCATGTTGAGCGTGATGTCCTCGCCGGTGCGGCCGTCGCCGCGGGTGAGCGCCCGGGTGAGCCGGCCGTGCTCGTACAGCAGGTTGACGGCCAGCCCGTCGATCTTGAGCTCGCACAGGTAGTGCAGCTGCCCCGCCCCGACGTCGCGGGTGACGCGCTCGGCCCACGCCCGCAGCTCGTCGGCCGTGAACGCGTTGTCGAGGCTGAGCATGCGTTCGAGGTGGTCGTAGGCGGCGAACTCGGTGGAGAACGGGCTCCCGACCTTCTGGGTGGGCGAGTCGGGCGTGACCAGCTCCGGATGCCGCTCCTCCAGCTCCACCAGCTCGCGCCAGAGCGCGTCGAACTGGCGTCGGAGACGACGGGGGCGTCGAGCACGTAGTAGCGGAACTGGTGGTCGGCGATCTCGGCGGCCAGCCGCGCGTGCCGCTCGCGGACCTCCGGTTCCGGGCTGGTCGGGTGCACGGTCTCGGGGCTCACGGTCAGAGGTTAGCGACCAGGACCGACATCCACCCCCGCGTCGCGGCCGTCCGTCAGGGTGGCGAGAGGCGGGCGTCCCGCTGCCCGTCAGCGCCGGCGCCGGGCCTTCGGGGGCGGGGAGCCCTGGACGCCGAGCCGGGCGAGATCGGCCACGTACGCGACGGGGTCGGCCGGGCCCGTCCCGGTCAGCGCGCCGTGCAGGTGCCGGGTCACGACCTCGCCGATGGCGTGCAGCACGTCGTGCCGGTCGATGCCCGCGGCCAGCAGGCGTTGCGCGGCCTGCCACGCCTCGGGCGGGTCGTCGTCCCACAGCTGGCTCGCGACGATCTCGTGCACGGCCAGGTGCAGGCGCGGGTTCACCCCGTCCACGACGGAGCCGGCGTCGGGATCGGGGTCGGCGAGCGCGGCGTGGTACTCGGGGTGCTCGCCCCGGATCAGCAGCGCGCGCTCGTCCGGGTCGCCCGCGTCGAGGCGCGGGTGGTCGTCGTCGCCGATCCTCGTGCCGTAGTACGGCATCGTGAACTGCCGCCGCGCCAGCAGATCGGGCAGGGCCTCCGGGTCCACGTCGTCGACGTCCAGGCCGTCGAGGTAGACCGCGACGATGTCCTCGGCGCTGGGCCCGACGGGATCGAGGTCCTCGTATGTGTAGGCGGTGAGCAGCTCGTCGACGGCCTCCGCGAGCTCCTCGGCCGCCTCGTCCGGCAGCCCCGCCCGCTCGGCGGCCCAGCCGGCCCACGCCCGCACGGTCGCCGGGAGCGCCTCGGCGCGCCCGGCTCCAGCTCGGCCGGCGCAGGCAGCCAGTCGAAGAGGAACAGCTCCAGCTTCGCCGGGCTCACCCGCAGCGGCCGGCCGCCGTCCTCCTCCGCGCCGAACTCGACGAGCAGCTCGGCGCACCGGCGCGCTGCGCGGGCAGGTCACGCCCGGCGGGCGCGGCGAGGAACCCGTTCACGATCATCTGCCGCTCCGCGCGGCCCACCACCGGTCCGGGCGCCGCGGCCGGCGACGGGCCCAGCATGCGGACGCGGGACAGCGCGAGCGCCCGGTTGGCGGCGAAGTCCTCGCTCACCGGAGGTTCCGGCCCGGCGTCCGATGCCGCGAACGCCGGGTACAGCATCGCCGCGGCCTCCCCGACGGACAGCTCGCGCACCTGGACGAGCGGCCCGGCGAACCCGCGCAGGTCGCCCAGCACACCGGACGGGTCGGGCGTCGCGAAGGCGTCCTTGGCGATGCCGCCGAGCGTGTGGTCGACCAGGACCACGACGCCGTGCTCGACGCCGGACCGCTCGACCGCGAGCAGCACGCTGGTCTGGTCGCCGTACACGTCGCCGTACGCCCACGCCGCCCTCACGCGCCCGGTGCCGACCGCGCCGGCCCACGCCGGCTCGGCCACGCCGCCGGCCGCGAGCGCATCGGCGGCCTCGGCGGCCGCCCGCCGCTGGCGTTCCGTCCCCAGCACGGCGACGCAGCGCAGCAGCCCCAGTGCGGCCGGCTTCCGGGTCGTGGCGGCCTTCGCGACCAGCGCCTCCCCGAAGATCACCTCCGGATCCGCGTCGACGACGTGGAGGCCCCACCACACACCGAGCGTCTCCGACACGTACATCTCCGCGATCAGCGGATCGTCGATCCGGTCCAGCTCACGGCAGGCGTCGCGGACGGCGCGCGCGATCACGAGGTCGGGACCGGGCGGCCCGCCGCGATCCGTCCCGCCCCGCTGCTGCTTGCGTCCCCTGCTCTGCGGGCTCATGGGCGACCACCGTCCCAGACCCGGACGGGGCGCGTGCGCCGACCCCGACTCGCGTGCATCCAGAGCGCGACTCGCGGGACGGGCGTCACAGGTCCTCGGGCGGGTCGGTGAGGGCGGCGGCGGTCTCGCGGGCGAGCGCGAGCGCGCGGCGGGCCCAGGTGGGCGTGGCGCCGGCCAGCCCGCACGCCGGCGTCGGGACGACCAGCGCGGGCAGCCGTTCACGGTCGAAGCCGAGCCGGTCGGCCAGCTCGAACACCGGCGCGACGATGTCGCGGAACGTCAGCGGGCGCGCCGGGTCGGTGGACGGGACCACGCCGAGCAGGAGCGGCGTACCGGCGTCCCACACCTCGCCGAGGGCGTCGAGCGCCGCGGGCAGCGCGGTGTCGCCGCGGAAGACGGGCCGGGTCGCGTCGAGGCCGACCCCGGCCACCCCCGCACCGGCGAGCAGCCGGACCGGCGGCCGGTCGGCGCAGCAGTGCACGACCACCGGCCCGCCGAGGCCGGTGACCAGGTCGCGCAGCGTGTCCTGGGCCTCGTTGCGCCCGACGGCGGCCACCGTCCCGTACCCGGACGGCGTGGGCAGCAGGCCGGCCAGCACCGCGGGCAGCGTCGGCTCGTCGAGCTGCACGAGCACCCGCGCGCCGGTGCGGGCCGCGACCTCGGCCGCGTGCGCGCGCAGCCCCTCCTGCAGGCTCGCCGCGAACTCCCGGACGGCGCCCGGGTCGGTCAGCACCCGGTGCCCGGTGTGCAGCTCGACGGCGGCCGCGAGCGTCCACGGCCCCGCGGCCTGCACCTTCACCCACTCCGGACGGGCCGGCTCGCAGGCCTCGTCGAAGGCGTCGAGGTCGGTGCGCAGCAGGTCGACGGCGCGGCGGTGGTCGCGGCCGCCCGCGCGGTGACGCGGTACCCGGTGGGGACCACCTCGACGGCCAGGTCGACCAGCAGCCCGGCCGTCCGGCCGATCATGTCCGCGCCGACCCCGCGGGCCGGCAGCTCCGGCAGGTACGGCAGCAGCGGCACCTCACCGGCGACGGTGGTCGCGGCCTCCAGCGGGTCGGTGCCGGGCATCGAGCCGACGCCGGTGGCCGCGCCGTCGGGCCAGCGCGCGGGCGCCTCGCCGTCCGCCGGACCGGCGTCCGCGCCGGGCACGGGCACCTCCACACCGGGGACGGCCCCGGCCAGCCCGGCGGCGGCGAGCGCGGCCGCCACGGCGTCGTCGGTACTCACGGCCGGTGTCTACCACCCGCGCGAGGCTGGGATGCGATCGGACGGGTACTCAGCGCCGACCCCGGAAGGGAGAGCGATGGCACGCAGAGGGCGATGGGCCGGCGCCGCCGCAGTGGGTGCCGTGCTGCTCGCCGGGTGCACCGTCACCGTGCACCCGCCCGCCCCGGGTGCGGCGCCGCCGCTCCCGCCGGTGTCGGTCACGATCGCCGCCACCGGGGACGTGCTGATCCACCAGCGCCCGCCGCTCGTCACCGCGGCGGCTGCGGCCGGCCGCGCGCAGGGCACCGGCTACGACTTCGGCCACGTGTTCGCGCTGGTCGAGCCCGTGATCAGCGGCGCCGACCTGGCCATCTGCCACCTGGAGACGCCGCTCGCCGGCCCGGACGGGCCCTTCACCGGCTACCCCGAGCTTCTCCGTGCAGCCGCAGATCGCCGACGCGCTCGCCGGGGCCGGCTACGACCTCTGCTCGACGGCCTCGAACCACGCGATGGACGGCGGCTTCGCCGGGATCGTCCGCACGCTCGACACGCTGGACGCCCGCGGGCTCGGCCACAGCGGCACCTTCCGCACGGAGGCCGAGAGCCGCACCCCGCACCTCGTGGACGTCGGCGGGGTGCGGGTCGCCGACATCGCGTGGACGTTCGGGCTCAACGGGGTGCCGGAGCCCGCCGGCCGCACGTGGGCGGTGAACGACTTCGACCCGCGGGGCCCGCACCTCGACGCCGTGCTCGCCGACGCCGCCCGGGCCAGGGCCGCCGGGGCGGACATCGTCGTCGCCAGCGTGCACTGCTGCACCGAGTACACGCCCGAGCCGACCGAGGCGCAGGTCGCGATCGCCCGCACGCTGCTCGCGTCGCCGGACGTCGACCTCGTGCTCGGCCACCACGCCCACGTCGTGCAGCCGTTCGAGCGGATCGGCGGCAAGTGGGTCGCGTACGGCCTCGGCAACCACGTCGCGCAGCAGTCCGGCGAGGCGCGCAACGACTCCGTGATCGCGCGGTTCACGTTCACCCGCGGCCCGGACGGGCGGTTCGGCGTGACCGCGGCCGAGGCGATCCCCACCCGGATCCGCCGCGGCGACGACGGGGTGGTCGTGACCCCGACCGCGCCGGGCGACCCGTCCCACACCCGCGTCGCGGACGTGCTCGACCGCCGGGGCGCGGCGGCGGACGGCTGGTGATCGGGCGGGGGGACTAGCTTCCCCGAGCTCCGCGGCCGGCGGTGATCGTGGCGCTGCCCAGCACCACGTCGCCCGCGGCGTCGGGGCGGTAGAACGCGACGGCCTGGCCGGGGGCGACGCCGCGCAGCGGCTCGTCCAGCTCGACCCGCACGCCCTCGGGCCCGGCCGCCACCACCGCGGCGGCCAGCCCGCCGTGCGCGCGCACCTGCACCACACACGGGAACCGGTCGGCCGGGGGGCGGCCGGTGCCCCACACCGGGCGCTGCGCGTCGATCGTGCGGACGTCGAGCGCGGCGGCCGGGCCGACCCGGACCGTGCCGCTCACCGGCTCGATGCCCAGCACGTAGCGCGGGCGCCGTCGGCGGCCGGGGCGGCGACGCCGAGGCCCTTGCGCTGCCCGACCGTGAACCCGTGCACGCCGTCGTGGCGGGCCAGCTCGGCGCCGGTGGCGGCGTCCACCACCGCGCCGGGCCGGGCGCGAGGCGCGCCGCGAGGAACCCGCGGGTGTCGCCGTCGGGCACGAAGCAGATGTCGTGGCTGTCGGGCTTGTCGGCGACGCGCAGGCCGCGCTCGGCGGCCTCGGCGCGCACGGCCGGCTTGGGGGTGTCGCCGATCGGGAACATCGCGTGCCGCAGCTGGTGCGGGGTGAGCACCGCGAGCACGTACGACTGGTCCTTCCCGGCGTCGACGGCCCGCCGCAGCTCGCCCCCGGCCAGCCGCGCGTAGTGCCCGGTGCAGACGGCGTCGAAGCCCAGCCCGAGCGCCTTGTCCAGCAGCGCCGCGAACTTGATCTTCTCGTTGCACCGCAGGCACGGGTTGGGCGTGTGGCCGCGGGCGAGGAGTCGACGAAGTCGTCGACGACGTCGGCGGTGAACCGGGCGGCGAAGTCCCACACGTAGAACGGGATGTCGAGCACGTCGGCGGCCCGCCGGGCGTCGGCCGCGTCCTCGCGGGAGCAGCAGCCCCGGGAGCCGGCGCGCAGCGCGGCCGGGGTCTCGGAGAGCGCCAGGTGCACGCCGACGACGTCGTGCCCGGCGTCGACGGCGCGGGCCGCGGCCACCGCCGAGTCGACACCCCCGCTCATGGCGGCCAGCACTCTCATGATCGCCGCGCCTTCACCGGACGCCCACGGACGTGCGCTGGCCCGCCCGCCGGGCCCGCTCGACGACCGGCGCGATCACCGCGGCCACGGCGTCGCGTCCGCGGCGGTGGTGGTGTGGCCGAGGGAGAACCGCAGCGAGCCGCGGGCCGTGGCCTCGTCGGCGCCCATCGCGAGCAGCACGTGGCTGGGCTGCGCGACCCCGGCGGTGCACGCGGAGCCGGTGGAGCACTCGATGCCCTGCGCGTCGAGCAGCATGAGCAGGCTGTCGCCCTCGCAGCCGGGGAACGACAGGTGCGCGTTGCCCGGCAGGCGCGACGGGCCGCCCTCGACCACACCGGTGCCCGGGTCGCCGTTGAGCGTGGCGTCCGGGACGGCGGCGAGGATCCGGCCGACGAGGTCGTCGCGCAGCCCGGCGAGCGCCGCGGCCCGGCGCGGCGCGGCGGCCACCGCCAGCTCGACGGCCGTGGCGAGCCCGACGACGGCGGGGGTGTCGAGGGTGCCGGACCGCACGTCGCGCTCCTGCCCGCCGCCGTGCAGCAGCGGGGTGAGCAGGACGTCCCGGCCCAGCAGCAGCACCCCCGCGCCGTAGGGGCCGCCGAGCTTGTGCCCGGTGAGCGTGAGCGCGTCGGCGCCGGATGCCTGGAAGTCGACGGGCAGCGACCCGACGGCCTGCACGGCGTCGGTGTGCAGGGGCACGCCGAACTCGTGCGCGGTGGCGGCCAGCTCGCGGATCGGGTTGACGGTGCCGACCTCGTTGTTCGCCCACATCACCGAGACCAGCGCCACCCGCTCGGGCGCGCGGGCGAGCGCGGCGCGCAGCGTCTCCGGCCGCACCCGGCCCTCGGCGTCGACGTCGAGCAGCTCGACCTCGGCGGCCTCGTGGTCGCCGAGCCACTCGGCGGCGTCGAGCACGGCGTGGTGCTCGATGGCCGAGACGAGCACCCGTGTGCGGCGCGGGTCGCCCGCGCGGCGCGCCCAGAACAGGCCCTTGACGGCCAGGTTGTCGCTCTCGGTGCCGCCCGTGGTGAGCACGACCTCGGACGGCCGGGCGCCGACGGCGGCGGCGATGCGCTCGCGGGCCTCCTCGACGTGCCGGCGGGCCCGCCGGCCCGCGGTGTGCAGGGAGGACGCGTTGCCGGTGCGCGTCATGGCCTCCGCCATCGCCGCCACGGCCTCCGGGAGCATCGGCGTGGTGGCGGCGTGGTCGAGATAGGTTGCGCGCGGTGTCACATCAAGGCCCGTCCGGTCGTTGATCCGCCGCCCAGGGTAGACCCGCGTGCGCGGGCCCTACGCAGCCGCGGGGACGCTCGGGCGGCGCGCGGCCGGCATCGGGTGCGGCACGCCGGTGACGCCCGCGACGGCGTCGGCGGCGCGACGGGCCAGCGCGCGGCGGTCGGTGCCGGGCTCCAGCGCGGGCAGCACGGTGAGCACGCACTCCAGGTCGCGCATCCGCAGCACCCGCAGCAGGGCCTCCCACAGCGTCTCGTCGCCGATGAACGACGCCTCCGCGGTCGGCGCGCCGCCGGCCGCCGCCAGCACGACCGCGACCGGTACCACCGGCGCGCCCGCGTCGACCGCGGCCTGGAACGCGGCCCGCCGGAACGGCCCGGCGGCGGCACCGCACCACGTCGTGCCCTCGGGGAAGACGCCGACGACGTCGCCCGCGCGCAGCGCGTCGGCCGTCTCGGCGACGGTGGCGGGCAGCGCGCGCAGCCCGGCCCGGTCGACGAACAGGGCCCCGGTGCGCACGGCCACCGCACCGATCAGCGGCCAGTCGCGCACCTCCCGCTTGGCGATCATGCGCACCGGCCGGATCGCGCAGACCGCGAGGATCTCGATCCACGACATGTGGTTCGCGACGAGCAGCGCGCCGTCGGCGACGGGCCCGGCGCCGCCGATCCGCAGCCGGACGCCGGTGGCCCGCAGGGCCGCCGCGCAGCGGGCCCGCATCCAGCGTCCGCGGGCCGAGGACGGCACGAACGGCGCCGCCGCGACCGTCGCGAGCAGCACCGTCACCAGGGCCGTCATCCGCAGCGCGACCAGCGCGAACGGCGCGGTGGGGGCGTGCTGGGCAGGCAGGCAGTCCGGCCCGCAGGGCGAGGTGGGGACCCACCCGGACCACGCCGGCCGGGCGTGCACCCCGGCCGTCGGCGCGGTCAAGCAGCACCGCCGAGGAAGTAGCGCGCGTAGCGCTCGTCCACGTGGTCGAGGCCGAGCAGCACGAAGAAGTCGGCGCAGTCGAAGTCGGGGTCGTGCGCGGGCGGGCCGCACACCCAGGCGCCCAGCCGCAGGTAGCCCTGCAGCAGCGCGGGCAGCTTCACGCGCGCCGGGCGCTCCACGCCCAGCGGGTCCCACGCCTGCAGCGGGCGCACCCGGTAGGGCTCGGGAGCGAAGTGCCGGTCCAGCACGCGGTCCCACACCGCGGCGGCGAGGCCGCCGCCGTCGCCGAGCGCGACGCTCGCGCAGCCGGCCAGCCAGCGGTTCCCGGAGAGCAGCATGTACCGGGCGATGCCGGTCCAGACCAGGGTGACGACGGCGCCGTCGCGGTGGTCGGGGTGCACGCACGAGCGGCCCAGCTCGACGAGCGACGAGCGCAGCGGCGCGAGCGCCTCCAGCGCGAACTCGCCCTCGGAGTACAGCGAGCCCGCCTGGACGGCGCGCTCGGGCGGGAGCATCCGGTAGGTCCCGACGACCTCGCCCGTGGTGTCCTCGCGGACGATCAGGTGGTCGCAGTGGGCGTCGTACCGGTCGACGTCGACGCCGGGCTCCGGGGTGTGGAGCACGGCGCCGAGCTCGTCGGCGAAGACGCGGTAGCGCAGCCGCTGGGCGGCGCGCACCTCGTCGGGGTCGGTGGTCACCAGCAGGGAGTAGCGGCGGGACGACGCCTCTTGCGGCGTGCGGGCCAGCACCTGCGACGAGGTCACGCGGGTCTTGGTACGTCCCGCAGGCAACCACCGCCCACGCACGAGCGAACGGCGGAGTGGAGACGCGGTGAACATCACCGCGTCCCCACCCGCACGTCAGCCCTTGCGCTTGGTGATCTCCTCCGTCAGCTGGGGGGCGACCTTGAACAGGTCCCCCACCACACCGAAGTCCGCGATCTCGAAGATCGGCGCCTCCGGATCCTTGTTCACCGCAACAATCGTCTTCGACGTCTGCATCCCCGCCCGATGCTGAATCGCCCCCGAAATCCCCAACGCGACATACAGCTGCGGCGACACCGTCTTCCCCGTCTGCCCCACCTGGAACTGATGCGGGTAGTAGCCCGAGTCCACCGCCGCCCGCGACGCCCCCACCGCCGCACCGAGCGCGTCGGCCAGCGCCTCGACCACGGCGAAGTCCCCCCCCCGACCCCCACACCACGCCCACCGGACACCACCACGCTGGCCTCGGACAGGTCCGGGCGCTCCCCCGCCGTGATCGGCTCCCGGGACACCACGGTGGCGCTGCGCCCCAACGACGGCACCTCGACCTGCTCCTCGACCCCGCGCCCGGGGCGGGCTCGGGCTCCACCGAGCCCGGCCGCAGGGTGATCACCGGATGCGGACCGGTCGCCTTCGCCTCCGCCGTGTAGGCGCCACCGAACAGCGAATGGGAGACACCCTCCGAGGAGACGGCGACGACGTCCGCGAGCAGACCCGAACCCGTGCGCACCGCCAACCGCCCGGCGAT
>MKJX01000006.1 GCA_001942415.1 Pseudonocardia sp. CNS-139
CTACGGCGCGATCATGGCCGCCGTCGTGGCCGCCCGCATCCCCGACCCGGACGCGCGGGCGACGTCGTAGCCGGACGGACCGGGCTCGCCGCACAGGCGGCCGAGGCGTTCGCCGCGGGCCTGTCGACCATCTTTCTTGTCGGCGGCCTCGTCGCACTGGCTGCTGCCGTCGCCGCCGTCCTCCTCATCCGCGCGGAGGACGTCCTCGGCGTCACCGGCCGGAGCTGAGCCCGTCAGCCGGCCCGGCCGAGGCGGCGGAGCCGGCGCTGTTCGAGACCGTCCAGCACGGTGTCGACGAGGGCCCGGTAGTAGGCGTCCCTCGCGGCTCGCGACTGGTGCTGGTCGCCCGTGAACGGTTCGACGAACGCGGTCATCTCATCGGCTGCTCGGCTTCGGGTCGTCCGCAGTTCCGCGATGATGCGAGCGTGGTCGCGCGGGTCGTCGTCCTCGTGTGCGTCGCGCTCGTCACTCATCATGATGGACGTCATCGCCGCGTTGAAGATGATGGCGAACACGAGGGCCGAGTCCTTGCCGAACCCGGCGCTGTGTAGCCGGTCCATCTCGGCGTCGAACCCGTCGACATTCTCGGAGACGACGCGACCGTGCATGAGGATCCACTTCGCGACGCCCGGATAACGGACCAGCACCGGTCTCATCGGGAACAGCGTCGCACGGAACCATTCCCGCCAGTCGGTCTCCGAATCCGGCTCGTCGTCCGTGGGGAGCTCGTACTCGACCTGGTCGAGGACGGCGGCGACCACGCGTCGACACACCGCGTCCCGTCCGCCGACCCGGTGGTAGACGACCGAGGGCGACGTCCCGATCGCGGCGACGAGGTCGCGGATCGACCACCCGTACAGCCCGCGCCGCCGGGTGAGCTCGACGGCGGCCTCGACGATCTGCTCGGCCGTGACACCGGTGAGGTACTTCTTGACCGTGGTCATGCCGTGACCCCTTCACCTGTGGCGTGTCCTGCCTGCTCCGACCCCTCCGAGGCGGACCCGTTGCCGGCTATTGGTGCACGTGTGCTCGCTGACCGTCTCGGTCGAAGGTCATCACCAGCTCGGCCGGGCCGTCGAGAGCGCTGAGGGCGTGTGGCGTCATGGTCGCGAACTCGGCCGCTTCACCGGTCTCGACGTCGATCCGGCGGTCGCCGAGCCACAGGCGCACTCGACCCTGGATGACGACGAACCAGTCGTGGCCGGGGTGGACCCGCTGATGAGGCTTGCCCGTGGTGGGCTCGAGCCGGATCTTCGCCGCCATGGTGCGGCCGTCGGGTCGGTTGAGCAGCCAGGTGGTCCGGGTGCCGTCGCGATTGGGTGTCGGGCGGATGACCACGTCGTGGTCGCCTTCGACGTTGAGCAGTGCGTCGAGGCTCACCTGCAGGGCGGTGGCCAGGGGCAGCAGGACGTCGAGGCCGAGGGCTCGTTTGCCGGTCTCGACGCGGCTGATGGTGGACGGGCTGAGGTGGGTGCGCTCGGCGAGTTCGTCGAGCGAGTACCCCAGTGTGATGCGCAGGCTGCGCAGCCGGGTGCGGACCACCGTTTCGACATCGGGTTCCTCGGTCATTCCGCACCCCAGTCCATCTTGCGAATACTGCAAGCCGGCTTGCTGCTTCGTCCAGGAATCGTATCGTCGATCCCATGGCTGAGCACGCACACGGGTCGCACGCACCGGGATCGATGGAACGGCACTGCGACGTCGCGATCATCGGCGGATCGGCGGCCGGGTTGGCGGCCGCGTTGCAGCTCGTCCGGCAGCGCCGGTCGGTCGTGGTCGTCGACGACGGCACTCCCCGCAACGCGCCCGTCGCACACATGCACGGCTACCTCGGATCCGACGGCGCGGCACCGTCGGAGTTGACCGGTCGAGGGCGCGAGGAGGTCCGCAGCTACGGCGGGGAGATCCTCACCGGCCGGGCGCGGACCGTCGAGCGGTACGACGACGGCCGGTTCCGTGTGGAGGTCGGCGGCGGTCACGCTCTGGTGGCCCGCCGGGTGCTTGCGGCGACGGGATTGGCCGACGAGCTTCCGGACATCGAGGGCCTGGCCGAGAGCTGGGGCGCGATGTGATCCACTGCCCGTTCTGCCACGGTTTCGAGGTGCGTGACCTGCGCATCGTGCAGATCGTCACGCACTCGATGGGACTGCATCCGGCACCGCTGTTCCGGCACCTCACGGACCGCCACTCCATCGTGGTGCACGACGCCTCCGGGCTCGACGACGGTGCCCTCGACGCGCTGGCCGCGGCCGGTACGGAGGTCGTCCGGACGCCGGTCCGCCGCGTCGTCACCGGGGGAGACGGCCGGGTCGCCGGCGCGAGCTGACCGACGGGCGCACGCTCGAGGCCGACGCCGTGGTGGTGGGCCCGAGGTTCCGAGCCCGGGCCGAGGTGTTCGCGGCCGCAGGACTGGCGACGGTCCCGCACTTCACCGGCGTCGGCGACGCGGTAGAGGTCGATCCGATGGGGCAGACGTCGGTGCCCGGCCTGTACGCGGCGGGCAACGTGACCGACCCGAGCATGCAGGTGCTCAACGCCGCCGCGCACGGCACCCGCGTCGGCGCCATGATCGCGTTCAGCCTCGCCGACGAGGACGTGCGCGCGGCCGCCCGACCGTCGGGCGACCAGACCGACTGGGACCACCGCTACGGGGGTGACACGACGGTCTGGAGCGGCAACCCCAACGGGACGCTCGTGCACGAGGTGGGCAACCTGGCACCCGGCCGGGTACTCGATGTCGGGGCCGGCGAGGGCGGCGACGCCGTCTGGCTCGCCGAGCGGGGCTGGAAGGTCACCGCGACCGACATCTCCGCACACGCCTTGGACCGCGTCGCCGCCGAGGCCGGACGCCGCGGCCTCGACGTCGAGTGCCTGCATCGCGACGCCAACGCACCGGACGCGTTCGGGGCCGGCGGCTACGACCTCGTGTCGATGCAGTACGGCGCCGTCCACCGCACTCCCGACCGACGCGGTCTGCGCAACCTGCTCGCCGCCGTCGCGCCCGGTGGCACCCTGCTCGTGGTCGGGCACGACCTGACACCGATGCGCGAGCCGATCGACGTTGCCGAGCAGACCCGTATGTTCGACCCCGACGCCTACCTCGGTGTGGAGGAGATCGCGGCCTCCCTCGCCGACGCACCGGGCTGGAAGATCGAGCTCCACGAGACGCGACCACGGCCACCCGGCGCGGCGTCCACCCACCACATCGACGACGTCGTCCTGCGTGCCCGTCGCCTGCCGAGCTGACGATCGGGGTCGCCCGAAACCGTGCCCAGCTTCTCGCTCGGGCGCGTTGCGGTGGCTGGTTGCGACGTGGCCGCGTGCGTCGTGGCTCGACGAAACCTGATCTTCCGCCCGTTCATCGAGTCACCGCCGCGGGCGTGACGCCGAGTGCCCGGGTGGCGAGGAACAGTCGAAGCGACCGCCCGAGGGGTGGTCGAGAAGCGCCGCCTGCTCGGCGACGGCCGTCGGTGGGGTGGGTCGGGAGGTGGGCAGCTCGTGCGCCGCGGAGTCCGGCGCGGTGACCCTCATCTGTTCGTGCCGGCCCGCATCAGCGACCCGCTGCCGCGGAGATCGGATCGGACCCCGCACGGCGGCTTCTCGCGCATCTCGCGCACGAGCTCTCCCAGCGAGGCGGGGACCTCTGCCCAGCCGTCCCGGGTCCCGTTCGCCCGTCGCATCACCTGCGGTCGCGAACGAGCGCCTTCGATAGGCGGCGGCACAGCATCCACCCGACGGCAATCGCGCCATCACCCACGACAAGGCCGCACCCACCAACGAGGCCGCCCGGCTGCAGGGCCCTTCCCCGGCGAATTCCAGTGGTGCGGCACCAGACTCCAGATCACCCGGCAGATCGGCAACGCAGTCCCGGCCGATCTCCCCCGCGGTCTCGCCGAACACATCGCGGATCGCTTGCCCAGATCGTGATCCTCTCGAGACAGGGGCAACCAGCACCCCGCACGGCACCGGGCACCGAAACGTCGCGGCCAGCGGCGGCACGGACGACTGCCGCTGGTCGCGCGGTCGACGTCGTCACCGACGCGGATCCGTACGATCCGGGCAACCGCCAGACGGCCGCCGGTAGTGCCAGAATTGCTGCCGAAGGGAAGTCCGCTGCCGACCATGCTGAACGCCAGGACGCGGGGAGCCCATGAGCACGCTCGATATCACCCGAATCGCGGAGCTGGTTCGCGACCACGGCCTCGAGGCAGTCGTTGAGCGCCCGGCGGCAACGTCGCCACCCTCTTCGCCGGACCGACCTACACCGACGCCGATGGGGACACGAGACACGCCGCGTGCGCTGGGTCCGGAGCGATCGGGCCGTCCGGAGTCACCGCAGACACAGCGGAGTTTTATGTCGGACCCGACGCGGACGAATCCGAGCCGCTCGACGTATCCGTGCTCGGGCTCACGACCGACGAACAGATCGCGGATCTGACCGCGGCACAGGCTCGCCAGGACGATCCCCGACAGCCCCTGCGCATGGCCTGATTTCGACACGCGCATGACAACGCCGGGCCGTGACGAGCGAGTCGGCCCCGCTGGGCGTGATGGACGCGGGGAGCAGCCGGTGTCGGTGATTTCGCGGTCTGCAGTCAAGATCGCGGCGCTGGGCGGCCGCAGGCCCAGCCAGAGGTCGAGATCGTCGACGTGATCGAACTCGATGCCGCCTCTGGCATCCTCACCGGCCTGGTCGGTCATCTGCACCAACGAACCGGCGGGATGATCGGCGGCCTCTCGCACCTGATCCGCGGAGCCGCTCCACGCCACGAGGCGGATGGCGCAATGTGAGGAAGACGCTGGCCTCAGCCACCCTGCCGCTACGCAAGACGATGCAGCGCCGCCAGCATCGCACGATCTCGGTCCATGGCGACCGGACCGCGCGAGTGCTGCGTGCCGGCGCTTGCCCGCGAGGTGCCAACCGGTCCGGCACCTGACGTGTTACAGCCCACAGGTGTCGCCAGGCACCCGCCGCGAGTGCGGTCCGTGGTGCGAACCAGGCCTCGGAGCTCTGACCCGGCGGCTCCCACCGTCGCCAGACCAGCAAGTACGACGCCGACGTGCGACGCGCGGTCCCCGGAATTTGGACGTGTATCGGACGCAGGCGCCCGCCACCAGCCGGTGACGCCCGTGGAGAGCCGCCTATGCCGCAACCGGAGGCCTCTACGTTTCCGCAGGTAGGCCGCCCTGACCTGGTGCCCCCGGCAGGATTCGAACCTGCGACACACGGTTTAGGAAACCGATGCTCTATCCCCTGAGCTACGAGGGCGGACCGCGGTCATCGTAGCCGAGCGGGTGGCGCGCCCGGCCGCGCGGACCGGGTCCCGGCGGCCCCGCAGCCGCCGGCACGGCCGTGAACGGCGCCGCCGCCGGGCCTGCCGGACGCTGCGGAAATGACTGCACGCCTCACGTGGGGGCTACATGTGGTTGAGGCCTTCGTTACGTTGACTTTACGGTGCGCGATCTCGCGGTGACGCCCGCTGGCGATGATTCTGGAACTCGGTCGGCCGGGCGCGCGCGGGGCCGGGACCAGGTCCGATGAACCCTGTATTCAACGTGCGCATTTCGATGAATTGGGGAATTCCCGTTATGGAGATGGAAGAGGTGCAGTGCCGCGGTGACGCCCGCGGACTGCCGTCCGAAGCGCTGGAGCAACTACGCCGGCGGGCGGTGGCGGCGGTCGAGTCGGGGTCCCCGCAAGGACAGGTCGCATTCGAGTTCGGGGTTTCCCGGAGATCGGTGTGGGAATGGGTGCGGGCGTACCGGCTGCGGGGCGAGGAGTCGTTCCGGCCGGCGCGGCGCGGCCGCCGTCCGGGGGAGCGGTTCGCGCTCTCGGAGGCGCAGCAGCAGCGGGTGCTGCGGGTTGTCGTCGCCGGACCGCCCGACCAGGCGGCGCTGCGGTGGTGGCTGTGGACGCGGCCGCGGTGACGGAGCTGATCCGCCGGGAGGTCGGGGTCGTGCTCGGGTCCGCGACGGTCGGGCGCTACCTGCGCCGATGGGGCTTCGACGAGGGCGACGCGCCGGGCTCGCGGCGCGCCACGATCGAGCCGGCGATCGCCCGCGGGGCGGCCCCGGCCGCCGTCGAGGAGCTGCGGGTCGCCTGGACCCGGCCCTGCCTGCCGCTGAGCACGGAGCCCGCGTACGCGCTGGTCGCCGCGAACGCGCGCGGGGTGCTGCACTTCCTCGCCGCCGAGCGCCCGTTCGACGTCGACACGCTGCACGACCTGCGGCACCGGCTGCGGATGCAGCTGGCGCGTGACGTGCGGCTCGTCGTCTGCGCCTGGCCGCCCGAGCACACCCGCTCGCTCGACGGCTGGCAGTCCAGCGCGCGGGAGGCCGCGACGCGCCGCGCCGCCGGATGACGCCCGACCACCGATCGCACACCAGGAAGAGGAGATGGCCGTGCCCACTGTCACTTACGTGTTCGACGACGGCTCGAAGCAGACCGTCGAGCTGCCCGTCGCCATGAGCGTGATGCGGGGTGCGCTCGCGAACCAGCTGCCCGGCATCGTCGGCGAGTGCGGCGGTTCGACGACCTGCGGGACCTGCCACGTCTACCTGGACCGCAGCACGGAGATGTTCGCCCCGCCGACCGACGACGAGGACGAGATGCTGGAGTGGACGGCCGCGCCGCGCGCCGGCAACAGCCGGCTCAGCTGCCAGCTCGTGCCCACCCAGCCCGGCGCCGAGCTGGTCGTCCGCGTTCCGGACAAGCAGGTCTGAGATGTGCGGTGTTGTGGTGATCGCGCCGGGCACGCCGGCGTGGAGACGGCCGCCGCCCTGCGCGGGCACGGCTACGCGGGGCCGCTGACGATCGTCGGCGGCGAGGCGCACCTCCCGTACGAGCGGCCGCCGTTGTCGAAGGGGCAGCTGGAGGACGGGGCGGACGCGGCCGGCACCCCGCTGCGACCCGAGCAGTTCTTCACCGACGCGGACGTCGCGCTGCTGCGCGGGCCCGCGGTCGAGGTCGACCGGCTGCGGCAGATCGTCTACGTCGGGGGCGAACGGTGGATCGGCTACGACCACCTCGTGCTCGCGACGGGCTCGCGGCCGCGCCGGCTCGACCTGCCCGGCGTGGCGCTGCGTGGCGTGACCACGCTGCGCACGCTCGACGACGCGCTCGCGCTGCGCAGGCAGCTCGCGACCGCGCGCCGGATCGTGGTGCTCGGCGCCGGGTTCATCGGCATGGAGATCGCGAGCGCCGCGGTGAAGCGCGGCGTCGAGGTGACCGTGCTGGAGGTGAACGAGCGGGTGCTCAGCCGGTCGGTGACGACGCCGGTCTCCACCGCGGTCGCGGCCCACCACCGCGCTCACGGGGTGCAGCTGTGCCTGGGGGAGCGGGCCGCCCGGGTGGTCGGCCGCGACGGGCGCGCCACCGGCGTGCTGACGGAGTGGGGCCGGCTGCTGCCCGCCGACCTCGTGGTGCTCGGCGTCGGGGCGGTGCCCGAGGACGACCTCGCGCGCCGGGCCGGGCTGGCCGTGGACGGCGGCGTGCTCGTCGACCGGTCGCTGACCACGTCCGACCCGCTGATCAGCGCGATCGGCGACTGCGCCGTCGTCGGCGACCCGGTGACGGGCGCGCGGCGGCGCCTGGAGTCCATCCAGAACGCGACCGACCAGGGCCGCTACGTCGCGGCACGGATACTGGGCGAGCTGCGGCCGTACCGCGCGGTGCCGTGGTTCTGGAGCAACCAGGGCTCGCTGAAGCTGCAGATGGTGTCCCTCGCGAGGGAGTACGACGACCTGGTCGTCACCGGCGACGGCGACCGCTTCTCCGTGCTCTGCCTGCTGAACGGGCGGCTCGCGGCCGTCGAGTCCGTCAACGACCCGGGCACCCACATGGCGGCCCGCCGGCTGCTCGGCAGGTCGGTGCCGACCGAGACCGAGCTCCTGGCCGTCGGCTACGACCTCCGCGCGCTGGCCCGCCGCACGACCGCGGCCGCCTAGCCTCCCCGCCGCCCCCCGGCCGCACGGTGCCCCGCACCGTGCGGCCATCGTCGTTTCCGGGCTTCCGGGATCTTTCGCCCGAGCTTGATCATCTACGCAAACGACCGAGTCGGCACGATGGTCGTAAAGCCTGCGTGACGGCCCTCTCACCGGACCGGCGGTGTGAGGTGGGGTGGGAGGTTACAGACGGGTCACCCGTTTGCACCCGGGTGTTACTCCGAACGTGCCAACATTGCTCATCCCGCGACACGGGTGCCGTCGAGCATCCCCGAGGCGATCCCTTCCCGCTCTCGGCGCCCCGCGGTGACTCGCATGCGTTGTGCGTTGCCGGCTCCCCCACGGTTTTCCGATGCCGCTTTTCTCTGGCGAGACGAGTGGTGTGCACCATTCAATTGCAGGTCCGCCGCACTGAATTCGTGCGCTTCTGCGCACATCCGGCCGCGTTACAGGTGCGGGTCTATTTCACGGGCGATTAACGTGCGCGGCCGATCCGGTAACAAACACCGTGGTTGACTTCCGGCGCTCCGCGAGTCCCGGTGTTTCGGGACAGCCATTCGGGCGGAGCGAAATCAGCACTCACCAGGAAAGGGAGAACCATGTCCGCAACCGCTCCCCAGAGTTCTCTGGGAACGGGAAAGCGACGACGTCGGCTCGCCGCGTTGACGGTGATGGCGGCGGTCGGTGCGACGGTCGTGACCGCCGCCCCCGCCGCGGCCCAGCAGCCGGTGGGCGTCGGGCCGGTGCCGATCACGTTCCAGATGACCGACGAGAACGGCAAGTGGTTCAACTCCGGGCTCAACCTGTTCGGCAGCTCCTCCCTCGCGGTCGCGGTGCTGCCGCGGCTCGGGACCGACATCGCCGTGCCCAGCATCGGTGGGCCGGTGCTCCCCAGTGACATCGGCGGCTTCGTCGGCGGGGTCACCGGCGGGCTGACCGACGGCCTCACCGAGGGCCTGCTCGGTGGCCTGGGCGGGGGCGGCGGCTCCGCGCCCGCACCCGTCCCGTCCGGCTCGACGGCACCGGCCCCGACCGGGACCGTTCCGGCGCCGGCGGCGCCCGCCTCCGGCCTCGGCCTGGGCCTGGGTGACGTGCTGGGTCTGGAGCAGACCCTGGCCGCCGTCCAGGGCATCGGGGGCAGCACCCCGGAGGCCGCGGGGCTCGCCCTCGAGGCCGAGTCCCTGATCGGGCAGCTCAGCGACACGGTGGCGGGCCTGCCGGCCGGTGTCCCCGTGAACCTCGCCGAGCTCCCCGTCGGCGTGGACCTGCAGGGTGTGCTCGACTCGCTGGCCGAGTTCGCGATCGAGGGCCCGCCGGTCCAGGTGACGTTCGACGTCGACCCGGCCGTGTCGGAGGGCATCCGCAACCCCATCGGGCTGATCGCCCCGGCGGAGGCCGCGGGCTTCCCGTGGATGGACGCGGGCGGCGCCTTCTTCGGCGAGAAGACGATCCTGCTCACTGAGCCCGGGCTCTACGCGTTCACCGACTCGGTGGCGCCGTACATGCTCGGCGCGGTCGTCGTCGACGACCCGCTCACGCTGGGCCTCGACTTCGGCCGGAGCCTGCTGGTGAACGGCAAGGACGCGCCCGTCCCGTCGAACGCCGACATCATCCAGCGGCTGGTGAACGCCTTCTTCACGATCACCAACCCGAACAACTGGCAGAACTTCAGCGCGACCGAGGAGGTGGCCTGGAACCCGATCCAGCCGCCGGCCCCGATCCTGCAGTACGACGCCCAGGGCAACCCGGTCCTCATCCCGAACCTGGACGCGTACTACGACCAGTACTTCAACTACCCGCGGATGCTCCCGGCGCTCAACCAGCTGCCCGAGACGCCGGGTGTGGGTGAGGTCTGGATCGCCACGCAGATGGAGGACTTCGCCGGCAAGGAGAAGCACGGCGCCATCACGAAGATCGATGCCGAGACCTGGACGATCGACCGGAAGATCGCCGGCACCGACATCAACATGAACAACCCCCACAACATGTGGACCGACGAGAACTACGAGTTCCTGTACGCGAACGAGTGGTTCGACAACGAGACGGACGTGTTCGACCGGGAGACCGGCGAGACGATCCGGCAGATCGAGGTCGGGCCCAACCCGGCGCACGTCATGACCCGTCCGGACACCGACCAGCTCGTGGTCGGCATCAACGCCGGCACGGACATCGTCGAGCTGGCGCCGGGCGCCACCGAGATCACCCGGCGGATCCACGTCGACCCGGAGAGCGGCATCACGCCGCACCCGCACGCGCACTGGACCAGCCACGACGGCAAGACGGTCGTCGCGCCCAACACGATGACCGACGAGGCGTGATCGTCGACATGGAGTCGGGCACCGTCAGCCACGCGCCGGTCGGCGGGTTCCCGATCGCCACGTCGATGACGCCGGACTCGAAGACCGCGTACCTGTCCAACTTCCTGGGCATGAGCATCTCCTGCGTCTCGCTGGCGGAGGACGCCTGTGCCACGGGCGACGGCGGCGTCGCGGAGAACGTGGAGATCGACCTGTGGGAGAACTACGACCCGCTGACCGGTCCCACCGGTCCGTGGGGCGGGCTCACCATCCAGCTCCCGGTGAGCCCGGACGGCAAGGCGCTGCTGGCGGCCAACACGCTGTCCCAGACGGTCTCGGTCATCGACCCGACGACCAACAAGGTCATCAAGGACCTGCCGTGCAACGCCGGTTGCCACGGCGCCAACTTCGGCGCCAAGCAGGGCGGTGGCTACTACGCCTACGTCTCGAACAAGTTCTCGAACGCCGCGCAGATCATCGACGTCGACCCCAACGGCGACGGTGACATCTCGGACGCGAGATCGCCGGGCAGCTCGTGCTCGGCCCGACCGCCGACACCGCGTCCGACGACGTCGTCGTCGCGCACCCGGGCGTGGGCGGCCAGGGCGTCGTGGCGATCCCGCTCGTCTACAACGGCTGGTCGCAGAAGGTGCCCGAGGGATGGCGGGAGGAGCTGACGTGCGAGCAGCTCAACCCGATCAGCCCGTCCGCCTGCTGAGCAGCTGACACCCGCGGTCCGGGGCCGGGCCGGTTCGCCCGGCCCCGGACCGTTCCCTGCCGTTCCCCGGAGGAGCCCCATGACCGTCCGATGGACGACCCCCGCCCGCGTACTGAAGACGTTGCTCGGAACCGCCCTGCTCACCGCTCTCTCGCGCTGGTGCTCGCCCCCGTCGCGCACGCGCGCGTGACGATCGTGCCGGGGTCCCCGCCCCGGCGGCGGCACGGAGACCTTCGCGATCCGGCTGGCCAACGAACGGACCGACATCCCGACCACCCGGCTGGAGCTGACCTTTCCCGCCGACGTCCTGATCCCCGTTGTCGAGGTCGCCCCGGCCGAGGGGTGGACGGCCACGGTCACCACCCGCCCCGTCGACCCGCCCGTCACCATCGGCGACGAGACCTTCGACGAGGTCGCGGCCGCGATCGTGTGGGAGGGCGGCGAGGTGCGGCCGCGCCAGTTCCAGCAGTTCCTCGTCACCGCCGGGCCGCTCCCGGCGGACGGCCGCATCGTGTTCGGCGCCGTGCAGGGCTACGCCGACGGCACGGTGGAGCAGTGGACGGAGCCGTCGCCGGGGCCCGGCGTCCCGGGCGCGCCCGCGATCACGCTCGTCCCGCAGCCGGTCGACGCCGAGCCCGGCGCGCGCCCGCGCCCGGGCCGCTCGGCAGCAGCCCCTCGTCGAGCTCGCCGTCCGGCACGCCGGGTGAGTCCGCGCCCGCCGACCCGACCCTGTGGATCGTGCTGGCCGCCGTCGTGGTGGTGCTGGTCGCCGGTGCGGCGCTCGCCTACCGGTTCGTGATGCGCCGCGGCCCGGCGCGCCCGACACGTGTTCCCGTCGAGCCGGCGCAGCCCGGCGCGCCGGCCGAGCGGACGCCGGAAGAGGCGGGCCGGCGATGAGCCGACGGGCCGGCCGGACGTTCCTGCGCGGTGTGCTCGGGCTGCTGGTGGTGATCGCGGCCTGCTGGGGCACGCTGCTCGCCGCGGTACCCGCCCGGCCGGGGACCCCGTGCTGGTGGCCGCGTCGCCGGGCGACGGCGAGACCGTCAAGTCGCCGGACGAGCTGCGGCTCACGTTCGACCGGCCCGTCACCGCCGGGCTCGCGACCGTCCTGATGCACAACCCGACCGGCGAGCAGGTCGTCGCCGGTCGCCCCTACAACCCGCCGGGGGCGCCGGACGTCGTCGCCGTGGCGATGCCGCGGACCCGCTACGCCGGCACGTACGCCGTGGTGTGGTCGGTGCCGTCGGGCCGGGCCGAGCCGGTCGCGGCGCGTTCCGGTTCCAGGTCTACGCGCCCGGCGGGCTGGTCCCGGACCCGGTGATCCCCGCCGCGCCGGACCCGGTCGTCGACGGTCTCCACACGGTGGCCCGGGCCGCCGCGACCGTCGCACTCGTGCTCGGCGTCGGCGTGGCGTTCGTGCTCGCGCTCGTCTGGCCGGAGGGCACCGGGACCGGCCCGGCGCGCCGGCTGCTCGGCTGGGCGTGGGTGGCGCTCGTCGCCACGACGCTCGTCACGATCGCGACGTTCGGCGCGTACACCGCGCGGGTGCCGCTCGCCGAGGTGCTCGACCCGGCGCTGCTCGGGGCGACGTCCGTTGCGGAGGTCGGTGCCGGGCTGCTGGCCCGGCTGTTCGTGCTCGTCCCGGTGACGGTCGGGCTCGTCCAGCTGGTGACCCGCGCCCCGGCGGAGACCGGGGCCGGGCGGTGGGCGCGCGCCGGCACCGTGCTCGCCGCCGCGGGCGCGCTCGCGGCGACGTGGAGCTTCTCCCGGCCGCACGACCCGGCCGCGCTGGGCGTCCTGACGGTCGGCGCGGACGTCGCGCTCCTGCTGGCCGTCGGGGTCGCCGTCGGCGGGCCGGTGGTGCTGTGGCTGGTGCTGCGCGGCGCGTCGACCCCGCGTCGAGCACGGCGGTGGCGCGGCTCGGGTGGCTCATGCCGGTGTCCGGCGGGCTGCTCGGCGCCGCCGCGGCAACGCTCGCCGGCGGCTGGCCGGCGGCCGTGCTCGGCGGTCTGGCTGCGCTGGTCGCCGGGACCGGGCTCGCCGCGTTCGGGTCGCTGCGGTGGCAGACCCGCGGCGACCGCGACGACGGCGGCAACGACGCCGCCGAGCCGTCCGAGCGGCCGGAGCCCGCGGCGGGCGAGCCCGCCCAGCTCGTGCGATGAGCCTCGGCACAGCAAGGAGGCGTTGTTGGCCCCCGTCCACGCCAACCGCCCGTCCGGCTGGAGCCCGCCGCGGCGCTCCGCCGGGCGGCGGCCGGCGCTCGCCGCGTTCGCCGGAGCGGGCGCGCAGCTGCGCCCGCTCGCCCGCCGGGTGCACTTCCTCGCCGGGCTCCTCGTGGCGCCGTTCGTCCTCGTGCTGTGTCTGACGGGGCTCGTCTACGTCTTCAGCCCGCAGATCCACGACGACCTCTACTCGCGGCAGCTCTACGTCGACCAGGTCGGGCCGGCGCCGCGGCCGGTGGCCGAGCAGGTCGCGGCGGCGCTCGCGGCGCACCCGGAGGCGGCGCTGCAGTCGGTGCGGCCGCCGCCCGCGCCGGACCGCACGACGCGGGTGAACCTCGCGGTGCCCGGCGCGGACCGGCCGGGCCAGGCCCGCACGGTGTTCGTCGACCCCTATACGAACTACATCAACGGGGAAGTGACGACTGTCGACGCCGGCTTCCGGCGAACGTCTGGCTGCGTGAGCTGCACGCCGATCTGCGGCTCGGCGAACCGGGCCGGATCTACTCGGAGACGGCGGCCAGCTGGCTTCCCGTGATCGCGATCAGCGGACTCGTTCTCTGGGCCGGCCGGCAGGGGCGGCGGCCCCGCACCGCGCGCGAGTTCCTGTTGCCGCTGCCGCGCGGAAAGGGCGAACAGCTCCGGATGCGTGCGGTGCACGGACCGCTCGGACTGTGGCTCACGGCCGGGCTGCTCGTGATGAGCGTTACCGGGCTCGCGATGAGCCCGTTCGCGGGCCGGCTGCTCGCGGACTTCCGCTCGCCGACGCTTTCCGCGGTGACCGACGGCGTTCCCGGTGACGCGCCGCCGATCGGCGTCGACCGCGCGCTGGAGATCGCCCGCGCGAACGGGCCGACGGTGAGCTGGAACTGACACCGCCCGCATCCGGGCGGCCGTACACCGTCGTCGAGAAGACGCCCGGACTGCCGGTGCACCGCGACGCGGTTGCCGTCGACCCGTACCGCGGGGAAGTGGTCGAGCGCATCACCTGGGACGACTATCCGTGGCCCGCGCAGATGCGCGAGCTCGGCGTCGAACTGCACACCGGGACGCTCTTCGGCCTTGCCAACCAGATCCTGCTCGCGCTGTTCGCGGTGGCGACGGTCGTGCTGATCGTCATCGGGTACCGGATGTGGTGGAAACGCAGCCCGTATCGCGGGCAGCTGCCGTCGGCGCCGCCGCGGGCATTGCGGCAGGCGGGCGCACCGGTGGTGGTGGTCGTCGGTCTGCTGGTCGCCGGAATCGGGATTCTGCTGCCGGTTCTCGGGGTGAGCCTCGTGCTCTTCCTCGTCGCCGACGCGGTGGTGAACGCCGTCCGGCGGCGGCGTGCCCGGGTGCCGGTGCCGACCCAGCGGCCCGGCTCCGCGGGGCACTAGAACCCTCCGACGCGGCCGGGCGCGTCCCGGCCGGCCGTCGGCGTGATCCGAACGTTGCTCTGGAGCCCACCGTCTGGCAACCTGATCGTCGCCTGCTCGACGCCGGTTCCGACCAGAGTTGTCCAGGCCGACCTCCGGGTGGCTCGCCGGTTGCTGACGTAGCGCAACGGGTGGGGCCGGCACCGGGGATCGACACGGGGCCCTGCGGGTCGCTTGCCTCCGGCGCGACGCGCGGTAATCGGTCTCGATCTCCGGCGCCTTCAGTCGTGCCGTCTCTTCGGTTCTCTCTTTCCTGTCCGCGTGCAGCGGCGATCGTCGGGAGTCTTCGTCATGGGTCAGGTGTCGGTGCGGGAGGGTGGGGCCTCGGGCCTCCCCGCGCGTGCCGACGTCGTGCCCGTGCGGCTGGGGCTCTCGGCGACCGACTGGCTGTGGCGGGTGGCGCGGTGGGCGTTCACGCTCGCCGGCGCGTGGTGGTGCTGTGGTTCGGCGCGGCGTTCATGGCGGCGACGCCTGCGGCCGCGGCCGTGACCGTTCCCGTGGCGTACGTGGCCGCCGCCAAGCAGGGCCAGGCGAAGGGAGGGAACAACAGGTCCGAAGGCGGCGAGAACGACGACTCCGGTGCCGGGCGGTCGGAATCCCGGGCGGAGTCCGGTGGCGACGACGAAGCTGACGGCGGCGACAAGGGCGAGAAGGGCGAGAAGAAGAAGGACGACAAGAAGGCCGACCGGGAGTCGGAGTCGGAGGTGCGGACCGTTTCCGACGACGAGTCCGATGACGCCGATACCGGGAAGGCCGGCAAGAAGGCCCGCGGGAACGGTGATCAGGACTCGGATTCCGAGGACGAGGCGGGCGACGGCAAGAAGCGCAAGGTCCGCGACGACGCCGGCGAGAACGCCGAGCCGGACGGCGCGGACAATGACGCGGACGACGCCGAGGACCGGGCCGGTGCCGAGAAGCGCGGCAAGGGTGCGCGGGCGGACGACGCGAGGAGCCGGCGGCCGGCGAGGAAGTGGGGAACCGGGCGCGGTCGGACGACTCCGAGTCGGACGACAAGAAGGGCCGCGAGGCCGCCCGCGGCGAGGGTGCGGACGCTGCCGACGATGCGGAAGCCGCCGAGCCGGCGGCGAAGAAGAAGCAGAAGGGGGCCGGTGCCGCCGCTGCCGAGGAGCCCTCCGACGATGAACCGGCGGACGGCAAGAAGCGCAAGGGCGCCCGCGCCGCCGGCGATGATTCCGACGAGGCCGAGGAATCGGTCGAGGAGCAGGTGCGGGCGGAAGCCGACGGCGCCGAGGACGTCGCGAGCCAGGAGCAGGCCGCCGACGGGAAGAAGCGCAAGGGCGCACGCGCCGCCGAGGACGATGCTGCCGAGACCGCTGCCGAGCCGGTTGCCGCCAAGAAGAAGCAGAAGGGCGCCCGCGCCGACGACGCCGCTGACGACGCCGAGGAGATCGCCGGCGGCGAGCGGGCTGCGGACGGGAAGAAGCGCAAGGGCGCCCGGGCCGGCGACGACGACGCCGAGGCGTCCGTGGAGGAGCGGGTGCGGGCGGCCGTTGTGGACGGTGTGGAGCCGGGCAGCGCGGAGTGGGCGGCGCTGGCCGAGGAGATCGCGGGCGACGCCGAGCCGAGAAGAAGAGCAGAAGCGCCCGGGCCGCCGCCGACGCCGAGGCGGACGAGCCCGCGGCTGCCGCCAAGAAGAAGAAGGGCAAGGGCGGCGAGGCCGAGGGGGCGGTCGAGGAGCGGGTGCTCGCGGCCGTCCAGGACGGCGCCGACGCCGGCAGCGCCGAGTGGGCCGCGCTCGCCGAGCAGCTCACGGCCGACGCCGAGCCCACCGAGGGCGCCAAGGGGAAGCGCAAGGGCAAGGGCGCCCGCCACGCGGACGACGAGGCCGGTGCCGAGGTCGTCGACGCGGTGGTGGACCACGCGCGGGAGCAGGGCGTCGAGGTGGCGGACCTGAGCGCGGCCGAGGTCCAGCGGGTCGTCAGGAAGGCGGCGAAGGACGCGGGCCACGACGCCGACCAGGCGGCGGCCGACGTGGCATACGTCGCGCAGCTGATGGCGTCCGAGGACGGCTCGAAGGTCTTCGAGGTCGACGCGGAGCCGCGGGAGGGCCGGCAGACCGCGCTGCACGTGCGCGGTCCCCCGGCCGGCGAGGACGAGGACGGCCGTTGGGTCGACGGCGAGTGGGTCGAGTACGACGACTCCGCCGAGCAGACCGAGGACGTGCTCGAAGGCCGGATCGAGCTCGACGAGAGCGAGGAGGATCTCGCCGAGCAGAAGAAGAAGGCCGCGTCGGGCGAGATCAGCAAGGCCGACTACGCGACGTCGGAGAAGGAGCACGAGGAGCGCGAGCAGCAGTACGAGGCCGACCGGGCGGAGCTGTCGCCCGAGCGGGCCGAGCTGGTCGACGAGGTCGTCGACGGTCACCGGGACCTGACCGAGCGCGAGCAGCAGCTCGCGGCCGAGGAGAAGAAGGTCGCCGGCGGGACCGTCACGAAGAAGGCCCACGAGCAGAACGTCGCGGACTACGAGGAGCAGCGCGACGAGGTCTACGCCGCCACCGACGAGCTGATGGACGCGACCGACCACGACGCCGGTGTGGTGCCGGACGAGGTCGGCGGCGAGGGCGCGGTCGCGGGGTGCGGGTCGAGCGGCGTGTTCGTCGAGTGCGGCGCGGTCAGCGAGGACGCCGACGGCGAGCGCGACGAGGACCGGTGCGTGGCGCTCTCCGGGGTGTCGGCCGGGTGCGGCGTCGAGACGTCGTCCGGCGAGTCGAAGGGCTCCGCCTCCTGCACGCTGTCCGGTGCGGGCGAGGGCTGCGGGAGCACGACGTCGAGCCGCGCCGAGGACGGCTCCGTCAACACCGCGTCCGCGCGCTGCACGGGTGACGCGTCCGGGTGCGGGCAGCACAGCATCGCCACCACCGAGGGCTCGGCGAGCGCGTGTCGGACGGGCGGGGGGACCTGCCGCGGCGAGAGCACCGGCCCGTCGCTGGAGGACGCCGAAGCGCCACCCACGGTCCAACGGGAGAAGTCTGCCGCGAGCGCGGCCTGCACCGGCGCGTGCGACCTGACGACGTTCGCCGACGCCGGCGGGGCGGAGGCGGAGTGCAGCACGGACGCGGGGGCGTGCAACAGCTCCAGCTCCGGCGCGGGCACCGACCGGCCGGACGCGCGGCTCGCGGCCGACGAGGACGCGGAGGCCGCGGCGCAGACCGCTGCGGTGGTCCGCGGCGAGGACACCCGCCGCGCCGCCGGCACCGCGCACTGCGAGTCGGCCACCGAGGGCTGCGGCACGTCCAGCTCGGTCGACGTCGGCGACCGGTGGGGTGACGAGGACGCGGAGGCGCGCGCCGCCACCTGGTGCGCCGAGGGGGCGACGGGCTGCTCCGGCCGCGCGTCCGCCACGACCGGCGCGACCGACCGCGGCGACGCCGACCGCGCCGCGCAGCCCGCCGCCCAGCCGGCCGCGCCGGAGGCCACCACCACCGGCACCGCGAACTGCACCGTGACCGGCGGCGGCTGCGCCACCGAGGCCCGCTCCGGCGAGCGCGACGAGGACGGCGACCGCGACGCGGGCGGCGAGAGCGCCGCGTCCGTCGACGTCGACTGCGACGGCCCGGCGTGCACGGGCACCGGCCGCGCCGCCACCACCGGCGTCGCGAAGGGCCTGGCCGCCGGCGCGAGCGGACGAGCGACGGCGCGGCCACCTGCGAGACGGCCGGCGGCGACTGCGACGCCGAGAGCGGCACCGAGGTGGGCAGCGAGGTCGACGAGCAGGTCGACGAGCGCGCCGGCGTCCTGACGGCGGCCCGGTACGGCGACGGCGACGGCTTCGCGGCCAGCACCGCGAGCGCCGGCGCCGAGTGCGGCGACGCGCCGGGCTGCACGGGCAAGGCCGCCACGAAGACCACCGGCGCGGTGACCGCCGCGCCCGCCGTCCGCACCACGAGCGGCGGCGCCACCTGCGAGACGGCGGCCGGCCGCTGCGACGCCGGGTCGGCGTCCGAGGTGAGCGACACCGCCGCCGAGACCGCCGATACCGACCGGCGCGCCGCGGCCGCCGGCCCGGCCGGGCGGGAGCTGGCCGCGACCAGCACCGCGGGCGCGCAGGCCGACTGCGACGTGACCGCGTGCCGCGGCGCCGCAACCAGCACGACCACGGGCGCGCGAGCGGCGACGTCGTCGGGGTGCGGGACAGCACCGCCACCACGAGCTGCACGGTGCACGGCGCGGGCGGCGACTGCTCGACCGGCGCGGAGACCACCGTGGTCGACCGCGACCCGGCCGGCGCCGCTGCGGCTGGGGGCCTGGCCGCCGTGTCCGGCCCGGTGAGCGTCTCGACCGGGTCCGCGCAGGTGAGCTGCGACGCCGGGGACGGCGCCTGCGGCGGCACGGCGGTTGCGGAGACCAGCGCCCGCGACACCGCGGTGTCCTCGTACGCCCGCGGGACGCGCGCCACCGCGGACTGCACGGTGACGGGCGGCGGCTGCGCGGGCGGGGCCACGTCGGCCGCGTCCTCCGCGCCGGACTTCGTGGTGCTCGACCCGGAGACCGGGCTCCCGCTGCCGGGCCGGCCGACGAGCGGCCCGTCGTCGGCGGCGTACTCGACCGCGAGCCTGCAGTGCGCGGACGCCGCGTGCTCCGGCGTGGTGAACACGAGCACGGCGGCCTGGGACGGCGCGGTCAACGGGGGCGCGCCGCGCACCTCGACCGGCACCGCGACCTGCGACGGCGCCACCGGCGGCTGCGAGGTGCAGTCGGTGTCGAGCGCCTCCACCGGGGCCGGCGCGGCGCTCACCCTGGCCGGCGACCAGCCGCAGGTGGACGCCGACGGCGACCCCAAGCCGGTCAACACGGCCCGGCTGAACGCCGGCCCGTCCGCCGCGTCGCCGCCGGTGCCGCGATGACCTGCGAGGGCGAGGAGCGCTGCGACGGCAAGGTCACCAGCGGCGCCACCGCCACCGACCCGGCCGTCTCGCCGGACCCGCGCGGCTCGCACAGCGTGGGCACCTGCGAGGGCGTCGCGGGCGGTGTCTGCCAGGCCGTGACGAACTCGGGCGCCTCCTCCGGCCCGGACGCGAACGTCATCGCGCCGCTGGTGCAGGCCCGCTCGACGGCCAACGCCACCGTGACCGAGAACGCGGTCGGCCCGGCCGACGAGGGCCAGCAGGACGGGGTGCCGCCGGGCCAGGACCAGCCGGCCACGATCCCGCCGCCGGTGGCGCCGGGGTCGAGCGCGAACTCCGGCGGCCCGACGGTGCCGGGCGCGTCCAGCTGGACGATGGCCTCGGCCACGATGGACTGCGCCGCCGGCGAGAACAGCTGCATCGGCACCGCGCGGACCGCCGCGACGGGCACCGACGGCCCGGACGCTGAACGGGGGCGGCGGGGCGCGCGGTCCGCCGGCCGCGGGCACCACCACCTCCAGCGGCAGCTGCGTGAGCGTCGAGAGCGGCTGCCATGTCCGGACCGACTCCTCCGCGGGGTCCGGCCAGGTCGTGGCCGACATCGTGGCGGAGCAGCAGAACACCGCCGCCGAGCAGCTGGCCGCCGAGGCCGAGCAGGCGGAGCGGGCAGCCGTCGACGCCGCGCGGGTCGCGGGGCGGACGGGTGCCACCGACGAGCAGAAGAAGGCCGCCGCCGACGCCGCACAGGCGGCGGAGGAGGCCCGCCAGGCCGCCACCGAGGCAGCCGACCTCGCCGCGCAGCCGGTGACGGACGCGCCTGCGACGCTGTCGCAGTCGGGTGCGATCGCGCAGTGCGCCGGCGCGGGGTGCGCCGCGGTGACGACCGGCGGCACGGACGGCACGCCGGGCCGCGCGCAGACCACCGCGGGCTGCGTCGCCGCCGGGAGCGGCTGCCTGGTCGCGAGCGACGCCACGGCGTCGACCGGACGCGACGCGCAGCAGGCCGCCGGCTCCGGTCAGGCCGCCTCGCAGGTCGCCTGCCCCGAGGAGGGGTGCTTCGGCTTCGCGACCGGCGCCGTGCACACCACCGCCGGGCCGGACGGCCGCCGCAGCACCAGCACGGCGACGGGCGAGGCGCGGTGCGACGGCACCGGACCGTGCCAGGCGCAGGTCATCGCCACCACCGCGGCCGCCACCTCCGTGAAGGCCGGCGAGGAGTTCGCCACCACGTCCGCGTCGATCACCGCGGCGTGCGACGACGGCACCGCGACGGGCTGCGCGACCCGCGCGGCGAGCGAGACGACGGCGACCGGCGGCCCGGCCGCCGCCGGCACGTCGAGCGCGACCTGCGCGGCCGCGGGGATCTGCCAGGCCGGGACGGCCGGTTCGCCGCGGCCGGCGTCGTCGAGGTCACGGCCGACTGCACGGCCACCGGCTGCCGCGCCCGCACCGAGGGCGCCGCCCAGGCAGCCGCGCCGGGCGGCACCAACAAGGCCGCGTCCGGCACGGACTGCACCGCGGGCGCCGACGGCCGGTGCGTGGGCGCGAGCCGCGTCGGCGCCGCCGCGGGCGGCGCGGAGGCCTCCGCCGGGTGCGAGGGCGACGCGGGCTCGGTCTGCCGCCACAGCTTCTCCTCCGACAGCAGCGCGAGCAGCCGCACGGCCGGCAACAGCGCCGCGGCCGACGCGCGCTGCGGCGGGACGGGCGGCGCCGGCACCGGCTGGTGCGCCACCAGCGCCGCGGCCGAGACCAACGCGCACAACGCCGTCGCGGCCGCCACCTGCCAGGGCAGCGCGAACGCCGGCTGCACGCACGGCTACCGGGCGGAGAGCTCCGCGGCGGCGCGGCCGGCGGGCGAGCGGCCGGGCGCACGCGGCGGCTCGGGCGGCGCCGGAGTCCCGACCGGTCTCCGGCTCGCCGGCCG
>MKJX01000007.1 GCA_001942415.1 Pseudonocardia sp. CNS-139
CCGGAGGCGCCGATCTTCGAGATCGCGGACTTCGGTGTGGTGGGGGACCTGTTCACGGTCGCCCCCCAGCTCACCGACCAGATCACCGACCGGCGCGCGTAGGTGTCGCCGTGCCCACCTTCTTCAGCAGCAAGGAGATGTACGACGTCCTCACGCCGTACTACCACTCCCTGACCCTCGACCGGGAGGTCGGGGACCTGTTCACCACGCTGGGCCTCTCGCTGCGGCTGAAGCACCGCAACCCGGGCGGCGTGTTCTACCTGGACATGCGCCGGAACCCGGCACGGCTGCTCGTCGGCCGCTCCGCGCTGGACGCGACCCCGGACGTCGAGCTCGACCTCGACGCCGACTCCGTGCACGCGTTCTGGCTGGGCGGGCTCAACCTCCCGCTCGCCGTGGCCGCGGGCAAGGCCGCCGCGAGCGGACAGGTCGGCGAGCTCAGCCGCATCCTGCGGACCTTCGCCCGTGCCGACGGCCGCTACCGGGCCCACCTGCACGCGATCGGGCGCGACGACCTGGCCTGAGGCCCGCCGGAACGCGTTCCGATACCACACCGGGAATGTCGCCCATCGCCCGGGTTCGGTGATCCACTCATATGTTCCACACATTCCTCTCATAGGCGACTCCGATCTCGTCTCGCCAATCTGCGGCGCGACAGCTCGGAAAGAGGAGTGAGACTCATGCAGTCGTCCGACCACCCGCGCGCCGGGGCCGCCGCGTGACGAGCCCACCGGGCCTGCCCCGACGCCGGTCGGCCGCCCTCGGCGCGGAGGGGAAGCCGCCCTGGCGCGTCCGGCTGCGGATGCGAATCGCGTCGATGAGCCCCCGCGCCCTCGTGGTGAACGTCGTGCTGGCCCTGCTGCTGGTCGCGGCCGTCGTCGTCGCGGTCGTGCAGATCGTCACGCCCGACACGCAGCCGCAGGTCGCGCGCACGGCCAACGTCACCCGCGGCGACGTGTCGGCGAGCGTCACGAGCAACGGCAACCTCGTGTCGGCCGAGAGCGTCCCGGTGAACTTCGCCGCGAGCGGCACCATCACCGCCGTCACCGTGCAGGCCGGGGACACTGTCGAGGCCGGCCAGGTGCTCGCGACGACGGAGCCGACCGGCGCCCAGGAGGGCCTGCGCAGCGCGCAGGCGTCGCTGGACAGCGCACAGGCGGCCTACCGGGAGGCGGCGGCGGGCCCGACGGACGTGGCCCGGCAGCAGGACGCGCTGGCCGTCGAGCAGGCCGAGCAGTCCCTCGCGGCCGCCGAGGCCGCCGTCGAGAACGCGGAGCAGCAGCTCGACCTGCACGAGGAGTCGACGAAGACGGCCGTCGAGGACGCGAAGGAGACGCTGCGCAACCAGACCACCGCCCAGAACACGGCGGTGGCGAACGCGCAGGACGCGCTCGACGACTGCCGGCAGGGCGGGTCCGCGTCGGCGACCACGGCGCCCGAGGCCACGTCCGCCCCGGAGACCACCTCCGCCGCGCCGACCACGAACGCGACCCCCGCCGCGTACCTCCGGCCCGCCGCGGCCGCCGACTGCCCGGCGGAGCAGCAGGCGCTGACCTCGGCCAAGCAGACCCGGGACGCGACGCTGGACGCCGCCGAGCAGGCGGTCGTCTCGGCCGAGCAGCAGCGCGACCAGACGCTCCTGCAGGACGCTACGCCGTCGAGACGGCCCGGCAGAACGTGACCTCCGCCCAGAGCGCCGTCCGGTCGGCCGAGCTGACCGCGCAGGCGAACCTCACGCCGCGCACGGCCGACCAGATCGCGCAGGCCAAGGCGAGCGTGGACGCCGCGCAGGTGCAGGTCGACATCGCGCAGCGGGAGCTGGACGAGACCACGCTCACGGCGCCGATGGGCGGGGTCGTGCTCACGGTGAACGGGGCGGTCGGCGACACCGCCGGGAGCTCGGGCGGGGGAGCGTCCGGCACGACCGGCGAGACGTCCGAGTCGTCCTCCGGCACGGAGAGCGGTGCGTTCATCACCATCGCCAACGCCAGCCGGATGGCCGTCACGGCCGACATCCCGGAGGCCGACGCCGGGCGGCTGGAGCTGGGCCAGCGGGCCGAGGTGACGTTCCCGGCGACCGGTGCCACCGCGACCGGCACGGTCACCGGGATCACGCCGGAGAGCACGGTGGAGAACAACGTCGTCTTCTACCCCGTGACGGTGTCGCTGGACACCGCGCCGCCGGACGTCGGCGTGGGGGCGACGTCCGGCATCGCGATCGACGTCGGGTCGGTCACCGGTGTCCTGACGGTGCCGTCGACGGCCGTGACGACCGTGGGGGACAGCAGCACGGTCACGGTCCGGCGGGACGGCGCGGACACGGTCGTCCCGGTGCAGGTCGGCATGGTCGGCGACACCACCACCGAGATCACGAGCGGGGTCGCCGAGGGCGACGTCGTGGTGCTGCCGTCGCCGACCGCGGCGACCGGCGGCACCGGGCTGCCGCCCAGCGGCGGCGGGCTCCAGCTGCGGCCCGGCGGTGGCCGGTGAGCGCCCCCGCCACCCGTCCCGTCATCGAGCTGCGGGGCGTCACCAAGCACTACGGGACCGGCGACACCGCGGTGCGCGCGGTCGACGGTGTCGACCTGGTCGTGCAGCGCGGCGACTACGTGGCCGTGATGGGCACGTCGGGCTCGGGCAAGTCGACGCTGATGAACATCATCGGCTGCCTCGACGTGCCGACCCGCGGCTCCTACCTGCTCGACGGCGTGGACACCCGGCGGCTGGACGAGCGGCAGCAGGCGATCGTGCGCAACCGGAAGATCGGGTTCGTCTTCCAGTCGTTCAACCTCATCCCGCGCACGTCGGCGCTGCGCAACGTGGAGCTGCCGATGGCCTACGCCGGGGTCGGGCCGGCGCAGCGGCAGGCGCGGGCCCGGGCGGCGCTGGAACGGGTCGGGCTCGCCGAGCGGGCGCACCACACCCCGGCGCAGCTCTCGGGAGGGCAGCAGCAGCGGGTCGCCGTCGCCCGCGCCATCGCGACCGAGCCGGTCCTGCTGCTCGCCGACGAGCCGACCGGTGCGCTCGACACCCGCACCACCGACGAGCTGCTGGCGCTCTTCGACGCGCTCAACGCCGCGGGCCGGACGGTTGTGGTCATCACCCACGAGCCGGAGGTCGCCGCGCACGCCAGGCGGGTCCTGCACATGCGGGACGGGCGGATCCACTCCGACGAGCGGGTCGGGGCGCCGTGACGTCCGGGAGAGCGTGCGGTTCGCCGTCCGCGGGGTGCTGGCGAACCGGATGCGCTCGGCGCTGACCACGCTGGGGATCCTCATCGGGGTGGCCGCGGTGATCATCCTCGTCGCGGTCGGCACCGGGTCGAGCCGGGCGGTCGAGGAGTCGATCAGCGCGCTGGGCAGCAACACGCTCACCGTCACGCCGTTGCAGAGCGGCACGGGCGGGCGGGGCGGGGGCGGCGGCCTCGTGCTCGCCGGCCCCGGCGGCGCGGCCGTCCGAGGGCCGGGGCTCGGCGGCGGGGCGGCCCCGGAGCCCGAGACCGACACCGGCACCGACGTCCGCGAGCCGCGGCTCACCCTCGACGACGCGTACGCGCTGGCGGACCCGGAGGCGGCGCCCGCCGTCGTCGCGGTGGCGCCGGTGGTGTCGCCGCAGTCGGTGACCGCGACCCACAGCGGGGCGTCGCACAGCGTCGGCACCTTCACCGGGACCACGCCCGGCTACCTGTTCATCAACAACGACTCCGTCCAGGCCGGGAGCGCGTTCACGGATGCGGACCACACCTCGCGGCGGCGCGTGGCGCTGCTCGGCCAGACCGTCGCGGAGAACCTCGTCGGCGGCAACGGGCTGGCCGCCGTCGGCGAGACCGTGGCGTTCAACGGCACGAGCTTCGAGGTGGTCGGCGTGCTCGCCGCGAAGGGCAGCACCGGACCGCAGGACCAGGACGACCGCGTGATCGCCCCGCTGACCGCGGTGCAGGACACGCTCAGCGGCTACGGCGACCTCAGCAGCATCTCCGTGAAGGCCGGCTCGGCCGACGCGGTCGCCACCGCCACGGCCGAGGTCAACGCCGTGCTCGACGCCCGGCACCGCGTCACGGCGGCCGACCGGGACTACTCGGTCAACAGCCCCAGCTCCATCCAGGAAGCGGTCACCGCCAGCGCCGACACCTTCACGGTGCTGCTGGCGTCGGTCGCCGCGATATCGCTGCTCGTCGGCGGGATCGGGGTCATGAACATCATGCTCGTCACCGTCACGGAACGGACCCGGGAGATCGGGATCCGCAAGGCGATCGGTGCGCAGCGGGCCGACATCGTCGCCCAGTTCCTCATCGAGGCAGTTCTGCTCTCGGTGTTCGGCGGTGTGGTCGGCATCGTCGTCGGGCTGGTCGCAGCCGGTTCACCATCGCCGGCGTCACGCCCGTCGTCGAGCCGTACTCGGTGGTGCTCGCGTTTGTCGTCGCGGTGGCGACGGGCCTGTTCTTCGGGCTCTACCCCGCCAACCGCGCCGCGGCGCTGCGCCCGATCGAGGCGCTGCGTCATGAATGACGGAAACCCGCAGGCACCCGACGACCTGCTCACCGACCCGGAGTGGAACCGGCCGCGGCCGACCAACCGCGTCACGGTGTGGCTCGCCGCCGCGCTCCTGGCCGCCGCCGGGTTCCTCGCCGGTGTGCTCGTCAACGACGCGTCCGGCACGGCGACGGCGGCGGGACCGGGCGGTGCGCCGTTCCTCACGGGCGGACGGGCGGGCCCGGCGCGACCCGGGCCGCGGCGCAACCGGCGGCGGCCGCGCCTGCGGTGGTGGGCACCGTCGCGGCCGTCGCCGACGGGACGGTGACCGTCACGAACGTCGCGGGCGCCGCCGTCACCGTCGTCGTGCCCGCCACCGCGACCGTGACGACCCCCGGCCTCGGCGGTCTCGCCGTCGGCGCGCCGGTGTCGGTGCTGGGCACCACCGGCGCCGACGGGGTCGTCACCGCCGAATCGATCACCAGCCGCCCCGCGGGCGGCTGAGCACGCTCCCCGAACGATCATCAGAAGGGATCACCATGCCCACAACCCGACTCCGCCGGATCGCCACCACGGCGGCGGTCGCCGTGGCCGTCGCCGGGCTCGCCGCCTGCGGCTCCGGTTCCACCGACTCACCGGAGCAGCAGCCGGGGGTGCGGATCTCCGGCCCCGACGCCGCCAGCTCGACGAGATCAACGCCTGCCTGTCCGCCGCCGGGCTGCCCACGGTCGAGATGCCGACCGGCACGCCCGTGCGCCCGACCGGCACACCCGACGCGGACGCGCCGCCGCCCGAGGGCGGCGGCCGGCTCGGCAACCCGCAGATGCGCGAGGCCCTGGAGGCGTGCGGCATCGAGATGCCGGCCGGCGGCCCGGGCGCCGGCCAGCCGACGGCCGCAGGGTAGGCCGTTCCTCCCCGGCCGCCGAGGCGGGCGGGGCGCCAGGCGCGCGGCCCGTGACGGGGTGCCCGTCCACGCGGGGTGGACGGCACTGCGGGCCGCGCGCCGCGCGGGCACCGTCAGCGGACCAGGCGGAAGAACGCGCGCAGCTCCGCGGCGACAGCTCCGGCTGTTCGAGGGCCGCGAAGTGGCCGCCGCGGTCGGGCTCGTTCCAGTAGCGGATGTCGGTGAACCGGCGCTCGGCCCAGCGCCGCGACGGCCGCGGGTTCTCGTGCGGGAACACCGAGCAGCCGGCCGGCACGCGCACCTCGTCGACGGTCCCGCCGGTGAAGGTGCGCTGCACCTCGCGGAAGCTCTCCCAGTAGAGCCGCGCGGCGGACGCGCCGGTGCCGGGCAGCCAGTAGAGCATCAGGTTGTCGAGGAGCCGGTCGCGCGGGACGGCGCTGCGCGGGTCGGTCCAGGCGTGGAACTTCTCGACGACCCACGCCGCGAGCAGCGCGGGCGAGTCGACGAGGCCGTAGCCGATCGTCTGCGGGCGGGTGGCCTGCTGCAACGAGTAGCCGTCGCCGTCCTGCTGCCCGCGGCGCAGGTCGGCGAGCGCGCGGCGTTCGGCGTCGGTGAGGTCGCCGAGGGTGGCCGGGTCCGGGGCGACCAGCGGCGGCACCAGGTGGATGCCGGCGACGTGCGCGGCGTCCTGCTTTCCGATCCAGGTGCTCACGCTGGTGCCCCAGTCGCTGCCGGCCGCGCCGTAGCGGCCGTAGCCGAGCCGGGCCATCAGCCCGGCCCACGCCGCGGCGATGCGCTGCACGGTCCAGCCGCGCCGCGCCGGGCGTTCGCTGAAGCCGTAGCCGGGCAGCGACGGGCAGACGACGTGGAAGGCGTCGCCGGGTCCGGCGGGTCGGTCAGCAGCGCGACCGCGTCGAGGAACTCGACGACCGACCCCGGCCAGCGTGGGTCAGCACGAGCGGCAGGCGTCCGGGTGCGGGGAGCGGGCGTGCAGGAAGTGCACGGCGAGCCCGTCGATCCGGGTCCGGAACTGGGGCACCGCGTTGAGCCGCGCCTCGGTGCGCCGCCAGTCGTAGCCCTCGGCCCAGTGACCGCACAGCGCCTGCAGGTGCGCGAGCGGGACGCCCTGCGCCCAGCCGGGCGCGGTCTCCGGCTCGGGCCAGCGGGTGCGGTGCAGCCGGTCGCGCAGGTCGGCGAGGTCGGCCTCGGGGACGGCGAGCCGGAACGGCTCCACCACCGCGGCGGACGTCACCGGTCGTCGCGGGAGCCGCCGAGCAGGTCCGCGAGCTGCCCGAGGTCGGCGATCCGCAGGTCGCCGTCGAGGCCGCGCAGCGCGGCCGTGCGCATCCCGGCGGCGCGGCCGGCGGCGATGCCGGGGTTGCTGTCCTCCACGACGAGGCACGCCGCCGGGTGGACGCCCAGCCGGGCCGCGGCCAGCAGGTAGCCCTCCGGGTCGGGCTTGCCGCGGGCCACGTCCTCGACGGTCACCAGGAGCGGAGGGGCGATGCCGGCCGCGCCCAGCCGGGCCTTCGCGAGCCGCCCGTCGGCGCTCGTGACCACGGCCCACGGGAGGCGGCGCGCCGCCAGCACGGCGAGGAGCCGGGCGGCCCCGCGGGCGGCGGCGACGTCGGACAGGTCGTCGTACTGGAGGGCCAGCTGGCGCTGCGCCTCGGCGGCCGCCGCCGCGCCGTCGAGCGCGGGCAGCAGCAGCCGCACGGTGCGTTCGGACGGGCTGCCGTGGGCCAGAGCGAGCACGGCCGCCGCGTCCAGGCCGTGCTCCGCCGACCACGTGGTCCACGCCCGTTCGACGGACGCGTCGGAGTCGACCAGGGTGCCGTCCATGTCGAGCAGGACGGCGCGCACCGTCGTGATGTCCACCGGAACCTCCGATTAAACTCGGACGCCGAGCATAACCGTGCGAGGAGTGGCGATGGCAAGCCCGCGATGGCACGGCGCACTCGCCGTGCTGGCCGAGATGCGCCGCACGCCCGGCACCACGCGGGCCGCGGTGGCCCAGCGGCTCGGGCTGAGCAGCGGGTCGGCCACCGACATCACGGCCCGGCTGCGCGAGCTCGCGCTGCTCGCCGAGACCCCCGCGGCGGCCACCGGCCGGGGCCGGCCCACCACGGTGCTCGGCCCGCACCCGCAGGGCCCCGTCGTGCTCGCGGTCGACCTGCGCCAGGAGGACTGGCGCTGCGCCGTCGCGGGGCTGGACGGCCGTCCCGTCGTGGTCGGCGCCGCGGCACACCGGGACCGCGAGCCCGAGCGGGTGCTGCGGGAGGTCGGGCGGGCGGTGCGGCGGGCGCGAGACCGGCTCGGTGCCCGGGTCCGGGCCGTCGGCGTGGCCGTGCCCGCGACCGTGCAGCACGGCCGGGTCGCGCAGTCGGCGGCGCTGGGCTGGGGCCCGGTGGACCTCTCGGCGCTCGCGCCCGGCGTGGCGCTGCTCGTCGACAACGACGCCACGCTCGCGGGCGTGGCCGAGGCGCGCGGCGGGGCCGCCGCCGGCGCGGCGAGCGCGCTGCACCTCACGGTGGAGGTCGGGCTCGGCGGCTCGCTCGCGGTGGACGGCCGGCCGGTACGCGGCGCGACGGGGCGGGCGGCGAGTTCGGGCACCTGCCGTTCGGCGACCGGGACCTGCGGTGCCCGTGCGGCGCGCTCGGCTGCTGGGACCTCGCGGTCGACGGCCGCGCGCTCGCCCGGCACCTCGGCGAGCCGGCGCCGGCCGACCCGCGCACCTACGCCGAGGCCGTGCTCGCCCGCACCGATCCGGCCGCCCGTGCCGCCGTCGGGCGGGTCGCGGCGAGCCTCGGGAGCGGTGTCGCCGGGCTCGTGAACGCGCTCGACCCGCAGGTCGTGACGCTGGGCGGGCTCGCCGCCCGCTGCGCGCCGCCGGGGCCGCGGCGTTCGACGCGGCGTTCGCCGACGGGCTGATGGCGTTCCGCCGCCCCGCCCCGCCCCCGGTGCTGGCGGCGGCGCTCGGCGACGACGGCGCCCTGCACGGCGCGGCGGCGACGGCGCTCGACGCGGTGCTCACCGCCGAGTCGCTGTCGGTGTGGGAGCGGTCCCGCCGGGCGTGAGCCGGCGGCGGACCGTTCAGAGGTCGTTGCCGGCGTAGGAGAGGTTGAAGCTCTTGTTGACCAGCGGGAAGTCCGGGACGATCGTGTCGGCGAGCGCCACCGGCAGCGCCGGCCAGTTGAAGAAGCTGGGGTCGGCCACGGCCAGCCGGGCCACCGTCCCGTCGGCGGCGAGCTCCACGCGGTGCACGATCGTGCCGCGCCAGCCCTCCACGATCCCGACGCCGGCTCCGGCCGCCGGGGTCACCGCGGCGGGCGGCGGGGCGAGCGGCCCGTCACCGATCCGCTCGACGAGCGCGGCGACCGTCGCCGCGGAGGCCGCGATCTCCTCGACGCGCACCCAGAACCGGGCCAGCACGTCCCCGCCGGTGTGCCGGTGCGTGGCGTGCACGGCCGGCAGGCCCGGCAGCGGGTGGTCCACCCGCGCGTCCACGAGGAGCCCGCTGGCCCGGGCGACGTAACCGAGCACGCCCAGGTCGGCGGCCTGGTCCCGGCCCAGCACCGCGGTGCCGGCGAACCGGTCGCGCACCACGCTGTGGCCGGTCGCGAGGTCGGCGATCTCCGCGGCGTCGGCGGCGACGGCCGCCAGCCCGTCCGGGTCGGGCAGGCGGGCCAGCGCCGCGGCGCCGACGCCCACGGCCCCGCGCAGCAGCCGGTGCCCGGCCACCCGGTCGTTGACCCGCAGCAGCCGCTCGCGCAGGCGCTGGGCCTGCGCGTTCAGGACGCCGTGGCCGACGTCGTTGCAGAGCGCCCCGAGGTCGGTGACGTGGTTGTGCAGCCGTTCCAGCTCCAGCGCGACCGCGCGCAGCCGGTGGACGTGCTCGTCGACGGGGATGCCCGCCGCGTCCTCGACGGCGCGGCAGAACGCCAGCGCGTGCCCGACGGTGGTGTCGCCGCTGATCCGCTGGGCGATCTCCAGCGCCCCGGCGGGGTCGCGGCCCTGCACGTGCTTCTCGACGCCCCGGTGCACGAACCAGAGCCGGGCCTTGAGCTTGAGGATCGTCTCGCCGACCACGGAGAACCGGAAGTGGCCCGGCCCGATCATGCCGGCGTGCACCGGGCCGACCGGGATCTCGTAGACGCCCGGCCCGTCGACCGGCCGGAACGGGTACGGCCCGTCCGGGTCGGCGAACTCGGGCGGCGCCCCGGCGTCGGCGAGCATCGGGTACCAGGCCCGGGGCCAGTGGAAGTGCCGGACCAGCCGGCGGGGGAGCGGGTGCCGACCGGCACGATGCCGAAGAGGTCGCGCATCGCGCGCTCGAACCGGCCCGCCGGGAACGACAGCGCGGCGATGCTCGGCACCTTCGGGTCGCCGCGCGGGACCGGCACGTGCAGCTCGGCGCGTTCGTCGCCGGGGCCGGTGAACAGGTAGACCGCACGCAGCCCGCCGCCGGCCGGGCGGTCGTCGTGCCCGGCGAGAGCGCGACCCGCAGGCCGCGGGCCAGTAGCTCGGCGGCCCGGTCGGGGAGCCGGTCGGGCTCCACGGTGGAGGTGGTCACGGCGCTCCCGCGGTCAGGACCGCGCCCGCGTGCTCCAGCAGCACGGCGAGCGGTCCGGTGGTCAGCCCGAGCAGCGCACCGCCGAGCAGGCCGCCGACCAGCGCGGCTGCGGTCCCGAGCGGCAGCCGGGCGGGCCGGGCGGCGGCGCCGGGCGCGTCGGCGGCCCGGTCCGGCGCGCCGAGCAGCATCCGGCCGGTGTGCGCGACGAGCGCGGCGGCGATCACGACGACGAGGACGAGCGCGGCCGCCGTCGCCCAGCCGGCCGCGCCGCCCGCGCGATGCCGGCCCGGAGCAGCGCCAGCTCGCTGGCGAAGAGGCTGAACGGGGGCAGCCCGGCCAGCGCGAGCACCCCGAGTCCGAACGCGGCCGCGAGCAGCGGGTGCCGGGCGGCCAGCGCGCGCACGCCGTCGGTGCGGGTGGTGCCGGTGACCTGCAGGATCCGCCCGGCGCCGAGGAACAGCACGCTCTTCGCGAGCCCGTGGCCGAGCACGTGCAGCAGCACTGCGGCGGACGCGAGCGGCCCGCCGACCGCGGCGCCGAGGGCGAGCAGGCCCATGTGCTCGATGCTGGAGTAGGCGAGCATCCGCTTGTAGTCGCGCTGCGCGATCAGCAGCGAGGCCGCCATCAGCAGCGACGCCAGCGCGGCGGCCAGCAGCAGGGCGCGGGCGAACCCCGGCCCGAGCGCGCCGTCGGCGATCACGCGCACCCGCAGCACTGCGGAGAACGCCACCGCGAGCAGCACCCCGACATCAGCGCGGAGACCGGCGCCGGGGCCTGGCCGTGCGCGTCGGGGAGCCAGGCGTGCAGCGGGGCGAGCCCGGCCTTGGCGCCGAACCCGACCACGAGCAGCACCACCGCGATCCGCGTGACGTCCGGGTCGAGCTGGGGCGCCGCGGCGGCCAGCGCCGCCCAGCCGAGCCCGGCCCCGGTGCCGGAACGGGCCGACGCGTGGTTGAGCAGCACCGCGCCGAGCAGCGCGAGCGCGATCCCGGCCGAGCAGATCACCACGTACTTCCACGCGGCCTCGACGGCGGCGCGGGTGCGCCGCTGCCCGACGAGGAACGCGGTGACGATCGTCGTCGCCTCCACCGCCACCCAGGTGAGCCCGACGTCGGCGGCGAGCACGGCCAGCGTCATCGCGGCGAGGAACGCCTGCACGAGCACGGCCTGCCGGCCGGCGCCGGCCGCGTCCAGCCGGCCCGCGGCCTGCTCGGCCGCGACGTGCGCCGGGAGCGCCAGCCCGACCGGCAGCGCCACCGCCGCGATCACGACCAGCAGGAACGCGGCGAGCGCGTCGGTGCGCAGCAGCCCGCCCGCGGCGACCGGGCCGCCCGCGACGACGGCGGCGGCCACCGTGGCCGCCAGGGCGAGCGACGCCGCCGCCGACCACGCGCCGACCCACGCGGTGGCCCGGCGCCACCCGGCGAGCGCGTACCCGGCTGCCGCCAGCACGGGCACGGCGAGCGGAGCGAGCGCGAGCAGGGCTGCCATCTGTCCCGGCATCAGTCCCGCAGCTCCCGCAGCCCGCCGAGGTCGGTGTCGCCGAACGCCTCGCGCATCCGCCCGGCGAGCCCGCCCAGCACCAGCACCACGAGCAGCACGTCCAGCGCGACGCCGGCCTCGACGACCAGCCCGGTCCCGGCGGTCGTCAGGAACCCGGCGGCCGTGATCCCGTTGTCCATCAGCAGGAACCCGGCCAGCTGCGAGACCGCCTGCCGCCGGGTGACCAGCACGAGGAACCCGATCAGCACCACCGCGACGGCCAGCGGCAGCGCCCGCGCCGCGGGCGACCCCGCCACCAGCGCGCCGAGACCGCCATCGCCAGCAGCGTCAGCGCCGCCGCGGCCAGCAGGGACGCGGCGACGTTCAGCACCGGGCGGGTCTCGCGCCGCGCGGAGCCGGCGAGCGTGCGGCGCAGCAGCCACGGCAGCACCCCGCCGCGCAGCACGAGCACGCCCGCCGCGACGGCGCCCAGCTCGGCCGAGCGCTCCGACCACGCGAGCACCGCCGCCGTCCCGGCCAGCGCCACGCCCTGCGCGGCGAGCAGGCCCACCACCACCGGCAGCTCGCGCCGCCACAGGACCAGCACCGCGGTGAGCAGCAGCCCGCCCGTGCTCAGGTTCAGCAGCTCGACGTCCCCGGTCACCTTCTCCTCCCTCAGCCCAGCAGGTAGGCGGCCGCGACCGCGAGCAGCGCCAGCAGGAACGAGCCGGCCAGCAGCTCCGGCACCCGGAAGAGCCGCAGCTTCGCCAGGAACACCTCCGCGGCCGCGAGCAGCGCCCCGGCGGCCGCGACCTTCACCGCGAACGCGACCACCCCGACGGCCAGCGCCAGTAGGTGGGCCTCGGTGGCGATGCCCCACGGCACGAACAGCGTGACCAGCAGGCCGAGGTAGACGGTGAGCCGCAGCGCGGCACCCAGCTCGACCAGCGCGAGCCGCGGTCCGGCGTACTCCAGCACCATCGCCTCGTGCACCATGGTCAGCTCCAGGTGCGTCGAGGGGTTGTCCACCGGCAGCCGTCCGGTCTCGGCCAGCACCACCATCCCCAACGCGACGGCCGCGAGCAGGCTCGCCGGGGCGAGCACGTGCGCCGGCTCGGCGAGCGTCGAGGACACGATCGCGGGCAGGCCCGTCGACCCGGCCGGCACGGACAGCGCGAAGATCGCCACCAGCGCCGTGGGCTCGACGAGCGCGAGGATCGTGACCTCCCGGCTCGCGCCCATCCCGCCGAACGCGGTGCCGGTGTCCAGCCCGGCGAGCGCCAGCACCACGGTGCCGTGCGCGAGCAGCGCGACCACCACGAACATGTCGGCGACGCCCGGCAGCGGCGACGCCGTCGTCACGAACGGGACGACCACGGCCACCACGAGCGTCATCGCGACGGTGAGCACGGGCGCGACCCGGAAGACCTCGCTCGTGCCGCGCGGGGTGATCATCTCCTTGGCCAGGAGCTTGCGCAGGTCGCGCCAGGGCTGGCCGACTCCCGGTCCGGCGCGCCCCTCCATCCGGGCCCGGACCTGCCGCATGAGCCCGAGCAGCAGCGGGGCGCCGCCGACGACCAGGACGGCCTGCAGGAGCCCGCCCGCGATGCCCGGCGTCACCGGGTCACCACCAGCAGCACGAGCAGCCCGCACACCGTCGCGAAGCCGTAGCCGAGGTAGCGGTGCACGCTGCCGGCCGCGAGCCGGCGCCCGGCCCGGCCCCACGCCGCCACGGCCGCCAGCACCGGCGCGTAGACCGCGCGTTCCACCCGGTCCGGCACGCTGCGCCGGTAGGCCACCGCCGTCACGAGGTAGCGCGACTCCTCGACGTGCGTGACGTCCACGTCGGACACCGGGTCGAGCACGTCGTCGAACACCCGTTGCAGCGGCTCGGCGAACGAGGTGGCGGTGTACTCCATGCGCGCCGTCATCGGCCCGGCGCCGCAGTCCCACAGCCGCGCCTCCCGGGCCCGCCGCGCCCGTCCCAGCGCCCGCAGCAGCGCGACGACCAGCAGCGACGCGCCCGCGAGCGCCGCGATGAGCAGCAGCGGCGAGAGCGCCCCGGCCGCGCCGGTCAGCTCGACCGTGACGGCGCCGGTGACGGCCGGGCCCGCCCCGGTGACGGCGCCGGCCACCGCGGAGACGGCCGGCAGCACCGCGGTCGGCGCGACGGCGAGCCCGGCGCAGGCCAGGCCGGCCACCACCATCCCGGCGACCATCGCCGGCGGGCTCTCGTGCGCCGCCGCGGCCTCCGGGCTGCGCGGCCGGGCCAGGAACCCCACGCCGAACGCCTTGACGAACGTCGCGACGGCCAGGCCCGCGGTCAGCGCGACGGCGGCGACCGCGAGCGGCAGCACGAGCGAGGCCACCACCCCGGGCGCGGGAAGCCGTGCACGAGCGCCTGGAGCAGCAGCCACTCGCTGACGAACGCCGGGCCCGGCGGCAGCGCGGCCGCCGCGAACGCCCCGGCGCCGAACGCGGCGGTGGTCAGCGGCATCGCCCGCCGCAGCCCGCCGAGCCGGTCGAGGTCGCGGGTGCCGGTGGCGTGCACGACCGAGCCTGCCGCGAGGAAGAGCAGTGTCTTGAACGCGGCGTGCGTCGCGAGGTGCAGCAGCGCCGCGGTGAGCGCGAGGGTGGCCGGCCCGGGTGCGCCGGAGGCGGCGAAGAGCCCGCTCGCGCCGACCCCGACGAGCACCAGGCCGGTGTTCTCGGTGGTCGAGTGCCCGAGCAGCCGCTTGACGTCGCTGCCGACCGCGGCCTGCAGGATCCCGTGCACGGCCGAGGCGGCGCCCAGCCCGAGCACCACGAGCCACCACCACGCCGGGCCGCCGCCGAGCAGGTCGGCCCCGACCCGGACGATGCCGTAGCAGCCGAGGTTGACCATCGCCGCGGACATCAGCGCCGACACGTGGCTCGGCGCCTCCGGGTGCGCGCGCGGCAGCCACGCGTGCAGCGGGAGGATGCCGGCCTTCGACCCGAAGCCGAGCACGCACAGCACGAACGCGAGCCCGGCGACGCCGGGCGGGAGCGCCGGCGCCGTGGCCCGCACCGCGGCGAAGCCGCCGCTCGCGGCCGGCGCGGACAGCACGAGCAGTCCCACCGCGACGGCGGCGAACCCGAGGTGCGTCATCACCGCGTACCAGCGGCCCGCGGTCGCGACCTCGGCCCGCCGGGTGTGCTCGGCCAGCACCAGCAGCAGAGAGGTGAGCGCCATGAGCTCCCAGCACAGCAGCAGCGTCCCGATGCTCGCGGCCAGCGGCACGAGCAGCAGCGACAGCACGAACAGCGGGAGCACGGCCTGCGGCGCCCGGCCGTCGAGGCCGCCGCGGGTGTAGGCCGTCGCGTACACGCCGACGCCCGCGACCGCGCCGGCCACGGCGACGAAGAACCCGCCGAGCCGGTCGGCGGCCAGGTCCACGCCCACCAGCGGCACGAGCCAGGGCAGCGCGAGCGACCACGCCTGCCCGCCCATGGCCGCCACCCCGGCGACGACGGCCGCCCCGCCCGTCACGGCGACGGCGCCGCCCGTGGCCGCGGGCCGCAGCCGCCGGGGCGCGAGCAGCCCGGCGAGCGTCCCGAGCGTCCCGGCCGTGAACGCGACCGCGAGCCCGGCGCCGACCACGCTCATCGGCCGGTCAGGGCGCGCAGCGCCGCGACGATCTCCTCCGGGCGCGGCGGGCAGCCGGGGACCTCGGCGTCCACCGGGACGACGGCGCCGACCGGGCCGGTCACCCCGTACGCCCCGGCGAACACCCCGCAGTCGCGCGCGCAGTCCCCGACCGCGAGCACCACCCGCGGCCGCGGCACGGCCTCGAACGTGCGGCGCAGCGGCTCGGCCATGTTGCGCGTGACCGGGCCGGTGACCAGCAGCGCGTCCGCGTGCCGCGGGGAGGCGACCAGCCGCGCGCCGTAGCGCTCGGCGTCGTGGACCGGCCCGAACGCCGAGCCGATCTCCACCTCGCACCCGTTGCACGACCCGGCGTCCACATGCCGGATCTGCACCGACCCGGCCAGCGCCGGCACCGGCGGGGGCGCCCCGGGGGCGGCGGGCGCCGGCTCGGCCGCCCGCCCGGTCCGGCGGATCCTCCGCCACAGGCTCCACACGTGCGCTCCCGCCTCTCCCTCACGGCCTGCACAACTTAGCAACTGAGAAACACTGCATCTCTGTCGTGTCCGCCAGCCTGTAGACCAGTAGCGCGGATACCGGTCTTGCGCGCCTCACGTGCGGGTTGTCCCGGCTGAGAGCAGATGCGAACACGCGGCAACCCCCGGGCAACGGTCTAAATACGCATCTGAAACACCGATTAGAGACGGTTCCGGTGCTCGTTCCTCGCCTGCCACGACGACCGGAGCCCTGACATGACCATCGACTTCACGATGTCCGACCAGCAGAAGAAGCTGCAGTACGACGTCCGCGCGTTCGCGGAGAACGTCCTCAGGCCCGTGGTCGCCGCGGCGGACGCGGAGCCCGACCCGCTCGTGGGCTTCCAGATGACCAAGCCGGCCTACGTCCAGGCGTACGAGGCGGGCATCGCCATGTGCATGCTGCCGAAGGAGTACGGCGGCGGCGGGGTGTCGTGCGTCGACCTGGTGATCGCCGCGGAGGAGATCTGCGTCGTCGACCCGGGCTTCGCCTGCACCGTGCTGTGCAACGGCCTCGGGCTGATGCCGGTCGCGTGGTACGGCAGCGAGGAGCAGAAGACGCGGTTCCTCGGCGCGGCCACGTCCGACCCCACCGGGGAGTACCTCGGCGGATGGACGGCCAGCGAGCCGCCGGGCAACCCGTCGGGCACGGCGAACTTCGACATCCCGCTCCCGCGCCCGGCCGGCGTCGGGCTCACCGCCGTGCGCGACGGCGACGACTACGTCGTGAACGGCCGGAAGTACTGGCCGTCCTCGGCCGGCTGGGACGAGCGCGGCGTGAACGCCGGCACGCTCATCGTGCGGACCGACTCCGAGGCGGGCGGCACCGCCGGCCTCTCGGCGCTCGTGCTGGAGCGGGACACCCCCGGCGTCACCTACAAGCACCTCGACAAGGTCGGGCACCGCCTCGCGTCCAACGCGGAGATCGTGTTCGAGGACGCGCGGATCCCGGCCGCGAACCTCCTGCCGGGCGCCGCCGGCAACGGCGACCTCGTGATCAACCGCAACTTCGCCTGGTCCGGCCCGGTGGCCGCGATCGCCGCCGTCGGCATGGCGCGGGCCGCCTACGAACTCGCGCTCGACTGGGCCAAGGCAACACGGCGGGCGCGCTCAAGCCGATCATCGGCTTCCAGACGTCGGCTACGTGCTCGGCGACGTCGCGGCCAAGATCGAGATGGGCCGGTACTTCTCCTGGCGTGCCGCGGACTACCTGGACAAGCACGACCAGCACGCCGAGCTCGTCGGCGCGATGAACAAGATCCAGGTCACCGAGCTGATGTTCGACTGCGTCTTCAAGTGCATGCAGATCGTCGGCGTCAACAGCCTGGAGACCAAGAACGGCTTCGGCAAGATCCTGCGCGAGGCCGCGGTCCTCCCGATCTACGACGGCGGCAACATGGGCATGCAGCGCCGCCGCGTGCACGGCATCCTCGCCGACCCGCTGTTCAACCCGCGGGCGATCATGGAGGACGAGTACGTGGAGTTCGGCAAGCAGCACGAGACCATCGGCACGCTCGTCGGCTGACCCCGCGATCTCCCCGGCCCGGCTCGTGGAGCCCGGGCCGGGCCGGGGACCTGCTCGGACGTCCGCTTTCCCACCGAGAGGTACCGTTCGGGCCGGTACCGATCGAGACGAGCCGAGCATGAAGCACACGAGCCACGCGGACTTCGCGCTGCGTGTCCTGCTGTACCTGCGCGTCGCGCCCGGGCGGCGCGGGTCCGTCGGCGAGATCGCGGTGGCCCACCACGTGTCGCGCCACCACCTGGACAAGGTCGTGCAGCGGCTCGCGGGCGCCGGTCTCGTCGAGACGACGCGGGGCCGCGGCGGCGGCGTGCGGCTGGTGCGCGACCCCACCTCGATCACGGTCGGCGACGTGATGCGCGCGATGGAGAACGACTTCGCCGTCGTGGAGTGCCTCGGCCCGGCCCGGTACTGCCGCGTCGCCGGGGTGTGCGGGGCGCGCAGCGTGTTCTCGAAGGCGCTCGACGCCTACTTCGCCGTGCTCGACGACGCCACGCTCGAGGACATCGCCGTGAACGACCAGGGACTGCGGGGAGCGCTGGGTCTCATCCACGGCGCCGCCGGCCACTGACCACCGCTCCCGTGGAGGACGACCCGTGCCCGTCGACTTCGACCTGACCTCCGCGCAGAAGCAGCTCAAGGCCACCGCCCGCGAGTTCGCCCGGGAGGTCCTGCTCCCCGCGGCGGAACGGGCCGACGCCGAGCCCGACCCGCACGCGGCGTTCCGCGCCATGAAGCCCGTCTACGCCCAGGCCGCGGCGCTCGGCCTGACGACGATGTTCCTGCCGCGCGAGTACGGCGGGGGCGGCGCGTCGAACGTCGACTTCCTCGTCGCGATCGAGGAGCTCTGCGCCGTCGACCCGGGCTTCCCGACGATCCTGCTGGTCAACGGCCTGGCGCTGATGCCGCTGCTCTGGTTCGGCACCGAGGAGCAAGCGGGAGCGGTGGATCGGCGCGCCGCCGCGGACACCCGGGGCGAGTTCCTCGCCGGCTGGGCCGTCAGCGAGCGGGGCGGGACCGCCAACTTCGACCACCCGAGCCCGTCGGCCGGCATCCAGCTCGTGGCCGACCTCGACCGGTCCGGCGACGGCTACGTGCTCCACGGCGAGAAGCACTGGCCGTGCAACTCCGGCGGCTGGGACCTGCAGGGCGCCGACGTCAGCCTCTGCGTGGTGCGCACCGACCGGCGCGCCGGCGGCAAGGACGGGCTCAGCGCGCTCCTCGTCGAGCGCGGCACGCCCGGCGTCGAGTACGAGGTCATCGACAAGATGGCCCACCGGACCTGCCAGAACGTGACGATGACGTTCCGCGGCGCGCGGGTCCCGGCGGAGAACCTGCTCGCCGCGGGCGACGGCGACCTGCTCGTCAACCGCAACTTCACGTGGTCCGCGCCGATCGCGAGCATGGCCGCGGTCGGCCTCGCCCGCGGCGCCTACGACTTCACGCTGCGCTGGGCCCGCACCTACACCGGCGGCGGGACGCGCCCGATCATCAACCACCAGGCCGTGGGCAACCTGCTCACCGAGATCGCCGCGAAGATCGAGGCCGGGCGCTACCTCTGCTGGAAGGCGGCGCACTACATGGACCGCCACGACGGCGAGGGGCACGCGCTCGGCGCGATGAACAAGACGCTCTGCGGCGACCTCATGCAGAGCGTCGTCTTCGACTGCATGCGGGTCGTCGGCGTCAACGCGCTCGACCGGCGGTTCCCGATGGCGCGCTACTACCGGGAGGCCGCCGTCTTCCCGCTCTACGACGCCGGCAACCTCGCGATGCAGCGCCGCCGGGCCTGGGGCGTGATGGCCGACCCGGCTTTCACCCCGGACACGTTCGCCGACGACGCCCCGTTCCCGTTCACCAAGGGCATGGAGGGCTACGGCGTGCTCACCGAGCGGGGATAGCGGCTGACCTGGGTCGCGGACCCGCCGCTGCGCCACCGGTCCCGCGTCACGTCGCGATGACCGGCCGGCCCGGCCACCGCGTGCGACCATGCGCTCATCTCGGCGCGCCCGCCGGGAGCTGCTGAGCCGCACAGTCGCTTGAGCTGCACAGTCGCTGACAGGAGGCCCCGTGCCGCTGACCCCCTCCGCCCGCGCCTACCTCGACGACTCGCCGCGGCGCCGCTCCCGTCCGGCGCGGACGAGATCGCGGCCGTCCGTGCCGCGCAGGGCGAGGTGGCCGCGGCCGCGTTCGGGCCGGTCGCCGCCGTCGCGAGCGCCACCGACGGCACGGTGGCCGGGGTGCCGGTGCGCGTGTACGTGCCGGTGGCGGAGGGGCCGTTGCCGGTGGTGGTGCACTTCCACGGCGGCGGCTACGTGTTCGGCGACCTCGACACGCACGACGGGGTGGCCCGCGAGCTGGCGGCGCGGACGCCCGCGGTGGTGGTGGCGGTGGACTACCGGCTGGCGCCGGAGCACCCGTTCCCGGCGGCGGTGGCCGACTCGTGGGCGGTGGTGGCGCACGTGCGGGAGCACGCCGCCGGGTGGGGCGGGGACCCGGACCGGGTCGCCGTGGGCGGCGACAGCGCCGGTGGCGGGCTGGCCGCGGTGGCGGCGCTGCGCGCGCGGGACGCCGGGCTGCCGCTGCGGCTGCAGTTCCTGGTGTACCCGGTGGCCGACCACAACCCGGAGCGGGCGTCGATGCGGGAGTACTCGAAGGGCTACGGGCTCACGGCGAGCGCGATGGACTGGTACGTGGAGCAGTACCTGCCGGCCGCGGCCGACCGGTCGAGCCCGGAGGCGTTCCCGCTGCTGGCGGACTCGCTGGCCGGCGTCGCGGAGGCGCACGTCGTGACGGTGGAGTTCGACCCGGTCCGCGACTCGGGTGAGGCGTACGCCCAGCGGCTGCGGGACGCGGGGGTGCGCGTCACGCAGATCCGGGAGCCCGGGCTGGTCCACGGCTCCTACCGGATGCCGGGGCTGATCCCGGAGGCGCGCCGGATCCTGGACGGCGTGGTCACCGCGCTGCGCCGGACGCTGCACGACGAGCGTCCGGCGTGAGCGCGAGCGGGACCGCGCGGCGGGCCTCGAACCGCTCCCACCCCAGCAGGTCGTCCAGCGCGGCGGCCGCGCTCCGCGAAGGTCCCCTGTGCAGGGCGGCGGTCGCGGCCACCGTGACCCGGTCCAGCCGCCGGGTCCATGCGAGCATCCGGTCGGGCGACGGCCGGTTCAGGGCTTGCGGCCCATCCCCGCGACCATGACCGTGGTCCACGGCCCCTCGGTCGGGTTGGGGTCGCTGGGCCGCCAGTCGTTCGCGTACACGAGGCCCGGCTCCACCCACTCCAGCCCGTCGTAGTAGCTGCGCAGCTGGTCCCACGTGCGCATGTAGCCGCTGCCGACCTGCGAGACGACGTCGGCCTCCAGCGCGGCGTCGGCCTGCGGGTGGTCCTCGCGCAGCAGGTTCACGGTGAACATGTAGGAGCCGGAGGGCATCCGCTCGATGATCCGCTTGGTGACGCCGGCCGGGTTCTGCT
>MKJX01000008.1 GCA_001942415.1 Pseudonocardia sp. CNS-139
CGTCGTCGTCGGTCTCCAGCTCCGCGGCCCGGGCGAGGTCGCGGGTGCGGATGACGTCGCCGGCCTTGCGGGCGAGCGCAACCCCGACGCGGCCCATCTCCGCGAAGTAGGGCGCGACCTCCTCGGGGAGGACGGGGCGGGGGTGGCGGCGCCGCGCGGCCTGCGCGATGTGCACGGCGAGCCCGCCCATGCGTTCGATGTCGCCGGAGCCGTGCACTGCGGAGACGACGATGCGCAGGTCGGTGGCGACCGGTGCCTGCAGCGCCAGCAGCGCGAATGTCCGGTCCTCCGCAGAGGCGCGCATGTCGTCGACCCGGGCACTGTCGGAGATGACGCTCTCGGCGAGCGGGAGGTCGGCGTACAGGACCGACCGGGTGGCCCGGTCGAGAGCGTCGGCGACGAAGTCGCACATTCCGGCGAGCTCGTCGGCGAGACGTTCGAGCTGTTCGGTGTACGCCTGTCGCATCAAGCGACTCTACGCCAGGCGCATTGTGGAGCCGAACTGCACTTGGCGGGCTTCCGAAAGTGCAGTTCGGCTCCACAATGCACGGGGTGGGGGCGGGCGATAGCCTTCCCACCTGTCAGCGGCGGGTGGCGGAGGTGGGCGTGTCCGGTGCGGGTGCGACGGTGCTGCTCGTCGAGGACGACGGGCGGATCGCCTCGTTCGTCACGCGCGCGCTCGACGCGCTCGGCCACGCCCCGGAGTGGGTGGCGACCGGGCGCGACGGCCTCGACCGGGTCGCCGCGGGCGGCGTCGCGGTGCTGGTGCTCGATCTCGGCCTGCCCGACATGGACGGCCTCGACGTGCTGCGCACGCTGCGGGAACGGGGTGACGACCTCCCCGTGATCGTCGTGACGGCCCGCAACGACGTGCGCGACCGCGAGCGGGCCACGGCGCTCGGGGTCGTCACCTACCTGCGCAAACCGTTCGCCCTGCGCGACCTGCTCGACGCGGTGCACGCGAGCGTCGCGGTCTGAGGGCCGCTACGGGGTGTCGAGCCGCAGCGGCGTCGGCCGCACCGGCACGACGATCTCGAACCGGGCGCCCGGCCCCGGGTTGGCGGCGACGTGCGCGTAGCCGCCGTGCGCCTCGGCGATCGCGGCGACGTCGAGACGCCGAGCCGCTGCCGCCAGCATCGCTCCCCGCCCGTCCGCTGTCCGAGCCTTGACGACCGCTGGAACGAATCCGCTGCGCGTCGCGGACGCGACGGACGGACACCGCCACGAGGGGCTACGAGATCGGTGCTGGTGGCCGGCCGGGTTGGCGGCGACGTGCGCGTAGCCGCCGTGCGCCTCGGCGATCGCGGCGACGATCGAGAGCCCGAGCCCGCTGCCGCCAGCATGCTCCCCGCCCGTCCGTGTCCGAGCCCTTGACGAACCGCTGGAAGATCCGCTGCGCGTCCGCGGACGCGACGCCGGGGCCGCGGTCCTCCATCCACAGGTGCGCCCACCCGCCCGTGACGCGGGAGCGATGCGGACCGGGGTGCCGGGCGGCGTGTGCTGGCACGCGTTCTCGGCCAGCTGCACCATCGCCTGGGTGAGCCGCTGCCCGTCGGCCTCGACGACGGCCGAGCCGCACCCGTCCAGCAGCCAGTCGCGGTCGCACAGCACGGCGGCCTTGCGGTGCATCTCGCGCGTCAGCTCGGCGAGGTCCAGCGCCTCGACGGTGAGGAACCCGGGACGTTCGGAGCGGGCGAGCAGCAGCAGCTCGTCGACGATGCGGTTCATCCGCTCGATCTCGCCGACGATCAGCGCGATCGTCGTGCGGCGCTCGTCCGCGTCGGGCAGCAGGTCGAGCAGCTCGACGTGGCCGCGGATCACGGTCAGCGGCGCGCGCAGCTCGTGGTTGGCGTCGTCGAGGAACTCGCGCTGCGTCGTGAAGGCCCGCTCCAGCCGGGTCAGCATGTCGTTGAACGCGCCGGCGATGCGGGAGGCCTCGTCCTTGCCGCGGACGGGGATGCGGCGGGTCAGGTCGGTGCCCGAGATCGTCTGCGCGGTGTCGGCGAGCGAGCCGAGCGGGCGCAGCACCCGTCCGGCGAGGCCGAGCCCGACGAGGGACGCGAGCAGGATCGTGCCGAACTGGATCAGTGCCTGCGTCGCGACCGCCCCGTTGATCTCGGCGCGCTCGTTGCGCGGGAAGTTCACGACCATCAGCAGGCCGCTGCCGTCCCGGCCCTGGAGGGGGACGGCCGAGTAGCGCGCCTCGCCGGCCGGGGTGTCGCGGCTGCCGGTCTCGGGGGACCGCAGCGTGAGCCAGTGGGAGATCGGCTCCGCGAGCCGTTCGGGCGGTACCGCGTCGGGTGCGGCCTCGGCCCGGTGGAGCTGGTCGCCGAGGAACGCCAGCAGCGTCTCGCCGTCGTCGGGCACCTCACGGGCGAAGTAGACGTCGAAGAGCGACACGAGGTCGCCGTCGAAGGGCAGGCCGGTGTCCGGGTCGCGACCCTCGCCGAGCAGCAGGAACTCCTCGGTCTCGCGCTGCAGCCCGGCGCCGATCTCCTCGTCGAGGCGTTCCAGCAGCACGCTGCGCAGGAGCACGATCGACACCGCCGACGACCCCGCGAGCAGCACGACCACGGCGGCCAGGATGCGCACCCGCATCGTGCCGAAGAGCCCCTGCCAGTGCCCGGCCGCCGGGGTCCGGCCGCGTGGCGCCACTACGCCGGGTATCCGGCGATCGACCGGCGGGGCGGCGGGACCGCCGGCCGGCCCTGCTCGCCGACCACCCGGAGCCGGTAGCCGGCGCCGCGGACCGTCTCGATGCGGTCGCAGCCGATCTTCTGCCGCAGCGCGGCGACGTAGACGTTCACCACGTTGCTGGTCGGGTCGAACGTGTAGCCCCACACCCGGGAGAGCAGCTGGGCGCGGGAGAGCACCTGGTCGGGGTGCCGCAGGAACGTCTCCAGCAGGGCGAACTCGCGGCTGGTCAGGTCGATCGCCGTGCCGCCCGCGGTCGCGCGCCGGGTCAGCAGGTCGAGCGCGAGGTCGCCGGCCGCGAGCGCGCTGCCGGTGGCGGCGTGGTCGTCGCGGCGCAGCCGGACCCGCAGGCGGGCGAGCAGCTCCTCGAACCGGAACGGCTTCACGAGGTAGTCGTCGGCGCCGCCGTCGAGGCAGTCGACGACGTCGCGCTTGGCCGGGTGCCCGGTCATCACGATCACCGGGAGCCGGCTGCGCCGCGAGCGCAGGTCGTGCAGGACGCCGAAACCGTCGCCGTCGCCGAGCACGAGGTCGAGCAGCACGAGGTCGAACGCGTCGCTCGCGGCGAGCACGCGGGCGCTGGCCGCGTCGGTGGCGACGGCGGTCGTGTAGCCGGCCGCCTGGAGGCCGCGCTCGACGAACCTGCTGATCAGGGGATCGTCGTCGACGATCAGCACGCTGGTCACGTCAGTGCCGGCTCGGCTGTGGGTCCCGGGGAACGTGCATGCCGATTCCTTCCAGTCGAACGGCGCGCTGACGAAGCACGACGCCCCCTGCTCGCGCAACGCATCGGAAACGTTACGACCGGTCGTTCTGTCCGGTTCGTCATGGATCTGGTACGACTTGCCCCCGACGAGAGGGGGCGGCATGCCCGACCGCCCGGGGTCCGGCCCTTCCCGCCTGGGTCCGGCGCGCCGGCTGCGGGTGCGGATCGCGGTGGCCGGCCTGCTGATGATCGTCGTGACCGGCCTGGTCGCGATGTTCGCGGCGCGGACCGTGCTGCAGATCCGGCTGGAGGAGCGGGTCACCGCCGCCCTCGGCCAGGAGGTCTCGGAGTTCAGCCGCTACCTGCTCACCGGGTCCGAGCCGGGGTCGGCCACGCCGATCCCGTCGCTGCGGGCCGCGTTCGACGACTACCTCGCGCGCAACGTGCCGTCGTCGGAGGAGGCGTTCGTCGCGTTCGTCGACGGGGAGGTCTACCGGTCGTCGCTGTGGCGGTTCCCGCTGGACCGGCTGCCCGCCGAGATCGTCGAGCGGTTCGGGTCGGGCGACCCCGAGGCGCTCCCGCCGGACGGGCCGGAGGGCGGCTTCGCGACGGAGCTGGGCGCGGGCCACTACCGGGCGCTGCCGGTGCAGCACGGGCCCTCGCGCGGGACGTTCGTCGTGATGATCCTGCCGACCACCGAGTACGAGGAGATCGGCGAGCTGCAGGGCTACGTCGCCACGACGGTGCTCGTGGTGCTGCTGCTCGCCGCCGGCATCGCCTGGGCGCTCGTGCGGCGGCTGCTGGGGCCGGTGGAGCTGCTCACCGAGACCGCGGAGCAGATCTCCCAGTCCGACCTGAACCGGCGCATCGACGTGCGCGGCACCGGCGAGGCCGCGGAGATGGCCCGCACGTTCAACGCGATGCTCGACCGGATCGAGTCGGTGTTCCGCGCCGAACGGGAGTTCGTGCGGGACGCGAGCCACGAGCTGCGGGTGCCGCTCACGGTCTGCATGGGCAACCTCGACGTGCTCGCGATCAGCCTGGCCGCCGACCCGGACGAGCCCGCGAACGACCAGGCCGCGACGATCAAGCTGGTGACCGACGAGCTGGGGCGGATGGCCCGGATCGTCGACGACCTGCGGCTGCTCGCCGACGCCGGGCAGGGCGACTTCCTGCAGCCCGAGCTGATCGACCTCGCGGTGCTCCGCGACGACCTGCTCGCCAAGGTCCGGGTGCTCGCGCCGCGGCGGTGGGTGGCCGAGGGCGGGCCGTCCGGGGCGCTGCACGCCGACCGGCACCGGCTCACCGAGGCGGTGATGAGCCTGGCCGACAACGCCGTGCGGCACACCGCGCCGGACGACACCATCGCCGTCGGGATCTCGACCGGCGCGGGCGGCGAGGTCCGGCTCTGGGTGCGCGACACCGGCACCGGCGTGCCGCCCGCCGACCAGGCCCGGATCTTCGACCGCTTCCGCCGCGGCACGACCGCCTACCGCACCTACCGCGGCTCCGGGTTGGGGCTGTCGATCGTGCGGGCCATCGCCGAGGCGCACGGCGGGCGGGTGGAGCTGGTGAGCGGTCCGGCGGGCGGCTCCACGTTCACGGTCGTGCTGCCCGGCCGATAAGAGGATCCTCACCTTTTCCTGATCGGGTCCTGACGGCCCGCCGAGAACCTGCTCCTGATGCGCGCGGTCCCCGCGCGCCCGTTTCCAGGGGTGGGACGAGAGATGGTCGACACCACGACGGCCGGACCCGGCTCGGTGACAGCGCCGCGGCGGCCGCGGCGGATACGCCGGTTCGCCGTGCTCGGCGGGCTCGCGCTGGTGATCGCGGTGGCGGTGACGCTGCTGGTCAACGGCCCGACCGCGCTCGCCGCGTCCTACCTGGTGAACAGCACGGCCGACGCGCCGGACGCGAACGTCGGCGACGGGGTCTGCGCGACGGTGGGCAACCAGTGCACGCTGCGCGCGGCGCTGCAGGAGTCCAACGCGACGCTCGTCGCCGACGAGGTGGTCGTCCCGGCCGGGACCTACGTGCTGGCGATCCCGGCGAGCGGCGGGGGGACCGCCGAGAACGGCGACCTCGACGTCACGCGGCCGCTGACGCTCACCGGCGCCGGGGCGGGCGCGACGGTCGTCGACGCGGCGGGGCTGGACCGCGTGCTGGAGCTGCACCCGACGGCCGGCACCGTCGGCGTCACGGGGGTGACGCTGCGCGGCGGCAGCACCGCCGAGGCCGGCGGCGCGCTGCTCAACGCGTCCACCGGCACCGTGCGGCTCACGGCGGTGGCGCTGCGCGACAGCAGCGCGACCGAGGCGGGCGGCGCGATCGCGACCGGCGCCGACGGCTCGGCCGGGCGGCTGGAGGTCACCGACGCGGTCGTCGCGGGGAACTCCACCGAGGGCGAGGGCGGCGCCGCGCACGTGGCCGGCGGCGCGCTGCGGCTGGTGCGCACCGAGGTCTCGGCCAACACCGGCCGCGGCGGCGGCGCGGTCCACAACTCCGGCGAGCTGAGCCAGACCGGCGTGCCCAGCCGCGTCGAGCTCGACGGCGCCACGATCAGCGCCAACACCGCGCTCGCGGCCGGCGGCGGCGTGCAGAACGACGGGTCGGGCCAGCTCGTCGCCACCGGCACCACGTTCACGGGCAACCTCGCCCACGCCGACGGCGGTGCGGTCGCGAACGGCTCGCTGGGCAGCCTCACCGTGACCGGTGGCGCGTTCACCGGCAACCGCGCGCACGGCGCGGGCGGCGCGGTGCACACCGCGGGCGAGCGGTCGACCCGGATCGACGGCACGGCGTTCCGCGAGAACGCCGCGGGCGTCACCGTGCCGGACGGCAGCGGCAACCCGGTGCCCGGCGAGGGCGGCGGTGGTGCGCTCGCCACGGCCGGCGGCCCCGTCACGGTCACCCGCGGCACGTTCGAGCGGAACACCGCGGTCGGGCCGGGTGGCGCGATCCTGCTGGAGAGCGTCGGGACCGTCCAGATCAGCGACACCGCGGTGCGCGACAACACCACGCAGGCCGGCGGTGGCGGCATCGAGAACGCCGCGAACCGGGTGAGCCTCACCGCGCTGCAGATCACCGGCAACCGGGCCGCCGCCGACGGCGGCGGCATCGGCAACGACGGCAGCGGCACGTTCTCGGTGGACCGCACCACGATCGCCCGCAACTCCGCGCAGAACGGCGGCGGTCTCGCGAACCTGGGCGACGGCGCGCTGCGCGTCACCGCGTCGACGATCTGGGACAACCGCGCCGTCGGCGGCGGCGGCGAGGACACCGGCCTCGGCGGCGGCGTCTACGGGCTCGGCGACGCCGACGCGAGCTACGAGAACACCACGTTCAGCGGGAACTACGCGCAGGTCCGCGGCGGCGGCCTCTACGTCGACTCCGACGCAGGCGTGCGGGTGGGCAACTCGACGATCTCGGCCAACAGCGCCCCGGTCGCGTCCGGCGTGGGCGGCGAGATCACCTCGGTCAACTTCCCGGTCGTGCCGAGCGCGTCGGTGCTCTTCCGCAACACCGTGGTCGCGGGCAACCTGCTCGCGCCGAGCTGCAACTACGCCGTCGGCTCGCAGGGCGGCAACATCGAGGACGGCAACAGCTGCTCGTTCGCGGGCCTGCGCGACCGCGTGAACGTGCCGGTCGCCGGCCTGGACGCGATCGCCGACAACGGCGGCGACACCATGACGATGCTGCCGCAGCCCACCAGCTTCGTGATCGACGGGGCGCCGGCCCCCTGCCCCGGCCCCGCGACCAGCGCGGCGTCACCCGCCCAGAACGGCACTGCGACGTGGGGCGCCGTCGAGTGGGGAGGGCCCCGTTCCCCGCCCCGCCCACGCGCTCCCCGCCGGACACGAGCTACGTCAGCGGCCCGGTGATGGACACCGCGAACACCTCGCTCTTCACGTTCACCGGCTCCGACAACGTGACGCCGCCCGGTGAGCTGCTCTTCGAGTGCCGGCTGCTGGAGTTCGACCCGACCGAGCCGCCGGAGCCCGTCGACCCGACCGAGCCCGTGCCGCCGGAGGAGATGTTCGTCGGCTGTGCCAACCCGTGGCAGGTCGAGCTGATCGAGGACGGCACCTACCGCTTCGAGGTGCGCGCGGTGGACCGCGCGGGTGAGGTCGACCCGACCCCGGCCGTGCACGAGTTCACGCTGGCCGTGGACGGCACCGCGCCCGACACCCAGCTCGTCGAGACGCCGCCGAACCCGAGCGCGGTGAACACGGCGACCTTCACCTTCACCGGCACGGACAACCGGACCGACCCGCGGTTCCTGGAGTTCGAGTGCCGCATCGACTCGCTCGACCCGGTCGCGTGGCTGGAGTGCACCAACCCGGCCACCTACTCGAACCTGACGCCGGGCCAGCACACCGTGCAGGTCAGGGCCGTCGACCTGGAAGGCAACATCGACCCGACGCCCGCGTCGTACACGTGGACCGTCGGCACCCCGCCGGACTGCGACGCCGCCAACATCACGCTCGTCGCCACCGACGACGCCACCGTGGACGAGGGCAGCGTCGTCGAGAACTTCGGCGGCGCCGAGGACCTGACCGTCCGCTCCCAGCGCCCGGCCAGGACGCGCGCTCGCTCGTGCGGTTCACGCTGCGGCCGGCGGTGCGGACTGCGCCCTCCAGTCCGCGAGTCTGCGTCTCTACGGCGAGGGCGACGCCGGGCGCACGCTGCAGGCCGTGCCCGTGACCGGCGGCTGGTCCGAGGGCCAGGTCACCTGGAACACCCAGCCGCCGACCGGCGGCACCGCGGCCGCCACCGCGTCCGGGTCCGGCTACCGCGAGTGGGACGTCACCGCGCACGTCACCGCGATGCTCGCCGGCGGGCCCAACCAGGGCTGGATGATCCGCGACGCCGCCGAGGAGGACGCGGCGGGCGCCGGGCAGGGCTTCGTGTCCAGCGAGGCCGTGCGCGAGCCCCCGACGCCGCCGCAGCTCGTGCTGCGCTACGACGCGGCCGGCACCCCGCCGCCCGCGGCACCCCCGGCCCCCGGTGCGGCCGTGACCGTCACCTGCGGGCAGGTGCTCACCGTGAGCACCCGCGTGGCCAACGACCTGCTCTGCCCCGGTGAGGGCCTGGTCGTCGGCGCGCCGGACATCGTGGTCGACCTCGACGGCCACACGATCCGCAGCAGCCTCGTGGCCGAGCCCGGCCAGGAGGAGGGCCTCTTCGGCGGCATCCGCAACGCGGGCCACACCAACGTGGTGATCCGGGGCGGCATCGTCGAGAACTTCGGCCACGGCGTCCGGCTGCTGCCCGGCACCACCTACAACGTCGTCGAGAACATGGTGCTGCGCGGCAACGTCCTCGCCGGCGCCGAGCTGCTCGACGCCGACAACGGCCGCAACGGCAACACCGTGCGCACCAGCGATTTCCGGCTCAACGGGGCGGGCGTGACGCTCACCGGCGGCACGGAGGCCGCCACCGTCACCGGCAGCACGTTCGCGGGCAACGTCGGGATGGCCGTGCAGCTCGTGGCGGCCGACGGCAACACCGTCACCGACAACACGATCAGCGGCCTCACCGGTGACCCGCTGCTCGACAGCGACGGCGGCATCTCGCTGGAGCAGTCCAGCCGCAACCGCATCGCCGGCAACAGCCTGTCCGACACCGGCGACGCGGCGATCCTGCTGGCCGACGGCTCGCACCAGAACCGCGTCGAGGCCAACACCGTCGTGCGGGCCAGCGACAGCGCGATCTCCGTCGACGCCTCCGACGGCACCGAGGTGGTCGGCAACGTCGCGCACCAGGCCGGCGGCGACGCGATCAGCATCGGCGACGGCACCGGCGGTCTCGTCACCGGCAACGACGTGCGCTTCAACCCCGGCGGCATCGCGCTCGCCGGCACGAGCGGCGTGCTGGTGCAGGACAACGACGCGTCCGGCTCCACCGCGGGCGGCATCTCCGTGCAGGCCGGCGGGAACAACCGGATCGTCGGCAACCTCGCCGACGGCACGGCGGGCGACGGCATCGCCGTCGAGGCCGAGACCCTCGACCCGAACGGGCTGCCGACCGACGGCAACCTCGTCGAGGGCAACACCACCAACAACAACGGCGGCGACGGCGTGTCCGTCGCCGGTGCGGGCCACACCGTCACCGGCAACGCGGCGCACCACAACCTCGCGTGGGGCATCAACGCCGCCGAGGGCACGGTCGACGGCGGCGGCAACACCGCCAGCGGCAACGCCGAGGCGCTCCAGTGCACCGGCGTGATCTGCGGCGCCGGCACCCCGCCGCCGCCCGGCGAGACCGACGTCGCGCCGCCGGACACGCAGCTGGTGAGCACGCCGCCGAACCCGAGCGGCACGCTCGACGCCGCGGTGTTCACGTTCACCGGCACCGACAACGCCGCCCCGGCCACCGCGCTGCGGTTCGAGTGCCGCCTCGACGCCCCCGCGGGCGCGCTCGAGGGCTGGACCGAGTGCGTGAGCGGGGTGAGCTACGCGTTCCTGCCCAGCGGGCCGCACACCTTCGAGGTGCGTGCGCTCGACCCGGCCGACCTGGTGGACCCGACGCCCGCGGCCCACACGTGGGACGTCCTGCCGACGCCGCCCGGCCCGGACACGACGCCGCCGTCCACCACGCTGGTGTCGGCGCCGGCCGACCCGAGCTCGGACCCGGTCACCCGGTTCACCTTCCGCGGCAGCGACAACGCCACCCCCGGGCCGAACCTGGTCTACGAGTGCAGCCTCGACGGCGCGGCCTTCGCGCCGTGCGTCAGCCCGCTGACCTACCCGGGGCTGCCCGTCGGGCCGCACACGTTCGCCGTGCGCACGGTCGACCTGGCCGGCAACGCCGACCCGACCCCGGCCGTGCACAGCTGGACCCGGACCCCGCCGCCGCCGGACACGACGGCGCCGGACACGGTGATCGAGAGCGGCCCGGACGCCACCACCGTGGCGACCGAGGCGTCGTTCGAGTTCGCCTCCGACGACCCGGACGCGGCCTTCGAGTGCAGCCTCGACGGCGCGGCGTTCACGCCGTGCACCTCGCCGCAGACCGTCACCGGTCTCGCCGTCGGCGGCCACACGTTCGCCGTGCGCGCGGTGGACGTGGCGGGCAACACCGACGGGGTGCCCGCCACCTGGATCTGGACGGTCACCGCGGCGCCGGTCGAGGCGCAGGTCACCTGCGGCCAGGTGGTCACCACCAGCACGCGCCTGACCAACGACCTGGTCGACTGCCCCGGCGACGGCCTCGTGATCGGCGCCGACGGGATCACGGTGGACCTCAACGGCGCCACGATCGACGGCGTCGGGGTCGGCGCGGGCGTCCGCAACGCGGGCTTCGACGCGGTGACGGTCACCAACGGGTTCGTGCAGGAGTTCGAGGCCGGCGTGGCGCTCGACCCCGGCACCACCCGCAACATCGTCTCCGAGCTCACCGTGCAGCTCGCCACCACGGCCGGCGTGACGCTGACCAACGCCGACGACGGCGTCAGCGGCAACACCGTGCGCGGCTCCACGCTGGCCGGCAACGGCTCCGGCGTGCTGCTCTCGGCCGGCAGCCAGGGCTCGCTGATCAGCGGGAACACGGATCGCGGGCAGCTCCGGCTTCGGCATCCACGTGCTCGACTCGCCGGGCAACCGCGTGGAGGACAACAGCGTCAGCGGCTCCAGCGACGCCGGCATCGCCGTCGAGCGGTCCACCGGCACGCTCGCCGCGGGCAACGCCCTCGACGGCAACTCCGACGCCGCGCTGCTCGTCGAGCTCGGCTCGCACGGCACGGTCGCGCGCGCCAACACGGTGATGGAGAGCGAGGCCGGCGTCGTCGTCAGCGAGTCGCACGACGTGCAGGTGCTCGACAACGTGCTCAACGGCGCCAGCGACGACGGCATCACGCTGGAGACCGCCGACCGCGCGCTGGTGCGCGGCAACGACGTGCGCTTCAACGGCGGCGGGATCGAGGTCGCCGGCTCGTCCGACGGCCGCGTCGAGGGCAACGACGCCAGCGAGGGCGGGATGGGCATCACGCTCGGCGACGGCTCGTTCCGCAACACGGTGGTGGGCAACACCGCCACCGGGAACGACTCCGAGGGCATCGCCGTCAACGGCGAGGCGCCGCCGGGCGCGGGCAACCTGATCGACGCCAACACCGCCAGCGACAACGCCGCCGACGGCATCTTCGTCGGCGCGGTCAGCCACATGATCCGCGGCAACACCGCGGACGGGAACGGCGGCTGGGGCATCTACGCGGCCGAGGGCGGCGTCAGCGGGGTCAACATCGACGGCGGCGGCAACCGCGCGAACGGCAACGTCGGCGGCGGCCTGCTCGACCCGGTCACGCAGACCTACGAGCAGTGCTACAACGTGCGCTGCGACGGCGGCGCCGGGCTGCCGACCGACCAGGTCGCGCCCGAGACGATCCTGCTGGAGGCGCCGGCGGACCCGTCGACGTTCACCACGGCGACGTTCGCCTTCACCGGCACCGACAACGCGAGCACCGTGGCGTTCCAGTGCCGGCTCGACTCGGCCGACCCGGCCGCGTTCGCGCCCTGCACCAGCCCGGTGAGCTACCCGGGCCTGGCACTGGGCGAGCACACGTTCACCGTGCGCGCGGTCGACTTCTCCGGCAACCCGGACGCCAGCCCGGTCGTGCACACCTGGACGATCCAGGAGCCCGACCCGCTCGTCCCGCCGGTGACCACGATCGCGTCCGGGCCGGACGCGAACACGGTCAGCACCTCGGCGACCTTCACCTTCTCGGCCAACGAGGAGGGCGTCACGTTCGAGTGCCGGCTCGACGGCGCGGCGTTCGCGCCGTGCACCAGCCCGGTCGGCTACTCGGCGCTGCCGGTGGGCTCGCACGTCTTCGAGGTGCGCGGCACCGACCCGCAGGGCAACGTCGAGGTCTCGCCCGCGTCGTTCTCCTGGACCGTCGGGCCGCCGCCGGTCGCCGCGGCCGTGAGCTGCGGGCAGGTGCTCACCCAGAGCACCCGCGTGACCAACGACCTGCTCGACTGCCAGGGCGACGGGCTCGTCGTCGGCGCCGCCGGGATCACGCTCGACCTCGACGGCCACGTGATCGACGGCGTCGGGCTCGGCACCGGCGTGCTCGTGAACGGGTTCGCCGCGGTCACCGTCACCAACGGCTCGGTGCAGGAGTTCGACACCGGCGTCGGCGTCACCGGCGCGAGCGGGGCGCTCGTCAGCGGCGTCGCCCTGCAGTTCCACCAGGTCGCGGGCGTCGGGCTGACCGACGCCGACGGCGCGGTGGTGCGCGGCTCCACGCTGGCCGAGAACTCGCTCGGCGTGCTGCTCACCGGCGGGACGCAGGACGCGCGCGTCACCGGCAACACCCTCACCGGCAACCCCGGCCCGGGCATCCGCCTGGAGGGCGTCACCGGCAACCGGGTCGACGCCAACGACGTCACCGAGTCCAGCGAGGAGGGCGTCGTCCTCGACGCCGCACCCGGCACCGTCGTCGTCGGCAACACGCTGTCGGGCAACAGCTCGGGCGGCATCGCGGTGCTGGCCGGCTCGCACGACGCCGTCGTCGCCGACAACACGGTGACGCTGTCCGGGTCGAGCGGCATCGAGGTCGTCGGGTCCGACCGGACCGACGTGGTCGCGAACGTCGTCACGACGTCCGGCGGCACCGGCCTCGCGCTGGAGTCAGCGAACGACGGGCTCGTGCGCGGCAACGACCTGCGCGGCAACCCGAGCGGGCTCGACCTCAACGCCTCCACCGGCAACCTGGTCGAGCGCAACGACACCGGCTCGTCCGGCGGCACCGGCATGGCGTTCGAGGGCGGCTCCATCGGCAACCGGGTGCTCGACAACCGCTCCAGCGGCAACTCCGGCGCCGGCATCTACGTCGGCGACCAGGCCGCGGCCGGGGCGGGCAACCTCATCGAGGGCAACACCGCCGACAGCAACTCCGGCAACGGCATCGACGTCAACGCGGCGATCCACACCGTGCGCGGCAACTCCGCGAGCGGCAACGACGGCTGGGGCATCTACGTCGTCACCGGCAACGTCGACGGCGGCGGCAACATGGCCTCGGCCAACGCCGAGCCCGCCCAGTGCTGGAACGTGGTGTGCGCGATCGCACCGCCGCCCGGCGCGCCAACACCGAGATCGTGGAGCGGCCGGACAACCCGTCCGACAGCCGCAACGCGCTCTTCACCTTCACCGGCACCGACGACCTGACCCCGGTCGCCGACCTCTCCTTCGAGTGCCGCCTCGACTCCACGAGCGACGCGGACTGGGTGGAGTGCGACAACCCGCAGCAGTACTCGGCGCTCGACGGCGGCGACCACGTGTTCGAGGTGCGCGCCGTGGACGCGAACGAGCTGGTCGACCCGAGCCCGGCCCGCTGGGAGTGGACGTACGTGCCGCTGCCTCGGGCGAGCGCCGGTCGCCCAGATCCTGCTGGCGCCGGACGCGGAGACCCCGCTGCTGGAGGCGATGTTCACCTTCACGGCCAACGAGCCCGACGTGACCTTCGCCTGCTCGCTCGACGGGGCACCGTTCGCGCCGTGCGTCCACGCGGTCGAGTACGAGTTCGACGAGCTCGACGTCGGTGCGCACGACTTCCGCGTGCAGGCGACCGACTTCGAGGGCAACGTCGGCCCGCCGGCCCGCTACGACTGGGTGATCCTCGGCGTGACCACGGCGATCACCGCCGGTCCGGCGTTCACGCCGGGCGCCGGGGGTGAGCCGGCCACCGGCGGCGACACCACCGACACCGTCGCGACGTTCGAGTTCGCCGCCAACGCCGCCGACGCGACGTTCGTCTGCTCGCTCGACCTCGGCCAGTTCCTGCCGTGCACCTCGCCGCGCACGTACACCGGCCTGGCCGTCGGCGAGCACCTGCTGCGGATCGTCGCCACCGACCCGGAGACGGGCCGCGAGCAGGTCGAGCGACCGAGTACGAGTGGGTCGTGATCACCGGCACCGACGTCGTGCCGCCGGAGACGGTGATCACCGACGGGCCGCCGACCGGCGCGCCGACCGACCTCGCCACGTTCGCGTTCACCGGCACGGACAACCTGACCGCGCCGGCCGGGCTGGAGTTCGAGTGCCGGCTCGACTCGACCGACGAGGCCGACTTCCTGCCGTGCGCCAGCCCGCACACGTTCCCGAACGCCGACCTGCCGACCCGCTGACGCCCGGTCCGCACCGGCTCGACGTGCGGGCGGTCGACCTCGAGGACAACGTCGACCCGACGCCCGCGAGCTGGGAGTGGACCTTCACGGCGGACACCACCGCGCCCGTGACGGCCTTCGCCGCCGGCCCGCAGGCGACGACCGGCGCGAGCACCGCGACGTTCGTGTTCTCCGCGAACGACCCGTTCCCGGTGTTCGAGTGCGCGCTGGACGGGGCGGCGTTCGAGCCCTGCGCGTCCCCGCACGAGGCGCAGAACCTGGAGGCGGGCCCGCACGAGCTGGCGGTCCGGGCCACGGACCTGTCCGGCAACGTGGGCGCCCCCGCGGTGTACGCGTGGACGATCGCCGCGCCTCCGGTGACCACCTTCCTGGCGGTCCCGCAGCCGGTGACCACGACGGCGACGGCGGTGTTCGACTTCGCCGCCGACCAGCCGGGCTCGACCTACCTCTGCGCGCTCGACGGGGCGGCGTTCGCGCCGTGCACGCCGGCGGTGACCGTCACCGGGCTCAACTCCGGTGAGCACGTGTTCGCCGTGCAGGCGCGCAACCAGTTCGGCGTGGTCGAGATCCTGCCGGTGGAGCACCGGTGGACGGTGGAGCTCCCGCCGCCGCCGGTCACCGCGTTCACCGCGCAGCCCGCGGCGGTGACGACCGACACCACGGCCGCGTTCGCCTTCACGGCGGACCAGCCCGGCGCGACGTTCGAGTGCGCGGTCGACACCGGGGCGTTCGCGCCCTGCACGCCGCCGGTGACGCTCACCGGCCTGGCCGTCGGCGAGCACACGTTCACCGTGCGGACGACGGGCGCGGCCGGCCAGGTGGCGCCGGCGACGATCCAGGTCGAGTGGGAGATCCTGCCGCCCGACACCACCCCGCCGGACACCACGCTCGCGTCCGGCCCGCCCGCGACCACCACCGACCCGACCGCGACGATCACGTTCGGCGCCACCGAGCCCAACTCGACGTTCCAGTGCTCGGTGGACGGCTCGGCCTTCGCCGCCTGCACCTCGCCGCTGACGCTCACCGGCGTCACCGTCGGGACGCACCAGGTGCAGGTCCGCGCCGTCGACGTCGGCGGCAACGCCGACCCGACGCCGCTGGTCGTGAGCTGGACCGTCACCCCGCCGGCCCCGGCCTGCCCGACGGCACCGGTCACGGCGAGCTCGGTGGCCGACAGCTGGGTGCTGCAGGACTCGGCCGCGCAGAACTACGGCACGGACTCGGTGCTCAAGGTCGACTCCAAGTCCGCGGCGAACTCCCGGGCCTGGTCCGGTTCGGGCTGCCCGCGCTGCCCGCCGGCTGCCAGGTGACCGGCGCCCAGCTGCGGCTCTACGCCTCGTCCGCGGTGTCGGGGCGGACGCTGCAGGCGCTCCCGGTCACGGGGGCGTGGTCCGAGACCGGCGTGACCTGGGCGATCCAGCCGGCGACCGGCACGCAGGTGGCCACCACCACCTCCGGCTCCGGGTACCGGCAGTGGGCCGTCACCGAGCAGGTGCGGGCCATGTACGCGGGCGCCAACCACGGCTTCCTGATCAGGGACGCCGCGGAGAACGCGGCCGGCCGCCTCCAGGGCTTCAACAGCCGGGAGGAGGGCAGCAACCGGCCGCAGCTGGTGATCACGTTCGGCCCGGGCACGCCGGCCCCGCCGCCTCCGCCACCGCCGGCGGACACGACGGCGCCGGAGACGACGGTCGACTCCGGTCCGGGCAACCCGACCACGGCGACCACCGCCTCCCTGGTGTTCTCCGCGAGTGAGGCCGGCTCCACGTTCGCCTGCTCGATGAACGGGGCGCCGTACGCGGCCTGCGCCTCGCCGCTGCAACTCACCGGGCTGCTGCCCGGCGGCTACGAGCTGCGGGTGCGGGCCACGGACACGGCCGGCAACACCGACGCCACCCCCGCGCTGTACGCGTGGACCGTGCAGACGGGGACGACCACCCCGCCGCCGCCCACGGGCTGCACCGCGGGCCCGGTGACCGTCGGCGCCGACCGCGACGCCTGGATCGAGCAGAAGGACCCGGCCAAGAACTACGGGGCCGACTCCACGCTCAAGGTGCGCGCCAAGGCCGCGGAGAACTCGCGGGCCCTCGTCCGGTTCGCCCTGCCGGCCACGCCGGCGGGCTGCCAGATCGTGGGCGCGGAGCTGCGGCTGCACAACGGGTCGCCGGTGGCCGGCCAGACCCTCCAGGCCCTGCGCGTCAACGGGGCCTGGACGGAGACCGGCGTCACCTGGGCCAACCAGCCCGCGACCACGGGGACCGCGGCCACGGCCGCCACCCCGTCGTCGGCGGCCGTGATGGCGTGGAACGTGACGGCGCAGGTGCAGGCCATGGCGGCCGGCACCAACAACGGTTCCTGATCCGCTCCGCCACCGAGAACGGCGGCGACGCGGAACAGGCGATCCACAGCCGCGAGAAGGCGCCCGACGCGCCCCCGCAGCTGGTCATCACCTACGGGCCCGCCTCCTGACGGACCCCGATGCGGCGCCACCGACCGACCGGTGGCGCCGCATCGGGCCGTCTCCTGGGATGAGAGAACCCTCATGCAGCCCTTAGCGCCACGTCACCCCGAGCCCGAAGACTCGGACGTGGCCCTGCGACACCCCGCCCCGCAGGAGCCCACCCGGGAGCGGCCGCCCTCCCCTCCGCCGCCGCTCCCGGGCCCCGGCCCGGTGTCCGATGCCGCCGGTGCCCCGGCGCAGGGCACCGGGCCGGGGTCTGCCGCACCGGCACCGGCAGGGGAGCCGGTCCGGTGGCCGTTCGCGGGGGTCGTCTCGTGGGTGGCCCGGGCCGCCGGCCGCCGCCCGGCCCCGGTACCCGCCGCGGCGGGGCTCGACGACCCGTACGCGCCGAGTTGTCCACCTGACGCGCCGCTGTCCACAGACTCCGCCGACCACCCCGAGCAAGGGCCCCGCCGCGGAGCTACGGCTGGAGGCCGGGGGTGGCCCCCTGGGACGGGCGGGGGGTGGCGGGCGGGGCGCGGTCGCGCGCGCCGACGCGCGGCGGCGACGGGCCGGGGCGCGAGATCGGTGACGAGGCCCGCGACGACGAGCCTCGCGACGACGAACCCCGCGACGAGCCGCATCCCGACGACATGTGGTCCCGGGGCGCGTCCGACCAGCTGGAGCTGCCGTTCGACGCCCCGCTCGTCCGCGAGCCCGACCTCGACTGGGACGACCTCTGGGACGAGCGCGGGGAGTGGGAGGAGTACTGGGAGGAGCCGCCGCGCAGCCGCTGGCCCGCGCGGCGGGCCCTGGTGGTCATCGGCGCGGCGACCGCCGTCGCCCTCGCCGCCAGCGCCCCGGTCCTCCCGGTGGAGCCGCCGACGGTCCCGGCGACGGGTGCCCGCCGCGGGACCCGCGCGCGGCCGCGACCGCGCCGGCCCCGCTGGCCGTGGCCCCGGCCGGTACCCCGGTGGCCACCGACGGCACCGACGCCGCGCCGGGCGCGCCGCGCAGATCGCCGTCCAGTTCGCGCTGGCCCAGGTCGGGCTGCCGTACGTCTGGGGCGGCGACGGCCCGGCGGCCGGCGAGGTCGGCTTCGACTGCTCGGGCCTGACGCACGCCGCGTACGAGGCCGCCGGGGTGTCGCTGCCGCGCACCGCGCACACCCAGTACCACCACGGCCCGCTGGTCCGCCCCGGCACGCCGCTGATGCCCGGTGACCTCGTCTTCTACGGGGTGCGTCGCGCGTCCACCACGTCGGGCTCTACCTCGGCGGCGGCCGCATGGTGAACGCGCCCCGCTTCGGCGAGCCGGTGCAGATCGCGGAGCACCGGTGGGAGGGCGACAGCTACCTCGGCGCCAGCCGGCCGTCCGTGCCCGGCGGGGGGTCGGGCGCGGGCGGGGGCACCGTCTGGCACGTCCCCGGGATCGGGACGCCTCTCCCGCTGCCCGCGTCGACGGAGGCGGTGCTGGCCCAGCCGCCACCGCCCGGCCTCGTGCTGCCGCCGCCGGTCACGGGGCTCACCCCGCCGCCGCTCACGGGCCCGGACGTCCCGCCGCTCGTGCCGGCCGACCCGCCCGCGCCGCTGCCGCCCGCGCCGGACCCGGTGCCGCCCGCCGTGGTGCCGCCGCTGGCGACGACGCCGACCGCTCTCCCGACGACGTCCGCGACGGCCGCGCCGACGACGACCACGACGACAACCCGGCCCTCGACGTCGACGACCACCCCACCGGTCACGACCACCACGACGACGCCGCCGGTCACCACGACCACCAGCCCGCCGGTCACGACCACGACGCCGCCGACCACCACGACCCCGCCGGTCACGACCACCACGCCGCCCGTCACGGGCACCCCGGAGCCCGAGCCGGCCGTCCCGACGCGGGTGACGCTGCAGGGGGCGGGGCCGGTGCCGGTCGAGGACAGCAGCGCCGGGGGGACGGTGCTGGTCATCGGGTCCGTCGACCCGTTCCCCCTCTCGGGGGAGGAGGCGACGGTGACCTACTCGGACGGCTCCGAGGTCGTCATGACGATCACGGCCGCGAACCCGGCGGCCGGCACGATCACCGTCGCCTGACCGTCAGCTCCGCAGGATCCGCAGCCGCGCGGGCGTGGCCGAGAGCAGCGCCGCCGGCACGGCGCCCGTCCCGGCGGGCGCCGTGCCGGCCGCCGCGGGGAGCGGGACGAGCGGGTAGTAGCGGACCCAGTCGACGAACATCGCCGACGGCTGCACCGGCCCGCCCTCGGGGAACCAGTCGAGCTGGATGCACAGGTGCATCGGGCGCGGCGGGAGGATCGACGTGTCGGTCGTGCGCCACCACTCCTGCCCGTCCACGAACGCCGCGATGTGCGTCGGGGTCCACTCGACCGCCCAGTTGTGCCACTGCGTCCCGTCGATCGCGACGCGCCGTGCACCTGCGAGTTGTCGGCGCCGTGGTGCAGGAACAGGTCCGTGGTCTGGCGGGTGTGGTCGAGCATCTCGACGAAGTCGACCTCCCCGCCGACCGGGAAGTCCTCGGCGTCGGGCCAGAGGAGCATCAGGGCGTTGTAGCTCGGGTCGCCCGCGGGGGCGCGCATCCGGCCCTCCCACCGCCCGTACATCGCGCCCGGCAGCCACGCCATCCCGGCCGTCGTGCCCGCGGCGTCCCCGTTGATCGCGAGCATGCCCTCGCCCACGCGCACGGCCGAGGGCGACCGCCGCCCGTTCCCCGCGTGGCCGGGCCCGTCGTAGACGCTCCAGCCGGGGCCGAGCCCCGCCCCGTCGAACTCCTCGGCGCGGGCCGGCGCGCCCCACCCGCGCGCCGCGGCCGCCGTGACGCTGCCGTCGGACGTCACCGCGACGACGCCCGTGGAGTGCGTCGTGCGGGCGCGGGGACGGACGGGGGCGGCGCGACGGGCCGGGGGACGGCCGTCGGGGTCGGCGGACGGGTCGGCGCCGGTGTGGCGGTGGCCGGGGGAGTGGGCCGGGTGGTCGGGGCGGTGGTCGGCGCGGTCGTCGCAGCCGGGGTGGTGGCCGGCGGGACCGTCGTGCCGGGGACCGTCGTGGTCGGCGCCGGCGGCTCCGTCGTCGTTGCCGGGGGCAGCGTCGTCGGGGGCAGCGTCGGCGGCGGCGGCGCCGGGGTGGCGGTCGGCGGGAGCGTGGTCGGCGGTGGGGCTGTCGTGGGCGGGACCGTCGCCGCCGCCACCGCGGGCGCGGTGGTCGCGACCGGCTCCGTCGTCGGCGGCACCGGTGTCGACGCCCTGGTCGCCCGCGCCGCCGGCGCGGCCAGCGTGGCGGCCACCATCGCGATCACGGCGACGATCAGCGCCACCACGATCATCCGTCTCCGGTGCACCCGGTCCCGCCGCATCCGTCCCCTCCCACAGCCGCGTGCGGGCAGGGCGCGGAACGCCGGTCCCCCGCCCGCCGAGTGGCCGAGCGTTCCGGGCCGGGGTGAGGGTGGCGTCAGTGCCGGATGAGGAAGCCCTTATGCACGTTCGAGCGCCACTTCGGGCTCGC
>MKJX01000009.1 GCA_001942415.1 Pseudonocardia sp. CNS-139
CCCGGCCCGGGTGGCCGGCGTGGTGCTGGCCGGCGGCAGCCCCACCGCGCACGCCGCGATCCTGCTGCGCGCCCGGGGCGTGCCGGCCGTCGTCGGGCCGGGCCGGGCGTGCTCGCCGCCGCCGACGGCACCCCCGTCGCGCTCGACGGCGCCACCGGCGAGCTGGTGCTCGACCCGCCCCGGACGTCGCCGCCGCGTTCCGGGACCGCGCCGCCGCGCTCGCCGCCCGCGCCGGACGGCGCGGGAGCGGGCCGCGGCCCCGGCCGTCACCCGCGACGGGGTGCGCGTGCTGGTCGGCGCGAACGCCGGCTCGCCCGCGGACGCCGCCGCGGCGACCGGCGCCGACCTGGTCGGGCTGGTCCGCACCGAGTTCCTGTTCCTCGACCGGGCCGCCGCCCCGGACGCGACGAGCAGGAGGCCGCCTACCGGGCGGTCGCGGACGGCGTCGGCGGGCGCCGGATCACGCTGCGCACGCTCGACGTCGGCGGCGACAAGCCGCTGCCCTACCTGCCGCAGCCCGCCGAGGCCAACCCGTTCCTCGGGGTGCGCGGCATCCGGCTCGCCCCGGCCTACCCGCAGCTGTTCGCCGACCAGCTGCTCGCGATCGTCCGCACCGCGCACGCGACGCCCGTGAGCGTCATGTTCCCGATGGTCGCGACGCTCGACGAGCTGCACGCCGCCCGGGCCGCGCTGGACGCCGCCGTCGCCCGCGAGGGGCGCGGCGTCCCGGCCGGGCTGCAGGTGGGGATCATGGTCGAGGTGCCCGCGGCGGCGCTCAAGGCCGCCGCGTTCGTGCCCTCCGTGGACTTCTTCAGCATCGGCACCAACGACCTCACCCAGTACACGCTGGCCGCCGAACGCGGCAACCCCGCGGTCGCCGGGATCGCCGACCCGCTCGACCCCGGGGTGCTCCGGCTCGTGGACGCCGTGTGCCGGGCGGCCGGCGCCGGCCCGCTCGTCGCGGTGTGCGGGGAGGCCGCGGCCGACCCGGTGGCCGCGGAGCTGCTGGTCGGGCTGGGAGTGCGGGAGCTGAGCGTCGCGCCGGCCGCGGTGGCGGGCACCAAGCAGGCGGTGCGCGAGCTGGACGCGGCCGCGGCGGCGCGCCGGGCGGGCGCGGCCCTGGCCGCCGACGGGCCGGCCGCGGTGCGGGCCTCTCCCGTGCGCCAGTAGCGGCGGCGGCGCCCGGCTCGTACGGTCGGCTGCAGGTGCCCCTGTCGACGAGGACGGTCATGGCAGAGCCGACGACGCTGGAGCAGTTCCGGATGGCCATCGGCGGCAAGCTCGTCGACGCCCTCTCCGGTCGCACGTTCGAGTCCCAGAACCCGTACACCGGCCGGCCCTGGGCGGTCGTGCCCGACGGCGGCCCCGAGGACGTCGACGCCGCGGTCGCGGCCGCGCGCACCGCGCTGGACGGCGAGTGGGGCCGGCTCACCGGGTTCGCCCGGGCCGCGCTGATGAGACGGTTCGCGCAGGTCATCGACGACAACGCGGAACGGCTCGCGCGGCTGGAGGTGAACGACTCCGGCAAGCTCCACCGCGAGATGATCGGCCAGGCCAGGGGCTTGAGCTCGTGGTACCTGTACTTCGCCGGGCTGGCCGACAAGATCGAGGGCCGGCAGATCCCGGCGCCCAACCCGGACTACCTCGTCTACACCCGCCGCGAGCCGGTCGGCGTGGTCGCCGCGATCACGCCGTGGAACTCGCCCCTGCTGCTGCTCACCTGGAAGCTCGCCCCGGCGCTGGCGGCCGGGTGCACCGTGGTGGTCAAGCCGTCCGAGCACTCGCCGGCGTCCACGCTCGCGTTCGCCGAGCTCGCGACCGAGGCCGGGTTCCCGCCGGGCGTCGTCAACGCCGTCACCGGGCTCTCCCGCGAGACGGGCGCGGCGCTCGCGGCGCACCCGGGCGTCGACAAGGTCGCGTTCACCGGCTCGACCGCCACCGGCCGCGCGGTCGCGCACGCCGCGGCGGAGAACATCAACAAGGTCACGCTGGAGCTGGGCGGCAAGTCGCCGCAGGTCGTGTTCCCCGACGCCGACCTCGCCGCCGCGGCGAACGGGCTGGTCGCGGGCGTGTTCGCGGCCACCGGCCAGACGTGCATGGCGGGCTCGCGGCTCATCGTGCACGCCGACGTGCACGACGAGCTGGTCGGGCTCGTGGCCGAGCGCGCGTCCCGGATCCGGCTGGGCGACCCGAACGACCCCGCCACCGAGATGGGCCCGGTGGCGAACGGGCCGCAGTACGCGAAGGTGCTCTCCTACCTCGACACCGCCCGGTCCGAGGGCGCGACGGTCGCGTCCGGCGGCGGCCCCGACGAGGGCCTCGGCGGCTACTTCGTGCGCCCCACCGTGCTCACCGGGGTGACGCCCGCGTCGACCGTGGTGCGCGAGGAGGTGTTCGGGCCGGTGCTCGCCGCGCTGACGTTCACCGACGAGGACGAGGCCGTGAAGCTCGCCAACGACACCCCGTACGGGCTGGCCGGCGCGGTCTGGACGAAGGACGTGCACCGCGCCCACCGGGTGGCCGCGCGGCTGCGCGCCGGCACCGTCTGGGTCAACGCCTACCGGGTGGTCGCGCCCGGCGTGCCGTTCGGCGGCTACGGGGCCAGCGGCCTCGGCCGTGAGAACGGGGCCGCGGCGCTCGACGAGTACCTGGAGGACAAGTCGGTGTGGGTGGAGCTCTCCGGCGGCACCCGCGACCCGTTCACGCTGGGCTGAGCGCTGCGCAGGAACGCGAACGGCGCCGTCCGGCCCGTGGGGAGAGCACGGGGGACGGCGCCGGTCGGCGGTGGCTCAGCTGGCGTAGGCGCGCAGGCGGTCGGCCCGCTCGCCGATGCGCAGCTTGGCCATGACCTCACGCTCGATCTGGCGCACCCGCTCCCGGGAGAGTCCGAACGTGCGGCCGATCTGGTCGAGCGTGCGCGGCTGGCCGTCGTCGAGGCCGTAGCGCATCCGGATCACGGCCTGCTCGCGCTCCTCCAGCGTGCTCAGCACGCGGCGGAGGTCGTCGTGCAGCAGGTGCGAGATCACCGTCGTCTCGGCGTCGGTGGCCTCGCCGTCCTCGATGAAGTCGCCCAGCGGGGCCTCCTCCTCGGAGCCCACCGGCATGTCGAGGCTCACCGGGTCGCGCGCGTGGTCGAGCAGGTCGGAGATCTTCTCGACGGCGATGCCCGACTCCGCCGCCAGCTCGTCGTGGGTGGCGTCGCGGCCGAGCCGCTGGTGCAGGTCGCGCTTGATCCGGGCCAGCTTGTTCACCTGCTCCACGAGGTGGACGGGCAGCCGGATCGTGCGGGCCTGGTCGGCCATGCCGCGGGTGATCGCCTGGCGGATCCACCACGTGGCGTAGGTGGAGAACTTGAAGCCCTTGGTGTAGTCGAACTTCTCCACGGCGCGGATCAGGCCCAGGTTGCCCTCCTGGATCAGGTCCAGCAGCGGCATCCCGCGGCCCGTGTAGCGCTTGGCCAGCGAGACGACCAGCCGGAGGTTGGCCTCCAGCAGGTGGTTGCGGGCGCGCTGCCCGTCGCGGACGATCGCGCGCAGGTCGCGCGCGTAGCCCTGCTCCAGCTCCGTGCCGTCGGCCGCGGCCTGGTCGAGCACGTGCTGCGCGAAGACGCCGGCCTCGATGCGCTTGGCCAGCTCGACCTCCTGCGCCGCGGTGAGCAGCGCCGTCTTGCCGATGCCGTTCAGGTACACGCGCACGAGGTCGGCGGCCGGGGACTGGGCGTCCAGGTCCTCCGCCGCGATCTCACGCTCGACCTCGACCACGTCACTGTTCACCACAGTGGTCCCGACAGGGTTGGAGTCGGTACGCTGGCCCGGGATGACGGGCTCTCGCGTGATCGTGGGCCCGGCCTTGGTTGTGGGCCGGGTCGCCGTCGTGGGCGCTGTCATGTGTCCTCCCCATACGCGACCCGGGCGGGGCGTTCAACAGCTGCCGCCGGGGTTCTCATGCGGTTGAACGCCGTCTGCGGCCATAACGTTCCCGGATCCCCGATGTGCGCTGGTGCACTCTCAGCGCGCCCTCAGCGGAACGCGCCGTGACCTGGTGGCGCCGGCTCACGGCGCTGGACCTGCCCGGATTCGCCGGCGCACTGGCCGAGGCCGCGCGGGCGGCCGCCGCACACCCCGGGCCCGTGGTCGCCGCCACCGCGGGCCTGGCGGCCGCCTCCGGGCCGGTCGCCCTGCGCGCTGTGGCGGAGAACACGTCCGGCAACCCGCTCTACGCCGTGCTCCGGGCCGAGCACGACCTGCTGGCCGCGCAGCTGCGCGCGGCCGCGGCCGGTGCCGCGCCGCACGTCGGCTCGTCCGCCCGGCGGCGGCTCGACCTGCTCGCCGAGCAGGCCGTCGCCGCGACCGCACCCGAGCACTGGCCGCTCACCAACCCCGACGTGCTGCGCGCCGCGCTGGAGACCGGCGGGCGCAGCCTCGCCCGGGGCGCCGCAACGCCGTGCGCGACCTCGTCACGAACGGGGGCGTGCCGCGCCAGGTCCCGCCCGGCGCGCTCGTGCCCGGCCGCGACCTCGCCGTGACGCCGGGCTCGGTGGTGTTCCGCAACCGGCTCGTCGAGGTGATCCAGTACGCGCCCGCGACCGAGCGGGTGCACGCCGTGCCGCTGCTGGTCTCGCCGCCGTGGGTGAACAAGTACTACGTGCTCGACCTCGCGCCCGGCCGCAGCCTCGTCGAGTGGGCGGTCGCGCACGGGCACACCGTGTTCGCGATGAGCTACCGCAACCCGGACGCCACGCTGCGTGACCTCACGCTGGGCGACTACCTCACCGAGGGTCTGCTCGCCGCGCTCGACGTCGTCGCCGAGGTCACCGGCGCACCCGAGGCCAACGTGGTGGCGCTCTGCCTCGGCGGCACGCTCGCCGCGTCCGGGGCGGCCTGGCTCGCCGCCCGCGGGCGGCCCGGCATCCGGTCGCTGACGCTGCTCAACACGCTGCTCGACTTCGCCGAGCCCGGCCCGCTGGGCGCGTTCGCGGACGAGCGCGGCGCCCGGCGGGCGGAACGGGCCGCGCTCGGCGGCGGCTGCCTCCCGGCCGAGAGCATGAAGGCAGTCTTCGACGTGCTGCGCGCCCGCGACCTGCTGTGGGCGTTCGCGGTCAGCGGGTGGCTGCTCGGCGAGGACCCGCCGCCGTCGGACCTGCTCGCCTGGAACGCCGACTCCACCCGGCTGCCCGCGGCGATGCTCGCGGAGTACCTGCGGGTCTGCTACCTGGAGAACCGGCTCGCCGAGGGCGAGCTGGAGCTGGCCGGCGAGCGGCTCGACCTCGCGGCCGTCCGGGCCGACGCGTACGTCGTCGGGGCGGCCGGGGACCACATCGCGCCCTGGACCTCGGTGTACGCGGGCGCGCGGCGGCTCGGCGGGCCCGTCCGGTTCGTGCTGACGACGGCCGGGCACACCGCGGGGGTCGTCAACCCGCCCGCCTCCGCGGGCCGGCGCCGGTACTGGAGCGACGGCCCGCCCGCTCCGGACCCCGACGGCTGGCGGGCCGGCGCCACCGGGCGGCCGGGCAGCTGGTGGCCGGACTGGGCGCAGTGGCTGGCCGGCCGCGCCGGGCCGCTGCGCCCGCCGCCGCCCGCCGGGAGCGCCGCGCACCCGGTGCTCGGATCCGCGCCCGGCCGCTACGTCCTGGAGCCCTGACGTGCCGGTGCTGCCACCGGGGATGATGGACGGCATGAGCGCCGCCCCGTCCAGCGAGGAGCCGCTGTCCGACGACCCCACCCGGCAGTGGGGCAACGCCCTCGGCGACTTCATCCGCGCCCAGCGCCAGCTCGCGAAGCTGTCGCTGCGCGAGATGGCGGCGATGACGAGCGTCTCGAACGCCTACCTCAGCCAGGTCGAACGCGGCCTGCACCAGCCCTCGCTCAAGGTGCTGCAGGCCATCGCCGAGGCGCTGCACCTGTCCACCGAGCAGGTGCTGCGCCAGGCCGGGTGGCCCACCGCCGACGCCGCCGCGGCGTCCGGGCAGAACGGCGCGACCAGCACCGAGGACGCCATCCGCCGCGACCCCCGGCTCACCCCCGAGCAGCGCGCGGCGCTGCTGGGCGTCTACCGCAGCTTCGTCGACGGCTAGCTCGCTAGACCTCGACGAGCACCGTGAACGGGCCGTCGTTCACCGACTCCACGGCCATCTGCGCGCCGAACACGCCGGTCGCGACCGTCGCGCCGCGCTCGCGCAGCGCCGCGACCACCGCCTCGACCAGTGGCTGCGCCCGCTCCGGCGGGGCGGCCGCGGACCAGGACGGGCGGCGGCCCTTGCGCGTGTCGCCGTAGAGCGTGAACTGGCTGACCACCAGCAGCGGCGCGCCCAGCTCCGCACACGACCGCTCCCCGGGCAGGACGCGCAGCTCGTGCAGCTTGCGGGCCATCAGCGGCGCGGCGTCCGGGCCGTCGTCGCGGTGCACGCCGAGCAGCACGAGCAGGCCGGGCCCGTCGATCTCGCCGACGACCGCGCCGTCGACGCGGACGGCCGCGCGGGTCACCCGGGCCGCGACCGCCCTCACGACCCGGCGGGCACGAGCACGCCGTGCCGCACGAGCTCCCGCACGGCCGGGAGCGTCGCCGCCACCAGCTCCCCGGCCGGCCGGTCGTGCGCCACGGCCAGCAGCTCCACCAGCTCGCCGAGCGCCAGCGCGCCCTGGCAGCCGGCGAGCAGCGCCGCGGCCGGGCCGTCCACCTCGTGGCGCCAGCGCGGACCGTCCATCCGGGCGACGGCGGCGCCGACCTCCGTCCAGCCCTCCGCGCCGGGCTCGGCGTAGCGCTCCAGCACGACGGTCGGGGCGAGCGCCAGCGGCGCGCCGAGCAGCGCGTCGTCGCCGGCGTGGGCGCGCAGCCAGTCGACCCGGTCGAGCCAGCCGGCGGTCTCCGGGCCGAGCGGGTCCTCGACGTCGCCGCGGACGTCCTCGAACACGACCGCCGGGGCGCCGTCGGTGCGGCGCAGCGTGACGAACCCGAAGCCGATCGCCTCGACCCGCTCGCGCTCCATCCAGTCCAGCCACGCGCCGGCCTGCGCGCGGGCGTCCGGGGACGCGAGATCCAGCCCGGCGTCCCGCTGCCAGGTGCCGACGTGCAGGTTCGGGTCGGCCACCTCGCGCTGCACGACCCATGCGTCGACGCCGTCCGGGAGCCAGGAGCGGACCCGGTCGGGCCAGTCCTCCCCGCGCACGTGCAGCCAGGAGCCGAGCAGCTGCGCCACCCCGCCCGGCTCCAGGTGCCCGGGCAGCGCGCGCAGCAGGCCGGCGAGCGCGGCGTCGCCCGCCTGCCCCGAGTCGCGGTAGACGTAGTCGACGCGCGCCGGGCCAGGTACGAACGGCGGGTTGGACACGATCTGGCCGAACCGCCGCCCGGCCACCGGCGCGAGCCACGGCCCGTCCAGCAGCTCGACGTCCAGCTCGTTGAGGGCGAACGTGGCCCGGGCCATCGCGAGCGCCCGCGGGGCGACGTCGGTGGCGGTCACCGCGGCGGCGTGCCGGCCGGCGTGCAGCGCCTGCACCCCGCAGCCGGTGCCGAGATCGAGCAGCGTGCCGACCGGGCGGCGGACGGTCGCGGCGGCCAGCGTCACCGACGCGGCCCCGACGCCCGTGACGTGGTCGCGCTGCTGGCGGCGGGCGTCGAGGTCGGCGAGCACCCACCAGTCGCCGTCGTCGTCGCCGTAGGGGCGCAGGTCCAGCGCGGCCCGCCAGCCGGTGCCCTCGGGCACGAGCAGGCCCGCGGCCGCCGCGTCGGCGGGGGCCAGCGGGGCGAGCGCGGCGGTGACGGCCGCGTCCGGCTCGGCCGCGCCGAGCAGCAGCAGCCGGACCAGCACGCCCAGCTCGCCGCCGTCGCGGCTCGCGCGGAAGGCCGGCTCGACCTCGCCGCGGCCGAGCGCGGCGTGCGCCGAGTGGCCGAGCAGGTCCCGCACGCCGTCGGTGGTGTAGCCGGCCCGCCGCAGCGCGGTGCGCAGCGCGCCGGCCACGGCGGGGGAGAGATGCGGAAGCACCGCGCCATCCTCGCCCGGCGCACGGCCGGCCGAGCACTCAGCCCGGGCCCACCCACCGCATTCTGGCTCCATAACGCTGTCAGCAGGGGTCTCGAACGACGTTATGGCTCCATAACGCACTTGGAGGGGGGTCCTGGGGAGGGGCGGTACCCTGCCGGAGTGGCCCTCTGTCTCGCCCAGGACGTCGACGCCGACGCGCTGCTCGACCGCGACCCGCTCGCGCTGCTGATCGGGATGCTGCTGGACCAGCAGTTCCCGATGGAGCGGGCGTTCGCCGGGCCGGCACTGCTGGCCGAGCGGCTCGGCGTCACCGAGCTGGACGCCCGCGAGCTCGCCGCGTACGACCCGGACGCGCTGGTGCAGGTCTTCCGCGGCCCGCCCGCCGTGCACCGCTACCCGGGCTCGATGGCCGGGCGCGTGCAGGCGCTGGCCGCCGCGGTCGTGGAGCAGTACGACGGCGACGTCACGCTCATCTGGAGTGACGTGCCCGACGGCAGGGAGCTGTTCCGGCGCATCGCCGCGCTGCCCGGGTTCGGCACGCAGAAGGCGCAGATCTTCACGGCGCTCCTGGGCAAGCAGCGCGGCGTCACCCCGCCCGGCTGGCGCGAGGCCGCGGGCGGCTACGGCGAGGACGGCGTGCACAAGTCCGTCGCGACGTCGTCGACGCCGACACGCTGGTGAAGGTGCGCGACTTCAAGCAGGCCAAGAAGGCCGCGGCCAAGGCGGCCACGCAGGCGGCGGGCTGACCGGGGTGCACCGCCTGCCGCCGGACCGGCGCGACGCGCGGGTCGTCGACCCCGACAAGGTGTGCGACGCCACGGCGGTGCTCGCCGACGAGGAGCGGCTGCGCCGGTCGGCCTCGGTGCTCGACGCGCTCGGCGACGTCCACCGGCTGAGCATCCTCATGGCCGTGTACCACGCGGGCGAGCTGTGCGTCTCCGACATCGCGTTCGCCGTCGGGATGAGCGACAGCGCCGTCTCGCACGCGCTGCGGCTGCTCAAGCGCACGAGATGGTCAGCGCCCACCGCGAGGGCCGGCTCGTGCGCTACCGGGTCACCGGCGAGCTGACCCGCCGGCTGCTCGACGTGGTCTCCGAGGGGGTCGTCGACCGGGACCTCCTGCTGCACGCGCACCGCCACGGGGGCGTCCCGGGGGGCGAATAGGACCTCCGGGACAACTGCGCCACCCCCGGCGCGGGGGACCGCCACGAGTGGCACGATGGGGCCCGGAGGCGGTGGAGCGGCCGGCCCGCACCGCACGGTCAGCAAGGGGGTCCGGCGTGGACGACGCGCAACGTGACAGCGACCCGGTGCTGATCACCGACGCGCCCGCTCCTACGAGGAGGAGCTCGCGGAGCGCAAGCGGCGCTACAAGATCATGATGGGGATGCGCATCCCGCTCATGCTGGCGGCCGCGGCGTTCTACCAGATCCCGTGGCTGGCGGTGGGCCTGCTCGTGCTCTCGATCCCGCTGCCGTGGGTGGCGGTGCTCGTCGCGAACGACCGGCTGCCGCGCAAGGCCGAGAAGGTCAGCCACTTCCGGCCCGGCCGCCGCGAGCTGGAGCAGCGCAGCCACACCGTCATCGACAACTGACGCTCACCGCGGCCGGGCCCCCCGCCGGGTGACGGCCGCGGCCCCGGCCGCGCACCCGGCCCGCAGCGCCTCCTCCGGGCTCGCCCCGCGCAGCCACGTCACGAGCAGCCCGGCGTCGAACGCGTCGCCCGCGCCGGTCGGGTCCACGGCCTCGACGGCCGGCGCGGGCACGGCCCACCCGAGCCCGTCCTCCAGCCACTGCGCGCCGCGCGGCCCGTCGGTCACGGCCACCGCGCCGACGTGCGCGAGCACCGCGTCCGGCCCGCCGAGCGCGGCGAGCTCGGCCGCGTTGGGCAGCAGCAGGTCGACGTCCTTCACCCAGCCGAGGAAGTCCGGCCCCAGCGCGGGCGCCGCCTGCGGGTCCACCGACGTCGTCAGCCCGATGTCGCGGGCCGCGGCCAGCGCGGCGAGCCCGGCCGGCCGCGACGACGGGTCGAGCAGCACGTAGCCCGAGACGTGCAGGTGGTCGGCCCCGGTCAGGTCCGGCAGGTCGGCCGGGACGAGCCGGGACGCGGCGCCGCGGTCCGACAGCATCGTCCGCTCGCCCTCACCCACGTCGCCCAGCAGGACCACGACGGTGCACGTCGGGTGGTCGCCGTCCACCGCGAGCACCGGCTCGACCCCGGCCGTCAGCAGGTGGGTGGCGACCGCCCGGCCCGCGCCGTCGGCCCCGACCCGCGCGGCGAGCACGGCCTCGGCGCCCAGGTGGGCGAGCCACACCGCCGTGTTCGCGCCCGCCCCGCCGGGCGTCGCGCGGATGCGGGCGGGCACGTCGGCGCCGGTCACGGCCGGGACGGCCGGCTCGACCAGCACGTCGACGCCCGCGTCGCCGACCACCACCACACGCGGCGCCATCACGGCACCCGGGCCAGCGCGACGGCCACCTGCGCGGCCAGCTCCGCGTTCGCCCGCACGAGTGCGAGGTTCGTGCGCAGGCTCGCGCCGCCGCTGCCCGCGTGGAAGTGCTCCAGCAGCGCGGGCGTCACGTCCTTGCCGGTGACGCCGCGCTCCGCCACCAGCGCGAGGCCCTCGGCGAGCAGCCGGTCGTGCAGGCCGGCGTCCAGCTCGTCGGCGGCCGGGACGGGCTGGGCGAGCACGGCCCCGGCCGGGCCGCCCAGTGTCCGGTGCGCCCGCCAGACGGCCGCGGCCTCGGCGGGCGAGTCGACGCGCCAGGGCACCGGGTGGCCGGAGTCGCGCCGGTAGAAGCCGGGGAACGCGTCCGTGCGGTAGCCGAGCACCGGCACCGACTCCGTCTCCAGCACCTCCAGCGTCGCGGGCACGTCGAGGATCGACTTGACCCCCGAGCACACGACGAGCACGGCGGTGCCGGCGAGCGCGCCGAGGTCGGCCGAGACGTCCCAGGTGTCGCGCGCGCCGCGGTGCACCCCGCCGAGCCCGCCGGTCGCGAAGAGCGCCACCCCGGCGGCCTGCGCGAGCGCGGCGGTCGCGGCCACGGTGGTGGCGCCGTCGCGGCCCAGCCCGACGGCCGGGCCCAGGTCGCGCACGGAGAGCTTGGCCAGCCCGCCGCCGCAGACCCGGTCCAGCTCGGCCGCGGTCAGCCCGACCCGCGGCACGCCGTCGAGCACGGCCACCGTGGCCGGCACGGCGCCGTGCGCGCGCACCGCGGCCTCCAGCTCGGCCGCGGCGGCGCGGTTCTGCGGGGCGGGGAGGCCGTGCGCGAGGAGGGTGCTCTCCAGCGCGACGACGGGCCGGCCGGCCGCGAGCGCGGCGGCGACCTCGGGAGACGGTGCGACGGCAGGTGACACGTGCGGCATCATGGACGACATGGCCACGCAGGTTCTTCCCGACGTCGACACCCGGCCCGAGGGCACCGACACCACCGGCGACGACACGCCGAAGATGTTCCACTACGTCAAGAAGAACAAGATCGCGGAGAGCGCGGTGCTCGGCACCATGGTCGTCGCGCTCTGCGGCGAGACGTTCCCGGTCACGCGGTCGCCCAAGCCGGGCTCGCCGGTCTGCCCGGCGTGCAAGGAGGTCTTCGACGGGCTGCGCAAGGGCGGGGACGACGACTGAGCGCTCGCTCCGCCGTGAGCCGCCGGGTGCGCGGCTGGGTCTACGACCGGTTCGTCGCCGGCATGACCGCCGAGTGGTACCGGCAGGTCCTGCACCGGCTGCCCGACGGCGCCCGCCTGCTGGACGTGGGCATCGGCACCGGGGCGGCGCTCGCCCGCTGCGCGGACCTCGTGCGGGCCAAGCGCCTCGACGTCGTCGGCCTCGACGTCGACCCCGACTACCTGGCCCGCTGCCGTGCGTCGATCGCCCGCTCCGGGCTCTCGTCGCAGGTCCGGGCGCTGGACGCGTCGGTGTACGACCACCGCGGCGGCCCCTACGACGCCGCCTACTTCTCCGCGAGCCTCATGCTGCTGCCCGACCCGGTGGCGGCGATCAGGCACGTCGCGGAGCTGCTCGTGCCGGGCGGGCGGGTGTTCAGCACGCAGACGTTCCACCACAGCCGCTCGGCGCTGCTGGAGTGGGCCAAGCCGCTGGCCCGGCACGTCACCACGATCCACTTCGGGCGGGTCACGTACGAGGAGGAGTTCCGCCGGGCGTTCGCCGACGCGGGCTCGAACTCTCCGAGCTGACGACGATGCGCGCCACCCGCCGGTCCTCCTACCGGCTCGCGGTCGCCGCTGTGCCCTAGCTCCGCACGTACTCGCCCGGCGCGGGCGCCAGCGCGTGCATGCCCCGCCCGCCCAGCTCCGGGGGCGCGTCGTGGGCGGGGCCGGTGCGCTCGGTGAGCCAGGTGAGGTGGTCCTCCCACCACGAGCCCGGCTCGGTGGCCGTCAGCGCGACCCAGCCGTGCGGCGGGCCGCCGTCCGCGGCCGCGCCCGTGACGGACGCCGCCGTGCGGAACGTCAGGCCGGGCTCGCCGGGCGGGCTGACCAGCGACCCGAGGTGCCCGCCGTCGGCCAGCACGAAGCGGGACGACCCGGCGAGCAGCCGGGTGACGCGGTGCACGTCCGGCCACGGCGCGACCCGGTCGCCCGCGCCGACCACGACGTAGCAGTCGCGGTCGACCTTGGCCAGGTCGATGGTGGTGCCGAGCAGGTAGGCCGCGCCCGGGCTGGCGAGCGCGCCGCGCTCCACGACGTCGGAGAGCCCGCGCTGCACACCCGCGGGCACCCGCAGCGTGTCGGCGTGCCAGAACCGGACCTCACGCGGCACGTCCGGCGCCGGGCGGCCCGGCCAGGTCAGCGGGTCGGCGGTGGCGGTGCCTTTCCCGGCCTCCCGGTCCAGCACGGTCGCCCCGAACGTCACCGACGCCACGCGCTCCTGCGCGCCGATCGCGGCGAGGTGCCCGAGCACCATCGCGGTGAGCGTGCCGCCGGCGCCGAACGCCATCAGCGCGGTGCGCGGGGTGCGGGCGACGTGCTCGGCGGCGTCCATCGCGTCGAGCACGGCCTGCCCGTACGTGTCGACGCCCCAGCCGGCCTGCCCGGCGTCCGGGTTGCGCCACGAGACGGCGAACACCTGCTGCCCGCCGCGCACGAGGTGCTCCACCATGCTGCGGCGGGGGCGAGGTCGGCGAGGTAGTAGCGGTTGCGCAGCGGCGGGACGACCACCAGCGGCACGTCGCGCACGGCCTCGGTCTGCGGCAGGTACTGGAGCAGCTCGAACACCGGCGTGCGCAGCACGACCGCGCCGGGCGTCGCCGCGACGTCGGAGCCGACCTCCACCCCGGCGACGGGGATCGGCTGGGTAACGGGCTCGGTGGCGGGTGGCTCGGGCCGCGGTTCGGTGGTCGCCGGGGTCGGGCGGGGCGCCGGCGTGCCCGGGTCCAGCGCCGCCCGCCAGAGGGCGGGGTTGAGCGGGCTGTTGCTGGGGGAGAGCACGTCCGACACGGCGCCCAGCGCGGCCCGCACGGCGTGCTCGTCGTCCGGGTCCAGGTGCGCGTCCCCGACGAGGCGGCGGGCGGTGGCACTCGTCGCGAGGTGCACCTGCACCGCCCGGCGCAGGAACGGGTTCTCCCGCCAGGCCGGGTCGGCGTAGCGGGCGTCGTCCGGCGGCGGGGCCAGCCGGGAGCGGCCGAGCCCGATGCGGGCCAGCTCGGCGGCGAGCCCGGCGCCGCGGCGGGCCACCGTGAACGGCCGCCCGGCGAGCGCCGCGGCCAGCCGCATGCCCGGCACGGCCGGTCGGCGCCGGCCTGCGTCCGGCTCAGGGCGTTCGTCCGTCATGTGGGTACCTCCGTGCCGGCGGGCCCGGCAGCGGCAGCATGGGCGCCGCCGGGACCGAGGCAAGCCCCCGTTCACCCGGTCGGGAGCACCGGACCGGGCGGCGTCCGGCGAGCGGCACGCCCGGCGGGCCGCGGCGGGCGCGCGGCCGCCGCGGGTTACCCTGATCGACGCCCTCGGCCGCGACGGCCGGGTGGCTGGGCCGCGACGGGGCGGCGGATGCCGCACGGCAGTCGGATGCAGGCGAGACGTCAGGGAGTGGTGTGTCCCAGGCCCAGCAGATCGCTCCTTCGTCGCGCCCGCTGCGGGCCTGGCAGCGCAGCGCGCTCGCCCGCTACCTCGCCGGCTCGCCCCAGGACTTCCTCGCGGTCGCGACGCCCGGCGCCGGCAAGACGACCTTCGCGCTGCGCGTCGCGGCCGAGCTCCTGGCCGACCGGACGATCGAGGCGATCACCGTCGTGACGCCCACCGAGCACCTCAAGCACCAGTGGGCCGCGGCCGCCGCGCAGGCCGGCATCGCGCTCGACCCGGAGTTCCGCAACTCCGCGGGCGCGACGTCCTCGGACTACACCGGCATCGCCATCACCTACGCCGGCGTCGCGTCGCACCCGCTGCTGCACCGGGCCCGCACCGAGAACCGCCGCACGCTCGTGATCCTCGACGAGGTGCACCACACGGGCGACGCCCGCTCGTGGGGTGACGGCGTCAAGGAGGCGTTCGACGGCGCGACGCGGCGGCTGGCGCTCACCGGCACCCCGTTCCGCAGCGACGACAACCCGATCCCGTTCGTCGAGTACGTCCCGGACGCGGAGGGCGCGCTGCGCAGCCGCGCCGACCACGCGTACGGCTACGCGGAGGCGCTCGCGGACGGCGTCGTGCGGCCGGTGGTGTTCCTCGCCTACTCGGGCCTGTCGAGCTGGCGCACGAGCGCGGGGGAGGAGATCACCGCCCGGCTCGGCGAGCCGATGACGAACGAGCAGACGGCGCGCGCGTGGCGCACCGCGCTCGACCCGGGCGGCGAGTGGATCCCGGCCGTGCTCTCGGCCGCCGACCGCCGGCTCACGGCCCACCGCGAGGGCGGCATGCCCGACGCCGCCGGGCTCGTCATCGCGTCCGACCAGACGACGGCGCGCGCCTACGCCGCGATCCTCACCGACGTGACGGGCACGCCGCCGGTGGTCGTGCTGTCCGACGAGGCCGGCGCGTCGGAGCGGATCGCCCGGTTCACCGACTCCGACGACCGCTGGATGGTCGCGGTCCGGATGGTGTCCGAGGGCGTCGACGTGCCGCGGCTCGCGGTCGGCGTCTACGCCACCAGCGCGTCCACGCCGCTCTTCTTCGCGCAGGCCGTCGGCCGGTTCGTGCGGTCGCGCCGGCCGGGGGAGACGGCGTCGGTGTTCGTGCCGAGCGTCCCGGTGCTGCTGGGGCTGGCGTCCGAGCTGGAGGCGCAGCGCGACCACGTGCTGGGCAAGCCGCACCGCGCCGACGAGCAGTGGGACGACGACCTGCTCGCGCAGGCCCAGCGGCAGGAGGACGAGCCGGGCGAGGAGGACGAGAAGGCGTTCACCGCGCTCGGCGCGCAGGCCGAGCTGGACCAGCTCATCTACGAGGGCACGTCGTTCTCCGCCGACGAGGAGGACTACCTCGGCCTGCCCGGCCTGCTGGAGCCCGACCAGGTGCGCACGCTGCTCAACCAGCGCCAGAAGGACTGGATGACCCGCTCGCGCGACAAGCCCGCCGCGCCGCCCGCCGCGCCCCCGCCGCCCGCCGAGCGGAAGCCGATGTCGGTGCGCGAGCAGATCGCGGCGCTGCGCAAGGAGCTGAACACGCTGGTGGCGCTGCACCACCACCGCACCGACAAGCCGCACGGGGTGATCCACAACGAGCTGCGCGCCCGGTGCGGCGGCCCGCCGACGGCGATGGCCAACATCGAGCAGCTGGAGGAGCGGATCGCGACGCTGAGGTCGTGGCGTTAGCGTCCCCCGGACGCGCAAAGGGCGGGACCCGAGGTGGGTCCCGCCCTTTGACGCCTGTGGGATCCGGGCCGGTCAGGGGCCGGCCCCGCGATCACTGACCGGACTGCACGTCGATCTCGAGCTCGCGGAGCTTGTCGCCGTGGGCACGCGCGTGGTGACCGCAGAACAGCAGTTCGCCGCCCGACGGCAACACGGCCCGCACCTTCGCAGCCGCTCCACACCGGTCACAGCGGTCGGCGGCGGTCAACTCGGGCCGGGTCAGGGTTCCTGGCTGCATAGCGGTCTCCCTCCTTCGACCTCGGGCGTGAGCCCGGGGCCGCTTACCGTGACGACCGCTTGCGCGGTGCGCCCACTCTCCCAGACGTACAGCACCCCCTGCACGTGTTCCCGAGGCGCGTCGCGACGGCCGTCACGTTCGACCGAGAGTGGTCGGGCGTTGGTCCTCGCGGTGGCGCTCCGGTGACTCCTGCAGATCCAGTTGACTACGAGTGAATGATGCGGTGCCGATGAGCAAGGTGCAAGACGGCACGTGTAAACACTCTCGGCAGCCCGACTACGCTGCGCATACGTGTCGACCGGCTTGAACACGAGGCTCCCGGCGCCTTTCCTGTTCGTCGTCGGCGGCGTCTCCATGTACGTCGGAGCGGCGCTCGCTGTCGGACTTTTCGACCGCTTGTCGCCGTCCGCCGTCGCGGTGTTACGACTCGTGGGCGCGGCCGCCGTGCTGCTGGCGTGGCGCCGTCCGGGACGCGCGGCGTGGCGCGGACGGCGGCTCGTGCGGGCGGTCGCGTTCGGTCTGGCGACGGCCCTGATGAACGTCGCGTTCTACGAGGCGATCGCGCAGCTGCCGCTCGGCACGGCGGTCGCGATCGAGTTCTGCGGGCCGGTGGCGGTCGCCGCGGTCGCCTCGCGCCGCCCGCGCGACGTCGCCGCGGTGCTGCTGGCCGCGCTCGGCGTGCTGCTCATCGCGGATGTGCGCTGGTCAGGCAGCCCGACCGGGGTGCTGTGGGCGCTCGGCGCCGCGACGCTGTGGGCCGCGTACATCGTGCTCGGCAAGCGTGTGGCGAGCGGCGGGAACGGCCTCGACGACATGGCCGTCGGCTTCGCGGTGGCCGCGGTGCTGCTGTCGCCGTTGCTGCTGGTACCGGGCCCGGGCGGCCCCGGGGCGCTCCTCGATCCGGTTGTGCTGCTGCTCGGCGTGGGGGTGGGCGTGCTCTCCAGCGTGGTGCCCTACGTGCTGGACCAGGTCGTGCTGCGCCGCGTCGGGCAGGCCCGGTTCGCGGTGCTGCTCGCGCTGCTGCCGGCCACGGCCACGGTGGTCGGACTTCTGGGCCTGGCACAGGTGCTCGCTGTGGGAGGGGTTCGGCATCGCGGCGGTCGTGGCCGCCGTTGCCCTGCGGTCCCGGGACGGCGACGCGCCGGAGAGCGTGAGCCGAACGGGATAAAGTGTGACGCTCAGTAACAGTGCCAACCTTTACGCTGGGTGATCCGAGAAACGCCCGCTCGGGTGATATCAGGCCGTGGGAGTGAACTCGAATCCCGCAGCGCCGCCATGTATTCCGGTGCTCCGGCAGGCTGTCGACCATGAAACGAGAGCTGTCGGGGAAGGCGCTTGCCGACCGCGCGGCGCAGGCGATGGCCGTGCCGCTGCAGCACGCGCTCGACGTCCGCTACCTCGATCCGGCCGACCCCACGGTGGGGGTCGTGTTCCCGGTGTCCGGGCTGGCCGGCAACGGGGTGGGCGGCCTGCACGGGGGCGCGCTGGCGGGCGTGCTCGAGCTGGCCGCCTACCTCGCCCTGCTGCCGGAGCTCGGCGCCGACGAGCACGCCGTCACGCACGCGACCGCCGCCCAGTTCGTCTCCCCCGCGCAGGACGGCGAGCAGGTCGAGGTCACGGGCACGCTGGAAAGACGGGCGGGCCGCGTGGCGTTCCTGTCCGTGACGGCTGCGGTCGGTGACCGCCTCGTGGCTGTGGCCCAGGTCACGAAGTCCGTCGTCCAGGCGGCGTGACCGTCCGCGTCCGCCCGGCGTGACCGCTCCGGGGGTCGGATGACCCCCGACCGTGGCGACGCACAACAAATCCCGGCTCCTGAGACCGGATCGTGACTCAACAGACATCACTTGAACGATCCACTGTGCTTGGCGCCACTCGCGATCGCGACATACGTTGTCGAGCACAACATTTGCCCGCCGACGGCGGGCCGGTCCCCGACGCTGTGGAAGGACGATCATGCGCATCAGGAGAACCGCGCTTGCGGCCCTGGGTCTGGCGCTCACCCTCACCCTTGCCGCGTGCGGCCAGAACGCCGCCGCCCCGTCCGGCGAGGCCGGCTCGGGCAGCAACGCCCCCTCCGGTGGCATCCGGGTCGGCGTGATCCTCCCCGAGACCGCGAGCTCGGCCCGCTGGGAGGCTTCGACCGGCCGCTGCTGGAGCAGGCCATGGCCGCGCAGGGCCTCGACGCCGACATCCAGAACGCGCAGGGCAACGAGCAGACGTTCTCGACGCTGGCCGACGGGATGATCTCCAGCGGGGTCCGCGTGCTGGTCATCGCCTCGATCAGCAGCGAGTCCGGGGCCGCCGTGGCCGCCCGCGCGAAGGCGCAGGGCATCCCGGTGATCGACTACGACCGCCTCAACCTGGGCGGCACGAGCGACTACTACGTCTCGTTCGACAACACCAAGGTCGGCGAGCTGCAGGGCCAGGGCCTGGTGCAGGGCCTGACCGCCGCGGGCAAGACCGCCGGCACCCAGGTCATCGAGATCGAGGGCGCCCCGACCGACAACAACGCGACGCTCTTCTACAACGGGCAGCAGATCGTCCTGAAGCCGAAGTACGACTCCGGCGAGTACCGGCTCGTGGCCTCGCAGAAGATCCCCGACTGGGACAACCAGCAGGGCGGCGTGACCTTCGAGCAGCTGCTCACCGGCAACGGCGGCCGCGTCGACGGCGTCGTGGCCGCGAACGACGGCCTCGCGGGCGCGATCATCACCGTGCTGCAGAAGTACGGCCTCAACGGCCAGGCGATCGTCACCGGCCAGGACGCCACCCCGGACGGCCTGCAGGCCATCCTGCGCGGCGACCAGTACATGACGGTCTACAAGCCGATCCAGCAGGAGGCCGACGCCACGGCCCGGCTCGCGGCCGCGCTGGCGAACGGCGACACCGCCGCGGCCGACGCGATCGCCACCCAGACGGAGAACGACCCGACCGGCAACCGCCAGGTCCCGTCCGTGCTGCTGGAGCCGCAGCTGATCACCCGGGACAACGTCAAGGCCGTCGTGGACGACGGCGCCGTGCAGGCCTCCGAGATCTGCGTCGGCGACCTGCAGGCGACCTGCCAGCAGCTCGGCATCTCCGCCGGCTGACGGCGACCTCCAGCGTCCACGAACAACCCCGTGTGCGGACGCGGGCGCCGGGCCCCTGCGCGCCCGCGTCCGCCACGGTCCGAGGAGAAACCCATGACCGACCCGATCCTGCAGCTGCGCGGGGTGAACAAGAGCTTCGGCGCCGTGCAGGTGCTGCACGACGTCGACTTCGACGTGCGCGCCGGTGAGGTCACCGCCCTCGTCGGTGACAACGGCGCCGGCAAGTCGACGCTGGTCAAGTGCGTCGCGGGCATCCACCCCATCGACAGCGGCGAGGTCCTCTTCGAGGGCAGCCCGGTGACGCTGAACGCGCCCACCGACGCCGCCCGGCTCGGCATCGAGGTCGTCTACCAGGACCTCGCGCTGGCCGACAACCTCGACATCGTCCAGAACATGTTCCTCGGCCGCGAGCGCGGCCGGTCGTGGCTCCTCGACGAGGCCGACATGGAACAGGCCGCGCGCCGCACGCTCGCGTCGCTCTCGGTGCGCACCGTGACGTCGGTGCGGATGCCCGTCGCGGCGCTGTCCGGCGGGCAGCGCCAGACCGTCGCGATCGCGAAGGCGGTGCTCTGGGACTCGAAGGTCGTGCTGCTCGACGAGCCGACGGCCGCACTGGGCGTCGCGCAGACCCGGCAGGTGCTC
>MKJX01000010.1 GCA_001942415.1 Pseudonocardia sp. CNS-139
GTGTGGGAGTTCTTCTGGCCGCTCAGCCGGGGCGCCACGCTCGTGCTCGCCGAGCCGGGCGTGCACCGCGAGCCGGCGGCGCTGGCGCGGCTCGTCCGCGCGGAGCGGGTCACCACGCTGCACTTCGTGCCCTCGATGCTCGACGTGTTCCTCGCCGAGCCGGCCGCGGCCGCGTGCACGGACCTGACCAGGGTGTTCTGCAGCGGGGAGGCGCTCGCGCCCGCGTCGGTCGCGGCGTTCCGGGAGGTCTTCCCGGACGGCCCGGCGCTGCACAACCTGTACGGCCCCACCGAGGCCGCCGTCGACGTCACGTACTGGCCGTGCGCGGACTGGACGCCCGGTGCGCCCGTGCCGATCGGGCGGCCGGTCGCCCGCACGAGCCTGCACGTCCTGGACGAGCGGCTGCGCCCGGTGCCGCCCGGGGTCGCCGGGGAGCTGTACCTGGGCGGCGTGCAGCTGGCCCGCGGGTACGCCGGCGCGCCCGCGCTGACGGCCGGCCGGTTCGTCGCGCACGCTCGGCGGCCCCGGCTCTACCGCACGGGCGACCGGGCGCGCTGGCGGCGCGACGGCACCTGCGAGTACCTCGGCCGCACCGACGACCAGGTGAAGATCCGCGGGTTCCGCATCGAGCCGGGCGAGGTCACGGCCCGGCTGCTCCAACAAACGGGTGTCGCGGAGGCCGCGGTGGTGGTCCGCGACGGCGCGCTCGTCGGCTACGTGGTGCCCGACGGCCCGTTCGACGCCGACGGGCTGCGGCGCGCCCTCGCGGCGACGCTGCCGGACTACATGGTCCCGGTCGCGCTCGTCGAGCTGGCCGCGCTGCCGCTGTCGGTCAACGGCAAGCTGGACCGGGCCGCGCTGCCCGCGCCCGTGCCGGCCGGCGGCCCGGCGCGGGCGGCCCGCACGGCGGCGGAGGAGCTGGTCTGCGGCCTGTTCGCGGCCGTCGTCGGGGTGGCGGCGGTGGCGCCGGACGACGACTTCTTCGCGCTCGGCGGGCACTCGCTGACCGCCACCCGGCTGGTCGGACGCATCCGCGACGCGTTCGGCGTGGAGCTGTCCGTGCGCACGGTGTTCGACGCGCGCACCCCCGCCGGGATCGCCGCCACGCTCGCCGGGGCGCGGGCCGGGGACCGGCCGCCGCTGCGCCCGGCCGCCCGCCGCGGGGCGCTGCCGCTCTCGCCCGCCCAGCAGCGGCTGTGGTTCCTGCACCAGCTGGAGGGGCCGAGCACGACGTACAACGTGCCGATCGCGCTGACGGTCACCGGCCCGCTCGACGACGCGGCGCTGGCCGCGGCGCTGGGTGACGTCGTCGACCGGCACGAGAGCCTGCGCACGGTGTTCCCGGCGGCCGACGGGGTGGCCCGGCAGGCGGTGCGCACCGGGGTGGCGCCGGTGGTCGAGGTGCGTGACGTCACCGACGTCGCCGCGGCAGTGGCCGCGGCCTGCGCCCACAGGTTCGACGTGGCGGTCGACCTGCCGATCCGGGCGTGGGTCCTGCGCGCGGGCCCCGAGCGGGCGACGGTGCTGCTGCTCGCGCACCACATCGCCACCGACGCGGTGTCGGCCGGGCCGCTGCTCGCCGACCTGCGCACCGCCTACGCCGCGCGGCTGGCCGGCGCGGCGCCGGAGTGGGCGCCGCTGCCCGTCCAGTACGCGGACTACACGCTGTGGCAGCACCGGACGCTCGGCTCCGCCGACGACCCGCAGAGCCTCCTGTCCCGCCAGCTCGCGTACTGGCGGGAGGCGCTGGCCGGGCTGCCCGAGGAGCTGGAACTGCCGGCCGACCGGCCGCGCCCGGCGGTGGCGTCGCACGCGGGTGCGGCGGTGGCCCGGCCGGTGCCCGCGGCGCTGGCCGAGCGGGTGCAGGCGCTCGCCGTCGCGACCGGGACCACGGCGTTCATGGTGTTCCGGGCCGCGGTCGCGCTGCTGCTGCACCGGCACGGCGCGGGCGACGACGTGCCGCTCGGCACGCCGGTGGCCGGGCGCGGCGACCCCGCGCTCGACGACCTCGTCGGGTTCTTCGTCAACACGCTCGTGCTGCGCACCGACCTGGCGGGCGACCCGACGTTCGCGCAGCTCCTGGCCCGGGTGCGGGAGACCGACCTGGCCGCGCACGCGCACGCCGACGTGCCGTTCGAGCGGCTCGTGGACGAGCTGGCGCCGCAGCGTTCGCTGGCCCGGCACCCGCTCTTCCAGGTGCTCGTGGCCCGCCAGGAGCTGACCGGCCTGGACGCCGGGCTGCCCGGGGTGGCGGTCGAGCCGGCGCCGCTCGGGTCGGCCGCCGCGAAGTTCGACCTGGACCTGACGTGGCTGACCCGGCCGGACCGCGGTGACGTCGAGCTGGTACTGACGTACGCGACCGAGCGCTTCGACCGGTCCACCGCCGACGCCCTGCTGGAGCGGCTGGAGCGGGTGCTCGACGCCGTCACGACCGACCCGGACCTGCACCTGCGCGAGGTGCCGGTGCTGTCGCCGGCCGAACGCGACCGCATGCTCGTCACCTGGAACGACACCGCCGCACCGGCCGAGCCGGGCACGCTGCCGTCCCGGTTCCTCGCGGCGGCGCGGCGCTTCCCGGACCGGCCCGCGGTGGTCGCGGAGGACGGCACGCTCACCTACGCCGAGCTGGCCACCCGCGCCGGCGGGCTGGCCCGGGAGCTGGCGGCGCGCGGCGTCGGCCCGGAGGACGTGGTCGCGGTGGCCGTCCCGCGCGGGGTCGCGCTCGCCGTGGCCCTGTACGGGGTGCACCTCGCGGGAGCCGCGTACCTGCCGCTGGACCTCGACTACCCGCTGGACCGCCTCGCGTTCATGCTCGCCGACGCCGCCCCGGCCATCGTGCTCACCACGGGTGCGGCGGCCGGGCGCGTCCCGGCGGGGGCGGCGACGCTGCTGGTCGAGGACGTGCCCCCGGCCGAGGTCCCGGAGCTGCCGGCGCTCGACCCGCGCCATCCCGCGTACGTGATCTACACGTCCGGGTCGACGGGCCGGCCGAAGGGCGTGGTCGTGTCGCACGGGGCGATCGTCAACCGGCTCGACTGGATGCAGGCCGCCTACCGGCTCACCCCGGACGACCGGGTGCTGCAGAAGACCCCGGCGAGCTTCGACGTGTCGGTGTGGGAGCTGTTCTGGCCGCTGCAGACCGGCGCCGCGCTGGTCATGGCCCGGCCGGGCGCGCACGGCGACCCCGCCTACCTGGCCGGGGTGATGCGCAGCGAGCGCGTGTCGGTGGTGCACTTCGTGCCGTCGATGCTCGGCGGGTTCCTCGCCGGCACGGACGCGGCGACCGTCGCGGCGCTCACCGACCTGCGGCTGGTGGTGTGCAGCGGCGAGGCGCTCGGCGCCGAGGACGTCGCGGAGCTGCGCCGGCGCAGCCGTGCCGAGGTGCACAACCTGTACGGGCCCACCGAGGCCGCGGTCGACGTCACGCACCACCGCTGCGTGGCGGGGCGCGCGCCGGTGCCGATCGGACGGCCGGTGCACAACACCCGCGTCTACGTGCTCGACGCCGCGCTCAACCCGGTGCCGCCGGGCGCGGTGGGGGAGCTGTACCTCGCGGGCGTCCAGCTGGCGCGGGGCTACCTGGGCCGGGCCGGGCTCACCGCGGGCCGGTTCGTCGCCGACCCGTTCGCCGCGGGGGAGCGGCTCTACCGCACCGGCGACCTGGTGCGGTTCGCCCCCGACGGCGAGCTGCTCTACACCGGACGGGCCGACGACCAGGTCAAGATCCGCGGGTTCCGCATCGAGCTGGGCGAGGTCGAGGCCGCGCTGCTGGCCGTCGCGCCGGAGTCCGTGCGCACGGCGGCGGTGGTCGCCCGCACCGACGGCGACGTGCGGCGGCTCGTCGCGTACGTCGTGCCGGCGGCCGCCGAGCCCGAACCCGAGGTGCTGCGGGAACGGCTCGCGGCCCGGCTGCCCGACCACATGGTGCCGGCCGCGTTCGTGGTGCTGGACGCGCTGCCGCTCACCCCGAGCGGCAAGCTCGACCGGCGCGCGCTGCCCGCCCCGGAGTTCGGGCGCGGTCCGTCGCGGGCCGCGGAGGGGGCGGTCGAGGAGCTGGTCTGCGCGCTCGTCGGGGAGGTGCTCGGGCTGGGCGCCGTCGGCGCCGACGACGACTTCTTCGCGCTCGGCGGCGACTCGATCGTCTCGATCCAGCTGGTCAGCCGCCTGCGCGGGGCCGGGCTGGCGGTCACGCCGCGCGACGTGTTCGTCCGGCGCACGCCGGCCGGGCTGGCCGCGGTGGCGACGGAGGCCGAGCACGTCGAGACGGAGCCGCCGGGCGCCGCGACCGGACCGGTGCCGCTGACCCCGATCATGCGCGACTTCGCGGCCGACGCCGCGGCGGCCCGGCGGTTCTCGCAGGCCGTGCTGCTGCACCTGCCGGCGCACGCCGGGCCGCAGGTGCTGGTGGCCGCCGTGCGCGCGCTGCTGGACCACCACGACGTCCTGCGCGCCCGCACCGGCGGGCCGGGGCTGGAGATCGCCCCGGCCGGGTCGGTCGACGCGGCGCCGCTCGTGCACACGGTCGCGACCGCGGGCGGCGTCCCGACCGGCGACGAGGTCCGGGCGGCCGTCGCGGCCGGGCGGGAACGGCTGGACCCGGCCGCGGGCCGCGTGCTGGACGTGACCCGGGTCGGCCCGCAGCGGCTGCTCGTGGTGGCGCACCACCTCGTCGTCGACGCCGTGTCCTGGCAGATCCTCGTGCCGGACCTGGCCGCGGCGGCCGACGCGCTCGCCGCGGGCGCCCCGGTGCGGCTCGCCCCGGTCGGCACGTCGTTCCGGACGTGGGCCACCGCGCTGCCGGACCTCGCGGCCGCGCGGGCCGGCGAGCTGGACCTGTGGACCCGGATGCTCCCCGCCGGGGAGCCCGTGCTGGGCGGGCGGCCGCTCGACCCGGCCGTCGACGTCGCCGCGGCGGCCGGGACGCTGCGCACCACGCTCCCGGCCGCGGACGCGGAGCCGCTGCTCGGCGCGGTGGCGGAGGCGTTCCACGCGGCCGTGCCGGACGTGCTGCTCACCGGGCTGGCCGTGGCGCTGGCCCGCGAGTCGGGGCGCGACACCGTGCACGTCGAGCTGGAGGGGCACGGGCGCGAGCAGCACGTGCTGCCCGGCGCCGACCTGACCCGGACCGTCGGCTGGTTCACCACCGCGTACCCGGTCGCGCTGGACGCGGCCGGCGTGGACCTCGACGACGTGCTGCGCGGCGGCCCGGCGGCCGGTGACCTGCTCAAACGGGTCAAGGAGCAGCTGCGCGCGCTGCCGGACAACGGCATCGGCTTCGGGCTGCTGCGCCACGCCGGGCAGCTCGCCGGGCGGCCCGCGCCGCAGGTCGCGCTGAACTGGCTCGGCCGTTCCGTCCGCGGCGGGGCGGCGCCGTGGACGCCCGCCCCGGAGACGCCGGAGCTGGGCTCCGGCGCCGACCCCGCGATGCCGCTGCGCCACCCGCTCGACGTGGTCGCCTACGCGCTCGACGGGCCCGACGGGCCCGCGCTGACGTTCGACTGGACGTGGCCCGGCGGCGTGCTCGACCGGGCCGGCGTCCAGCGGCTCGCCGACGGCTGGACGGCGGCGCTGCGCGCGCTGGTCGCCCACGTCCGCGGCGGCGCGGCGGGCGGGCACACCCCGTCCGACCTCGCACTGGTCAACCTGAAGCAGAGCCAGATCGACCGGCTCGAAGCGAAGTGGAGGAAGAAGCGATGAGCGGTACGGACGGTTCCGGTATCGAGGACGTCCTGCCGCTCACCCCGCTGCAGGAGGGGCTGCTCTTCCACGCGGCCTGGGACCGCGCGGGCGGCGACGTCTACGTCGTGCAGACCGCGGTGGACCTCGACGGGGAGGTCGACGCGGACCGGCTGCGGCGCAGCGCGCAGTCCCTCGTCGACCGGCACCCGGTGCTGCGCTCGGCGTTCTGGACCGAGGACGTCGACGAGCCGGTGGTCGTGGTGCCGCGGGCGGTGGAGGTGCCGTTCGAGGTCGTCGACCTGCCCGCGGGCCCCGAGGCGTGGGACGCGCTGCGCGCACGCGAGCGGGCGCGCCGCTTCGACCTGGCCGAGCCGCCGCTGCTGCGGTTCACGTTCGTCCGGCACGCGGACGGGCGGGCGCGGCTGCTGCTCACCCACCACCACATCCTCCTGGACGGCTGGTCGGTGCCGCTGCTCTTCGCCGACCTCTTCGCGCTGCACGCGGCCGGCGGCGACCCGGCCGGGCTGCCGCGGCCGCGGCCGTTCCGCGACTACCTGGCCTGGCTCGCCGGGCGCGACCGGGACCGGGCGCTGCGCGCCTGGCGCGCCGCGCTCGACGGGTTCGAGGCGCCGACGCTGCTCTTCGGACCCGGCCGCGACCGCGGGCCCGTCGTGCCCGGCAAGGTGAGCGCCGAGCTGGACGAGGCCGCGACCGCGCGCGTCACCGACCTGGCGCGGCGCGCCGGGCTGACCGTCAACACGCTGTTCCAGGGCGCGTGGGGGATCCTGCTCGGCCGACTCACCGGCAACCCGGACGTCGTGTTCGGGACCACGGTGTCCGGCCGTCCCGCGGACCTGCCGGGCGCGGCGTCAATGCTGGGGCTCTTCGTCAACACCGTGCCGGTGCGGGTCCGGCCGGACGCGCGCGGCTCGGTGCTCGACGCACTGCGCGCCCTGCAGGCCGCGCAGGCCGACCTGCTCGACGCCCAGCACGTCGGGCTCACCGAGATCGCGGCGCTCACCGGGCACGCGGAGCTGTTCGACACGCTCACCGCGTTCGAGAACTACGCCGTCGACACCGACGTGCTCGCCGCCGCCGAGGCCGCGTCCGGGCTGCCCGTCGGGTCCGTGTCCGGCAGCGACGCCACGCACTACCCGGCGTGGCTCGTGGTGCGGCCCGGGCCGCGCACGGTGGTGGAGCTGGGCCACCGCCCCGACGTGCTCGACGCGCCGGCCGCCGCCCGGCTGCTCGACCGCTACCTGGCCGTGCTCGACCGCATGGTCGCCGACCCGGACGCGCCCGTCGGCCGGCTCGACGCGCTGCTGCCCGCCGAGCGGGCCGTGTTCGAGGCCGAGCCCGCGGTGCCCGGCCCGCGCCACGACGGGCCGACGCTCGCGGAGCTGTTCGAGCGGGCCGCGGCCGCCCATCCGGACCGGGTCGCCGTCACCGTGCCGGGCGGGCCGTCGCTGACCTACGCGGAGCTGGACGCACGCTCGGCGCGGCTGGCCGGCCGGCTGCGCGCGCTGGGCGCAGGTCCCGAGCGCACGGTCGCGGTGGCGCTGCCGCGGTCGGCGGAGCTGGTGGTCGCGCTGGTCGCCGTGGTGCGCGCCGGTGCGGCGTACGTGCCGCTGGACCGCGACCACCCCGCCGACCGCATCGCGTACGTCGTGGCCGACACCGCGCCCGTCGCGCTCGTGACCGGCGCGGACGGGCCCGAGATCCCCGGGCTGCCGGTCGTGCGCCCCGACGACGCCGGCGCCGACCCGGGGGAGACCGGCCTGGTCGCCGGGCACCCGGCCTACGTCATCCACACCTCGGGCTCGACCGGGCGGCCGAAGGGCGTGCAGGTGCCGCACGCGGCCGTCGTCGGCCTGTTCGACGCGGCGCGCCAGAGGTTCGACCTCGGCCCGGACGACGTCTGGACGCTCTACCACTCGGCCGCGTTCGACTTCTCGGTGTGGGAGCTGTGGGGCCCGCTGCTGCACGGCGGGCGGCTCGTGGTCGTCGACTGGGAGACGAGCCGCTCGCCCGAGCGGTTCCGCGCGCTGCTGTCGGCGGAGCGGGTCACCGTGCTCAACCAGACCCCGTCCGCGTTCGCCGCGCTGGCCGAGGCCGACACCGGCGCACCGCTCGCGCTGCGCTACGTCGTGTTCGGCGGGGAGGCGCTGGACGTCGCCCGGCTCGCGCCGTGGCAGGCCCGCCACCCGGAGGTGGCGCTGGTCAACATGTACGGGATCACCGAGACCACCGTGCACGTCACGCACCTGCCGCTCGGGACGGGCGGCACGGGCAGCCCGATCGGCGCGCCGCTGCCCGGGCTGCGGGTGGTGGTGCTGGACGACGACCTCAACCCGGTGCCGCCCGGCGCGCAGGGTGAGATGTACGTCAGCGGACGCCAGCTCGCCCGCGGCTACCTCGGCCGGCCCGGCCTGACCGCGACCCGGTTCGTCGCCGACCCGCACGGCGCCCCCGGCGCGCGGCTCTACCGCACCGGGGACCTCGCCCGCCGGCACCCCGGCGGCGGCCTGGAGTACCTCGGCCGCGCCGACGACCAGGTGAAGGTCCGCGGCTTCCGGATCGAGCCGGGCGAGGTCGCCGCGGCGGTGCGCAGCCACCCGTCGGTCGCCGACGCCGTCGTCGTGGTGCGCCCGGACGCCGCGGGGCGAACGCGCTGGTCGCGTACGTGGTGCCGGCCGGTGCCGCGCCCGGGTCCCCGCCCGAGCCCGCGGACCTGCGCCGGCACGCCGCCGCGCTGCTGCCCGACTACATGGTGCCCGCGGCGTTCGTCGCGATCCCGGCCGTGCCGCTCACCGGCAACGGCAAGCTCGACCGCCGCGCGCTGCCCGAGCCCGCGTTCGAGCGCAGTGCCGGCCGGCCGCCCGCAGCCCGGAGGAGGAGCTGGTCTCGGCCGCGTTCGCGGACGTGCTGGCGCTGGCCGAGGTGGGCCCGGACGACGACTTCTTCGCGCTCGGCGGGCACTCGCTGCTCGCCACCCGGCTGCTCGGGCGGCTGCGGGCCGCGTTCGGCGCCGAGGTGGGGGTGCGCGACGTCTTCGAGGCGTCCACTCCGGCGGCGCTCGCCGCCCGGCTCACCGCCGCCCGCGGGCCCGCCGCGCCCGTGCCGCCGCTGCGCCGCGCCGCGCGGCCCGCGGTGCTTCCGCTCGCCCCCGCCCAGCAGCGGCTCTGGTTCCTGGACCGGCTGGAGGAGGCCGGCGGGGTCTACACGATCCCGTTCGCGGGGCGCTTCACCGGCCCGCTCGACGCCGACGCGCTGCGCGCCGCGCTCGCCGACCTGGCCGCGCGCCACGAGGTGCTGCGCACGACGTTCCCGGCCGTCGACGGGCTCGCCCGCCAGGTGGTGCACGACGACCTCGGCCCGCGGCTGGACGTCGTCGACTGCGGCGACCGGGCCGCGGAGGACCTCGTCGCGGAGGCGTGCGGGCACCGGTTCGTGCTGGACCGCGAGCCGCCGCTGCGGGCCTGGCTCTTCCGCGAGGCCCCGGACCGGCACGTGCTGCTCCTGCTGCTGCACCACATCGCCGCGGACGGCGCGTCGGCCGGGCCGCTGCTGCGCGACCTCGCGGCCGCCTACGACGCCCGCCGCGCCGGGCGGACCGACGACCGGCCCGCGCTGCCTGTCCAGTACGCCGACTACGCGCTCTGGCAGCACGCCCTGCTGGAGGACGGCGGCCGGGCCGCGGCCCAGCTGGACTTCTGGCGCGCCGCGCTCGCCGGGGCACCCCCGGAGCTGCTGCTGCCGGCCGACCGGGCGCGCACCCCGGAGACGGGCTACGCGGCCGGGGAGGTCGGGCACGCGCTGCCCGCCGAGCTGGTCGCGGCCGTCCGGGAGACGGCCCGCGAGCACGGCGGCACTGTCTTCATGGCCTTCCAGGCCGCCGTCGCCGCGCTGCTCGCGCACCTGGCGCCGGCGAGGACGTGCCGCTGGGCACGCCGGTCGCGGGCCGCGGCGACGACGCGCTGACCGGGCTCGTCGGGTTCTTCGTCAACACGCTCGTGCTGCGCGCGGACCTGTCCGGCGACCCGTCGTTCGCCGAGCTGCTGCACCGGGTGCGGGAGGTCAACCTCGACGCGTTCGCGCACGCCGACGTGCCGTTCGAGCGGGTCGTGGACGCCGTCGGCCCCGAGCGCGACCTCGGCCGCAACCCGCTCTTCCAGGTGATGGTCACGCACCAGGCCGCCGAGGAGCCGCCGCCCGGGCTGCCCGGGCTCGCCGTGTCGCCGGTGCGGCTGCCGGTGCCCGCCGCGACCACCGACCTCGACCTCGCGTGGGTCGAGGACCGGCAGGTCGTGCTGACCTACGCCGCCGACCTGTTCGACGCGGCGACCGCGGAGACGCTGGTCGCGCGACTCGTGCGGCTGCTCGCCGCCGTCACCGCCGACCCGGACCGGCCGCTCTCGGCGCTCGACCTGCTCTCCGCCGACGAGCGGGCGGCCCTCGCTCCGGCGCCGGCGTTCCCGGACTCGCTCGACGGCGAGCTGGCCGACCTGGTCGCGGACGCCGTCGCGCGCACCCCGGACGTCGTCGCGGTCGTCGCGGGGGAGCAGCGGCTCACCTACGCCGAGCTGGACGCGGCCGCCGACCGGCTCGCCCGCGGGCTGGCCGGTGCCGGCGTCGGGCCGGAGTCGCTGGTCGGGCTGGCGCTCGGGCGCACCGCCGACGCGGTGGTCGCCGTGCTGGGCGTGTGGCGGGCCGGTGCCGCGTACCTGCCGCTGGACCTCTCCTACCCGGCCGAGCGGATCGCGTTCGTGCTGGCCGACACGCCGCCCGCGCTGGTGCTGGCCGACGGCGCGCTCCCGTGGGACGGGCCGGTCGCCACCGTCGCGGACCTGAGCGCCGCCGGGGGCCCCGAGCCGCGGCGCGCCGGGCCGGACGCCGCCGCGTACGTCGTGCACACCTCCGGCTCGACCGGCACGCCGAAGGGCGTGGTCGTGCCGCGGCGGGCCGTGCGCGCGCTGCTCGCAGGGCACCGGGCCGGGCTGCACGCCGACGCCGAGGCGGCGCTCGGGCGGCCGCTGCGGGTCGCGCACACGGCCTCGTTCGCGTTCGACGCGGCGCTCGACCCGCTGCTGTGGCTGGCGGGCGGCCACGAGCTGCACGTCGTGGACGACGCCACCCGCACCGACCCCGACCGGTTCGCCGCGCTCGTGCGCACGGCCGGGCTGGACTACGTCGACTTCACGCCGTCGTTCGTCGGGCACCTCGTCGCGGGCGGGCTGCTCGCGGACCCCGCGCACCGCCCGGCGGTTGTGGTCGTCGGCGGGGAGGCCGTCGACCAGCCGCTGTGGGACGCGCTCGCCGCGTCGGGCGTGCTCGCCGTGAACGCGTACGGGCCGACCGAGACCGCCGTCGACGCCACGGCGGCACGCATCTCCGCTGGTCAGGTGCATCTCGGCGGGCCGGTCGGGGCCACCCGTGTGCTGGTGCTGGACCGGCGGCTGCGCCCGGTGCCGCCCGGCGTCGCGGGTGAGCTGTACCTGGCGGGGCCGCAGCTGGCCCGTGGCTACGCGGGCGCTCCCGGCCTGACGGCGGGCCGGTTCGTCGCCGACCCGGCGGGCGGGGGCGGGCGGCTCTACCGCACCGGCGACCGCGTGCGGCGCCGCGCCGCCGACGGCTCGCTCGAGTTCCTCGGCCGGGCCGACGAGCAGGTCAAGATCCGCGGGTTCCGCGTCGAGCCCGGCGAGGTGCGCGCCCGGCTGCTGGACCTGCCGGGCGTCGCCGAGGCCGCGGTGGTCGTGCGCGACGACGGCACCGGGCCGCGGCTCGTCGGCTACGTCACCGGCGCCGCGGAGCCCGACGCGCTGCTCACCCGGCTGCGCGCCGTCCTCCCGGCGCACCTGGTGCCGGCCGCGCTCGTCGCGCTGCCCGCGCTGCCGCTGCTGCCCAACGGCAAGCTCGACGCCCGGGCGCTGCCGGCGCCGCAGGTCCAGGGCTCCGGACGGGCCCCGCGCACCGCCGACGAACGCGTGCTGTGCGCCGTGGTCGGCGACCTGCTCGGCGCGTCCGGCGTGGGCGTGGACGACGACTTCTTCGCCCTGGGCGGCGACTCGATCGTCTCCATCCAGCTCGTCGGGCGGGCCCGCGCGGCCGGGTTCGCGTTCTCGCCGCGGGACGTCTTCACCGCGCGCACGGTCGCGGGCCTGCTCGCCGTCGCCGGCCGGGTCGCGCCCGACTCGGGGGACGCGCCCGGCCCGGCCTGGGCCGGGTGCCACTGACCCCGATCATGCGGGAGCTGGTCGAAGGCGGCGGGAGCTGGGCCGCGTTCTCGCAGGCGGTGCTGCTGACCACCCCGGCCGGGCTCGACGCGGACGGCGTGACGGCGGCCCTGCAGGCCGTGCTGGACCGGCACGACCTGTGGCGGGCCCGGCTCGACGGCACGGCGCTGGTGGTGCCGCCGCCGGGTGCGGTCGACGCCACGGCCGTGCTGACCGTGGTGCCGGCCGGCACCGACCTCGCGGCCCTGGACGCCCGGCTGCGCGCCGAGCTGGACCCGGCCGCCGGGGTGATGGTGCGGGCGGCGTTCCTCGACGGCGCCGGTGCGCCGGGACGGCTGCTGCTCGTGGCGCACCACCTCGTCGTGGACGCGGTGTCGTGGCGGATCGTCGCCGCCGACCTGGCCGTCGCCGCGTCGGGCGGGGCGCTGCCGCCGGTCCGCACCTCGTTCCGGACCTGGGCGGCCGGGCTCGCCCAGCTCGACCGCTCCGCCGAGCGGCCGTACTGGGACGCGATGACCGGTGCCCGCGGCGTGGTGTCATCGGTCGGTCGCGTGGGCGCCCCCGAGTCCGCGACCGTGGACGGCTCGTCCGCCCCGGCCGGCGCCGACGGCGCAGCCGACCCCGCCCCGCACGTCCCGGTCGACCGGGACGGCGATGCGACTCGCGCGCACTTTTCCGGCGACTCGCGCGCACCTTCGCAGCGACTCGCGGGGGTGGCGGCGGACGGCGCGCCGCTCGGGCGCCGCCGTCTCGACCCCGCCCTCGACCGGGCCGCCGGCACCCGCTCGCACACGACGACCGTCGCCGCCGCGGCGTTGACCGATCTCGCGCCCGCCGCGCCGCTGGAGGTGCTGGTCACGGCGCTGGCCGTGGCGGTCGCGCGGTGGCGCGACCGGGACTCCGTGCTGCTCGCGCTGGAGACCCACGGCCGCGAGGAGCAGGTGCTCCCCGGCGCGACCTGACGCGCACGGTCGGCTGGTTCACCGCCGTGCACCCGCTGCGCGTCGCGACGAGCGGCCCGGTCGGGCCGCTGCTCAAGCGCACGAAGGACGCCCTGCGCGCGGTGCCCGACCACGGCATCGGCTACGGCCTGCTCGGCGATCTCCCCGGTGATCTCCCCGGGCGTCCCGAGATCGGGCTCAACTACCTGGGCCGGGTGACGCCGCCGGCCGGCGCCGACGCGGCGTTCGGCCCGGCGCCCGAAGCCGGCCTGCTCGGCAGCGGCGTCGACCCCGGCATGCCCGTCCCGTTCGCGCTGGACGTCAACGCCTGGGTGACCGACGGGACGCTGTCCGTGCGCTGGACCTGGCCGGACGCTGTTCGACGAGCCGGAGATCGCCGCGCTGGGCGAACACCTGGCCGACGCACTCGCCGACCTGGCCGCGGACCCGGCGGCCCGCGGGCACAGCCCGTCCGACTTCCCGCTGGTCGCCCTCGACCAGGCCGAGGTGGACCGGCTCGCCGCGGCCGTGCCGGACCTGGCCGACGTCTGGCCGCTCAGCCCGCTGCAGGAGGGGCTCGCGTTCCACGCCGCCCACGACGCCGCGGACGTCTACGTCGCCCAGCAGGTCGTGGAGATCAGCGGCGACGTCGACCCGGCCCGGCTGCGCGCGGCCGCGCACGCCCTCCAGCAGCGGCACGCGCTGCTGCGCACGAGCTACCACTCCGACGGGCTCGACAGGACCGTCGCGGTCGTGCACATGAGCGCCGAGCCGCCGTGGCGGGAGGACGACCTCACCGGACAGCCGGCCACGGCGCTCGACGACTGCTCGCGCAGGAGCGGGACCGTCCCTTCGACCTCACGCGCGCGCCGCTGCTGGCGTACGCGTTCGTGCGGCTGGCGGCCGACCGGGTCGCCGTGGTCGTCACCAACCACCACGTGCTGCTCGACGGCTGGTCCACGCCCGTGCTGATGGGCGAGCTGTTCGCGCTGTACGCGGGCGTGGAGCTGCCGCGCACCCGTCGTACCGGGAGTTCCTCGCCCGCTCGCCGAGCGCGACCGGGACGCCGCGACGGCGGCCTGGCGCGCCGCGCTCGCCGGGGTGGAGCCGCTGCTCCTCGCGGGGTCCCCGGGCGCCGGGACGCCCGGGCGGGTCGAGGTGCCCGTCCCGGCCGACGTCATGGCCGGGGTCGAGGCCGCCGCGCGGGCCGCGGGCGTCACCGTCGCGACGGTGTTCCAGGCGGCCTGGGCTCTCGTGCTCGGCGGGCTCGCCGACCGCGCCGACGTCGTGTTCGGCGCGACGGTCTCCGGACGGCCCGCGGACATGCCGGGCGTCGAGGCCGCGGTGGGCCTGTTCATCAACACCGTGCCGGTCCGGGTGCGGCTGGACCCGCGCGAGCCGCTCGCCGCGCTGCTCGCCCGCCGTGCAGCAGGAGCAGGCCGGGCTGCTCGACCACCAGCACCTCGGGCTCGCGGAGGTCCAGCGGGCGGCCGCGCCGGGGAGCTCTTCGACACGCTGCTCGTCTTCGAGAACTACGCCGTCGACGACACCACGCTCGCCGGCCACGAACGCGCGGCCGGGTTCACCGTGGAGGACGTGCGCGGCTCGGACGCCACGCACTACCCGGTCACCGTGGTCGTCCGGCCGGGCCCGACCACGCACGTCGACCTCGGCTACCGCACCGAACTGTTCACCGAGCAGGAGGCGAACGCCCTGCTCGGCCGCCTGCTCGCCGTCCTCGCGGCCGGGCCGGACCGCCCGGCCGGGCGCGTCGGGATCGCGACACCGCAGGAGCGGGCGCTCGCGCTCGACCCGCCGCGCAGCCCCGCGTCCGCCGCGCTGCCGGCCGCCGCGAGCGCGACGACGCTGCCCGCGCTCGTCGCGGCGCAGACCGCCCGCACCCCGGGCGCGCCCGCGGTGTGGGCGCCGGGGGAGCGGCCCCTCACGTACGCGGAGTTCGACACCGAGGTGGGCCGGCTCGCGGCGCTGCTGGCCGCCCGCGGGGCCGGGCCGGAGTCGGTGGTGGGCGTGCGGCTGCCGCGCTCGGCCGACCTGGTCGTCGCGCTGCACGCCGCGCAGCGGTTGCGCCGCCTACCTCCCGATCGACCCCGGCCTGCCGCCCGCGCGGCTCGACTTCCTGCTCGCCGACGCGGCACCGGCCGTCGTGCTGGCCGCCGAGCCCGGCGACCGGCCGGGCTGGGTGGACCTCTCCGACCCGGCCGTGCGCGCCGAGCGGGCCGCCGCGGCGCCGCTGACGACCAGCGCCGCACGCCCGGACGGGGCCGCGTACGTGATCTACACGTCCGGCTCCACCGGTCGCCCCAAGGGGGTGGTCGTCACGCACCGCGCCATCGCCAACCGGCTGCTCTGGATGTCGGCGGAGTACCCGCTGACCGGCGACGACCGGGTGCTGCAGAAGACCCCGGCCGGGTTCGACGTGTCGGTCTGGGAGCTCTTCTGGCCGCTGACGGCCGGCGCCGGGCTCGTCGTCGCGCGCCCGGACGGCCACCGCGACCCCGAGTACCTGGCCCGCGTGGTCGTGGACGAGCGGGTGACCGTGGCGCACTTCGTGCCGTCGATGCTCGACGCGTTCCTCGCCGAGCCCGCCGCGGCCGGCTGCACCGGCCTGCGCCGGGTGTTCTGCTCCGGCGAGGCGCTGGGGGAGGCGTCGGTCGCGGCGTTCGCGCGGCTGCTCCCGGGCACCGAGCTGCACAACCTGTACGGCCCGACCGAGGCCGCCGTCGACGTCACCCACTGGCCGTGCGCCGGGCACCCGGCCGGTCGCGCCGTCCCGATCGGGCGGCCGGTCGCGCACACCCGCACGCTCGTGCTCGACGGCTGGCTGCGCCCGGTGCCGCCGGGTGTGGTGGGTGAGCTGTACCTGGGCGGCGTCCAGCTCGCGCGGGGCTACCTGGCCCGGCCCGGGCTCACCGCGGACCGGTTCGTCGCCGACCCGTTCGGCGCGCCGGGGGCGCGGCTCTACCGCACCGGCGACCTCGCCCGCCTGCGCCCGGACGGCGCGCTGGAGTATCACGGCCGCACCGACGACCAGGTCAAGATCCGCGGGCAGCGGGTGGAGCCGGGCGAGGTGCAGGCGGTGCTCGCCGAGCACCCGGCCGTCGCCCGCGCCGCGGTGGTCGTCCGCACGGACGGGCCCGCGCCGCAGCTGGTCGGCTACCTCGTGCCCGAAGAGGCCGACGTCGCGGACGTGGCCGCGCACGCCGCGGCCCGGCTGCCCGAGCACATGGTGCCGAGCGCCTGGGTGCGGCTCGCCGACCTGCCCGTGACCGCCAACGGCAAGCTCGACCGGCGTGCCCTGCCCGCCCCCGACACGGCCCCCGGCGGCCGGGCGGCGGCCACCCCGCGGGAGCGGCTGCTCGCCGGGATCGTCGCCGACGTGCTGGGGGTGCCGCAGGTCGGTCCCGACGACGACTTCTTCGCCCTCGGCGGCGACTCGATCCTGTCGATCTCGCTGGTCAGCCGCGCGCGGGCGGCGGGTGTCCGGTTCGCCCCGCGCGACGTGTTCACCGCGCGGACGGTGGCCGGGCTGCTCGCCGCCGCCACCGACGACGTCGGGACGGCGGAGCCGGCGGAGGCCGGCATCGGGCGCGCGCCGCTGCTGCCGATCGCGCGCGACCTGCTCGCCCGCGGCGGGCCCGTGGGCCGGTTCTCCCAGGCCGTCGTGCTGTGCACGCCGCCGGACCTGGCACCCGACGAGCTGACGGCCGCGCTGCAGGCCGTGCTCGACACCCACCCGGCCCTGCGCGCCCGGCTGGCCGGCGAGGAGCTGGAGATGGCCCCGCCGGGCGCGGTCGCGGCGGCGGACGTGGTGCGCCGCGTGGCGTGCCCCGGCACGGCCGGCACCGGGTTCCGGCCGGTCGTGCGCGACGCGCTGGACGTGTGCGCGGGCGAGCTGGACCCCGCGGCCGGGCGGATGCTGCGCGCGGTCTGGTGCGACGCGGGCGAGGGGCACGCCGGGCGGCTGCTGCTGGTCGCGCACCACCTCGTGGTGGACGCCGTGTCCTGGCAGATCGTCACCGAGGACCTCGCGGAGGCCGTCACGGCGCTGCGCGCGGGCCGCACGCCCGAGCCGGCCGCACCGGGGACGTCGCTGCGGACGTGGGCCCGCGGGCTCGCGGCGGCGGCGACCGGCCCGGCGGTGCGGGCGGAGCTGCCGTACTGGCGTGAGGTGACGGCGGGCCGCGGAGTGCTCACGGCCCGCCCCCGCGACCCCCGCCGGGACGTGCTCGCGACCGTCACCGAGGTGGAGACGGTGGTGCCGGCCGAGGTCACCGCGGCCGCGCTGACCGACCTGCGGCCGCGTTCCGCACCGGCGTGGACGTCGTGCTGCTCGCGGCGCTCGCGCTGGCGCTGGCCCGGCGCGGGATCGACGGGGCGCTCGTCGAGCGGGAGGGCCACGGCCGCGCCGAGGACCTGCTGCCCGGCACCGACCTCACCCGGACGGTCGGCTGGTTCACCAGCGTGCACCCGGTCGCGCTCGGCCTGCCCGGCGTGGACGTGCCCGACGCGATGGCCGGCGGCCCGGCCGCGGCCGCCGCGCTGCGGCTGCTGCGCGACCGGCTGCGCGCCGTCCCGGGCGACGGCCTGGGCCACGGCCTGCTGCGCCGCCTCGACCCCGAGTCGGCCCCGCTGCTCGCCGGGAGCGAGGCGGAGATCGGGTTCAACTACCTTGGCCGGTTCGCCGCCGGCACCGAGGCCGAGCCGTGGAGCCGGGCGCCGGAGTTCGGCGTGCTCGGCGGCGCGGTCGACCCCGCGCTGCCCGCGCGGCACAGCCTCGACGTCAACGCGCACGCCCGCGCCACCCCGGCCGGGCCCGAGCTGGTGGTCTCGTGGGCCTGGCCGCGCGAGCTGCTGGCGGCCGGCGACGTGCTCGCGCTGGGCACCGCCTACACCGAGGCGCTCACCGCGCTGGCTGCGCTCGTGCGCACCGGCACCGTCCCCACGCCCGACGAGATCGAGCTGGTCAGGCTCACGCAGGAGCAGATCGACCGGGTCGCCGCCGCGAGCCCCGGCCCGCTCGCCGACATCTGGCCGCTGAGCCCGCTGCAGGAGGGCCTGCTCTTCCTGGACGGGCTCGACGACGGCGTCGGCACCGCGTCGTACGTCAGCCAGGCGGGCTTCGACCTGCGCACCCGCATCGACGTCGCGCGGCTGCGGGCCGCGGGCGCCGCGCTGCTCGCCACCAACCCGTCGATGCGCGCCGGGTTCGTGCGCGACGTCGCGGAGACGCCGCTGCAGTTCGTCGCGACGGGTCTGCAGATCCCGGTGACCGAGGTGGACCTCTCGGGCCTCCCTCCGGAGCAGGCGCTGGCCCGGGCCGAGGAGATCGCCGCGGCCGACCGCGGCCTGCGCTTCGACCTGGCGACGCCGCCGCTGGCCCGGCTGCAGGTGCTGCGGCTGCCCGGCGGCGGCGACCGGCTGCTGCTCACCTACCACGTGCTGCTCGCCGACGGCTGGTCGCGCGGGCTGCTGCTGGAGCGCCTCTTCGGCCACTACGCGGCCGAGCAGCCCGACCGCACGCCGCCGCCCGGCTCGTTCCGCGACTTCCTGGCCTGGATCGGGCAGCAGGACGCGGACGCCTCGCGCGCGGCGTGGGCGGACGCGCTCGCCGGGCTGGAGACGCCGACGCTCGTCGCGGGCCCGGCCACGGGCGCGAAGGCGGGCGAGGTCGTCTTCGTCGAGCACACGCTGCCCGACCCCGACGCGTCGCGCTGACGGCGCTGGCCCAGGCCACCGGCGTCACCCTCAACACGGTGCTGACCACCGCGTGGGGCCTCGCGCTCGGGGCGGGCCTGGGCCGGCAGGACGTCGTGTTCGGCACGACCGTCGCCGGCCGCCCGCCGGAGGTCCCGCACCTCGACGCCGTGATCGGGCTCTTCCTCAACACCGTGCCGGTGCGGCTGCGGCCGGACCCGGCCGAGACCGTCGCCGCCCTGCTGCGGCGGGTGCAGGACGAGCGCGCGGCGCTGCTGCCGCACGAGTACCTCGGCCTCGGCGACATCCAGCGCGTCGCCGGGCACCCGCAGCTCTTCGACACGCTCTACGTGCTGCAGAACTTCGCCGGCGCGGGTGACGTCGACGTCGAGACGCGGCACGGCGTCGTGGCCTCGACCGGCATCGACGCCACGCACTACCCGCTCACGCTGATCATCGCCCCGGCCGAGCCGGTGGTGGTCAAGCTCGAGTACCGCCCCGACCTCATCGCCCGCGAGACCGTCGAGGCGCTGGTCGAGCGGTTCCTGCTGCTGTGTGGCGAGCTGGCCCGCGATCCCGCCCGGCCCGTCGCCGCGCTGCCCGCGGCGCTGCCCGCCGAGCAGGCCGCACGCGAAGCCGAGTGGGAGCGGGTCCGGCAGGCCGAGAGCGACGCGACGGTCGCCGACCTGCTCGCCGCCCAGGCCGCCGCCACCCCGGACGCGCTCGCGGTCGTCGCGGGTTCGGTCCGGCTCACCTACGCCGAGCTGGACGCGCAGGTCAACCGGCTGGCCCGGGCCCTGCTGCGACGCGGCGCCGGCCCGGAGCGGGTGGTCGCGCTCGGCCTGCCGCGCTCGGCCGACACCGTGGTGGCGCTCTTCGCGGTGCTGCGCAC
>MKJX01000011.1 GCA_001942415.1 Pseudonocardia sp. CNS-139
GTTCACGGTCGCCCCCCAGCTCACCGACCAGATCACCGACCGGCGCGCGTAGGTGCGGGAAGCTCCGCCACGTCCTGCGGGCCGGGTGGTACCGGGCCCACCTGCACACGATCGGCTGTGACGGCCTGACGTGACACGGCTCCGGACGGCATGTCGAGCGCTGTTGGCCGGCAGCTGGTCCGATCGAGCCCGGCCGGCCAGCGGCCGGGAACCCCGCCCGGAGGCCCCGTCGGTGCCTGTCGGGGCTGTGCTTGACTTCACAAGTGAGGCTGACTAGCATCCAAAACTGAACACAGAATCGCATGCAGATCGGGCGGTCAGGTCCCGCAGGCTGTGGCTGCGGGGCGAGTGTGGGGCGTCCAGTCGCCGACCGCTGCATCCTGCGGGCCGCACGAGGCGCGAAAGGCTGTCAATGTTCCGAGTGGCCATAGATTCCTCCCGATGTGAGGGTCATGCGAAGTGCGTGATGGACAGCCCCGAGGTGTTCGACTTCGACGACCAGGGGTTCGGAGTGGTGAAGATCGAGGTCGGGGCGGAGGAACATCGCGAATCCGTGCGGCGCGCGGTCGCCGGATGTCCCGAGTTCGCCATCAGCCTCGAGGAACAATGAGTTCTGGGCCACGCAAGCGGACGATCAGGAGCGGTGGGAATGCCTGGACAGCTCGAGAAGAAGGTGGCCTTCATCACGGGAGTCGCGCGCGGACAGGGTCGTTCGCACGCAGTCCGACTCGCCGAGGAGGGTGCGGACATCATCGGTCTGGACATCTGCCGGCAGATCGACACGGTGTTCTACCCGATGCCCGGCCCGGCCGATCTCGACGAGACCAAGCGGCTCGTGGAGAAGGCGGGCGGCCGCATCCACGCCGATATCGCGGATGTCCGGGATCTCGAAGCCGTGCAGGCCGTGTACCGGGCGGGCGTCGCCGAGTTCGGTGATGTCGACATCGCCGTCGCCAATGCCGGGATCATGCCGATCATCGAGCAGGGCGCCGCCCGGCAGGCATGGCACGACGCGATCGGCACCATGCTGACCGGCGCTTGGCACGTGCTCGAGACCGTGACGCCCCGCTTGGTCGAGCGTGGACAGGGCGGATCGATCGTCATCACGAGCTCTTCGGCCGGGCTGAGCGGCCTCGGCGTCAATGTGCTTCCGGGTTCCGCGGCCTACAGCGCGGCGAAGCACGGCGTCATCGGACTGATGCGCCTCTATGCCTCGCGGCTGGCGCGGCACAACATCCGGGTGAACACGGTCCATCCGACGGGGGTGGACACCCCGATGGCGCACAACGACGAGTTCGATCGATTCGCGGTCGCCAACCCGGACGCGGTCAAGGGCTTCTACAACGCGCTTCCGGTCAACTACATCGAGGCCGTCGATATCAGCAATGCGATCGTGTACTTGGTGTCGGAATCCGGACGGTACGTCACGGGGACCACGCTCACTGTCGACGCCGGATATCTCGTCAGGCCTTGACGTCCACAAGTCCGCCAGGAGGAAACGCTATGGCCGAGGAACTCACCGTCGAGTCCCCCGCCCCAGGCTCGCAGGCCGCGGCATGGGGAGATCTGCAGTACGACCACCGGTCGTCGAAGGTCAAGGTCGCTCCGTTCGACCTGTGGACGAGCCTGCGGCGCGAGTGCCCGGTGCTGCACAGCGACCGGTACGGCGGATTCTGGTTCGTCGGCCGATACGAGGACGTCAAGCGCGTCATGACCGAGTACGAGAACTTCTCGGTGACGAATGGGGTCACCCTTCCCCGCGAGCCGATGTTGATGCTGCCGCTCGAGGTCGACCCGCCGCTGCAGCGGCAGTACCGGGCCGTCCTCAACCCGCACCTCACTCCGTCCGAGGTGCTGAAGTACGAGGACTTCGCCCGTGATCTCGCCCGGACGATGCTGCCCCGCGAAATCAGGAACGGGCGTATCGATCTCGCGCATTTCGGCGAGACCTTCGCGCACACCGTGACGATGAGGGCCCTGGGTTTCGAGGGTGCTGACCTCGACAGGCTCGACGTGTGGTGCGGCATCCTCTTCGGGCCGGAACGCGACGGTGACGCGGGCCACCGGGCCGGCGCGGAGTTGATGGAGTTCATCGGCCTCGCCCTCGACCAGCGGACGGGGCAGGCCGGGCCGGACGATCTGCTGCGCGCCATCGCGAACGGCGAGGTCGACGGGCGCCCGCTCGACCGTGGCGAGCAGCTGAGTCTCGTCGTCCTGCTCGTGTTCGGTGGCATTCACACCACCGGCGCCGCGCTCACCAGCGCGCTCGTGTGGCTCGCCGACCATCCCGGCGACGCGCGGAGGCTGCGCGCGCAGCCCGATCTGATGCCGACGGCCGTCGAGGAGTTCGTCCGGTACGCCAGCCCGGTGTCGCACATGCGCCGCACCACGACCCGTGACGTCGAGATCGGCGGCTGCCCGATCGGCGAGGGAGAGGCCGTCCAGTTCGGGATCGCGTCGGCCAACCACGACGAGACCGAGTTCGAGGCGCCCGACCAGGTGATTCTCGACCGACGCCCGAACCGGCACCTGGGCTTCGGCAGCGGCCCCCACCGCTGCGTCGGATCACATCTCGGCAAGCTCGCAGTGCGCGTCGGACTGCAGGAGTTCCTCGCCGCGGTCAGCAGCTTCGAGATCGAGGACCACGAGTCGATGACCTACTTCTCTTCCGAGGGCCGGGCGATCACACACGCACCCGCCTTCGTCGTGCTCGCCTGAAGGGATCCCCGGTGTCCTCAACACGGGCTGAATACGCCACCGAGAAGCGGGTTTACCGTACGGTCAATCCGGCGACCGGCGAGGTCGTTCGCGAGTATCCGCCGCTGGCCGACGACGAGGCCGAGGCGCTGCTCGCTCGCGGGCACGCGGCCTTCCTCCGGTGGCGGGAGGTGGCTCCGGCCGAGCGGGTTCAGCTGTTCCGCCGTTTCGCCGAGCTGATCGAGCGTGATCAGGACAGGCTGGCCCGCCAGGCGACGCTGGAGATGGGCAAGGCCTTGTCCCAGTCGGTGGCGGAGGCGGGTGTCGCCGCCCAGATGTTCCGCTACTACGCCGACAACGGTGCCGACCTGCTGAAGGACGAGCTCGTCGACGTCCAGGGCCTGCGAAGGACGATCGTGCGGCGGGAGCGATCGGGGTGGTGCTGGGAATCGAGCCGTGGAACGGGCCGCTGTACCAGGCGATGCGGGCGACCGCGCCGAACCTCATGCTCGGCAACACGGTGTTGCTGAAGCCGGCCGAGCAGTGCCCCGGCACGACGTTGCTGCTCGACGAGCTGTTCGCCGAGGCGGGATTCCCGGCCGACGTCTACCAGACCGCGTTGGTGTCCGTTGACCAGGTCTCCGCGTACGTGGCCGACCCGCGCGTCCGCGCGATCACCTTCACCGGTTCCGACCGGACGGGAGCGATCATCGGCGCGCAGGCCGGTGCTCACGTGAAGCCGGTTGTGCTCGAGCTCGGCGGTTCGGACGCGTTCATCGTCCTCGACTCGGCCGACGTCTCCAAGGCCGCCGCGGTGGCCGCCGCGTGCCGGATCTTCATGGGCGGTCAGGTGTGTGTGTCGCCGAAGCGGGTCATCGTGACCGACGCTGTCGCCGACGCGTTCATCGATCAGTTCGCGGCGGCGTTCGGCAACCAGAAGATCGGTGACCCCTTCGACCCGGAGACGACGTGGGTCCGCTGGCCAGCATCGGTGCTGCGGACCGGATCCAGGAGCAGCTGCAGGACGCCGTCGACAAGGGGGCGACGGTCATCGTGCCCGGCGGGCGCATGCCCGGCCCGGGTGCGTTCTTCGCGCCCGCGGCGATCACGGATCTCACCCCGGAGATGCGCGTGTACTCGGAGGAGGTGTTCGGGCCGGTCGCGATGATCTACCGGGTCCCGGATGCCGACGCCGCCGTCGAGCTTGCCAACAGCTCGAAGTACGGGCTCGGCGGAACGGTGTTCGGGGAGGATCTCGACGAAGCCCGCCGGGTCGCAGGCCGGCTCGACACCGGCGGGGTCGGGATCAATTCCTACCTCGGTGCGCCGGTCGAGATCCCGTTCGGCGGGACGAAGGGCTCCGGCACCGGCCGCGAGCTGGGCCGGTCCGGAATGGACCAGTTCGCGAACATCAAGACCTACGGCTTCGGCTGACCGGCGCGCGCAGCCGTTGTCGGCTCGCACCCGGGGAGCGTGCTTCGGCACCGCACGACTCGCTGGGAACAAGGCTGCCTCGTGACGTCTGCCCGGTCGACTTCCACGGCCGGGCAGACCACGTGCAGAGGCGGAGGAGTTCCGCACGATCGGCGCCGGCTCCAGGGGAAACGGTGCCGGTCGGCATTTCATGCCACTTCAACGGGCTGAGTCCGGTGCGTCGGATACGGTGAATTCCGCGCACCCGGCCCGGTGACAGCCGATCCGGCAACGTGCGCCACTTTCGGTGGTGACTCCCCTGCGGTGACCGGGCGTCTCCTCCAGGGGACGGCCCGCCGGCCCACAGCGCCGGCCGCCTGCCCGTCGCGGATCGGCGCAGGTCCGGGCTCGCACACCGCGGTGCCGCCCGTTCGGACGTGCTCCGGACCGTGAGCGTCGGGTCCGTCGTGTTCCGTCAGGTCGGGTAGCCTGGGCGTACGGTCTTCTGCCGGTTTGCGAGCAGGAACGGACCGACCGCGACAGGATCGAGGGGCAGTTGGCATCGAGGGAAGGGCTGGTTGAGCCGGCCGCCGAGCCAATTCAGCTCGCGGGCGAAGCGGCTGACAAGCTGCGGGAGCTCATCGAGGCCCGACGTCTGCTGCCCGGGGAGAAGATCCGCCAGGTCGAGATCGCACAGCGACTCGGAGTATCCCGGAGTCCGCTGCGCGAAGCGCTTCGGACTCTGGAGTCCGAAGGCGTTGTCTCGTACGAGGCGAATCGTGGCTATGTGGTCACGAAGCTCGAGATGATCGACCTTGCGCAAATCTATCGGCTGCGCGCTCTCATCGAGGACGAGCTGCTCCGCAGTATCGGCCCGCCCACGCCTGAAGTGGTCTCCCAGGTCGAGCACTGGGTCGAGGAGTTCGCCACGGGCGTGGCGGAGAACGACAGCACGCGGATGATCCGGGCGCATCGCGAGTTCCAGTTCGCGATCTTCCAACTCTCCGACCGTGCGGTTTTCCGCCGGGAGCTGGATCGGCTCTGGAACCAGTCGATAGCCTATCGTGCCGCGTATCGATGGCAGCCGGCGACGATGGCTCGTCTGGTCAAGGGCCATCGACAGGCGATAGACGCACTCCGCGGCTACGATCGGAAGCGGCTGCTGTCGATCTTCGCCCGCCTGCGTTCGTACAATGTCGAGACCGTGGTCGGGCTGCCGACCCTCGACTGACCGGGCGTCTCGCCACCGCGGACGGCTCTCCGAGTTCGGGCCGGCGTTCCCGGGTTCATGCGCGGCTGCCGCCGAGCTCGGAGGCCAGTGCTCGCGTCCGCGCGATCCCTGCGTCCACGAACTGCATGTCGGACGCGATCGCCAGCACTCGCGCTCCGCGTCCGGACCACTTGCGTGCCGATGGCTCGGTGCCCGCGAAAATCCCGAACGGGAACGCGTGCCGCTGACATGTCGCGAAGATCTGCTCGATCGCCTCCTCGGTTTCCGCGTTGTCCTGGTCGCGCAGGTGCCCCAAGGAGACGGCGAGATCCGCGGGGCCGACCAGAATGCCGTCCAGGCCCTCGGTGGCGAGGATGTCGTCCAGGGCCGTGACCGCATCACGGCTTTCGATCATCGCGAGCACCGCGATCTCGTCATCGGCCCGATCGATGTACGCCGCGCGACCTCCGTCGAGCCGGGCGGCCCGGCGGGGGCCGAACCCCCGCATCCCTTCCGGAGGGTACTTCGCGGCGGCGACCGCGGCGGCCGCCTCGGCAGGGCTCGCGATCCCCGGGACGACGATTCCCTCCGCCCCGAGGTCCAGGATCTGTTTGATCAGGGTCGGATCGTTGGCCGCGGACCTGACGATCACGGTGGAGCCACCGCTGCGCAGCGCGATCAGCATGGTCTGGAGTTGGTTGACCGTGATGGGGGAGTGCTCGGTGTCGATGAGCACGAAGTCGAAGTCCGCGGCGCCGACCACTTCGGCGACGAAGGGGTCGGTGATCGTCAGCGATACGCCGAAGAGGGGCGGGCCACCGCCGGTCAGGCTCCGTTTGATCTTGTTGTCTCGCACGCCTCGAACTCTCATGAGAGGTCACGGACAGCGGTGATCGGGTTCGCATGCCTCGCTCTCGTCCCCGAGCCCGCATCGGGCAGGTTCAGCTCGCCAGCCGCTGTCGCGCAGGGAACCGCCGGACGGGCTGGCTGAGTGCGGCGCGAGCGACCCGGAACGACTGGTGGACGACGTCCCGGCTGCTGTGCGTCCCCGCCTGGAGGAGCGTCTCCTGGATCTCCTCGACGGTGCACCCGCTGGTGACGGCGCCACGCACGTGGGTGCGCAGCTCGTCGAACCGGGCCTGGGCGGCGAGGACGGCGATGCTCACGAGGCTCCGATCCCGAGCACCGAGCCCGGGACGGGCCCACAGTTCGCCCCAGCACCTCATCCCCTCGAAGTCGTCGAGCGGTCGCATGAAGTCATCGCCGTCGTCGGCGGACTTGCCGGTTCCCGACGAGTGCCAGTCCTCGTGCATGTCTGCTCCACGGTGAGGTCGGTACACGCTGCGAAGGCAATTATGTGTGCACTTTTGCCGCCAGTAATGGTAATCTAGCTCACAGTGCGTCGCTCGGTCAAGCGGACCGACGGCCAGCGCCGGCGGCAGAAGGACCGTCGCGGGACGGCCGGCTCGGCGTGGGCCGGGTGATCGCCGGTCCCCTGCGCCGGGCGAGCAGGAAGGGGGATGCGATGAGTACTGAGATGCGTAGCGGTGGGTCGGCGAAGCCTCTGAACGACGGCGAGCCCGCCCAACTCACGCGCAGGCGGCGGACCACATACGAGACCTGATCGTGCGTCGCGAGTTGCTGCCCGGCGAGAAGATCGGGCAGGTCGACCTGGCGAGAAGAGTCGGGGTTTCGCGGAGCCCGTTGCGCGAGGCCCTTCGCACGCTCGAGTCCGAGGGAATCGTCACGTACGAGAACAACCGGGGCTACGTCGTGGCCCGGCTCGATGCGGACGACTTGGCACAGGTGTACCGCCTGCGGGAGATCATCGAGGCCGAGTTGCTCCGCAGCATCCAGCGGCCGACCGCCGGGCAACTGGCCGAGTTGGACGCGCTCAACGCCGAGATGGTGGCTGCCATGGCGCCGGCGACGTCACGAAGCTGCTCAGGAGCAACCGGGGGTTCCACTTCGCGATCTTCGATCTCTCCCCGCTGAGTCTCTTCCGGCGTGAGGTGCAGCGCCTCTGGCATCTCTCCGAGGGCTACCGGGCGACCTATCTGTGGTTGCCCGAGACGCGGCGACGGATCGTCGACGAGCACGCCGCGATCATCGCGGCACTGCGCGTCTTCGATCTGGACGCGGTGGTCCGGCTCTGCGCCGAGCACCGTTCCGCGAGCGAGGAGGTGGTGATCGGACTGCTTGCCGCGCCGCACTGACCACCTCGCCGTCCGTCGTACGGGTCCGGCTACAGGTAGGCGGCGCCGTCGGCCGTGCGCCGCGGCGCCGGCGGGGAGGCGAGCCACCGCCGGATGTCGTCTCCCATCTCGTCGAGCTCGGGCGGCCGGCCGGTTGGCCGCGGTGGCGTCAAGCTCATCGACATCGGAGCGCGCACGTGGTCGACGTCGCTGATCGTCCAGGTCGGCGCGAGTCCCAGGGCGTGCGCCAGCTCCAACGCCCCGGCCATGTCGTTGACCGGCCCGGCCGGCACGCCCGCCTCCCTGAGCAGGGCGACGGCGTGCTTCGACGTGATGCGGGACAGCGCGGCCAGGAGGATCTGGCGCATCTCTTCGCGATGGGCGATGCGCTGGGAGTTCGTCGCGAACCGCGGGTCCGTGGCGACTTCGTCGATGCCCAGACACCGACACAACCGAGCGAACTGCGGCTCGGTGCCGGCGGCGACGACGATGCTGCCGTCGGCGGTCTCGAACGTCTCGTACGGAGCCACGCTGGGATGGGCGTTCCCCGTGCGGCCCGGCACCACCCCGCCCATGAGGTACGCGGCCGACTGGTTCGTCAGCGCGGACAGTGCGCTGGTCAGCAGGTTCACCTCGACGAGTTGGCCCCGGCCGAGCCGCTCGCGCGCGGTGAGCGCCGCGAGGATGCCGAGCCCTGCGTGCAGGCCGCAGAGCACGTCGACCAGTGCCACGCCGACCTTCGTCGGCGGGCCGTCGCTCTGTCCGGTCACCGACATGAGGCCACCGACCGCCTGCGCGACCAGGTCGAAGCCCGGCAGGTCGGCGGCGCCGGGCTGCGAGCCGAACCCCGTCAGCGAGCAGTAGACGATCCCCGGGTTCGTGGCGGAGACCGTCTGGTAGCTCAGGCCGAACGCTTCCATCCGCCCGGGCAGGAAGTTCTCGATGAGGATGTCGGCCCGTCTCGCGAGCTCGGCCGCGAGAGCGCGGTCCCCGGCGTCGCGCAGATCCAGGACCACGGATCGCTTGTTGCGGTTGACCGCCTGGAAGTAGGTGCTGCGCCCGTCGCGCCACGGCGGCCCCCAGTGCCGGGTCTGGTCACCCTCGGCGCTCTCGACCTTGATCACGGTGGCGCCGAGGTCGCCGAGCAGCATCGTGAGATACGGCCCGGCGAGCACCCGGGAGAAGTCGGCTATCAGCAGTCCGTCGAGGGCCCGGGCGGGTGGTGTGGACGACGCGGATGGCTGGAGCATCAGCCGCTTACCTCCAAGTCACGAGCGCAGGACGACGTCCGAACCAGGACTGCGCGACTGCGGCGGATCGAGGGCGCACCTACCCGAGGTGCTGACGGAAGAACCGGTCGACCAGCTGCCAGCCCGCGACCGCGGCATCGGGTCGGTACGACGGCCGGTCGACGGCGAAGAACGCATGCCCGGCACCGTCGAACGTGTGGAACTCGATGTCCTTGCCGAGCCCGGCGAGCACTGCTTCCAGCTCGTCGACCTCTGCCTTCGGTGGATACACGTCATCGGCGCCGAACAGCCCGAGCACGGGAGCGGAGAGCTTGGGCGCCGGTGGATGAGGGGCGGGATCGTCAGGCCGGTCGCGCGGGCGGGGTGCCGATGACGAAAGGGCCGTAGCAGTCCGCGACGCGCGACGTCGAGTTCACAGCCGGCCAGGAACGCCTGCCGTCCCCCGGAGCAGTACCCGATCACGCCGACCTTGCCGTTGCTCCCCGCAAGGTCCCTGAGATGGGCCGCGGCCCCGGCGACGTCGCCGACGAGGCGCTCGTCCGGCACCGTGCCCGCGGCTCGCGACGCGGCCGCCGCCTCCTCCGGACCGGCGCCCGGAGCGTCACGATGGTGCAGGTTCGGACAGATCGCTGCGAACCCGAGTGCGGCGAACCGCCTGGTGATCTCCTTGGTGGCCGGGTCGAAGCCCGGCATGTGGTGGATGACCACGACGGAGCCGCGTGCGTCGGCACCGGCCGGAGTGGCGAGGTACGCGGGAATCTCGTCCCCTGCGTGCCCTGTGATCGTGACCATTCCGGCCGTCAGTGCTTCCGGCAGCACGTTGGTCATGGTCGGGTCCTCTCGTGTGAAGCGGATGTGGGGACGGGATGTCGCGGCGGACGTCCGGCCGGCACGTCAACCACGCCCTGACACGCCGGCCGAGCCATCTGTCTGCAGCCGTGCCGGCACCCGCCACGCAGGTCGGCCCCGGCGTCCACGCGGGGGTGGGGTGCCGGCATCGAGTCCTCACTGACGGATGATTTGTATGCATTTTAGACTACACTAGAGCATGCGAACAGCCACTCAGGGTGCTGCGGAAGGGAGCGACCGGGATGGATCGGGTCGACGCTGCGATGTTGCTACTGCGACTCGTGGTCGGAGGGGTCATGGTCGTGCACGGGCTCAACCACGCCTTCGGCGGCGGGCGGCTCGCCGGTGCGGCCCGCTGGTTCGAGAGCCTCGGGCTGCGACACGGGCTGCTGCAGGCGGCGATGAGTGCGACCGTCGAGGTCGTTGCCGGTGTCGGGCTCGTCCTCGGGCTGTTCACGCCGTTCTCGGCGGCGGCCGTCGTCGGCGTCATGCTGGTGGCGGGGGTGGTCGCCCACCGGCGCAACGGCTTCTTCGTCTTCCGCGACGGCTACGAGTACGTGCTGGTCCTCGCCCTCGCGGCCGTGGTCGTGGCACTGGCCGGACCCGGAGCCCTGTCGGTCGATGCCGCGCTGGGGATCGTCGTCGCCGGCAGCTGGGGCGTCCTCATCGCCTGCGGGCTCGGGCTGGTCGGTGTGGTGGCTCTCCTCGGCGTCACGTACCGGCCCGAGCCGGCCGAACCTACGGCCGCAGGGCGTTGAGTCTGTAGGCAAAAACGCATACAGTCTGTGGCGAATCGTGGGAGATCGGATCCGCATCCCGGTCGTCACCGCCGAAGATCGTTCGTGCCGAGAGGACTCGCCGCCGTGCCGCAGATTGCGCAGTTCGCCCGCTTCGCCGCGAAGCCGGGACAGGGGGACAAGGTGTTCGCAGCGCTCGAGGACGCCGCGGCCGCGGCCGCAACGGAGGAGGGCACGCTGGTATACGCCATCCACGTCGCGCAGGACGACCCCGACACGATCTGGATGTACGAGCTGTACGCGAGCCCCGAGGCGCAGGCGGCGCACTCGGGGAGCGAGGCGACTGCGCGGCTTCGCGCGGCCGTCGGCGATCTGCTCGTCGAGCCGCTCACCGTCTCGCGGGGGGTGCCGACCAAGGCCTTCGGGCTCCCGGACGCCAGTAGCCCGACGACAGGGGGAACCGCCATGGACAAGCTCACCGACGAGCGGGTCGAGGCAGCGATGGACCAGGCCCGGGCCGCGGGTGAGGAAGGGCTGGGGGTCGCGGCCTACCTCGGCGACGAGCTGGTCATCAACACCTGGGCAGGGCTGGCCGACTCCGACGCAGGTCGGCCGGTCGACGGGTCGACCCTGTTCCAGGTCTTCTCCGTGACCAAGGCGCTGACCGCGACCGCGCTGCACGTGCTCGCGGACCGCGGCTTCGTCGACTACGAGCTGCCGATCGCCCGCTACTGCCCGAGTTCGCGCGCGGGGCAAGCACCGGATCACGGTCCGTGACGCGTTGTGCCACCGGGCCGGAGTTCCGCAGATGCCGGTCGGAGTCACGCCGGAACTGATGTACGACTGGGACTGGATGATCAGTCGCATCGAGCAGCACCGTCCGTGGTTCCCGGCCGGCAGCACCAACGCCTACCACGTGCTCGTCTGGGGCTGGCTGATCGGTGAGGTGATCCGGCGGGCGGACCCGGAGGGGCGCTCGGTCGCGCAGTTCGTCGCGGACGAGGTGTGCGCACCGCTCGGAATCGCCGACTTCCACCTGCCGCTGCCCAAGCAGCACGCCCCGCGGGTCACCGTGCTGAAGGCCGACTGGCAGCCCGTCACGGATCCCGACCACCTGCGGGACGCGGCTCAGCCCGTCGCGGTCGCGGCTGCGCCCGAGGTGCACAACCGGGAGGACACGTGGTTCGCATGCCTTCCCGGCGCCGGGGCGATCGCGAACGCGGAGTCCGTGGCGCGGCTGTTCGCGATGCTCGCCCAGCGCGGGACCTTCCGCGGGGTTCGCCTGCTGTCGAGCGAGCGGGTCGAGTCCTTCCGGATCCCGCGTGACGACACGCGCGCCGACGACATGATCTTCGAGGCGCCGGCGTGGATCGGGCAGGGCGGGTACTGGCTCGGCGGCGATCTGCGCCGCCGCATCCCGGACGACGGCAGCCACCCCGTCGTGCTCAACCAGCCCGGTGCGGGCGGGTCGACCGGCTGGGCCGAGCTCGACACCGGGCTGGCGGTGTCGATCTGCCACAACCGGCAGTTCGTCGTCGACCGCAAGGATCCGAACTTCGTCGCGCGGATCACGCCGATCGCCGATGCGGTGCGCGAGGTCGCGCGGGAACGCGGCGCTCGTGGGTGAGACGGCGCGCGGCGACGCCGTGGCAGGAGAGCGGAACGCGCGGGCGCTCTTCGGGGACGAGCGCTACCGGCGCACCCGCGTCGACGCGGCGCCCAGCCGGCGGCGCGATCTCCTCGGGTTCGCCGACGAGGTCGTGTTCGGACGGGTCTACGCCCGCGACGGGCTGAGCCCGCAACAGCGCTCGCTCTGCACGATCGCCGCGCTGACGGTCCTCGGCCATCCCGCCCAGCTGCGGGCGCACATCGGTGGCGCCCTCAACGTCGGTGTCAGCCCGGAGGAGATCGTCGAGGTGATCACGCAGATGGCGATGTACGGCGGCTTCCCCCCGGCGCTCAACGCCATGGAGATCGCCGACGAGTGCCTGCGCGACCACGGCTGCGGCGGTGACGCATGACGACGGGGTCGCTGCACGTCGGGTTCGTCGGGCTCGGCAACATGGGATCGGCTCTTGCGCACCGGCTGGCCGCTGCCGATGGTGTCGTCCTCACCGTCTTCGACCTGGACGACGCGCGCTGTCGCGAGCTCGCCGCGGCCGGGTCGGCTGTGGCGGAGTCGCCGCGCGACCTCGCGAAGACCTCGAAGGTGATCCTCACCTGCCTGCCCACGTCGGAGCACGTGCAGGCGGTGGTGTTCGACCCGCTCGGGTTGGCGGACGGTCTCGCCGAGGGCTCGTTGCTCGTCGACTGCACGAGCGGCGATCCCCGCATCACCCGGCGGATCGGGGACCGGCTCGCCGAGCGCGGTGTCGGGCTGGTCGATGCTCCGGTGAGCGGCGGCCCGCAGGGCGCTGCGGCAGGCACGATCGCGCTGCTCGCGGGAGGTCCGGCGGAGGATGTGGCGCGGGCCCGCCAGGTCCTCGGACTGATCTCGCCGAACGTGCGCCACGTCGGACCGCTCGGTGCCGGACACACCGTCAAGCTGCTCAACAACGTTCTCGCGGCGGGGCACCGGATGCTGGCGTTCGAGACCGCCGCGGTCGCCGCGGCGAACGGTGTGGATCCGCGCACGTTCATCGAGGCCGTCAACATCTCCTCGGGGCGTAGCTACGCCACCGAGGTGACCATGCCCCGGCACGTGTTCGGCGAGCGGCTCGAACAGGGTTTCTCGCTCGGGCTGATGGCGAAGGACGTCGATCTCGGTCGCAGCCTGGTCGGTCCGGGCTTCGACGGCCTCTCGCTCGCGCGCGAGGTGGCGAGGCGGCTGGCCGACGCCCTCGCGGCGCTCGGCGCCGACGCGACATCAACCGGACGCTGGAGCTCTACGAGCGGGCTGCGGACCGGACGGTCGCGACGTCCGAGCGAACCGGAGCCTGACGTGGGTGCCGGCCGAGCGGTCGAGGGCGCGTCGGCCGCGGCACCGGCGGAGGCCGAGCCGTTCGCGGCGCTGCCGCCGTCGCTGCGGAGGGGCGACCGGCGCTCGGTGTGGGCCGAGGCCGTGCTCGGGGTCGAGCACGTGGACTCGTTCCTCGAGGGACCGTGCTTCGGCCGGGACGCACGCTCTACGTCTCCGATCTCGCGCACGGCCGGATCCTCACGATCTCGCCGGAGGGCGCCGTCGCGGTGCTCGTCGAGACCGAGGGCGAGCCGAACGGGCTGGCCGTGCACCGCGACGGGAGCCTCTGGGTGGCCGACTACCGTCGCGGCATCCTCGCCGTCGACCCGCGGACGGCCGAGGTCCGCATCGTCGTGGACCGGTACCGCTTCGAGGCGCTGCGGGGGGTGAGCGACCTCGTGTTCGGCGCAGACGGCAGCCTCTACTTCTCGGATCAGGGCCAGTCCGATCTGGCGAACCCCACCGGGCGGGTGTTCCGCTACCGCGACACCGACGGGCTCACGCTGCTCATGGACGGTCTCGCAAGTCCCAACGGGATGGCGCTGGGCCGCGCGGAGACGTCCTCTATGTGGCAGTGACCAGGGCGAACAGCGTGTACCGCATTCCGTTGCGGGCCGACGGGCGGGTGGGCAAGACCGGCGTGCACCTGCACCTGTCCGGCGGGTCCGGTGGGCCGGACGGGTTGGCCACCGACGCGCTCGGGGGTCTCGCCGTCGCACATTACGGGCTCGGGCGGGTCTGGCTGTTCGACGCGTTCGGCCTGCCGGCCGGACACGTGCACGTCCCGCAGGGGCTCGGGACGACCAACGTCGCGTTCGGGGGTCCGGACGGGCGCACCCTCTACATCACAGAGGCATCAAGCAGCACGGTTGTGCGCGCTCCCGTCCCGGTGCCCGGCCTGCGGCTGTTCTCGCACGCCGGCGAGTGACGGCGGGACGGCGACACGGCGTGGAACGTTGCCCGGCCGGCCGGACGCCGGCCGTATCAGGAACTCCGGTGAGTCACCACGGGGAGAGACCATGGTTCGCGCACGCAAGGTGCTGGGCGTCCGGGAGCAGTACGGCGTCGCCGGCGCGGCCGGCAGCCACCCGCGGCTCTGCAGCATGTTCCCGACAACGCTCGTGGAGACCGGCGGGGTGGTCGAGATTCCCGGGGAGGACTGCGCGGTCGTGGCGGCCGGCCACCTCGTCGTCGTCGTGGGTGAGCGGATCCCCCGCTTCACGATCCGGGCGGACATGGCGTCGGCGGCCGTCGACGTCACGGCCGGCCTCTCCTTGTGCGAGCCGGAATGGTACGGCGAGAGCCGGAGCACACAGCGCCCGTCACGGCTGGTGGCCACGGCCGTCGACTCGTGGGCGGTGCTGGGGAAGCCGCTGGTTCCCGGATCGGCCGGCTCGGTCCGGCGGGTGCGGACCTGGCACGGCGGGCGGCTCGTGGCGGACGTCGGGACGGACGCGATGCGGCTGCCGGTCCTCGACCTGCTCACCTACCTCAGCGACTACATGACCCTCGAGCCCGGTGACGTGCTGTTCACCGGCGGTGTCGACACGCTCCCGCTCCACCCCGGCGACCGGCTCGCCGTCGAGGTCGACGGCCTCGCGCGGGCCGAGGCCGACGTCGTGCCGCTCTCCCTGGACGGGCTCCAGCTCGCGGGCGGTCGGTCGTGACGGCGTTCGTGCGGTTCCGGTCGCGGCCGGGGACGTCCGTTTCGGCCACCTGGTGGACGGCCGGGTCCACGAGCTCGACGGCGACATCCTGGACGATCCGGCCGAGACGGGGCGGGCGTTCGCCCTCGCGGACATCGAGCTTCTCGTCCCGCTCGATCCGGACCGGGTCGGAAAGGTCGTCGGTGTCGCCAGCAACTACAACGACCCGGCGGCCCCGCGCGGTCCGGCGCCGCATCCCCGGTGGTTCGCCAAGCAGGCGTCGGCGCTCGCCGTGCACGACGCGACCGTCGAGCTGCCCAGGCACGCGGGGAATCTCAACCACGAGGGTGAGCTCGTCGTCATCGTCGGCAGGGGCGGGCGGCGTATCCCGCTCGCTCGCGCAGCTGACCACATCCTGGGTGTGACGGTCGGTAACGACTGGAGCGAGAACACCTGGTACGTCGAGGTGAACGGCGAGGACGATCCCTCGCGGGTCGTGTCGAAGGCCGTCGACGGCTGGGCGGTGCTCCATCCGGTGGTGCACCGCGGCCTCGACTTCGCCGACCTGGGCATCGAGATCCGGGTCAACGGCGACGTCGTCGCCTTCGGGCGCACCAGCCAGATGGTGAACGACCCGCTGTACCTCATCCACTACCTGAGCTACTACGTGACGTTGGCACCGGGCGACGTCATCTTCACGGGGACGGTGGCGCCGCCGGTGCAACCCGGCCACCATCGGGACGTCTTCGACGGCGACGTCGTCGAGGTCGAGATCGAGAACATCGGCGTGCTCCGGAACCGGGTCGTGCTGGCCTCGACGGCCGGCGCGACGCACCTGCCCGTCCGGCACACCCGGGCGCCCTGACGGCTCCCGAAGCGAGCCGTCAGGGCCGACCGTGCCGCAGGGCGCTAATCGCCGCCGATCGGGTCCGCCGTCGCGCCGAGGTACCCGGACTCGATCCTCTCGACCTGATCGGCCATGTCCCGCGCGGTCCCGACGCGACGACCCGGCCGTGACCGAGGATCGACGCCTCGTCGGCGATCTCGAGGGCCATGTGCACGTGCTGCTCGACGAGCAGCACACCGATGCCGAGCTCGTCGGCGATCTGCCGCACGACGCCCAGCAGCCTGGTCACGACGATCGGCGCCAGCCCCATGCTGAGCTCGTCGATGACCAGCAGTCTCGGCCGGGACAGGAGCCCGCGACCGACCGCGAGCATCTGCTGCTCTCCTCCGGAGAGGACCCCCGCCTGGCGGCCCAACAACGGCTGGAGCTCGGGCAGGTACTTCATGACGAGGGAGATGTCGGCGCCGGATCGCCGCGCGGCGAGCTGGAGGTTCCGCCCTGCGGTCAAGCTCCGGAACAGACACCGGTCATCGGGGACGTAGGCCAGCCCGCGACGAGCGGTCAGATGCGGGCGGCGCACCGACGGCGCTGCGCCCAGCACCTCCACCTCGCCACCGAGTGCGGGCAGGATCCCGGCAAGCGTCCGCAGCACGGTCGTCTTCCCGGCGCCGTTGGGCCCGAGCAGGACGACCACCTGGCCCGCCGCCACCGTCAGGTCGACGTCCCGGACGACGGCCATCCGCCCGTACCCGCTGACCAGGCCGGAGATCCGCAGTACCCGATCGCTCACGTCCGCTGCCTCTCGACGTCGCCGCGGACGGTCGCCGCAGCCGTGCCCACGTATGCGCTCCGGACCCGAGGTGCGTGCCGCACGTCCTCGGGTGGGCCCGAGGCGATCAGCCGGCCGCGGTCGAGGACGTCCACCCGGTCGCAGACCGCCATCACGAGGCTCAGGTCGTGGTCGACGAGCAGGATGGTCACGCCGTGATCCAGCAGACCGCGGAGCCGCCCTCCCAGCTGGCGGCTCTCGTAGCTGGTCAGCCCGGCCGCGGGCTCGTCCAGCAGCAGCAGCTGGGGGGCGCCGTGCAACGCGCGGGCGAGGGTGGCCAGCTTCTGCTCGCCGGTGGACAGCTCGCCGGGGAACGCGTCGCCGCGCCCGGGCAGACCGACCAGCTCGAACAGCTCGCCGATCGACAGCGCGTCGAGGTCGCTGGACATCCCCGGCCGGTTCGGCGGGTGGCCACGCCTGTGGACAAGCAGGTTCTCCCGCAGCGTCAGGTCGTTGAACAGCTCGGCGCTCTGGAACGTCCGGCGCAGGCCCGCCCGCGCCCGCTGGTAGGCCGGCAGCCGTTCGACGGGCCGGCCGTCGACGGCGATGCTGCCGGTGCAGCCGACGAACCCGCAGATGGCGTCGATGAAGGTCGTCTTCCCGGCGCCGTTCGGCCCGATCAGCCCGACCAGCGAGCCACGCGGAACCGTCATGCTCACGTCGTCGACGGCGACGACTCCGGAGTACTGCACGCGCAGGTGCCCGACCTCCAGAAGAGCCGGCTGCGGCGCACCGTCGGGCAGTCCCTGCACGACCGGAGCCGATCGCGCAGGTGTGGCGACCGGTGGCCGAGGTGGCGGAGCGGCAGTGGCGGCAGCCGGAGCCGGTGCCGGGCCCAGCCGTGCGCGGAGCCGCCGGAGCTGATCGCCGACGTAGGGTGCCACGCCGTCGGGGTTGGCGATCGCCGTGACCACGACGCCGAGCCCGGCGATGAGCAGCTGGTAGCGATCGACCAGCGGATCGGACGAGAGCAGGTTGAACAGCGGTCCGCCGGCCGCGATCATGCCGGCGACGATGGCGCCCCCGATACTGCCGATACCGCCGATGTAGGCGACCGCGACGAACGACACCGAGGCCAGCGGGGAGAAGCGGTCGAACGAGATGCTCCCGTACAGGTAGGCCAGAGCGGCGCCGGCCACCCCGGCGAGCAGCGCGGCAATGGCGAACGCGGTCAGCTTCGTGCCGACGATGTTGACGCCCTCGGCCGCGGCGGCCCGCTCGTTGTCGCGGATCGCGAGCATCGTCAGGCCGAGCGGGCTGCGGCGGAGCCAGGCCACGGCGCCGATGCACAGGAGAAGGATCGCCAGCGCCACCATCGCGTAGCGGAACGGATGGATGATGCCGTCGAACTCGATCCCGAAGATCTCCGGGGGCGGCACCTTGGCGCCGTTGTGTCCCCCGGTCAGCAACGAGTCGTTGAAGAGCAGGGCGTCGACCGCCACCGCGGCGCAGTGTGACGACGGCGAGGTTGACGCCGCGAACCTTGAGCGCCGGGAGCGCGAGCAGCACCCCGAAGGGGACCACCGTGACCGCGCTCAGCCCGATCGATATCGGGAACGGGACGTTCATGCGGTCGGCGTACAGCGAGCAGAAGTAGGCGCCGAGCCCGGCGAACGTCATCTGGGCGAGTGAGATCTGCCCGACGTACCCGGTCAGCACCACGAGCGAGAGCGCCACGACGGCGGAGAGGAGGCCGATGGTGACGGCCGTCTGGTACGACGCCGACATGAAGTAGACGACCACGACGCTCGCCACCACCGCGGCGACGAGGACGACCGGCCGGCCGCGTGCCGGGGTCGCCGTGGGTGGGCGCCCGATCGCGAGCGACGCCCGTCCCGGTATCGCGCGGCCCCTGGCGACCATCACGATGATGATCAACACGAACGGCAGGGCCTGCTGGACACCCTCGATGGTCGGCGACTCGAGACTCCAGAAGCTCGCCACGAGCGACTGGCCGACACCCAGGAGGAGCCCGGCAACCGTCGCGACCCAGTACGAGGAGAACTGGGCCAGCAGCGAGACCGCCAGTGCCGGGATGATGAGCAGCACCATCGTCACGATGTCCAGGGCGGTGAGCGGCGCGAGGATGATCCCGGCGAAGCCCGCGAGGAGCGAGCCGAGCACCCAGGTCGCCGAGGAGACCGCATTCAGCGAGTAGCCCAGGAGGGTCACGCCCTCCTCGGAGTCGGCCGCACCCTGCAGCAGCGCGCCGAAGGTCGTCCGATGCGCGACGAGGCTCAGCACCAGTGCGAGGACGAGCGCCACGCCGAGGAGGATCACCCGATCAAGCCCGAACGTGACGCCGAGCATCGAGACCGTGCCGACCGGCAGCAGCGGTGGAACGTTCCGCAGGTCACCGCCGAAGATCAGGCTGGCGCTCGCCTGCAGGACGAGCATCAGGCCGAGCGTCGCGACGAGCTTCGCGAGCAGCGGTGCCCGGCTCAGCGGACGCATGACGAGCCGCTGGACCACCCAGCCCAGGATCGCCGCGACGACCAGCGCGACCAGAGCCGCGACCACCGGGTCGAGGCCGCCGTTCGCGAAGCCGACGTACACGTACGCGGCGATCATGGCCATCGCGCCCTGTGCGAAGTTGACGACCCCGGTACCCCGATGGATCAGGATCTGTCCCTGCGCGATGAGCGCGTACGCGGCTCCGGCCCCGAGCCCGAGCGCCGTGTAGAGGAGGAACTGGCTCACGGACGCGCTCCTCCTGGTCGATGCGCCGCGCCGGGAACATGGGTGCCCATCGGGTCGTCAGGCCGGGTTGACCGAGTAGTAGCCGGTGCCGGCCGCGTCGAAGCCCGTGCCGTTCCACGAGTAGAGGAACGCGCCCGTGTGGAATGCGGTCGGGAACCCGGGCAGGTGCACCGACGTGTCGACCTCGGGGCCCATGAACTGCTTGTACCGGCCGGCCTCGCTGAGCGTTCTGGCGAGCTCGCCGCGGACGAACCTGTCGCCGCCCACCCGGTCTCCGATCTGCTTCAACGTCATGAGCGTGGAGAACGTCGTCACGACGTTGTTGTCGATCCGCGTGGTCGGCGCGAGCCGCTGCATCACGCTGTTGAACAGGGCGACATCGGAGTCGTCGGACTGCGTCCAGAGCTTGTTGTCGAACCAGAACGTCATGCCGACCGAACGCCGGCCGAGCACCTCGAAGAAGTCGGCCTGCGCCGTTCCTCCGGAGAACACCCAGTCGGGGGTGAAGCCGATGCTGTCCGCGGCCTGGACCAGGCGGAGGTTCGTCTGCTTGCCGCTGACGGAGTAGACGAGCTGGGGGGCGCTGCGCGGCCCGGCTGACGTACTGGGCGACGTCGGTGGCGGTGGTCGGCATGCTGATCGGCTCGACGTCGGTGATGCCCACGGCCCGGGCCGCGGGGGCGAAGTTGTCGACGCACGCGGCCTTCAGCACCGCCGTGTCCGGATAGACGCAGACCGCGCGGGTCACGCCGTTCGCGGCTGCGAACTGCGCGACCGCGCTGCCGCCGGTCAGGGTGGAGCCGGCCATCGGGAATGCCGTGGCGCCGGCGAACTCGGCATGACTGAGCGGCACGGTCTGGTTCACGATGTCCGCCCGCTCCATGATCGAGACGCCGTTCTCGCCCCACAGCGTGTCGAGCCCCACGACGGAGACGACCCCCTCGTTCACGAAGGTCGTCGCACACTGCACGTTGCTCTCGGGATTGTTCTTCCCGTTGCACTGGATGATGCTGACCTGGCGGCCGCCGATCCCGCCGTTCTCGTTGATGTACTGCCCGGCCGCGACGGCGGCGTCGCGGATCTCCGGAGAGACGGCGAGCGGGTTGTCATCGGTGTAGAGGACGCCGATCTTGATCGGGTCGTCCGCCCCGGCGCCGCCTGTCGCACCGTTGCCGCACGCTGCGGCACCGACGGCGGCGACTGCCAGCGCCGCCGCCATCGCCACGAGCTTGCCCGTACTGCGTTGCCGACGTGCCAGGTGCATCATTGCGCCCTCCGTTGCGGGGGAGTCCCGAGTGATGTGGGATGATATGGCCTCAAATATGCATGCACAAGTGTGTACCGATGTTGGGCCAGATGATGCCGCCGAACAGCCGTACTGCTTGCATCGCTCGGACCTGATCGCGACCCGACGGAGGGCGCCGTGGCCGGTCTGAGCAGCGCGGACGAGTGCGCGAGAGACTGCCGGCAGGGCTCAGGACGAGCCGGTCAGGCTGATGATCGTCTTTCCGACGTTCCCGCCTCGCATCATGTCGAGCAGCGCCGGAACCGCGGAGGGGAAGCCGCGGTGCTCGGTCTCGAGGGCAAGGACGGCGCCGGCCCGGATCCAGTGCTCCAGCTGCGCGATCGCGCCGGGGTGGAACTCGGTGAACAGCGCGGGGTTGAAACCCTCGAAGCGCAGGCCGTTGCGGTGGATGGGGCGGATGTCGACCAGCCATCCGCCGTCGGCGTCGTCGTAGGTGGCGATCTGCCCGCACTCGATCACCCTCGCCGGCCGGCGCATGGTCGACATCACCGTCTGCCCGAGCCTGCCCCCGACTTGTCGAAGTAGATGTCCGGCCCGTTCGGCATGAGATCGCGCAGCTCGTCCACGAGGTCGGGCGAGCGGTAGTCGAGGGCGGCGTCGAACCCGAGCTTGCGGACGAGGACGTCCCGCTTCTCCGCGGTGCTGGTCATCCCGTACACCCGGGCGCCGCGGAGCTTGGCGATCTGGCCGGCGACGGTGCCGACCCCGCCGGCGGCACTGGAGAGCAGGAACGTCTCGCCGGGCTGTGGACAGGCCACGGCGAGCACGCCGAAGAACGCGGTGATCCCGGTCGTCCCGAGTGCGCCCAGGTGATGGGAGGGCGCGATCGTGCTCCGCTCGATTCGGCGGAGCGCGCCACCCGGTCGTCGGGTGGCCCCCTCCGCGGGGTGCCACACGGACACCGGCGACCATTCCAGGGAGCCGACGACCAGATCGTCCTCGGCGAACTCGGGGTTGCGGGACTCGCGTACGCGGCCGATGCCGACGGAGTGCAGCGGGCGCGCGAGGTCGAACTGGGGAAGGTAGTAGTTGTCGAGCCCGGTCATGCATCCGCGCATGTAGGGGTCGACGGAGAGGTACCGGGTCTCGAGCAGGACGCCGCCGTCCGGGACGGGCGGTAGCGTCCGTGACCGGACCGAGAAGCTCTCCTCGGTCAGTCGGCCGCCGAGCGCGTACTCGTTCAGGTAGATGGCCTGCTGGTCCGGTTCCACTGAATGCTCCTGTCGCGAACCAGGGTGCGGACACTCCCTGTCTGCCGGTGCGCCGGCAGACAGGGAGTGCCCGGACAACGGCGGTGGCTCGCTACACCCGCAGAACCGACAGTTCCGCCGCGAACCCGGTCCGGATGACGGTGGAGTCCGTCGTCACGGTCACCATTCGGTAGCCTTCGTCGACCATGCGCTTGGCATCGGCGCCGGAATGGCACTGGATTCCGACGACGAGCCCGTGTGCGTTGCATCGATCGCGAACGTGGGCAATGGCCTCGGCGTGCGGGCCCGGCTGGTGGGCGAGGCCGGGGGCGGAGCCCCAGGGTCAGCGCGAGGTCGCCGGGACCGATGTAGACGCCGTCGATTCCGGGTACCGAGCAGATGGCGTCGACGTTCTCCACGCCCCGCATGGACTCGATCATGACGATGCAGGTGACCTGCTTGTTCACCTCGTCGACAGGGCCTGCAGGGAGTACCCGCCGCGGATCGAGCCGACGCTGCGCCGGCCGTCCGGGTAGTAGCGGCAGGCCTTCGCGACAGCGGCGGCCTCGTCGGGCGTCTCGACGAGCGGGACCACCACGACCTCGGCCCCGGCGTCCAGGACCCGCCCGATCATTCCGCTCTCGTGTGACGGCACCCGCACGACCGGCGACGCGCCGGTTCCCGCGAGCGCGAACAGCGACCGGACCACGGCCTCGTATCCGACCAGGCCGTGTTGCATGTCCAGACAGACGTAGTCGTAGCCGGCGCGTGCGATGGCCTCCGCGATGTAGGGCGACCCGGTCATGCACCAGCCGCCGAGGCAGACGCCTCCGGCGTCCCAGCTCCTGCGGACGTGACTGCCGGTTGTCATCGGACCGGGTCCGGAGTCGCGGTCGTCGACGGGACACGTCCGCCACTGCCGGGCCCGACGGCCTTCGCCGGCAGCGGGAACCCGATCCGCAGCATCTCCGTCCCGGGCCTTCCCGTGACTCGGTCGTCGTGTCCGAAATCCGAGAACGCGGCAGTTCCCGGGCCACGGGGGACGCCGTCGATCTCCACCTCGCCGGCGGCGACGAACAGCAGCGACGTGCGATCCGCGGACAGGTCGAGCACACCGTCACCGGTCCACCGCACGACGTCGATCAGGAGGTCGTCGTGGCCGAACCGACCGACCTGCTTGCGCTCGAGGTGCGGTTCCTCGCCGGGCCCCCACGCGAACGCGTGTGTGTCCATGAGGACCATCTGCGCGTAGCGGCGGGGCGGGATCTCCAGGGGACGCCCGAAGACCTCCTCCCAGATGGCCTGCAGCGAGTCGACGCGATGGACGTCGCCACCGGCGTCGACGTACCGGTAGACGCCGTCGCGGAACTCGCCGCGCTCCTTCAGCCGGAGGATCGCGGCGTCGTTCTCGGTCTTGGAGACGAACGTGGGCCCCCACTGGATGAGCAGCTGCTCGGCGTCCTCGATGTACTCCGGGCCGTACTCGGTTCCGGCCGGGAAGTAGCCGACCGATCCGGCCCCGCTCTCGAAACCCTCGCCGAAGCTCTGCTTCCCGGCGAGGCAGTAGCGGATCTGCTCGAAGTCGTGCTGGTGGCGGGGTGCCTGGAAAGGACCTTCCTCGTTCGTGAACTTCGTCATCCTGATGTAGTAGCCGACCCCGGGGAGGACTTCTCCCTCCCTGATCAGCTTGCGGTAGACCTTGCCCTCCCGACTGCTGAGCGTCGCTCCCACTCCATCGCGGATGTGTCGGTCACGTGCATGGTTCGCCCTCCTCGTCCCGGGCGATCTCGCCGTCGTGACCGACCAGGGGGAAGGCGGCGTTCTCGCCGAGCGCCTGGCCGATCTGCAGCCCCAGCGTGTCGTAGTGCGGGTGACCGATCCCGTTGTAGATCACGTCGCGCCGGTGAAGCGGGTCAGGTACGCCTCGCGCACCACGTCGGTGGCGTTGGGCCCGGCGCCGTGCACGGTCAGGTCCCAGTGCACCTGCGCGTCGCCGGCCTTCAGCGCCCGGCCGGCCACGACCTTCGCGTCGGCGAGGTGCGGATAGGTGGAGCGGATGTCGAGCTTGCCGGCCAGGCCGAGGGGCCCCTCCCGGTGCGAGTCCTCCAGATAGGCGAGAGGACCCATGTCCTCCGACACGTCGACCAGCGCGATCCAGATGGTGATCGCCCCCTTCCGGTCGAACGGCCAGCTCGCGTAGTCCTGGTGCATCGCCGTCGGGCTGCCCCCTCCGCCGGGCTTGAAGAACGAGATGTCCTGGATGAAGACCGCGCGGTCCCGGCGCATCAGCTGCACCGCGGCGCCGGCGACACGGCGTGAGGTGCCGACGCGACGGAAGAACGGGTTCCGCCACGCCATGCCCTCGTGGTTCTGGTTGTGCTTGGAGTCGAGCTCGTGGTCGAGGAACTTCACGGGCTCGCTGTCGGTGTCCGCCGCCGTGTTCCCGCCCAGCTTTCGGTAGCTCTTGCCCAGAGCGTCGAGCGGGCGCAGCGGCTCGTCCGCGAGTCGCCTCCGCAACTCGGCCACGACCTCGGCGTTCAGCAGCCCCGGCAGGCGAGCCCAGCCGTGCTCGTGCAGATTCGCGATCTCCGCGTCCGGCACGGTGTACGCGCTGTCGAGGAAGGCGAGATCCCGTTCCTGCTCGTTGCGGACTTCCCGGGTTGCGCCCGAAACCGGCGTCACGATTGTCTCCTCATCCTGTCGGGCGACAGAGGTTGCGTCGCCACGGTCGGCGCCGTCGGGACGTCCGGCGCCGTACGGCGAGACCCGCTCGCCGGATGGGCGAGCGGGTGGCCGTTCTAGTGCCCCACTAGTCGTCGCCGTCCCAGTAGTCCGGGATGTCCGCCTCGGCCGGGGCCGTGGCGAGATCCTCCATGGTCGGGGCGTTGATCCGGGCCGCAACCTTCTCCAGTGCGGGGAGGTCCATGCCGTAGATCGTCGCGGCGGTCTCGCCGGCGATGCGCCGCACGGCTCGTTCGCCCGTCCCGGAGAAGATGTAGGCGAGGGACGTGCGGATCGTCGAGGTCCCGTCCCCGTGCTCGACCAGCGCGCCTTCGGTGTGGGGGTAGTCCGAGCCCCAGAGCACGTTGCGGTCCCAGCCACCGCGCTGCGCCTTCCACGGCTCGTCCGGAGCCCGGTGCAGGAAGCTCGCGCCGAGGAACACGTTGTCGCGCATGTACTCCGACGGCGGGCGCGGGCACAGCTCCTCGACCTGCCAGCGCCGCTTCTTCCAGATGTGGTCGTACTCCTGGGTGGCTCCGGGCCACCACATCGACGGCTGCGCCGCCTGCTCGGTGTAGACGATGCGGAGGTCGGGATGCCTCTCGAACACGCCGCCGTAGATGAGGCGGTGGAGGCCCTTCACGACGTTGAAGCCGGTGGCCTCCAGCTGGGACAGCACGCCGGAGATGGGCCCGGCCCACTCCGCCGGGTTGCCGACGCCGGCATGCGTCGTCAGCGGCATGCCGAACTCCTCGCAGGCGCTCCAGAACGGGTCCCAGGCGGGATCGTCGAAATTCCGGACGCCCGCGCGCGGAGCCGGGAAGTTCACTCCCCGCAAGCCGTGCTCGTGACCCCAGCGGAGCTCTTCGAGAGCGGCATCGAGGTCCCACATCGGCAGGTGGACCAGCCTTGCGTGCGCTCCGGCTCGATCGAGCACGCGTCCGAGAGCCAGTGGTTGTAGATCCGGAGGCCGACCTTGACCTTCTCGAGGCTCTCCCGGCTCATCTCGATCTCGTCGGGGCCGCCGGTCCGGAAGAGACGGGTGCCGACGGAGTCGAGGAAGGGCAGCGGTTCCAGGTTCTGGCTGCCGTGGAAGACCACCGAGCCGGCGACGCCGTCGCGGTTCATGTCCGCGATCCGGGCGTCATGTCGTGGTGTCCGGGCACGTCGTTGAGACGCAGGCGCGCCACCCGGCCGGGGTTGCCCGCGTGCCGGTGGTCGTAGGCGCTGTCCTTGCCCGCCTCCGTCACCGCGGCCAGCCAGGCGTCGTACTCGTCCAGCAGCGCCTTCGGGCAGTACTGCCGGAGGTCCTCCGTGGCACGGGGGCCGACGTGGCTGTCCGCCGAGACGAACACCACGGGCTTCAACGGGCTGCTTGTCTCTCCCTGCGGAGCCGGTCCACGTTCGGCCACCACCGACACCATCGTCAGAACCCCTTCCTGCAGTTGAGCGCACGGTGCGGGCGAACGCACCGGCCGCCGGGGGCGGGACGTCGGGTCCCGCCGTGCAGCCGATCGGTCGCCCGCTCTCCCGCCGGGGTGATCACCGCGCGTGCTCAGGCAATTTTGCATACGTTCTTGTGTGCAAGAACGCTACGACTGGCTCGTCGAGGTGTCAACCCGGGCCACGGTGATCGTCCGAGGAGGACGGCGTTGACGAGCGGCAGGGGTCTGCCTACAGTACCTTCTTGTAGACAGAACTGCACACATTTACTCCCGCGCGCGTCGACTGCGCCCCGGGAGAGCGCAGTACTGCGTCGAGCCCACATGGAGGCATCGCCATGGCAGAGCAGCTAGCGGGCGACCATCACTACGTCGTGATCTCTTCGGACAACCACGCCGGCGCCGACCTTCTGGGGTACAAGCCCTTCCTGGCGGAGAAGTGGCACGAGGAGTTCGACGCGTGGGCGGCCAGCTACACGAACCCGTGGGAGTTCGTCGACCCCCGGCTCAAGCGGGACGACTTCAGCATCGACAAGACCGAGCTGCTCGCCGGCGCGGCCTCCTGGCACAGCCCGCTGAACTGGGACAGCAACCGCCGGCTCGAGCACATGGATCTCGACGGCGTCGCCGGGGAGGTGATCTTCCCCAACACGGCGCCGCCGTTCATGCCGGGCTCGGTGCTGTCCGGCAAGGGGCCCGCGAGTCGTGCGGAGTACGAGAAGCGGTGGGCCGGCCTGCAGGCGCACAACCGCTGGCTGGCGGACTTCTGTGACAAGGCGCCGGTGCGCCGCGCCGGCATCGCCCAGGTCCTGCTCGACGACGTCGACGACGCCGTGGCGGAGGTCCGCGCGATCCACGGGATGGGGCTGCGCGGCGGAATCCTGCTGCCGATGGACGGGCCGCTCGGCGGCACCGTGCCGCTGCACCACTCCTCCCTGGAGCCGCTCTGGGAGGTCTGCGAGGAGCTCGACGTCGCGATTCACAAGCACTCCTCGGCGCCGCCGGAGCAGCCCAACGGCACACCGGGCGGGCCGGGCGAGATCGCCATCGGGTTCGCCGAGCGGCAGTTCTTCAACCACCGCTGCGTCGCGCAGCTCATCTTCTCCGGGGTCCTGGAGCGCCACCCGGGCCTGAAGGTCGTGCTCTCCGAGAGCGGCTCGGCCTGGGTGCCGAACCACCTGCGCAACCTCGACTCGCTCTACCACAGCGGAAGCGACGAAACCGGCCTGCTCGCCTTTCTCACGCCGGGCATGCGCATGCTGTCGATGCCGCCGAGCGGCTACTTCAAGCGCAACTTCTTCCTCGGCTCCAGCCTGTTCCTGCCCTCGGAAGCGGAGAAGCGGCACGAGATCGGGGTCGACAAGATCATGTGGGCGGTCGACTACCCGCATTCGGAGGGCACGTTCCCGTACTCGCGGGACGCCATCGCCTACACCTTCCCGGGAGTTCCGCCGGAGGAGATCGCCGACATGCTCGGGCTCAACGCGATGAAGTCTTCCGCTTCGACCCGGTCGCGATCAAGGAGATCGCCGACCGCGTGGGTCCGACCGTCGACGAGATCAAGCGGCTGCCGAGCTCGCTGCCGGAGGTGCCGGCCGAGAGCCTCAGCCCGGTCTTCGCCAAGATGGCGATCGGGGACCGGTGACGGCGGCGAACGCGGCACGAGGAGGTCGGCCGTGGGCGTAGCCGTGGTCACGGGCTCCGCATCCGGGATCGGCGCCGCGATCGCCGGCCGTCTCCGCCGCGCCCACACGGTGATCGGTGTCGACCTGGCCGGCGCCGACGTGGAGGTCGACCTGGGAACTCCGGCCGGGCGGGCCTCGGCCGTCCGCGAGGTGGAGCGGCTCGCCGGCGGGGAGCTCGACGTCGTCGTGGCCGCGGCCGGGGTCGGGCCGACGAACCGCAGCCCGTCCCGGCTGATCTCGGTGAACCACTTCGGCACGGTGGGAGTCCTCGCGGGACTGCGCCCGCTGCTGAGCAGGGGCCGCAGCCCGGCCGCCCTGGCGATCTGCTCGAACACCGTGTCCTGCCATCCGAACCCGGTGCCCGAGCACCTGGTCCGGCTCTGCCTCGAGGGCGAGGAGGAGAAGGCCGGGGAAGCTGCCGACGCGGAGCTGAGCTCCACGGTGGCTATCCGGTGTCCAAGATCGCTCAGATGCGCTGGGTGCGCTCCCGTGCGGTGGAGCCGGACTGGATCGGCGCAGGAATCCGCCTCAACGGGCTCGCGCCCGGCAACACCGACACGGCGATGCTCGCCGAGCGCTTCACGGATCCGGCCCTCGCGGACGGCGCCGCGGCGACCGTGGCCGCGGTCCCGGCCGGGCGCACGTTCGCGCCCGACGAGGTGGCCGCAGTGGCGACCTTTCTCGTCGGGCCGGACGCGGCGCCCTTCGTCGGATCGGTCGTGATCTGCGACGGCGGTTACGACGCACTCCTCAACCCGCAGTCGCCGGGCCCGCTGCTCAACGCACCGTGAGCGGTGGATCCCGTCAGGGATCCCGACGCACGGCGCGCAGTGCGGCGGGGGCGCGCCGCCGACGTGATCCGGAGGTGAGCTACGCCTGGCGGGTGCTCTCGGCGACGACACCGGGAATCGCGCTCGCCGGGCTCAACACCTCCACCATGGACGTCGCGCTGCCGTCCGTCGCCCGTCACTTCGACGCGAGCCCGACGGAGGCGTCCTGGATCCTGCTCTCGTACCTCCTGGTGAACACGGCATTCATCCTCGTGCTGGGCCGGCTCGCGGACATCGTCGGCCGGCGGGTGCTGTACCTGTCGGGGTTGGTGCTGTTCGCGGTCGCCGGGCTTCTCTGCGGGCTCGCGCCGAGCGCAGGGTGGTTGATCGCCCTGCGGGCCGTGCAGGCGGTGGGTGCGGCCGCGGTGATCACGAACGTGATCGCGCTGCTCGCCGACACGTTCCCGCCCCGGTTGCTGAGCACGGCGCTGGGCATCAACACGACCGCGGTGTCGACCACCCAGCTGGTCGGGCCGCTCGTCGGGGGCGCGCTCGTGGAGACCTTCGGCTGGCGGGCGGCGTTCTGGTTCAACGTGCCCGTGGCGGCGGCAGGCGTGTTATGGGCGGCCCGGATCCTGCGACGCGCACCGCCGCGGAGCGGGCCGCGCGAGCCGTTCGACCTGGCAGGTGCCGCACTGTCCACGCTGGCGCTGGCCGCTCTGGTGCTCGCGTTGTCGCTCGGCCCGAGCAGCGGGTGGCTCAGCGCGCCCGTCCTCGTCCCGGGCGCCGGGTTCGTGGTGCTCATGGTGGTGTTCGTCCTCGCCGAACGGCGGCCGTACCCGTTGTTGGACCTGCGGCTACTGGCCGACCGTGAACGGTCGCTGGCCTTCGTCGCCGCCTTCCTCACGGCCGCGAGCAGGTTCTCGGTGGTGCTGCTCATGGCGCTGTACCTGCAGGCGGCGGGCTCGCACAACGCCCTCGAGGCGGCCCTGCAGGTCACGCCGGCCGCGGTGGGGCTCGCCGGAGCGTCGCTCGTGAGCGGGCACCTGGCGAGACGTCTCGGAGCGCGGGTCCTCGCCAGCGCCGGGCTGTTCACGATCATGGTCGGACTGTGCGCGCTCGCCCTGTTCACCGATCCCGGGTTCACCGGTCTCCCGCTCGCCGGCTGCCTGCTCGCGATCGGGATCGGCACCGGGCTCTTCCTCACGCCGAACACCAGCGCGATCATGGTGAGCGTCCGGCCGGACCAGCGGGGTGTGGCGAACGGGCTCCGCTCCGCCCTGCAGAACAGCGGCTTCGTGGTCGGCACGGCGTTGTCGCTGGCCATCGTCACGAGCTGGCTCTCACAAGAGGAGAAGCGCGCGGCGTACGCGGGGACCCTGTCCCGGCTGACGGGCGACAGCCTCGCCGGACTCACGACCGGGTACCGGGTGGCGTTCGCGACGATGGCGGCCGTGTGCGCGCTGGCGCTGGTGGCGTCGTTGCTGCGCAACCCACCACCCGCAGGCGGGGAGCGGCCGCGGGCGGCGGATGGAGGGCATCGGGCGGTTGCATAATTTATGCATTAACGCATACACTTCTGTGAACGCTGGGCTCGCGGCCCGGCGGGGGGATGCGGTCCGCGGGATGGGTGGCGGTCCCGGAGCGAGGCAATGTCGCCGGCCGGTTCGGAGGAACGGGATGAGCATGGCGGACACGACGGCGGACCCCGACGCGCGTGCGGGTCGCGAGCCGCGGACCCGGACCCGGGCGAGCGGGCAGCACGGTGGATCGCCGCGGTCGGGGCGGCGTTCGCCGGCGCGGACCACGACGCGGTCGCCGAGCTCCTCGTCGCGGACGGCGCCTGGCGCGACCTCCTCGCGCTGACCTGGGGCCTGCACACCTACTACGGCACGGATCAGGTCCGGTCCATGCTCAAGGAGACCCTGCCCACGGCCCGCGTCACGGACGTCGAGCTCGACGACAGCGTGGCTCCCCGTCCGGTCCGCCGCGGCGGCGTTCCGGCGATCGAGGCGTTGTTCCGGTTCTCGACCGACGCCGGGCACGGGCGTGGTGTGGTGCGGATCGACCCCGGGTCCGGGCTGGCGCTCACCGTGATGACGTCGTTGCAGGAACTGCACGGGTTCCCGGACTCCCGACGTGCCACATCCGACCACTCGACGCGTTTCGGCGGGCCGAACTGGCTCGATCGACGCGAAGCGGCCGCTGGGTACGCGGACACGGATCCGGTCGTGCTCGTCGTCGGGGGTGGGCAGGCGGGTCTTGCGCTCGCCGCGCGCCTGGGCCGGCTCGACGTCGACACGCTCGTCGTCGACCGCATGAACAGGGTCGGGGACAACTGGCGCAGGCGTTACCACTCCCTGACGCTGCACAACGAGGTCTGGGTGAACCATCTGCCCTTCCTCCCCTTTCCGGACCACTGGCCCACCTACGTCCCCAAGGACAAGCTGGCCGGCTGGTTCGAGGCCTACGTCGAGGCGATGGAGATCAACTTCTGGCCCTCGACGGAGTTCCTCGGCGGTGCCTACGACCCGGCGGAGCAGCGCTGGACCGTCCGAGTCCGACGTGACGGCGCCGAGCGCGTGCTCCGCCCGCGTCACGTCGTGCTCGCGACCGGGGTCAGTGGCATTCCGAATCTGCCGGCCGTGCCGGGGCTGGACGACTTCGCCGGTCCTGTCGTGCATTCCGGCGCGTTCGTCGACGGCACGGCGTACGCCGGCAAGCGGGTGACCGTGCTCGGCTCGGGCAACAGCGGGCACGACGTCGCGCAGGAGCTGCACGCCTGTGGAGCCGCGGTGACGATGGTCCAACGCAGCCCGACGACGGTCGTCAGCGTCGGCCCGGACGCCGCAGGCCGGGTCTACGCCCTCTACGGCGAGGGTCCCTCCACCGCGGACTGCGACCTGATCACGACGTCGGTGCCGTACTCGCTGTTGCGCCGCTCCTACCAGATCGTCACCCGTCAGCTGGCCGAGCTGGACAGGGGTCTGCACGATCGGCTGAGGGCCGCGGGCTTCAGGATCGACCACGGCACCGACGGCACCGGATTCCAGATGAAGTACCTGCGCCGCGGCGGGGGCTACTACCTCGACGTCGGGTGTTCGGGGCTCATCGCCGACGGCGGGATCGAGCTCCTGCAGAGCGCTGCGATCGACCGGTTCGTCGCCGGCGGTGTGCGGCTGACGGACAACACCGAGAGGCCGGCCGATGCGGTCGTGCTCGCGACGGGATACAAGCCGCAACAGGAGCTCGTGCGCGTGCTGTTCGGCGACGAGCTCGCCGATCGGGTCGGCCCGGTCTGGGGCTACGACGACGAGGGCGAGCTGCGCAACATGTGGCGGCGCACCGGGCAGGAGGGGCTGTGGTTCACCGCAGGCAGCCTGGCCCAGTGCCGCATCTACTCCCGGTTCCTCGCCCTGCAGATCAAGGCGTGCGAGACGGCGCTGATCCCGCGCTCCGACGACGGCCGGGCGCCCCGCGGCGAGCTGCGCCCGCAGGACGTCGTCGACCTGCCGGACGCCCTGCTCGGCGAGGAGGCGACCGCATGACGACGACGGCGCCGCCGCAGGAGGTCCCCCACCTCATCGACGGTGAGTGGGTGGGCAGTGGAACCGCGGAGAGGTACAACCCTGCTCGGCCCGACGAGCTCGTGTCGGTGACCGCGAGCGGTGACGGCTCGACGGTCGGCGTTGCTGTGGCGGCCGCGCGAGCGGCACAGCCGCAGTGGTGGGCCCGCACCGGTCCGGGTCGTGCCGCCGTGCTCACACGGGCGGCGGAGCTGCTCGCGCCCGAGCCGAGCGCGTGGCCGTCGACCTCGTGCGTGAGGAGGGCAAGACGCTGGCCGAGGCGGCCGGCGAGGTGCAGCGCGCCGCGGACGTGCTGAGGTTCTTCGGCGCGGCATGCTGGAGGGCGGACGGTGAGACGCTGCCCTCGGCGACCCCGCACACCGCCGTCCACACGCGGCGCGAACCTCTCGGCGTCGTCGGCGTCATCACCCCGTGGAACTTCCCGATCGCCATCCCGTCCTGGAAGATCGCCCCGGCGCTCGCGGCCGGCAACGCCGTCGTCGCCAAACCGGCGCAGCTCACCACCCTCTCGACCCGGCACCTCGCCGAGTGCCTCGCCGAGGCCGGGCTTCCCCGCGGGGTCCTGAACCTCGTGCACGGCTCGGGCTCCGTGGTCGGCGAGGCGCTCGTCGCGCACCCGGACGTCGCCGCGGTCAGCTTCACCGGGTCCGGTCCGGTCGGGCGCCGCATCCACGCCGCGGCGTCGGACCGGATGGCGCGGGTCCAGCTGGAGATGGGCGGCAAGAACCCGCTCGTCGTGCTGGACGACGCCGACCCGGTACGAGCCGCGACCATCGCCGCTGCCGGCGGGTTCGGGCTCACGGGACAGGCGTGCACCGCCACCAGCCGGTTGATCGCCACGCCGCGGGTGCACGACGCGCTCGTCGAGGAGCTGGCGGCCATCGCCGGCCGGTACCGTCCGGGCAACGGCCTCGATCCCGCAACCGGGATGGGCCCGGTGGTGAGCGACGACCAGCTGGCCTCCAACCTCCGCTATCTCGATGTCGCGAGGGCCGAGGGCGGCGACGTGGTGTCGGGAGCCGGGCCCGTCGACGGCCTGCTCCAAGCGCCGGTGATCGTCACCGGGGTGACTCAGGAGCACACGATCGCCCGGGAAGAGGTGTTCGGTCCCGTCGTGGCGGTGCTGACGGTCGCCGACCTCGACGAGGCGATCGCGGTGGCGAACGACGTGCCGTTCGGACTCTCCGCGGGCGTGGTCACCAACGACCTGCGGGCCGCGCACCGGTTCGCCGCGGAGGTCGCGGCAGGGGTGGTGAAGGTCAACCGGCCGACGAGCGGGCTCGACCTGAACGCACCCTTCGGTGGCGTCAAGGAGTCCTCCACGAACACCTACCGCGAACAAGGCGACGGCGCGCTCGACTTCTACAGCTGGACGAAGTCGGTCTACCTCGGCATCGACTGAAGGAGCTCCTCGATGGTGGACGTCCTGGTGAACCTGGACGACGATCAGCTGGCGCTGCGTGAGACCGTGGCGAAGCTCGCCGCCGACAGGTACGCACCGCACGCTCGGGACTGGGACGCCGCCCGTGCCCCCCTCGCCGGCAACCGAGCGCAAGCGGCTCGCCGACCTCGGCCTGCTCGGCATCACGCTGCCGGAGGAGTACGGCGGCGAGGGCCGGCCGCTCCTGGACGCGCTGATCGTGCTGGAGGAGCTGGCCAAGGCGTCGCCGGTCGCGGCCTGGCCCGTCTTCGAGGCCTGCACCGGGCCGCGAGGGTGATCGACCTCTTCGGTACCGCGGAGCAGAAGGCGCGGCTGCTGCCTCCGATCATCGCCGGGAGCCGCACTCTCGCCGTCTCGATCTCGGAGCCCGACGCCGGGACGGCCGCAACGGACATGACCACGCGAGGACGTGTGGTGGGCGACGAGATCGTCCTCAACGGGGTGAAGCGCTGGTGCTCCGGCGCCGGGCACTCCGAGCAGTTCCTGCTGTACGCGCGCCTGGACGACCGGCACGGGGCGAAGGGGATCGGCGCGGTCGTCGTCGATGCGGACACCCCGGGCGTGACGCTGGGCCCACAGGAGCGGCTGATGGGGTTCCACGCATCTGCTCGGCCGACATCGTGCTCGACGACGTCCGGGTGCCGCCTCGACAACGGTGATCCGTGCCCGCCGGGCGGATTCGGCAGGTTGTTCCACCGCCTTCTCGATCGAGCGGCTCGGCAACGCCACCAGTGTCGGCTACGCCGTCGCAGGCGGCTCCTCGGACCGCACAGCACGACACATCGGCGAGCGCGAACAGTTCGGCCGCCGCATCGCCGAGTTCCAGCTCGTGCAGGGCGCGCTCGCGGACATGGTGATGCGCGTCGAGGCGGCGCGGCTGCTGATCTACGCCGCGGCCTCGGGCGCGGGCCGGGGCGCCCCGAGCCCGCTCGCGGCCTCGATCGCGAAGTGCTCCGCGAACGAGATGGCCAAGTCCGTGTCGGACCTGGCGATCCAGCTGCACGGCGGGTACGGCTACTCGGAGGAGTACGAGGTCGAACGCCTGCACCGCGACGCCCACGGGTGGTCCCTCGCCGGCGGCACCCTCAACATCCAGCGGGTTCGTATCGCCTCGGAGTACCTGGGGATGCGGTTCGACCAGCGGTCGCCGCGTCCGGCGTGAGCACGGCGTGGACACTGTCGCAGTGAGCGGTCGACAGCCACCGCCGGGCATGGTCCGGGTGCCGGGCGGCTCGTTCCTCATGGGGTCCGAGCTGCCCGACTATCCCGAGGAGGGGCCGCCGCGCGAGGTGTCGGTCGACGGCTTCTGGATGGACGAGACACCGGTGACGGTCGCCCGGTTCGGCGAGTTCGTCCGCGCGACCGGATACGTCACGGTGGCGGAACGCAGACCCGACCCTGCGGACTACCCGAACGTCCCGCGGTCGCGGCTCGTGGCCGGATCCCTCGTGTTCACCCCGGCGGAACGACCGGTCGACCTGACGCACATGGCGAACTGGTGGCGCTACGTTCCGGGCGCCGACTGGTCGCATCCCGAGGGGCGTCGCTCGGGCGTGCGAGGACGTGAGCAGCACCCCGTCACCCATGTCGCTTGGGAGGACGTCACCGCCTATGCGGCGTGGGCCGGCAAGGACCTGCCCACCGAGGCGGAGTGGGAACGGGCGGCGTGCGGTGGGCTGCACGGCGCCCTCTACGCGTGGGGTGACGAGCTGATGCCCGGGGGACGGCCGATGGCCAACCACTGGCTCGGCGAGTTCCCCTGGCACAGCCGCAAGCCGGCCAGCCGGCTGCGCACCAGTGCGGTGCGCAGCTTCCCGCCAACGGCTACGGGCTGTTCGACATGATCGGCAACACCTGGGAGTGGACCAGCGACTTCTACCGGGCACAGCGGCCGGCGAACCCGGGCTGCTGCACGCCGCACAACCCTCGTGTCGACGGCCCCGAGGGCAGCTACGACGAGCACGAACCCGGGGGTGCGCACGTCCCGAGGCGGGTGATCAAGGGAGGGTCGCACCTCTGCGCCGAGAACTACTGCCGGCGGTACCGGCCTGCGGCCCGCCAACCCCAGCAGGTCGAGTCGTCCATGTCGCACATCGGATTCCGCTGCATCCGGCGTTCGTGACGACTCCACGGAGCTCGTGACGAATCATCAGGCTTGTCCTGCACTCGTGATGCGGAACAGCTCGTAACGAGCATCGTCGCGATCTCGGCAACCAGCGTGGTAAGCGCTGTGCGCCACGATCGCAGCAGCTTCAACCTGATAGCTCCAGTCCACCACGAGCCTGCGCCGGGCGATGCGCCATTCGCCGCGCTGCTCGAAGCGGTCGAGGTAGCGGCCGCCCAGCACCTCGACGATCCGCCGGCCGTCGACATCCCGCACCTGGGTGGCGAGGACGTAGGACTGCACGGCGGCGGATGTTCCGTCGACCTCGATCTCGATGTTGGAGAGCTGGTGGCTGCTGGCGGTCACCCGCTCGCGCAGCGCCGTGACGGCGAAGTCCAGGAACTGCGTGACCGGGCCGTCGAAGACGCCGTGCTCGTCATGGGCGTCCGCGTGGTAGGCGGATGCGATCAGCTCCCGATCGACCCGATCGACGCCGTTGCAGTAGCGATACAGCGCCGCCGTGATCTCACGTTCTGCCCGCGACTCGTCGACGCGCTGCTCGGCGGCCGGGTCGTGAACGGGGCCGGGCATCTACGCGCCGCCACCGTTCGACTGGCCTCCTCCGGGAGCGAGGCTCGTGAACGTGTAGACGTAGCCACCGCCGCGGCCACCCGTGACGAGGTAGCCGTCCGTCGTGCCCGGCTTGATCGCGAGGTTGGTCGTGAGATCCAGCCCGCGTTCGGCTGCGTCCGGGATCACGATCCGGGCTGCGAGGGTTCCGTCCGGTCGCAGCACGAGCACCTTTCCGCCACCCCAGACCGCCACGTAGATGTTTCCCTCGCTGTCGACGGCGGTCGAGTCGAGCCGGGCGTCGCCCGTGTCGATCTGCATGCCGATGTGTGCGGACGAGACGCGTCCGTCCGCTGTCATGTGGAGGTGGTCCACGCGACCGCCGGTGTGCTCGCTGATCCAGAGCCCCTCGTGGGCCGGGTCGAACGCGATGCCGTTGGGCGCGGCCAGACCGTCCATGAGCAGGACCGGGTCCTGTCCGTCCGGCCCGAAGCGCAGGACCCGCCCGGTCGGCGCCCACGGGGTGCCACGCATGTCGGTCACGTAGAAGTTCCCGGCCTCGTCGAATGCCAGGTCGTCGTACACGACAGGGGCGCCGAGGACGTCGCCGGACACGATGGTGGTGACGTCGGTGCCGTCCGGCTTCATCCGGATGACGGTGCCGGCGAAATCGGTGACGTAGAGCAGACCGTTCGTCGGGCTGAACTGCGTGGACGAGAACGTGCTCGTGGAGTCCGTGAAGACGGTCCGGACGTCGAGCGTGTCGAGGTCGAGTGCAACCACCTTCGGCCGGCCCGCCTCCGCCGTGGCGCGCACGAAGTAGAGATCGCCGTCGGGACCGAACGCGCCGCCCTCGAGAACCGTCCCGAAGTCGCCCGTCGGTCTTGGCGGATCGACCGGGGCGACCTGTACGAGCTCGGTCGCCTCGATGGTCGTCGGCGCTCCTGCAACCGAGGCGGCGGCCTCGAACGCCGGCGCCGCCGCAGCGATGACCGCGGTGGCGATGCCGGTGGCAGCAAGTCGCAGCGCCCCACGGGTTCGTGGTCTCCCACTGGCAGTCAAGAGCCGCTCCTCGTCGAGGTCCCGACCTGGCGCTGAAGTGTGACGCCAATAATGCATTCAGTTTTGTCGTACACTACCCGATGTCAAGGGGGCGGTGGGGCGTGAGGGCGGGTGTCGGGGTGTTGTCGATCGGAAGCTTGACGGCAACCACGCCTGGGTCTAGCCTGCAAGACTGTCGGCAGAAGTTTATGCATATCGCGCGGTCGGAGTGGACGGCAACCGGTGGGGCGCCGACCCGATGACGTTGTGCCACCGGCGGCGTGAGCTGCGGCTCGGGCGGCGGTGCCGGCCTCGGCGGGTGGGAACGAGCTCGAGTCCGGCCCTCGCGCAGCGCGTGAGGAGACTGACATGACCGAGACGGACCAGGGACAGCTCGTGGGAGACGGCCCCATGGTCGAGAGCTGGTGGTTGCCCGACGTCATGGGGCTGGAGATCGGGCTGCGGCGCTGGGTGGCGCGAAGGTTCGGCGACGGCGTGGGAATCCGCTGCTGCCGGTTTCCCGAGTCCGATCTCGCGGGTATGAACGTCTCCTTCGATCTCGACGGACGCGACCGCCGGGGCTGCGACGTGACGGGCCGATACGTAGCCCGGTCGGCGCCGCGGCACACCGTCTTCCCGATGTTGCCGCCGGTCCACCTCGGCCGGCAGAAGTCGTGTACGGAGCTCGTGACCGCGGCGAGCAAGGCTCCGGTTCCGGCGATCAGATGGCACGAGATGAACCCGGAGTGGCTCGGCGCCGAGTTCGTCGTCATGAGCCGGTCGGCGGGCCGGCCGTGGCCGAGCAATCCGCCCTATACCTGCTCCGGCTGGGTTCTCGACTCGTCCGCGCAGGATCGCGCCGTGATGCAGGAGGCCGTCCTGGCTGCGGTGGCCGAGCTGCACCGGATCTCCGAGGAGCGTGCCGACCTCACGTTCCTCGACCGGCCACGGTTCGGCGCCGCACCTCTCGACCAGCACGTGGGCTTCCTGCGCTGGTTCTACGACTGGGCGCGCGAAGGGCGGTCGTACCCGATCGTGGAGAGTGCGATCAGGTGGCTCGACCGACACCGGCCGGCCGGCACCGGGCCGATGGTCCTGAACTGGGGCGACGCCCGACCGGGAAACATGTTGTTCGACGGCACCCGGGTCGTGGCCGTGCTGGACTGGAACATGGCCGCGGTGGGCCCTCGTGAGGTGGATCTCGGATCGCTGGTGCTCTTTCACCGCTACTTCCAGGCACATGCCGCCGACGCCGGGTCGGCCGGACTCCCCGGGTTGTTCCGCCATGGTGACGTCGTCGAGGGCTACGCCCTGCTCGCGGCGCACCAGGCCACCGATCTGCGGTGGTTCGAACTGCTCGCGGCGACCCGGATTGCGATCCAGCAGGTCCGGCAGATCGGTCGAGCGGTGTTCCTGGGGCGTTTGCCGGTCGGCGAGGCGGCCGACGACGTGCGGATCGCGTCCCGCCGCCTGATCGAGGAGCTCCTGGACGGCTAGGCCGTGTCGCGGCGGCAAGGTGTCGTCAGACTTGAGTGCTAAACTGTCGACGTTCTGCATGGCCGTTGCGGTGTTGCCTCGAGCCGTGGTGGCGCACGCCAGGAGCGTGCTTCTGATGGGTTCGGAGGCCAGGTTCGTGATCGCGGTAGCCGGGTACGGTGCACGGCAGACTTCGAGCGGCGCCCGTCAGAGCCCGACCCACCTCACTCAGCACGCTGCGGACCGCGTCCGTGATCTGATCGTCCGCCGGGAACTGCTCCCCGGCGAGAAGCTCGGGCAGGTCGAGCTCGCCAAGCGGGTCGGTGTGTCGCGCAGCCCGCTCCGTGAGGCGTTGCGCACCCTGGAATCGGAAGGCATCGTCTCCTACGAGAACAACCGCGGGTACGTTGTGGCACGCCTCGATGCCGTTGACCTCTCGCAGATCTACCGACTGCGGACGCTCATCGAAACGGAGTTGCTGCGCAGTCTTCCGCGGCCGACCGGCCAGCAGATCGCCGAGCTCGAATCACTCAACGACGCCATGGCCGGGGCGATGGCGGCCAGGAACGTCTCCGAGATGCTGCGGTACAACCGAGAGTTTCATTTCGCGATCTTCGAGCTCTCGCCGCTGGGCCTGTACCAGCGCGAGGTGCGTCGGCTGTGGCACATGTCGGAGGGCTATCGCGCGACGTATCTCTGGTTGCCCGAGACGCGCCAGCGCATTGTCGACGAGCACGCGGCAATTATCGCCGCGCTGCGGGAGTTCGACGTGGAGCGAGTGGTCGCGCTGAGCACGGCACACCGCACCGCGAGCGAGAATGCCGTGATCGGGTTTCTTGCCGTGCCCCACTGAGGGGTGGGCGGCGGGCTGCCGGCCTGCTCGCCCATGGTGCAGTCGTTCAGGCCGGCAGTGCGCCTGTTCCTCAGGCGGTCGACGGTCGGGTCTCGGTCCAGTCGACCATGAGCTTGCGTTCCGCGAAGAGCCACGCGCCGTCCTGCTTCTCGAACGTGTCGAGGTACCGGATCGAGGCGACCATCAGCGTGCGCCGGCCGTCGGAGTCGAACAGGTGGTGGGCGAGGCAGTAGGTCTCGCCGGTGGCGCGGGGACCGTCCACGGCGATCACGCTCTGCCCGTTGAAGTGGGTGGTGACGTCGTAGGTGTTCAGGTTGTCGAAGACCGGTGCGAGGTCTTCGCGGCTGTGCAGCTCCTGCGTGGGCTGCTCGGACGTGCTGTCCATGAACACGACGAAATGCGTGTCCTTGGTGAACAGCGCCATCTGCCCGGAGGCGTCGCGCCGGTCGGCGCAGTGCGCGTAGGCGTCGATCAGCTCGCGGATCGCGAGGCGATCAGCGGACTCCTCGGGGGACACGGTCGTGTGCGTGCTCACATTGACTCCTCAATCGGGGCGAGGAAGCGCCTTGTTGCCGTTCGAGATGCGCCGGACGAGCGGCGGATCGGATCGGAGATCATGCGCGGTGCCATCCTCGGTGGGACCTGTCTCATGGTAGTCGGGCGGTGGCTGCGGGAAACTCCACGGTCGGTTGATGAATGGGGCGGGAAGCGGTGGGTCCGGCCGGCCGACGGCCGCCCTGCCCGGCACCGGCCGAGGTCGACCGGCACCTGGGTAATGTGCGCCGACTCCGCGGGGTCGGCGCTTCGCCGCCCTGTTCCGGTCGGCCAGGGAGCAGCCGACCGGAACAGGATCGGTCGCATTACCTCACGACGAAGCCGTGCCTTATCCGTGCCTTGTCCGGGTCGTTCTCCAGGATCGATCTCATGCCGATCCTCTCCGTCAGGCCCGATGCGTACGTGCGTAGTACCGAGCGGCCTTCGCCCGGTTTCCGCAACCGGCCATCGAGCACCACCGGCGGTTCGCCTTCGGGCTGGTGTCGTAGAAGTAGAGGATGCAGTCGCCGTGGTCGCACTTGCGATCCGGCTCGCGTCCCGGCGGAGCAGGTCCATGTAGTCGATCGCGGCGCTCCAGCCCGCGACGTGGGCAGGATCGTCCAGCCGGGCGCGTACGCCCCATCCGTCGGTGGTCACGGACGGCCGCGCATGACCCCAGGCAAGGATCTTGTCGAGCGCCGCACAGGCCTCGGCCGAGGACGGGTCCGCAGCGTGCGCACGCAGCGCGCCGCGGGCTTCGACGAGCGCGGCCCGCACGGACTCGCTCACGTCTTGGTCGTACAGGTCGGCCAGGCCGACCTCGTCCAGCCATTCGCGGGTGCGTCGACGTCGGCGAGCCGGTCACCGGGGTGACGCCCGGCCCTGAGGGTGTTGATCAGGGCCATGCTGAGCGGCTCGTCGGGAGTCGGCGGCTGACGAGGGCTGGCTGCGTCCACGCCGAAATCCTAACCCATGGTGGCCGATTGACAGGTTCAACGCTAACCCCAGATACTGCCTCGGCCGGTTAGAGGAGGCGCGTCGCGCCGTGATCGAGGAGTGCACATGACGGGAGTCGCCCCGCCCTTGTCGACACTGATGACGGGACATGTCGGCCTGAACGTCACCGATCTGGAGCGTTCGAAGGCCTTCTACCAGCAGGTGTTCGGGCTTCAGGTGCACGCGGAACAGGCCGAGGGCGAGCGGAGGTACGCGTTCCTGGCTCGTGACGGGCGCTGGTGCTGACGCTCTGGCAGCAGTCCGAGGGTGACTTCCCCGTCTCCCGCCCGGGGTTGCACCACCTGTCCTTCGAGGTCGCCTCGATCGAGGACGTGCGGTCGGCGGAGACCGTGCTGCGCGAGATCGGTGCCGCGTTCCGCTACGACGGCGTCGTCCCGCACCAGGAGGGCGCCGACTCGTGCGGGATCTTCTTCACCGATCCCGACGGGGTCCGTCTCGAGATCTACACCGCACAGGGGGTCGCTGCCGGGGTCGCTCCCTCGGGAGAGGCCCCGACCTGCGGCTTCTTCTGACGCCCCGCTCCCGAGGACGGAGCCCTGATGGACCGCACCGTGGCGTACCACGAGGGGGAGCGCGCTGCGCAGTCGAAGGCGGGGGTGCACGAGGAGGCGGAGCGACGGCTGCCGAGTGTGCGTGCGCGGGTCCCGGACGTCGGCGCGGCGTTCCTCGCGGCGCAGACCGCTGCGGTGCTGGGTGCTGCGTGGGACGACGGGACGCTGTGGGCATCGTTGTTGACCGGCCCGCCCGGATTCATCACCGCATCCGAGCACCGGGTCGACTTCGCCGCCCGCCCCCTCACGACCGATCCGCTGGCCGCGGTGCTGGCAGCACCTGCCGAGCTCGGGATGATCGCGGTGGACTTCGCCCGCCGTCGCCGCATGCGCGTCAACGGGAGGGCCACGCCCACCGCCGACGGTCTGCAGGTGGAGGTCGTGCAGGCGTACTCGAACTGTCCGAAGTACATCCAGGCGCGGTCGGCGCAGCCGGCCCCGAGCAGGGTGCCGGACCCGAGCCCCGCGTTCGCATCGGGGTTGAGTGCAGCCCAGCAGGACCTGGTCGCGACGGCGGACACGTTCTTCATCGCGTCGGCGTCCGCCACCGGGGAGTGCGACGCCTCCCACCGCGGAGGCAACCCGGGATTCGTCGACGTCCTGTCCGCGACGAGGTTGCGCTGGCCGGACTACAAGGGCAACGCCATGATGATGACGTTGGGCAACCTGGAGGAGAACCCCGCTGCGGGGCTCTTGTTCCTGGACTGGGTAGCCGGTGACCTGCTGCAGGTGACGGGCAGGGCGCGGGTGGACTGGTCGCCCGCCGCGGCTGCTGCAGCCGAGGGTGCGCAGCGCGTGGTCGAGTTCGAGGTCGAGGCGGTACAGGCGACGGCCGGGGCGGTTCCGTGGACCTGGAGCCTGCCCGACTACTCGCCCGCCAATCCGCCCGTGCGGTAGGGGCGATCCGCCGCACCGACCCGACACCGACTCCACCGCAGCCGTTTGGGCGATTCGCTGCCTTTGACCGAAAACATGATCAGTCAAGGGCCCTGCATTCATGATCGATCGGTTCCAGATCAAGCTCAATGATCATTGTGTCGGTGGGTAGATCGCCTGCCCCGGGGCCGCGGCCGGGATCCTCGGAGTTTTCCGTTGCCCCCGCCGCACCCCCCGTGTAACCTTCCATACGAGTGAGACACAACTTGTGGCTGACCGGTCGCCAGTTGTGATCGCAAACTCGGATCTGCTGGATCAGCGTCACTCGGCGATCAGGATCGACGGAGGCCCCGTCGGACGAGTGGGTTTCAACCGCTCAGCGCCGAGACGGACACCGGGTGATTGATCCGGTGGGGGAGTTCCCAACAACGGTAGGAGATTGACATGGCAGTCGAGTACCCGTCGTTCAAGGCCGCTGCAGTTCAGTCCGAGCCGGCGTACCTCGATATCGACGCCACCCTGGACAAGGCGTGCGACTTCATCGCCGAGGCAGCTCGAAACGGTGCGCGGCTGGTCGCGTTCCCGGAAGCATACCTTCCCGGGTACCCGATCTTTGCCTTCATGGGCGACACCAACTACGTCCAGCGGCACTACCACGAGCTGTACAAGAACTCGGTGGAGGTCCCGAGCGAAGCGATCCGCCGGCTGAGCCTGGCGGCCCGTCAGAACGACGTGCACCTGTGCATGTCCTGTGACGAGAAGGACGGCGGATCGCTCTACCTCACACAGTTCTGGTTCAGCCCGACCGGCGACCTGATGGGGAAGCACCGGAAGCTGCGGCCCTCCGGCGCCGAGCGCCTGATCTGGGGCGAGGGATCAGGGGCCCTCATGCCCGTGTTCCAGACCGAGATCGGCAACCTCGGCGGCCTGCAGTGCTGGGAGCATTACGTCCCGCTCGACCTCGGCGCCATGAACGGCCAGAACGAACAGGTGCACGTCGCGTCCTGGCCCGGCTCGGACCTCTTCCCGCACGATGTCGAGATCGGCAGCCGTTACTACGCGATGTCGACCCAGACCTACGTGCTCATGACCTCCAACGTGTACGGCCCGGTCACTGCCGCGAAGGTCTGTGAGACCCCTGAGCAGGAGAAGTTCTATCACGAGCTCTCCCGTTGCCAGACCGCCATCTACGGACCCGACGGCGTCGCCATCAGCGAGGTCATCCCCGTCGGCGAGGAAGGCATCGCGTACGGGGACATCGACCTCAGCAAGATCATCGACCAGAAGTACTACATGGACCCGGCCGGCCACTACTCCAACCGGGACCTCACCATGACGCTCGATCGACGACGCCAGCCCACTGTCGGCATCATCGGAAACGAGCAGGACAACTCGATCTCCTTCGACGTGCTCAACCCGCTCGTCAACGTCGAGGCCTGAGAGACCGAAGGCTGACCCGCACCGTGCGCGGCCGGACAGCCGTCCGCGCGCACGGCTGATGTTCGGGCACTGGGCACGTTTTCCAGCCAGCGGCGATCGTGTGAGTCGAATGGCGTCCGTAGCGTGATGCCAGCCGATCCGATCGCGGCCGGGTGGGGCCTCGATTGCCGCTCCCGGAGGCACCCGCCCGGCATCCGCAGCATTACCCGTATCACGATCCGGGTAATGCTGCGGATGGAACTTCATCGCGGCACCGCGGTCATCCCGGTTTCGCGCCGGCGAACGTCACTGCTTCCAGGCCGGTGCCGGATCGACCGATGACGGTCACGTGCCGGAGGCCGCGGAATCGATGGTTCGGCTCCAAAGGAGGAGGATCGGGATGAGTGAGCGGACGGCGCTGACGGTAAGTGTGGGAGTGTGGGGGCACTCGCGACATGGTTGACGGCCACCGTGCTGCCCGTGCCGGTCTGGGTTGTCTTCCTGGCGTGGGCGTGTTCATTCCTCGTCGGAAATGGGGCCGGAGCAGTGATGCGGTCGGTGGCGGCGAATCTCACCGGCGTCGTGGTGGCGACCGCCACGCTTCTCGTCGTGACCGTCGGAGGCGGCGGGGAGCTCCTTCTCGGTTTCGCGGTGGGCCTCGGAAGTGCGTTGATGATAGCGCTCTCCCGGTTCCAGGTCGTCGCCGCCGCACCGGCGATCGTGCTGGGCTTCGCGTGCACGGTCGGTACTGTTGCGGTCCTTGACGTACCGGTCACGGATCTGTCGGTTTCCGGTCCGGCCTTGGTCGCTGCGTTCGCCGTCGTCGTCGGTGGTGTCTTCGGATTCCTGAGCGGCCGTACCGCGACGCTGCTGACCCGTCGCCGGAACAACGGCGAGGATCCAGCGGTGGGTGGTGCCACCGCGTAGCTCGCGCGGAGTGAAGGACGTGTCGCGGAGCTCTGCGTTCGGATTCGACCGGAGCGCCTTCGCCGGATGCGTGGGTCAGGTGAGGCGCCGGCGGTCTCGGGTCTGCAGGTCTGCACGAGATCGTGCGCCGCACCGGGATGCGGGCGCGGCGCACGATCACCCGTGTCCCGGCTGGACGGCCCGCCGGCGCCGGGGCGGGCAGCGGCCCGGTCGGTGAACCGCTCCGACCAGCCTCCCGGGCGGCGGCCCTCACGCAGTCGAGGTCCGACGTTTACCATCCATCCAAGTCGTATTCCAGATGGATCGGAGTGTTGGGGGATGGCACCGAGCGCGCGTCAGGGTCAGGGGGGAGGGCCCGCCAAGGACCGGGCGCTGGACTACGTGAAGCGCCGGATTCTCAGCGGGGCGTTCATGGGGGCGATCTGATCACCGAGGGCGAGGTGGCCAAGGCCCTCGACATGTCGAGAACGCCCGTTCGCGAGGCCTTCCTGCGGCTGGAGGCCGACGGCCTGCTCCGCCTGTATCCGCAGAGGGGCGCTCTCGTGGTTCCCGTCTCGCCGGCGGAGGTCCGCGAGGTGATGGAGTCGCGGTTGCTGGTGGAGCAGTTCGCGGCGCAGAAGGTTCTCGCGCACGACGACGCGGAGCGGGCGCGGATCGTGCAGGCCATGCGTGATCAGCTGGAGCAGCAGCGGCAGGCGGCTGCGGCCGGGCGACTGCCGGACTTTCTCGAGGCGGACAGGGCCTTCCACACGGTGCTGCTGGAGAACGCGCGGAACCAGATCATCTTCGCGCTCTACGGGTCGCTGCGGGACCGACAGATCCGCATGATCGGCGAGTCCGCCGTTCGCGACCCCGGCCGCATGTCGGCGATCCTCGACGAGCACGAGGAGATCGCCGCGGCGCTCGCGGCGGGCGACACGGTGATGGCGACGGAAGCGATCCGCAACCACCTCACCGGCACCGCGCTGGCTCTGGGGCTCTCACTGCAAGCCGGCATCGCCAGGTAGCGACCGTGGCGCTGGTCGGGTGCCGGCGTCATGAGCGGTGCCGGCTGCGCCGGGTCGCCGTGATCGGCCGGCGCCCCATGTCCGGTGCCGCCAGGGATCAGGGACGGTTCTGAGCCTGCTCCGGGGCGGGCGTACGCGCAGCCGGCGGTACGCGTGCGTGGCCCGACGTCGGCTTCCGCATCGATCGCCCTGAGCGGGGCGGTCCTTGCTCGTCACGCCGGCCGGATGGCCGGCATGTGTGGCGCGCGTCACATACACCTGGGCGGCCGATACCCATCTCGCTACCGTCTTAGGTGCAACTTGTATCTAAGTAGTAGCTATCAGGCTGGGGAGGGTGACGGTGGATCTTGCGCGACTCCGCGACGAGTTGGTCGACGCTCTCGGTACGGACGGTGTGATCGATGACCCCATGAGGCTGCGGACGTACGAGTGTGACGGGCTGACGGGCTACCGAGTCGTTCCCGCGCTCGTGCTGCTGCCTCGATCGGCGGTCGAGGTGGCGGTGGCGGTTCGGGCCTGTGCTCGCGCCGGTGTCCCGTTCGTCGCGCGCGGCGCCGGCACCGGACTGTCGGGCGGTGCCCTCCCGGTGGCCGGTGGAGTCGTCATCTCCTTGCAGCGGCTGCGTTCGATCACGGACATCGATCCGGTCAATCGCCGGGCCACCGTCGAGCCGGGAGTCACCAACCTCGACATCACCAGGGCGGCGGCCGGGCACGGCTTGTATTTCGCTCCGGATCCCTCGAGCCAGCTCGTCTGTACCGTCGGCGGGAACGTGGCGGAGAACTCCGGCGGCGCGCACTGCCTGAAGTACGGTTTCACGGTCCACCACATCCACTCGATCGACGTCGTGCTTCCCGACGGGAGTGCCACGACCCTTGGCGGAGACTCGAATCTCGCGGCGGGATACGACCTGTTGGGGGCCTTCATAGGGTCCGAAGGCACACTGGGCATCGTCACATCGATCACGGTGAATCTTCTGCCGTGCCCCGCCGCGGTTCAGACGCTGGTCGCCGACTTCGACTCGGTGGAGCAGGCCGGTGACACGGTGACCGCGATCATCGCGGCAGGAATCGTGCCGGCCGCGGTCGAGATGATGGACGCGCTGGCGGTCGAGGCGGTGGAGGCGGCGGTCGCCGCAGGTTACAACCGAGATGCCGCGGCGACACTCATCGTCGAGCTCGACGGTCCGGCCGACGACGTGGCCTCCGACCTTGCCGAGGTCGAACAGCTCTGCCGGCGACACAGCAGCATCGCGGTGCGGGTGGCCGGCTCCGCCGCCGAGCGGGCCACGGTCTGGAAGGGACGCAAGGCGGCATTCGCGGCGATGGGCCGGATCAGCCCGAGCTACTTCGTTCAGGACGGAGTTGTGCCCCGCACCCGGCTCGCCGAAGCATTGGCGCGCATCGGCGCGCTCGCGGACGAGGCGGGACTGCGGGTGGCAAACGTCTTCCACGCCGGGGACGGCAACCTGCACCCGCTGGTGCTCTACAGCGATGCGCGTGGTGAGCACGACACCGCCGAGCAACTCTCAACCGCGATCGCCGAGTTGTGTGTCGAACTCGGCGGATCGCTTTCCGGCGAGCACGGTATCGGCACGGACAAGGTGTGCTCGATGCCGCGCCAGTTCACGGACGACGATCTCGCAACCATGAGCCGGCTGCGTCGCGCATTCGACCCGCGAGGGCTGTGCAATCCGGGAAAACTGCTTCCGACCCCGCGGCTCTGTGGGGAACGCCCCGGGCCGCACCGGCCGCACCCGCTCGAGACAGCGGGCCTGATCGAACGGATGTGACGGTCACGGTGATCCCCATCGAACTGGGCGCCTGCCCACAGAAGCAGGACGCGCTGGCGGTCCTGCGCCCCACCACCACCCGAGAGCTGCGAGACGCGCTCCTCGACACGACCACCAGCCATCCCAGGGTGGGCATCCGGGGGGCCGGCACCGCGGACGGATGGGCGGGCTGGCCGGTTGCGACCGACGCCACGGTGGACACCCGCGCGTTGAGCGGAGTGATCCACTACAACCCCGCCGACATGACGGTCGCCGTGCGGGCGGGAACCGAGTTGGTCGCGTTGCAGAACGAGGTGGGCCGGCACGGTCAGCGGCTGGCGTTCGACCCCGCACGAGGGTTCCACGGCGCGACCGTCGGCGGGCTGCTGGCGACGGCCGATGGCGGCCCCACGCGACAGTCCCACGGAACCCTGCGCGACCTGGTCATCGGCGTGACGGTCGTCCTCGCGGACGGGACGGTCGCACGTTCCGGTGGGCACGTCATCAAGAACGTCGCCGGCTACGACCTGGGAAAACTCTTCTGCGGTTCCTTCGGCACGCTCGGAGCCGTCTCCGAGGTCGTGCTCCGGCTGCATCCGACGCCGCGGACGTCGGCCACCGTGGCCATCGACGTTCCCCTGCACGAGGCATACGAGATCGGACACGCGCTCGGCGCCGCCGGCCTGGATCCCGCGGCGGTCGAGCTGGCCCACGGCGCGAGTGGTACCGCCGCGGCAGGTCGGTGCGGGGAGGGAACCGGGCGGCTGCTGGTCCGGTTCGACGGCACCCCGCGCGGGGTCGCCGAGCGCGTCGGCGCCGTGGCCGGCCTCACGGTGCGACAGGTGGACCGCCTCGACGACGACCAGGCCGGGCAGGCGTGGGGGGCCGTGGCCGGACTCGTCGGCGAACGCGGAGACACGGTGTTGCGTGTCGGTTCTCTGCCTTCCGAGGGAATGCGGCTGGTGGAGTCGATCGCATCCGCCGCGCGGAGCCACGGCGTTCGGGTCGGCGGAACGAGCACGCTGATGGCCGGGGTCCACACGCTGCGCCTGTCCGAGGGACCGCCGCGCGCCCACGACGCGGTACTGCGCGCCGTGCACGATGCGGTCGGCTCGGCGTGCACCGTCCTGCGCCGCGACGGGCTCGATCCGGCCACGCCCGTCTGGGGCGCACCGCCCCCGGCGGCGGCTCTGATGCGGGCGATCAAGACGAGATTCGACCCGGGTGACCGTTTCGGCACCAGCGCCTGGCGCCATGGCTCGACCCGACCGTGGCACGGGAGGTGCCGGCATGACCGACACGGTGACCCCGGCCGCCGGTACCGGGTCGTTCGACGAGCACCGTCCACCCGATCGGGAACTTCTGGACGACTGCGTGCACTGCGGATTCTGTCTGCCGACCTGCCCCACCTACCAGGTGACCGGCGAGGAGATGGAATCGCCGCGCGGGCGCATCTACCTGATGGATCTCGCGACGCGCGGAGAGATTCCGCTCGACGAGGCATTCGGCGGGCACATGGACTCCTGTCTGGGCTGCCTGGCCTGCGTCAGCCACTGCCCATCGGGAGTCCGTTACGACAAGCTGATCGAAGCCGTCCGACCGCAGGTCGAGCGGCAGATCCCGCGTGCGACACCGGACGGGCTGTTCCGCCGACTCATCTTCTCCTTGTTCCCGTACTCGAACCGGCTCCGGCTGGCCGCTGTCGGCGGCCTCCTGTACCGGCGGCTGGGCGTCCGGGCCGTCTTGCACGTCCTGGGCATCATCGATCTGCTTCCTCCGCGGCTGCGGGCCCTGGAAGCGCTCCTGCCACCGGTCACGCTCCGCAGCCTGCTTCGCCGCAGCGCCCCGTTCACCGCGGCGGTCGGCCCGCCGCGGCTGCGCGTGGGTCTCATGCCCGGCTGCGCACAGCGGGTCTTCTTCGGCGATGTCAACGCCGCCACGGTGAGGGTCCTGGCTGCGGAGGGATGCGACGTCTACGTGCCGCAGGACCGGCGGTGCTGCGGTGCGCTCTCAACGCACGCAGGGCAGGAGGAGGACGGGATCGCGCATGCTCGCGCGACGATCGAGATGTTCGAACGTCACGAGCTCGACGTGATCGTCGCCAACGTCGCGGGGTGTGGTTCCGCGCAGAAGCAGTTCGGTGACCTGCTCGGTGACGACCCCGACTTCGCCGGGCGGGCCGCAGCGTTCTCGGCGAAGGTCAAGGATGTCAACGAGCTGCTCGCGGAGATGCCGAGGCGGGCTCCGCGCCATCCGATCCCGATCACCGTCGCCTACCACGACGCCTGCCACCTGGCCAACGCCCAGGGCATTCGGGCGCAGCCGCGCGAGGTGCTGCGTGGCATCCCGGGCCTGAAGATCTCCGAGATTGCCGAGGCGGAAATGTGCTGCGGGTCGGCCGGCATCTACAATCTCGTGCAACCGGAAAAGGCCGAGGAACTCGGCCGGCGCAAGGCTGACCACCTCACGGCGGTCCGGCCCGACGTGGTGGCCACTGCGAATGCGGGCTGCCTGCTGCAGATCCGCCGTTTCCTCGACGCCGGCATTCCCGTTGTCCATCCCATCCAACTCGTCGATGCCTCCATCCGCGGCGCCGACCTGCTCGAGGGAGCCGACGCATGACCCTCAGATTCGTCGTGAACTGCTCGATCCTGTTCACCGAGCGGCCGATCCTGGAACGGCCGGCGGCTGCGCGAGCGGCCGGCTTCGACGCCGTCGAGTTCTGGTGGCCCTTCCCCCGGGCCGTTCCCTCCGATCGCGAGATCGACACGTTCGAGCGCGCCGTCCGGGAGGCGGGGGTGGACCTGATCGGTCTCAACTTCTTCGCCGGAGACATGGCAGCCGGCGATCGCGGCATCCTGTCCTGGCCCGGGCGAGCGACCGAGTTCCGGGACAACGTCGATGTCGCCGTCGGGCTCGGGGAACGGCTGCACATTCGGGTGTTCAACGCCCTGTACGGCAACCGGATCAGCGCGGCCGATGCGCAGGCCCAGGACGAGCTGGCCGCGGAGAACCTCGGCGCGGCAGCCGCTGCGGCTGCCCGCATCGGCGCGACGGTGCTGGTCGAGGCGGTGAGCGGAGCCGACCGTTACCCCTTGCGCACCTCGGCGGACGTGGGTGCGCTCCTCGCCCACCTCGACCACCTCGGTGTCGCCGACGTCGGGTTTCTCGCCGACCTCTACCACCTCGCCGTGAACGGTGACGACGTGGACGACGCCATCAGAACCCACCGGCAGCGCATCGCCCACGTCCAGATCGCCGACTCGCCCGGCCGCGGCGAACCCGGCAGCGGCGAGCTTCCGCTTCAACGCTGGCTCGACGATCTCGACCATGGGGACTACCAGGGCTTCGTCGGTCTCGAGTACGTGCAGACCACCCCCGAGCCGTTCGGCTGGCTCGCGCGCAACAGCCGGTGGTCACGGGAACCGACCTCCAGGAGCGATGCATGACCACGATCGGATTCATCGGACTCGGCATCATGGGCGCCCCCATGGCAGCCAACCTCGTCGACGCCGGGTTCGACGTCGTCGGCTACAACCGGAGCCCCGACAAGGTCGACGCCCTCGTCGCCCACGGCGGGCGCGGCGCGGGGAGCGTGGCCGAGGCGGCCAAGGGAAGCGACGTCGTGGTCACGATGCTGCCCGACGCGCCGGACGTTCTCGAGGTGGTCACCGGCCGGGACGGCGTGCTGGCCCACTCGCACCCCGGCCAGCTCCTCATCGACATGAGCACGATCGGCCCTGAGGCCTCGTGCGCGATCGCCGAGGCGGCCTCGCGGTTCGACGTCCGGGTCCTCGACGCACCGGTCAGCGGCGGTGAGGCAGGTGCCGTCGAGGGCCGGCTGTCGATCATGGTCGGCGGCGCGACCGTGGACTTCGAGGCCGCCCGGCACGTCTTCGTGGCCATGGGCACGACGATCGTCCACGTCGGCCCGCACGGCGCAGGGCAGACGGTCAAGGCGGCCAACCAGCTGATCGTGGCGGGAAACATCCAACTGCTCGCCGAGGCGATCGTCTTTCTCGAGCCTCCGGCGTGGACATCGGTGCCTCCCTCCTCGTCCTGGCGGGAGGTCTCGCCGGCAGCACGGTCATGGATCGCAAGGCCGAGAACATGGTCAACCGGGACTTCACCCCCGGCTTCCGGACTGCGCTGCACCACAAGGACCTGGGGATCGTCATGAGCGCCGCCCGCGAGGCCGGCGTCGTCCTCCCGCTCGGATCCGCGGTCACACAGCTCGTGTCCGCACTCGTGGCCCGGGGTGACGGGCACCTCGACCATTCGGGTCTGTACAAGCTCACGTCCGAACTCTCCCGCGGACTGCCGGCCGTTTCTGGCAGCAGCCACGGTCATTGACGACCCGGCAACCAGGAGGATCACATGGCGCGCATGACTGCCGCCGACGCAGCCGTCGCGGTGCTACGCAGAGAAGGCATCACGGATCTCTTCGGCTTACCCGGTGCTGCCATCAACCCGTTCTATGCGGCGGTCCGCCGCGACGGGCACCTGAGCCATACTCTGGCCCGCCATGTCGAAGGCGCGTCACACATGGCCGAAGGTTATACACGGGCCGCCCCGGGGAGGATCGGGGTCTGCGTGGGCACCTCGGGGCCCGCCGGGACGGACATGATCACGGGCCTGTACTCGGCCTCGGCCGACTCGATCCCGATCCTGGCCATCACGGGGCAGGCGCCGGTCGCCAGGCTCCACAAGGAGGACTTCCAGGCCGTTGACATCGCCGCGATCGCGGCGCGGTCACCAAATGGTCGGTCACCGTCATGGAGCCGGCCCAGGTTCCCGGCACGTTGCAGAAGGCGTTCTGGCTGATGCGAGCGGGCGACCCGGACCGGTACTGGTGGACCTTCCGCTGGACGTCCAGCTCGCGGAGATCGAGTTCGACCCGGAGTGCTACGAACCGCTGCCGGTCATGAATCCCGCAGCCACTCGAGCTCAGGCCGAGAAGGCGCTCGACCTGTTGGGCCGGGCGCAACGTCCGGTGATCGTCGCCGGCGGCGGCATCGTCAACGCCGACGCGGCGGATCTGCTGGTCGAGTTCGCCGAGCTGACCGGGATCCCGGTGGTCCCGACCCTGATGGGCTGGGGTGTCATCCCCGACGACCACCGGCTGATGGCGGGGATGGCGGGACTGCAGACCGCACACCGCAGTGGCAACGCGACACTGCTCGCCTCGGACCTCGTGATCGGTATCGGCAACCGGTGGGCCAACCGGCACACCGGCAACCTCGAGGTCTACCGCGACGGTCGGACGTTCATCCACATCGACATCGAGCCGACGCAGATCGGCCGGGTCTTCGCGCCCGACTTCGGAATCGTGTCCGACGCCGCGCAGGCGTTGGCGAGGATGATCGAGGTCGGCCGAGAACGGGCGGCGACCCGCCTGCTGCCCGATCGTTCGGCCTGGGCGGCGGAGTGCGTCGCGCGCCGCACCACCCTGGAGCGCCGCACGCACTTCGACCACATCCCGATCAAGCCGCAGCGGGTTTTCGAGGAGATGAACCGTGCATTCGGGCCCGAAACGCGCTACGTGTCCGCGATCGGGCTGTCCCAGATCGCCGCGGCGCAGTTCCTCCACGTCTACCGGCCCCGCCATTGGATCAACTGTGGCCAAGCCGGGCCGCTCGGGTGGACGGTGCCCGCGGCACTCGGAGTCTGCGTGGCTGATCCCGACGCCACGGTCGTCGCCGTCACCGGTGACTACGACCTGCAGTTCATGATCGAGGAACTGGCGGTCGGGGCGCAGTTCAACCTGCCCTACATCCACGTGCTCCTGAACAACTCCTATCTGGGGCTGATACGGCAGGCGCAGCGCGCGTTCGACATGGACTACTGCGTGCAGCTCGGCTTCGACAACATCAACTCGCCGGAGACCGACGGTTACGGTGTGGATCACGTCAAGGTCGCCGAGGGACTGGGCTGCAAGGCGCTCCGGGTGCGCACCCCCGATGCGCTGCCCCAGGCCTTCGAGGACGCCAAGAAGCTCGCGGCGGAGTTCCGCGTGCCGGTGATCGTCGAAGTCATGACCGAGCGGGTCACGAACATCGCCATGAGTGGTACGGACATCGGGAACGTCGTCGAGTTCGAGGAGCTCGCCCTGACCGCCGAGGACGCGCCGACCGCCGTCTCGTTCGCCGCTGCCGACTGACGGGCGTTCGCCCCGCCAGGTACCCGAGAGGAATGACATGACCAGTCCGGTTTCCGGCGACACGGCCCACATCCCTGACGCGGCCCACATCCCTGACGCGGCCCACATCCCGGGGGCGTCCACCGCTTCGCTCTACGAACGGCTCGGGGGTGCCTACGCCATTGCCACGGCGGCCGATCATCTCATCGACGCCCTGCACGCGAACGCGACGCTCAACCAGGCGAATGCCACGGTGAAGGACTTCCACGTCGAGCAGTACAAGGCGGGCTACAAGTTCATGGTCACCGCCTGGGCGATCGAGATGACCGGTGGACCGAAGTGCTATCCCGGTCGCGACATGGTGGCCTCGCACAGCCACCTGGGGCTCAGCGGGTACGAGTTCGACGTGACCGCACACGAGATTCGCAACACGCTCTACCGGCTGGGGGTCCCTCGCCGAGAAGTCGATGAGTTCATGGACATCATTGCCGCGCAGCGTGCCTCGATCGTCGTCGAGCCCGACTGATCTCCTGGTAAGGCGCCGTATCCGGGTCAGGGCGTGGTCAGCGGAGGAGGGGCGTCGGGCTGCCGGCCGGTGCCGGGGTGGCACGGCCGATGTCCCGAAATGGGACGGTGCCGTCGGCGAGCCGCTCGGGCTCGGGCACCGGTCCCGATCGGAGGACGCGCCGCGCGTGGGCGAACTCCTTGCCACGATCGATCGCGAGCACGGCGACAAGTCGCCCCTCCGGGTCCGAGCCAGGTCGCCGCGGGTGGACCGTCATCGTCGTACTCGCGCCAGATCAGCCTGTCGTCCGGGCCGTGGTGACCTGCGTACTGGCAGCGGTGCCCGAACTGGTCGCTCCAGAAGTACGGCACCGGGTCGTGCACGGGTAGGGGATCAGCGTCGTTCGCCAGCAGGACCTGGGCGGCGACGGCCGGCGCGGTGGCTGCCTCGTCCCAGTGCCCGAGGCAGAGCCGTTGCCGCCATCGTGGCGACCAGCGGTCGGCGACGTCACCGACCGCGAGGACGCCGGGGACCGAGGAACGCAGGTGCTCGTCGACCACCACCCCGCGATGAACCTGGACTCCGCTGCCCACCAGCCATTCCACGTTCGGACGAGCACCGATCCCGGTCACGACGACGTCCGCCGGGATCTCGGTCCCGTCCGAGAGCACCACGTTCCCGTGGACGACCTCCCGTACCATGGCGCCGAGGCGCAGGTCGACGTGCGTCCACCAGGGCATCAGGAGTCTGCGGGCCGCTTCGTCGCCCAACGCCTGTGCGCAGGGCGAGGTGCCGGCCTCCACACAGGTGACGTGTGCACCCCGGGCGAGGGCGGCGGTGGCCACTTCGGCGCCGATCCAGCTCGCGCCGATCAGCACGACACGGACTCCGGCGGCCAGGCGGGTACGCAGGACTCGGGCGTCGTCGAGAGTTCGCAGCGTCAGCTGGTGACCACTTCCCGGCACTCGCACCGGCCGGGCACCGGTGGCGATGACGAGTGCGTCGAACTCGATCTCCGTGCCCGTGGTGCGCAGCGTGCGACGGTCGGCGTCCAGCCCGACAGCTGCGTCACCGAGGCGGGTGTCGACGGCGAGCGCGTCGGCGTCGAACGGGACGGCAACGGGGTCGCCGCCCGTCAGTACCGCCTTCGACAGCGGTGGCCGGTCGTACGGGGCCGTCCGCTCGTCCGAGACCAGCGTGACGGGGCCGGCGAAACCGCGTCGGCGGACCTCCTCGCAGACCCGGACGGCGGCCAGACCGCCGCCCGCGACGACGAGGTGCGCGTTGCTCTCCACGGCCATGAGCAAACCAGCGACGGTCGCCACGGCCGTTGTCGCAAGCCGACAACGCTGTCCGATCTGTTGTGGGCTCGGGCCATCCTCTCGGCGCCGCTTCCCCGACAAGGTGGCAGGCGGAAGCAAGGAGGCTTGGTATGGCAGCGAGTTTCGACCTCGACACCGCGACTGCGGAGTTGGCGGCGAGGACGGCGGAGTTCGTACGCAACGTCGTCGTCCCGGAGGAGACCCGCAGCGGCATGTCGCTGCATCATGCCGATGAGCAGTTGCGGCACAACCTGGTCGCGTCCGCGAAGGCGGCCGGGGTGTACGGCCCGCACGTGCCGAAGGAGTTCGGCGGGCACGAACTGTCGCTGCGCCGGCTGGCCGCCGTGTTCGAGGAAGCCGGCCGCTCGCTGCTCGGGCCCTTGGCGATTCAGGCGCAAGCTCCGGACGAGGGCAACATCAACCTGCTCGACAAGGTGGCCAACGCCGAGCAGCGGCAGCGCTACCTCGCGCCGCTGGCAACGGGGGAGATCCGGTCGTGCATCGTCATGACCGAACCCGACGGCGCGGGTTCCGATCCGAACGCACTCGCCACGACCGCTCGGCGCACCGACCGGGGCTGGGTGATCAACGGCCGCAAGTGGTTCATCAGCGGGGCACACGGTGCGTCGTTCGGCATCGTGCTGGCTCGCACCAGCGGGAAGCCGGGCGCCGTGGCGGCGCCACGATGTTCCTCGTCGACTTCGACACGCCCGGACTGAAGGAGGCGCGGGTGATCGACAGCCTCGACGAGGGGTACTTCGGCGGGCACAGCGAGTTGGTCTTCACCGACGTGGAGATCGGCGACGAGGCGGTGCTGGGTGAGGTCGACCTGGGGTTGCGGTACGCGCAGGTGCGCCTGGGACCTGCTCGCATGACGCACTGCATGCGCTGGCTCGGCGTTGCCCAGCGATCTCAGGAGATCGCGATCGAACGTGCGACCCGTCGCGAGATCTTCGGGTCGAAGCTCGCAGAGCTCGGGATGGTGCAGCAGCTGATCGCGGACAACGAGATCGACTTGGAGGCGAGTCGCGCGTTGCTCTATCGCACCTGCGCGGAACTCGACAGCGGTGCCACCGCGACCCGGTCCACGTCGATCACCAAGACCTTCGTGTCCGAGGCGCTCGGTCGCGTGGTCGACCGAGCTGTGCAGATCTGCGGTGCGCTCCGGCATCTCGTACGACATCCCGCTGTCCAGGTTCTACCGGGAGCTTCGGCCCTTCCGCGTCTACGACGGACCGTCCGAAGTGCACCGCTGGGCGATCGCGCGGCGCGCGGTGGCCCGGTTCGAGGCCATGACGGCGGACGGTACTCGATGAGCGGTGACGCGCGGTTGCTTCTGGACCGGCTCTTGCGGCCGCGCAGCATCGCTCTGATCGGGGCATCGGACAACCCGGTGAAGCTCACCGGACGGCCGATCGAGTACTTGAAGCGGTTCGGCTACCAGGGCCGGATCATTCCGGTCAACCCCGCGCGGGAGACGGTTCAGGGGCTGCCCGCATTTCGCGACATCGCCGCGTCGACGGGCCGATCGATCTCGCGTTGATCGGCGTTGCCGCGGACCGGACCCCGGACGCGTTGCGTGCCTGTGCGGCCAAGGGCGTGCCGGTTGCGATCGCGTACGCCTCGGGCTTCGCCGAGATCGGGCCGCAGGGAGCGGCGCTGCAGACGGAGCTTGCCGAGATCTGCCGGGAGACCGGCATCCGCCTGCTGGGACCGAACTGCCTGGGCCTCATCGCCGCGCGCGACGCCGTCACCGTGACGTTCTCCTCGTCCTTGGACGAAGGCGACTCATTGGCTTCCGGCCCAGTCGGATTCGTCAGTCAGAGCGGCGCCTTCGGCACCTCGATCATGAGCCGGTTGCGGGACGCCGGGATCGGCGTCAGCGCCTACGTCAACACCGGCAACGAGGCCGACCTCGATGCTGCGGAGATCCTGACGGCCCTCACTCTGGACGACGACGTTTCGGTCCTCCTCGCCTATCTCGAGGGCGTCCGCGACGGTGACCGGTTCGTCCGGATGGCTCGACGGGCCGCTGAGGTCGGCAAGCCTCTGGTGGTGGTGAAGGTCGGCCGTTCGGCGGCCGGGGCACGAGCGGTCAGCTCGCACACCGGGTCACTGGCCGGAGAGGACGCGGTCTTCGACTCGGTTGCCGGTCAGTTCGGTGTGCTGCGTGTGGACGGCGTGGAACCGATGCTGGACCTCGCCCAGCTTCTGGCCACCGGCCGGCGGATGCGTGGACCGAACCTGGCGGTTCTGAGCATCTCCGGTGGCGCCGGTGTCCTGACAACGGACGCCGCCGAGGCGAACGGGCTCGTGGTGGCACCGTGGGACGAGACGTGGCAGGCGCGGATGGCGGACGTCATTCCGCCATTCGGTTCACCGGTGAACCCGATCGATGTCACCGCGTCACTCATCAGCGAGCCTGACCTGCTGGGACGTGCCCTCGACCTGGCGCTGGAGCATCCCGGCACCGATGCCATCGTCGTGGTGCTCACCAACGTGGAGAGGGGTTCGAACGCCGTCGTCGAGGCACTGCGCGAGGCGGCCGACCGCACGGCGAAGCCGCTCGTGGTGGTCTGGATCGGTGGTAGCGGACGTCCGGCACAGACGCTGACCGCAGCCGGCGTGCCCACCTACCGGGACCCACAGCGTGCGGTCGCCGCACTTGCCGCGCTGTCGGGTTACCACGATCGGCCGCCGCTGCCGGCGACGCCGGAGTTCGACGACATCGATCCGGCCGCGGCTCGTGCCGTCATCGACAAGGCGCACGCCGCGGGGCGAGTACAGCTGGACGAACTCGAGTCTGCGCAGGTGCTGGCCGCCTACGGCATCCCCATGGCGGCGGCGCTTCCCGCGGACACGCCCGCCGGGGCGGCGGAGGCCGCCGCACGTCTCGGATTCCCCGTCGCGGTGAAGATTCTGTCGGCTGCTGTCGGTCACAAGAGCGAGCTCGGCGGGGTCCGGCTGAGTCTCACCGATGCCCCGGCAGTCGAGAACGCAACGCGCGAGGTCCTCGAGGCTGCGGCGGACGCAGGAGTGGACGATGCCCGCGTCCTGGTGCAGCGCATGGCTGCGGCGGGCCGGGAGATGGCGCTGGGGGCCAAGAACGACCCGACGTTCGGCCCCGTCGTCCTGGCCGGATCGGGGGGAGTCCTGATCGAGCTGATCGAGGACCGCTCTCTCGCGCTCGCCCGGTTGACCCCCGGTCGGCCGAGCGGCTGATCTCGAGCCTGCGCGGAGCGCGACTGCTGGCGGGATATCGCGGCGGGCGTCCGCTCGACCGGTCGGCGCTGTCGGAGGCGCTCAGCCGGCTCTCGATCCTGGCGGCCGACCTCGCAGCCGAGATCGCGGAGATCGACATCAACCCGGTGTTCGTCCACGAGAACGGGGTGACCGGTGCCGACGCCCTCATCACTCTCCTGAGGTGACCGACGGTGCGTACATGGGAGATCTGGCGGCTGTCGGACGAGCCCGCAGCGGCATTGCGTGTGGTGGACCTGCCGCCGGTGGCGCCTCCTGGGCCCGGGCAGGTGGCCGTCGACGTCGACGCGGTCGCTGTGGGGTTCCCCGACCTCCTGCTCAGCCAGGGGCAGTACCACGAGAAGCCGGAACTGCCGTTCGTCCCTGGTGGAGAAGGCGTCGGTACCGTCGTGGCGGTGGGGAAGGGGGTTCCCGCCGAGGTGCTGGGCCGGCGGCATGTCCTGACACGTTCCGGCGCGCTCCGGGGTCTGCTGAGCGAGCAGGTCACGCTGGACGCCGACGAGCTGCTGCCGGTCCCGGATGCCATGCCCGATGCCGTCGCGGCCTCGCTGTTCGTCGCCTACCAGACTGCGTACCTTGCGTTGTTCCGGCGACGTAAGGGTGATGTGCAGGCCGGGGAGACCCTGCTGGTCCACGGGGCGACGGGCGGCGTCGGCAGCGCCGCGGTCGAGCTGGGAAAAGCAGCCGGCGCCCGGGTCATCGCGGTCGTCCGCGGTGCTGCCAAAGTCGACCGAGCGCGGCGGCTCGGAGCGGACGTGGTGATCGACAGCTCTGCGGAGACGATCGAGCATCGAGTCCTGCACGAGACCTGCGGACGCGGGGTGGACGTGGTGTTCGATCCGGTGGGCGGTCCGGCTTTCGAGGCATCGCGCCGTTGTATGGCCGTGGAGGGCCGGTTGCTGGTCATCGGGTTCGCAAGCGGCGAAAGAGCTGCGGCGCCGGTGAACCACGCACTGGTGAAGAACTACTCCGTGATCGGATTCCGGACACGTCCCTTTCGGCTTGACCCGGCGTACCGCCGTGACGTGCACGACCGGCTGCTCGCCCACTACGAGCGCGGCGAGATCAGCCCGGTGGTCGAAACGGTTGGTTTCGAAGCCGTTCCCTCGGCGTTGTCCAGGCTCCGTGATCGGACAACGGTCGGCCGGATCGTGGTGGATGTACGGGGAGCCCGCCGTTGAGCGCTCGGCCGCGGCGGCACCGCGGTGTGGCCGTTGCTCAGCTCGCCGCGGTCGCGTCGAGCAGTTCCAGCGTGCGCACGGCGAGCTCGACGGGGAAACGGCTGTCGGGGTTCTGCAGGTCGACTCCGAGAATGTGGGAGATGCGCTTCAGCCGATAACGCACGGTGTTCTCGTGCACGTACAGCGCGACCGCCGTCCGGGCGCGGTGCCGGTCGTTGGCCAGCCAGGTCCGCAGGGTCCGTAGATCGTCACGGTTGTGGGCGTCGTCGGCGTCCAGCAGCGGGCGGAGGATCCATTCCGCCCGCTCGCGCAGCGTGCCGGCATCGGAAGCCGGAGCCAGCAGCTGCCACATTTTGAGATCCGACGCCGTCATGACCCGGCTCTGCCTGGCGCGAGCGATCTGGATGGCGAGCTCGGCGTCCGCACGGCTGCGCCGGTAGTCGGACGGCACCTCGCAGACGCGGCCGACCCCTGCGACGAGTGCCGCACCGCTGCGGGGACCGGATGCCTCGTCCAGCAGCGCCTCGATCGACGCCTCGGTCGCGTCGGTCGCGGGCACCAACGTCCAGACGTCGGCCTTGACCGGAATGATCGGTCCGGCTCCCGGGCGGCGCCGGATCGCGGCATCGAGGGCGCGGACGACCTCCACCGACAGCGGAGCGGCGGTCCCGGGCTCGGTCGCCAGGCCGATTCGTACGACCGCCCGCGGGGAGCGCAGGTCGAACCCGAGCAGGCCGGCGCGTTGGCTGAGCTCGGCGGGATCAGTGGTGTCGGACAGCAGTTCCACCACGAAGTCGGCCTGGAGTTGCAGCGCGGTGATCTCCCGCTCCCGTCGGCGTGCGAGGTCGAGTGCGAAGATGTTGGCGAACAACTGCGCGGCTTCGTCGCTCAACCCTTCGCCCCGCACCTCGAAACGGCCCAGCGTCGAGTGTTCGGCCCGCAGGTCGAACCCACGGGACGGAGCGTCCCCACGCGCTTCGTGCGCGGCCAGTTCCACACCCCCCTCTCCGCACACCCGGACCGCGCCGTCGATCATCCGCGCGACCCACGAGACCACCGGGCGAATGGCTTCGCCGGAAAGTAGCCGCTGAGTCAGCTGGGTGAGAATCTCGCGCGTGTTGGTGATCTGCTCGATCCCGTGACGGGCCAGCGCGCCGGCGATCACGGCAGCCGCGGTCGCCGCGAACCCCTCCGCGACCGGGAGGTCGTCCTCGCTGAAGCGACGCGTGGACCTGGAACCCCAGTAGAGCACCGCCGGCCGGGCGAGCGGGAGCGGTACGGCGATACCCGAGCGCAGCTTCTCGACGTCGACGATGCTCTTGAACCTCGGCGATCGACGAGGATCTCGACGGTAGTCGCGGATGATGGTGCTCTGGCCGGTGGCTGCGACCACTCCGCCGACGCCCGCTCCGAGTTCCTGGTGCCATTCGGTGGACAGCTGGGGAACCGCGAGGCCCGTCCAGCCGGCCATTCGCAGCGTTGTGGGGCTTTCGTCACTGGTCATCCCGATCCAGGACACCGGAACGTCGAACAACGCACACGCTGCGGCTGTCACGTGCCGGACGACCTCCTGCGGGTTGCTGCCGTGGGCGCCGAGCTGTCGAAGGACCCCCTGGATGACGCTGCGGGCGCTGGGGTCCAGTTGGACCGGAGTCCGGGCCTCATCAGTCACGTCGGTCACCTCCACGGAGATCTTGCTTCCTCGTGGCTCGGTCGGGCTTGTCTGCATCCCACACTTCGGTGTCCGTCGTTGTCCAGTCGCGACATGGAACGGCGGCCCGGGTACCGACACTGTTGACGTCCGCGGCGATTGCGTGGCGACGAGGAGGTGGGCACGTGTCGTGGCTCGACGGGCAGGCGATCGTCATCACCGGCGGTGGGTCCGGGTTGGGCCGTGCTCTGGTGGAACGGTTCCTGCGGGAAGGCGCTCGGGTGGCCGTGCTGCAACGTTCGGCGGCGAAGGCGGACTCGTTGCGGACGGATTTCCCCGAGGTGCTCGTCGTCGAGGGTGACGTGCGGTCCTACGCCGACAACGCATCAGTCGTCGAACGGGCGACCGCGGTGTTCGGCAAGCTCGACTGCTTCATCGCCAATGCCGGACTGTGGGACTTCAAGCGCAGTCTGCGAGACCTGTCGCCGTCCGATCTCGACCGGGCATTCGACGAGGTGTTCGGCGTCAATGTCAAAGGCGCGCTGGCCGGGACCCGGGCGGCGGTGGACGCGCTCACCGAGAGCCGCGGCAGCGTCATCGTCTCCGGCTCGAACGCGAGTTTCTACCCCGGCGGCGGTGGGCCTCTTTACACGGCGTCGAAGCACGCTCTGATCGGCCTGGTCCGGCAGCTCGCGTACGAGTTGGCCCCCGAGATCCGGGTGAACGCGGTGGCCCCCGGATACCTGCCCTCGGATCTGCGCGGACCCGAGGCCCTGGGGCAGAACGGCCGCACGGTGCGTGAGGTCTACCCGTCCGGGGCGGAGGCGGCTCGACGCGCTCTGCTGGGGCGGGAGATCCATGCGCAGGACTACGCCGGCGCCTACGTCCTGTTGGCCTCGCGGCACAACTCGCCGACGGCGACAGGAACGATCATCGATTTGTCCGGTGTGGGTGTTCGCGGGCGCCGGGACCGTCTTCCCGCTCCGATGTCGGGAAGGGAAGGTTCGTGATGACCGCGATGGCCGAGACCGTCCCGGACCAGGGCTTGCAATACGAGATCGAGCAGTTCCTCTACCGTGAGGCCCGGTTGCTCGACAGCTGGAAGTGGCTCGAGTGGCTGGAGTTGTTCGAGGATGACATCCGCTACTGGTGTCCACTGCGGACGAACCGCCCGCGGCGCGAGATCGCCAAGGAACGCGGCCGGTACGGGGAGCTCAGTCACTTCGACGACGATCGGCAGTCCCTGCAGGTGCGGGTCGACCGGCTGGGCACCGGCATGGCCTGGGCCGAGGAACCACCCTCGCGAACCCGCCACCTGATCACCAACGTGATGGTGGACGGTGTCCTCCCCGGTGTGCCGGCGGAGTTCGACGTGACATCGAACTTCCTGTTGTACCGAACCAATTCCGAGACCAGCACGGACGTCTGGGCGGGGTGCCGGAGCGACCGGCTTCGGCGCCGTGAGAACGGTTCGCTGGGCATCGCCCGCCGGACGATCATCCTCGACCAGGCCGTGCTCACCGGCAAGAACTTGAGCGTGATGTTCTGATGACACAGGTACGTTCCCTCGCATATTTCGTCGTCCAGTCTCCGCACCTCGATGCGTGGGCGGAATTCGCTCGGGAGGTGGTCGGGGCGGAGGTGACCCGGACGGCCGACGGCGGGGTTCGGGTGCGTTTCGACTCTCGCCTCTGGCGGTGGGCGATCGATCCGGGGCCCGACGATCGGCTGGTGGCGCTGGGCTGGGAGGTCGCGGCGGTCGGCGACCTGGATCTGCTCGCCTCGGAGATCGGCGCCGTGCGCCGGAGTTCCGAGCTGGCCGGCGAGCGGGCCGCCACCGCCCTCGCCGCGGTGACGGACGGTGCGGGCACCGTGCACGAGCTGGTGGCCGCGTCGCATCTGGATCCACGTCCTGTGACGGCGCCTACGGGTCTCGTTTCGTCGCGGACGACCTCGGCCTGGGGCACTCCGTCGTGGTCTCGCCCGACGTCGACGCGAGCCTCGCGTTCGCCACGGAGCGGCTGGGACTGCGCCTCACCGACACGATCACCCGCCCCAAGGGGGCCGTGACCTTCCTGCACTGCAATCCGCGTCACCACAGCCTGGCCCTCGTGCAGGGACCGCCGGACGCGCCGCCGTCGCTGAACCACGTCATGGCCCAGGTCGACAGCATCGACGCCGTCGGACAGGTCCTTGAGCGGGCGGAGCTCGCCGGAGTGCTCAGTCGCACGCTCGGTCGTCACACCAACGACGGCATGCTCAGCTTCTACTGCTGGACGCCCTCGGGGTTCGAGCTCGAGTTCGGCACCGGTGCCCGGACCATCGACCCGGCGCGCTGGCTCGTCTCCGACTATGCGGGAACGAGCACGTGGGGGCATCGCAAGCTGGACAAGAAGGTCACCCGGTGAGCTGGATCCGTGCTTGCGCCGCCGCGGACGTCGCAGACGGCGAAGCGGTCTGCGTGGCCGCTGCCACAACCGGGAGTTGCCCGATCGCTGTCTGGAACAGCGGTGGTGAGTTCATGGCCACCGCGGACACCTGCACCCATGAGGACGCGTCACTGGCCGAGAACGGCTACCTCGATGACGGGACCATTGAATGCGGGCTGCACTTGGCTCGGTTCGAGGCCGCGACCGGCAAGGCTCTGTCCTATCCGGCCGAGGTCGATCTGACGACGTACGCGGTGAAAGTGGAGAACGGGGATGTGTTCGTGGACGTGGCATCATGACCGTCGATCTGAGCCCGCTCATCGATGTCGACCGCGGTCTGATCTCGCGCGAGGTCTTCACCGACGCCGCGGTTTACGAGCAGGAGCTGCAGCAGATCTTCGCCCGCTGCTGGTTGTTCCTGTGCCACGAGACGCAGCTGACCAGGCCGGGAGACTTCTTCACGACCTACATGGGCGAGGACCCCGTGATCGTGGTTCGCCGCCGGGACGGCACGCTGGGGTGTTACCTCAACAGCTGCCGGCACCGCGGAATGCGGGTCTGCAGGGCGGACGCCGGCAACGCGAAGGTGTTCACCTGCACCTATCACGGCTGGTCCTACGACACACAGGGCCGGCTGAAGAACGTGCCCTACGAGCGCGAGGCCTACTACGACGAGATCGACAAGTCGAAGTGGGGCTTGACCGAGGTCGCGCAGCTGGACACCTACAAGGGCCTGGTGTTCGCCACGTGGGATCCCGCGGCACCTCCGTTCCAGGACTACCTCGGCGACTTCCGCTGGTACCTCGACGCGTTGGTCGATCGAAGGGCGGGCGGCACCGAGGTCGTGGGTGGAGTTCAGCGGTGGCGGTTCAAGGGCAACTGGAAGCTGGCCGCCGAACAGTTCGCATCCGACAACTACCACGCTCCGGCAAGCCATGCTTCCGCGGTTGCGGCCCTCACCAAGAACGTCGACAAGGAGGTCGCGCGGCTGGGCAAGAACGACGGCGCCCAGTTCTCCTCCGACCTGGGGCACGCCACCGGCTTCTCGCTCGGCAAGAACCTCGAGCACAAGCTGCTCGGGCGGGGGTTCCCGCGTGTACTGGTCGACTACCAGCTGTCGGTCTGGGACGAGGTGGTGGAACGCCTCGGCGAGCAGCGGTTCATCGGTCCGGCCACGAGCGGGCACGCGAACGTGTTTCCGAACTTCGCCTACCTACCGGGATTCCAGACGATGCGGGTGTGGCATCCGAAGGGGCCGGACGAGATGGAGGTCTACGCCTGGGTCCTGGTTGATCGAGACGCTCCGCAGGACGTCAAGGATGCGCAACGACGTTTCGCTCAGCTCACGTTCGGGGCCTCGGGTGCCTTGAACAGGACGATGGCGAGAACTGGGCGGAGATCCAGCGCAACCTGCGTGGTGCCATCACCCGGCGGGAGCCGTTCAACTACCAGATGGGCCTCGGTCACGAATGGTCCGACGACGACCGCTATCCGGGTCGGATGGGCTGGTACGCCTCCGAGCAGGCGGCCCGGGCCTTCTACCGCCGGTACTGCCAGCTGATGGAGTCCGAGACGTTCCCGGCTGAACCACCCGAGGGCCCGGCGGTGCGTTCCGGTCGTCCTGACCCGGAAGGAGCACGATGAAGGAGTTCACCCTTTCCCGGCAGGTGGCGGCCAAGCCGTTGGACGAGTGGCGTTCCGTGTGGATCGAGCTCATGGGCAGCGAGGTCCGCTACGTTCAGGGCAGGCGCTGGCGGCACCGCGTACTGGAGGCCGGCGCCCCGGGCAAGCCCCCACTGCTGCTCCTGCACGGTATCGGTGCGCACGCCGAGTGCTGGGCGCGAAACCTCACCGCGCTGGGCGAGCACTTCCATGTCGTCGCGGCCGACATGGTGTTCCACGGCTACTCGGGCAAGAACGGATGGGAGCCCGATCGCTGGGTCGAACTGCTCGCGGATGGCGTCGTCGATCTACTGGACGCGCTGGGCTGGGACGACGCGTATGTGCAAGGCGAATCACTTGGCGGGCACGTCACGTTCAACGTCGGAATACGGTTCCCCGAACGGCTCCGCAAGATCGTCCTCAACACGGGCCTGCCCCGGCTGCGCTTCCCCGGCCAGCCGCCGCCCAGCACTCGAGGAGGTGGTACGTCCAACCTGTCCGAACTGTCGCAGCGGTCTGTCGTGGATCCCACTTTCGAGAGCCTCCGACCTCGGATGGAGTGGCTGGTCGCCAAACCCGAGCGGATGTCGGAGGAGATGATCGGTATCCGGCTGAAGCTTTACCGGGATCCCGAGATCAACGCCTCGATCAGACGGATATTCGGTATCGACTCGCAGTGGCCGCACATCGCCGTCTACCCGGCGGAACAGGCCGCCGAGTTCGCTCCGGAAACCCTGGTGCTGTGGACCGAGCACAACCCGGACAAGAGCTGGGACGAAGCGCGTAAGACCGCCGAGGTGTTGCCGAACGCCCAGTACCATGTCATCGCTGACGCCGGCCACTGGCCACAGTGGGAGAAGCCCGAACTGCACGACGCGATTCTCGTCGAGTGGTTCCTCGGCGACGAAAAAGAGCTGACGAGTTCGCGCGGCCGGGTCGCGCGGGGGACAAAGGAGTTCCACCATGAGCAAGATCTGGATCTGCGACGACGACCCCAGCGCCCGTTTCCCCGTCTACACCCGGGCCAACACCGCCGAGGTGTTCGTCGAAGCCGTCTCGCCCCTCCACCTGGAGCACCTACGGCCCCCATTCCTGGGAGCTCGGGTGGCGTGACGCCCTGTGCCGCATCGGCGTGTTCACATCCGACGAGTTCGCGCCCGAGGGCGTCTGTGAGGTCGTCGGCTGCTTCGGTGGATATGTCTACCTGAACGTGTCGCTCTCACGAGTTCTCGCGGTGCGGATGCCGGGTATGTCGGCCGAGGCGATCGACCAGGCGTTCTTCGGGGACCACCCTGGCGTGCCGCCGTACCGGCCGGACCCGCGGGACGAGAACGCCGACCGGTTCCAGGCCGCCGCAGAATGGCTGATGTCACTGTTCGGTACCACGGAACTGCCCGAGCTCCAGGACGACAGGGCGCGCATCGACGAACTGGTCGCGAACCGTCACGACCTCACGGTGCTGAGCGACGCCGAACTGCTCGCACGCTTCCGTGACCTGCGTGGCGACAACCGGTACTTCTTCGCCAAGCACATCTACCTCACCTACTGTTCGAACATCATCACCGCAGCCGTGGCCCAACTCGCCGAGGCGGCGCAGGTCCCGGAACTCGCGGCCAAGGTGTGCACCTCGCTCGACATCCCCTCGGCCCAGCAGTCGTTCGAGATGTGGGAGCTCTCCCGCACCGTCGCCCGGTCGGCTGCGCTCACCCGGGAGTTCGACGGAGGAGTGGACGGACTGCTCGGTCGACTGCAACGGTCCCACGACGAGGACGCCCTGCTGTTCTTGTCCGACTGGAATGCCTTCATCGACCGGTGGGGTTCCTCGGTCCCAGCGTGTGGGAGTTCCGCTCCCCGACCTACGCGACGGATCCGCTCATTCCGTTGCGAATGCTCGACCGCACCCGCCGAGCGCCGGACACGGCCGCCCCTCGGGACCGTTCCGGCACGTTGCAGTCCGACGCGACAAGGCGGTCGCCGAGATAGCCCGGCGGCTCGAGGTCAACCCGGCGCGCGGGGCCAGTTCCTCGGTGCCGCCCGAGGCGCAGCCGTGTTCCTGCCGGGACGCGAGCAGACCAAGCTGCACTGCACCCGGATGACCGAGGTGATCCGAGCCAACCTGCGTGAGCTGGGTCGGCGGTTCGTCGACCGCGGCGTGCTGTCCTCATGGACCCAGCTGCTCCTGCTCCAGGACAGCGAGATCGACGCCTTCCTCGCCGAGCCCTCCCGGTTCGCGACGCTCATCGCCGAGCGACGGGCACGCCTGGAGCTGCTGAAGTCGAAAGAGCCGCCGTTCATCCTGGACGGGGAGGTGCCGGCGCTGGAGTCGTTCGAGGACCGGGAGCGCGCACCGAAGGCACCCGTGACCGGTGGTGAGGTGCTGACCGGGGTTCCTGTGTCGCAGGGTGTGTACACCGGCCCGGCGCGGGTCATCGAGTCGCTCGATGACGACAGCGACCTGGAACCGGGCGAGGTGATCGTCGCCGTCACCACCGACTCGTCGTGGGGACCGCTGTTCCTCGCCGCGGGAGCGGTCGTCTGCCAGGTGGGCGCCGCGATCTCCCACGCGGCGATCGTCGCCCGTGAGCTCGGCATTCCAGCGGTGATGTCGGTCGCGGACTGCACCGAACGGATCAAGGACGGCACGATGGTGACGGTGGACGGTTCGACAGGATGGGTGACGGTGGCGTGAGTCGAGCCGGAGAGGGCCCCGAACTCGTCGTCGTTCTCGATGGCGGCACCGAACTGTCCAGAGAGGAGTTGGGCGGCAAGGCGTGGAGCATCAACCGGATGCGCGCGCTCGGCCTCCCCGTGCCACCTGCGATCGTGGCGACGACGGTCAACTGCCGGACGTTCCGCGAGGCGGGGGGACGGATCCCGGATGATCTGTGGCAGGCGATCACAGCACGGATGTCTGCGCTGGAGCAGGGCACCGGTCGCCGTTTCGGTTCGCCCGACAGGCCGTTGCTCGTCTCAGTGCGTTCCGGGGCGGCCCGGAGCATGCCGGGCATGATGGACACGGTCCTCGATCTCGGCATCAACGCCGAGATCGAGGCGGGGCTCGCTGCGGAGACGGGCGACCCGGCTTACGCGGCCGACACCCGTCGCCGGTTCGTCGAGGCCTACCGAGACGTCGTGCTCGGGACAACAGGTGGCGACGTGCCCGCCGCGCCGTGGGACCAGCTCCGTGGAGCGGTCGAAGCGGTATTCGCCTCATGGGACTCCCCACGGGCTCGCGCATACCGCCGCAGCAGGGGCGTGTCCGACGACGGCGGAACCGCGGTCACGATCCAGGCGATGGTCTTCGGCAATCTCGGCGACCGGTCCGGCACGGGCGTCGTGTTCAGCCGTGACCCCCGGACGGGGGAGAACCGCCCGTTCGGCGAATGGCTTCCCGGTGGTCAGGGCGAGGACGTGGTGTCAGGGCGGCTGGACCCCCAGCCGCTCGAGTCCCTACGGGAGCAGCTTCCAGCGGTGTACGCCGAGCTGACGGCTGTCGCTTCGCGGATCGAGCGCGACGCCGGCGACATCCAGGACATCGAGTTCACCGTGGAAGGGGGTCGCCTGTGGCTGCTGCAGTCGCGCACGGCCAAGCGATCACCCAGGGCGGCGGTGCGGGCCGCGGTCGCGATGGTGGACGAAGGCATTCTCGACCCGGGCTCGGCGCTCCGGCGCGTGACGGCGGAACAAGCGCGTGCGCTGTTGGCTCCGTCGCTCGACCGGAGCCGCTTGACCGGAGTGGATCCGGTGGCGACCGGCCATCCGGTGTGTGAGGGCGTCGCCACCGGAACGGTCGTCGTCGATCCGGACGAGGCCGAGCGCCGCGCCGAGGCCGGCGAGGACGTCGTGCTCGCCCGGGCCACGACGAGCCCCGACGACATGCACGGGCTGGTGGCGGCCAGGGCGGTGATCACCGAGCACGGCGGGTCCACGTCGCACGCCGCGGTGGTCAGCCGCGAGCTGGGCAGGGTGTGTGTGGTCGGCTGCGGCTCGGGCACCGTCACCGCACTGGCCGGCAACCGCGTGACGGTCGACGGCGCCTCGGGCGAGATCTGGCCGGGCGCAGCAGCGCTGATCCGCGTCTCGAAGACGACGACCCGGATCTGACCCGGTTGATCTCGTGGGCGGAGCAGCAGGTACCTGCGGACGCATGGCCTCAGCGGCCACCCCGGCTGCCTGCGTTGCTTGCGGCGGTGCACGACCGGCAGCGCAGCGCATCCGTCCTGGCGCAGTCCGAGGCGACGAGTGACGACGTCGACGAGCTCAGCTTGCTGCGGCTCGTCGGTCTCAGGGCCGGATCTCGCAGGGAGACGTGTCGAGCAGCCTGGGTGTGCAGGAAGGCGCCTCGACGGCCCGACTGGACCAGCTGGTCGATCGAGGGCTGTGCAAACGGGGCGGAACCGGGCTACGGCTGACGTCGGAGGGGCGGGCCCATCTGTCGGTTCTGCTCGCCCGGGAAGCCGCCGCCGTCGACCGTCAGGCCGCAACAGCGCTCTACGACCGCTTCTGTGAGCTCAACCAGGATCTGAAGCAGGTCATCACGGACTGGCAGCTGCGGGACGGGCACGCGCCCAATGATCATTCGGACCCCGCGTATGACGCCGCTGTACTCGCGAGGCTCACGGCGGCGTATGAGCGCGCCGGCAGCCTCCTGGCGGAACTGGGCACGCTCCGGCCGCGGCTCCAGCACTACTCCAGCCGGCTCGCTCTCGCGCACGCCCGTGTGCTGGAAGGCGACCATTCCTTCGTCGCCACCATCGGGAAGGACAGTTTCCACACGCTCTGGTTCGAGTTGCACGAGGACCTGATCGGTCTCACCGGCGCCTCGCGCGTGGACGAAGCGATCGCCGGCCGCGCAACCTGACGGAACTCGCCTGAACATCCCATCAACGCAAAGGAAAGGTCGACGATGCCCGTTTCCATCGGACGGTACCAGGACAAGTCGGTGATCATCACCGGTGCCGCGGGGGCGCTCGGCGTCGCCATCGCGAAGCGGCTCGGTGAAGAAGGGGCCGAACTGCTGCTGGTGGGCAGCGGCCGCACCCCGCTGAGCGAGGCCGTGGCGGCGGCGGAGAACGCCGGCGCGAAGGTGGCGACCGTGAAGGCCGACGTCGCCTCGCCGGCCGGCGTCCAGGCATACCTGGCCGCGGCTCGCGGCCAGTACGGCAAGATCGACGCTTGGTGAACCTGGCCGGTCTCGAGGGCCGGATCGCCCCGCTGGTCCAGCAGGACGACGACGTCTTCGACCAGGTTCTGCTGACGAATGTGCGCTCGGTGTATCTGGGGATCAAGCACGCTGCTCCGATCATGATCGAGCAGGGGAGCGGTGTCATCGTGAACATGTCCTCCGCCGCGGGCGTGATGGGTATGCCCATGTTCGGTCCGTACGTCGCGAGCAAGCACGCGATTCTGGGGCTCACGAAGAGCGCCGCATCGGAACTGGGCGGCTTCAACGTGCGCGTTGCGGCGGTCATGCCCGGTCCGATCGAGTCGCCGATGATGGAGCGCATCGAAAATGGTGTCGCACCGGTCCTGGGGTCGGTCGAGGCGGTGAAAGCGGCGTACACGGCGATGGCGGCGAACAAGCGTTACGGCACTCCGGAGGAGGTCGCCGCCGCGGTCACCTTCATCGGCAGTGACGATGCCAGCCACATGCACGGGACCTACCTCCGTGTCGACGGTGGCATGGCGGCGCTGTCCGCATGAGTGCTCGTGTCGTGCGTCAGGCTGCTCGGCGGGGCCGGTCTCTCAGCGGGTCCGACCACGGAGGAGCTTGATCGAGCTGGTGGTCTGGCAGTAAGTCCGCGGAAGAGGTCCGCGGAGGGCTGGTCGGGCCGGGTCCCGCGATTCGTCGCTCGCGGGACCGGCCCGACCATGCGTGTTCCCGGCCGGCCCGGTGGGGGACGTCGTGGCGGCCGGCGGCCGGCCATGACGCGTGATCCGGCCCGGAGGCTGCCACTCAGTGGCATCTCAGGCTTTCATGGGGCGAGGCGGGGTCTCTATGTTGACGCGGCCAGGGCGAGGTTGGCAGCAGGTCCGGCCGACAAGGAAGTGAGTGCGCGGATGACCGACACCGAGTCGATGATCAGAGAGCTGGAAGATCGTCGTTATCGGGCGATGCTCGAATCCGATCTGACCACTCTCCGGGAACTCTGTTCCGATGGCCTGGTCTACACGCACTCGAACGCCGAGCGGGACACGAAGACGTCGTACCTGCAGAAGGTCGAGAGCGGCTTCTACGTCTACGAGTGGATCGAGCATCCCGTCGACATCCTGACGGCGGCCGGAGACTGGGCGATCGTCGCGGGTGAGATGCGGGCGAGCGTCATCAACAACGGTGAGCCGCGCAAGCTGGACAACGCCTGCCTCGCCGTATGGGTGCGCGAATCGTCCGGTTGGAGGTTCGTCGCGTACCAGCCCACGCCGAAGCCGGGCTGACCTGGCGGTTCGGGCAAGGATCGCCGTCGGGGTGCCGCAGACCGCGGCGTTCAGTGCTGGTTGCGCCTGACCGGCGCAGATGAGAACGGCCGCTCCGGGGCGGTCGTGCCAAAGAAGTCACGGCACCGCCGATGCGCCCAGCAATGGGGTTGTCGACGCGCGCGTGCTCCCTTCGACGTTGCCTCGGGGGCAGCGGTCCGCATACGGAGAACCTGATGATCACGAGCAGAACCACATTCGTCGCCGCATTGCGATCGGCGGCCTGTGCCTCGGCACTCCTGCTGGCCGCGTCCTGCGGTGCGGCCGCCGGGCCCGTAGCGGCTGGCGGAACGGGCGGAGCCACGCAGGCGCCGACCGTCAGTGCCGAGTCGGTCGTCGAGTCGGCGGGAATGGTCGACGACACCGCCTTCTGCGGCGACCAACCGATCACACTGGGAATCCACGACGGGTTCGGCTCGAACGGCTGGTCCAAGTCCTCGATGGCAGCGGTCCGGAGCGAGGCGGCCAAGTGCCCGAACGTCGAGCAGATCGTCCAGATCGGCGGTGGCAGCCTGCAGAAGTCGATCTCCGACGTCAACGGCATGGTCGCCCAGGGCGTCGACGCACTCGTGCTCATCCCCGACTTCGGGCGGTCCCAGCTCCCGTCCATCCAGGCCGCGACCCGGGCCGGGGTGCACGTCGTCGCCTGGGGTGCCGACCCGGGCGGCACACCCGGCCGGGACTACGCCGCCTACATCGACTGGGATCCCGAGGCCGCCGGGAAGGTCTGGGCGGAGTGGATGGTGAAGGCGATCAACGGCAACGGCAACGTCGTCTTCATCGGCGGGCCCGCCGGCAACCCGGTCACCGCCAAGGTGCTGGCCGGCGTCGCGTCGGTGCTGGCGAACCACCCCGGGGTGAACCTCCTGACCGGGACGACGGACTGGCCGGTGACCAACTGGGACCCGGCGCAGGCGCAGAAGACCATGGCGAGCCTGCTGGCCCGGTACCCCGACATCGACGGCGTCATCACCGAGGACGGCCAGGGCTCGGTCGGTGCGATGCGCGCGTTCGTCTCCGCCGGTCGCCCGCTCGTCCCGTTCACGACGCTCGAGGTCAACGACGTGGCGTGCAACTTCGACCAGCTCAAGCCGGCCAACCCCGCGTTCGAGATCGCCACGATCTCCTCGCGGAACTGGCTCGGTCGCGTCGCGGCGCGCAAGGCCATCGCCGCCGCCCAGGGCCTGAGCTCGGGCGAGCCCTCGCTCTACGCGCTGCCCCTCGACGAGGACTCGCTCGCGGGCGCGGCGCCGCAGTGCGTTCCCGACCTGCCGAGCGACGCGTTCCCGAGCGCGAGGCTCTCGGCCGACGACATCGCCACGTACGGGACGACCTCCTGACATGACGGACATCGACAGCGCCTCCCGGGTCGGGACGGAGACGGCACTCGAGTTCTCGGGAGTCGTCAAACGGTTCCCCGGGGTCGTCGCGCTGAACGGCGTGACCATGAGCGTCCGGCGGGGCGAGGTGCACGCCGTCGTCGGGGAGAACGGCGCCGGCAAGTCGACCCTGATGGCGATCGCCTCCGGAGCCGAGGTCGCCGACGAGGGCAGCATCGTCGTGGGCGGGCGACGGCCGGCGGGCGGCTCCCCGCGGGAGGCGCTGGAGCTGGGAGTGTCCGTCGTGTACCAGCACGCGAGCATCACCCCCGACCTGACGGTCGAGGAGAACCTCGTGCTCGGCGTGCCGGCCCGCCTCCGGCCGCGCCGCGGCGACGTCTCCCGGTGGGTGCGGGAGCAGCTGGCGCTCACCGGCTGCACGGTGCATCCGCACGATCGGGTGGCCACGCTGTCGCCGGCCGAACGGCAGCTCGTGGAGATCACGAAGGCGGCCGCCGCCCGGTCGACCATCCTCGTGCTCGACGAGCCGACGGAGTCGCTGACGGCGCAGGAGACGCAGCGACTGTTCGACCACATCCGGACGGTGACGGCGGACGGGACGACCGTCATCTACATCTCCCACCGCCTCGGGGACGTCAAGGCGATCTCCGACCGGCTGACCGTCCTGCGTGACGGCGAGACGCGCGGGACCTTCGTGACGGCCGACGTCACCGAGCACCGGATCCTGGAGCTCATCGTCGGGGGCGACGTCGCGCACGCCTTCCCCCCGAGGCCGGGCCGGACGGGACCGGGGACGTCCTGCTCTCGGTCCGGGAGTTCGCCAGCGGTCGCGCCCACGACATCGGCTTCGACGTCCGGGCCGGCGAGATCGTCGGCCTCGCCGGGATCGACGGCAACGGGCAGCAGGACGTCGTCCGCGGCCTCGCCGGTCTCCAACCCTCGACCGGCCGGGTGCGGCTGCGCGACGCGGAGCTCGACGTGTCCACGCCGGCCCGCTCGATGCGCTCCGGGCTGGCGCACCTGCCCGAGGATCGCCACGCGGGCGGGCTGTTCCTCCCCCTGACGGTGCGGGAGAACGTGACGGCTCTCGCGCTGCCGGACATGGCCGAGCACGGCATCGTCCGGGGTGCGCGGGAGCGGCGAGCCGCCCGGGAGGCCGTCGCGGCGTTCGGGATCAAGACCCCGTCGCCGGAGCAGCCCGTCGCGACGCTCTCCGGCGGCAACCAGCAGAAGATCCTCTTCGCCCGGGCCCTGAGCCTGGGTGCCGACGTGCTCGTCGCCGCCGAGCCGACGAAAAGGTGTGGACGTCGGGGCGAGGCTCGAGATCTACGAGGCCATGCGGGCGCAGACCGACGCGGGGAAGGGCATCGTCCTGCTGTCCTCGGACGCGATGGAGCTGCAGGGTCTCTGCGACCGCGTCGAGGTCTTCTCCCGGGGGAGCGTCGTCCGGTCCCTCTCCGGCGACGAGGTGACGGAGGAGGCCATCACCGGTTCCGCGCTGAACGCCTCCGCCGGTTCGGGCGGTCCTTCCGGGCGGCTGGAGGCACGGCGCAACCGGTGGACGCGCTTCCGGGGCGGCGACTACTTCCCGGCGCTGCTGGTCGCCGTCGTGTGCCTCGCGTTCGCCGCCTTCACCTGGACGCAGAACCCGCTGTTCCTGGGCGGGCGCAACCTGTCCGGCACGCTCATGCTCCTCGCCCCGTTGGCCGTGGTGAGCTTCGCTCAGCTCGTGGTGGTCATGTCCGGCGGCTTCGACCTCTCGGTCGGCTCGGTGATGTCGATGACCGTGGCGATCCTGTCCTACTACGCGCAGGACGGGCAGGGCGCCGGCACGCTGGTGAACGGGCTGCTGGCGTGCCTCGCGGCGGCCGCCGTCGCCGGCGCGCTGAACGCGGCCATGATCCTCTGGGCCAGGTTCTCGCCGGTCCTGGCCACGCTCGTGACCTTCATCCTGGTGCAGGGGGTTGCGCTCCTGATCCGCCCGACCCCGGACGGGATGATCGGCTTCGACGTCAGCCAGGTCCTGTCCAGCGCGCTCGGGCCCGTTCCGGTCACCATCTGGTGTGCGTGGTCGGTGCCGTCGCGGGGGAGCTCGCACTGCGTCTCTCGACACCGGGGCTCGGGCTTCGGGCGGTCGGCTCGGACGCCGGCCGGGCCCGCAGGCTGGGCACCGACGTGCGGCGGACGATCCTCGGCGCCTACCTGCTCTCGGCGCTGCTGTCCGGCGTGGCCGGGATGCTGCTCTACGCGATCATCGGCGTCGGCGACGCCACGTCCGGCGGAGGCTACCTGCTGCTGAGCATCAGCGCGGTGGCCCTGGGCGGAGCCAGCATCCACGGGGGCAGCGGGTCGTTCCTGGGCACGTTCCTGGGCGCGCTCCTCATCGTCATCGTGATCTCGTCCGCGAGCTTCCTCCAGCTCGGCGCGGCCTGGCAGTCCCTGCTGCCCGGCCTCATGATCGTGCTCGGCGCCGCGCTGTACTCCCGGGCCAGGCCCGACATCGCCGATCGCCGGGGTGGGCTGTGATGGCGAGGCCCGTGACGACCGTGGTGTCCCGGACCGGTGTACGGGGCCTGCCCCGCTCGTTGGCCCGGGTGAGTCCGATCTGGCTCGCGACCGTCGCGCTGTTCGCGGTGAGCCCGCTGCTGGCGAGCGGCAGCCTCGGCGGAAGCGCCCTGCAGGCCATGATCCCCTTCGCGGCCCTGCTGGCCGTCGCCTCGGTCGGCCAGACGCTCGTGATGCAGCAGGGCGGCCTCGACCTGTCGGTGCCCGGTGGCGTCGCGCTCTCCGCCGTGGTCGTGGCGCAGTACAGCGACGGTCAGGACTCGCGGCTGGCCGTCGGCGTCCTGCTCGGGCTCGGTGTGTGCGTCGCCGGAGGGCTGGTCGTGGGGCTGGCCGTCGCCGTGCTTCGCCTGACGGCTCTGGTCGCGAGCCTCGGGGTGAACGCGCTGTACGTCGGCGCCGCGCTCGCCCTGACCGGCGGCAGCGCGACCGCGCAGGCTCCGCCCGCGCTGAGCCGGCTGTCGCTCGGTTCCGTCGCGGGCGTGTCGTACATCGCGCTGGTGTGCATCGCCGTGGTGGCGGTGGGCGTGTTCGTGTCGGGCCGGACGGTGGTCGGCCGCCGCCTGATCCTCATGGGCACCAGCCCGAGCGCGGCGGTGACGGCCGGCATCGCCGTCAAGCGCTACCTCGTCGGGACGTTCGTCGTGGCGTCGTGCACCTATGCCGTCACCGGCATCCTGCTGGCGGGCTTCCTCCAGACGCCCGGGCTGAACGTCGGTGACACCTACCTGCTGTCGACGCTCGCGGCCGTCGTGCTCGGCGGCACGGCGTTGACCAGGGGCGGAGCGGTGCTGGGCGCAGCCGGCGGGGCGCTGTTCCTCACGCAGCTGCAGCAGGTGGTGCTCGGGACCGGTGCGCCGCCGTCGTCCCAGTACTTCGTGCAGGGCGGCATCATCGCCGCCGCGATGCTCCTGCAGGGCTACCGGACGTGGGGACCCCGCCTCGCGTCGATGTTGAGCGTCCGCCGCCGACCGGCGACGGACAGGATGGACATGCCATGAGTGCACAGCGCCGTTTGCTCATCAAGGGCGGCACGATCGTGTCGGTCGACCCCGACCTCGGCGACCTCGTCGGCGACGTGCTCGTCGAGGGCCGCACGATCGTCCGGGTGGCGCCCTCGATCGAGGCCGACGCCGAGGTCGTCGACGCCTCGTCGATGATCGTCATGCCGGGGTTCGTCGACACCCACCGGCACACCTGGCAGGCCCCGATCAGGACTATCGCGTCCGACTGGACCCTCGGCCAGTACTTCGTCGGCCTGCACGAGGGGCTCAGCAACTACTACCGCCCGCAGGACACCTACGCGGGGATCCTCCTCGGCATCGCGAGGCACTCGACGGCGGCATCACGACGCTCGTGGACTGGTCCCACAACGTCGATACGCCGGAGCACGCCGACGCGGCCGTCGACGCGCTCATGTCCTCGGGTTCGCGCGCCGTCTTCGCGCACGGCGGCGGCGCCCGCATGTGGCAGTGTCCGAGCACGGTGCCCCACGACCGCGACGTCCTGCGGGTGCAGGGCCGGTACTTCAGCAGCGACGACCAGCTCGTCACCCTGGCCTTCGCGGCCCGCGGGCCCCAGTTCGCGACCCACGACGTCACGATCCAGGACTGGAAGCTGGTGCGCGAGCTGGGTGTGCCGGTTACGGTCCATGCGGGCGACGGCGAATGGGGCAGGAGCCGGCCGATCGAGTGGATGCGCGACCACGGCATGCTCGCCGAAGACCTGACGGTGGTCCACGCCAACACGCTGGCCGACGACGAGCTGCGGATGCTCGCCGACGCCGGCGTTGCGGTGTCGGTGTCCGCGGACGTCGAGTCGCAGATGGGCCACGGCTGGCCGGCCACGGGCCGGCTGCTCGACGCCGGCATCCGGCCGAGCCTCTCGATCGACGTCTGCTCGTCGAACGGCGGCAGCATGTTCAACGCGATGAAGACCACGATCAGCATGCAGCGCGCGATCGACAACGCCGCCGAGGAACGCCCCGGTGAGCAGGAGCGGCTGCGCCTGCGCTGCCGGGACGTCATCGAGTTCGCCACGATCGAGGGCGCCCGGGCGGCCGGCCTCGACCACAAGGTCGGAAGCATCACGGCCGGCAAGGAGGCCGACATCATTCTCATCCGTGCCGACTCGCTCGCGATGACGCCGCTCAACAACCCCGCAGCGCCGTCGTGTACGCCGCACACACCGGGATGGTCGACACGGTCGTGGTGGCCGGACGGATCGTGAAGCGCGGTGGCCGGCTGGTCGACCTGGACGTCGCCCGCATCCGGCGCCTCGCCGAGGAGACCCGCGACCACCTGTTCGCCGAGGCGGCGCGGGGTGACCTCGTGCCGGAGGCCGCGGCCGGCGGGGACTGGTTCCCGCGAACCAAGGTCGCCCCGGCCGGAGCGGTGGCCGCCCGATGAGGGCGGCCGTCACAGCCGTCGCCGGCACGCCGCCGGCCTCCGCCGACGTCCCGGATCCCCGTCCCGCGCCGGACGAGGTCGTCGTCAAGGTGCGCGCCGTCGGGCTCTGCGGCTCGGACATCAAGGTCATGAGCGGTGCCATCCCGACCGTCACGTTCCCCCGCATCCAGGGGCACGAGGTGGCCGGCGAGGTGGTGCACGGGGCGGCCGGCATCGACGCCGGGCAGCGCGTCGCCGTCTACATCATCCAGGCGTGCGGGCGGTGCCGCTGGTGTGCCGCCGGCGAGACGACCGTCTGCCCGAACATGACCCGGATGGGCTTCGAGCGGGACGGCGGCCTGGCCGAGTACGTGCTCGCGAAGGCCGAGAACGTCCTTCCCATCGCGGACTCGTTCCCGTTCGACACCGCCGCGGTGACGATGGACGCCGTCCTGTCGCCGTGGCGGGCGCTGCACGTCAAGGGCGGGCTGCGGGAGGGACAGCGGGTGCTGATCGTCGCGCCGGTGGTCTCGGCCTGCACGCGGTTCAGATCGCGGTCGCCGCCGGTGCCGCCGTCGGCGTGTCGGACCTCGATGCCGGCCGGCGCGCGGCGGCGATCAGCCTCGGCGCGCAGATCGCCGCGGGTCCGGACGAGCGGGCGGACCTCGACGCCTGGGCGGGCGCGGGGCGGACCTGTCGCTGGAGGCCTCGGGGGCGCCCGCCGGCTTCCGTACAGCGGTCGAGCTGGTGCGGCCCGGTGGCACGGTGGTCACGTGCGGCTACCGGCCGGGCTCGGACGTGTGCACCGACTCGATGCGCCTGGCGATGGAGGAGCTCACCGTGCGCGGGTCGCGGGGCGGCACCCGGGCCGACGCCACGGCGGCCCTGCGCGCCGTCGAACGTGGCGAGATCCAGCCGCTGATCGCGGCGACCGGTGGGCTGGACGACGTGCCGGAGTTCTTCGCGCAGCTGGCGGCGGGTGACGCCACCGGCCGGCTCGTCGTCCGGCCGGCTCCCGCGTAGGCGCGTCGTCTGGTCGGACTACGGCCACCGCGTGACGACATCGGTCGTCGCGCGGTGGCCGTACGCGTCCGGACGGGCTAGTGGCCGGAGCCGAAGGAGACGTGCTTGTACTCGACGAAGTCCTCGACGGCCGCGAAGCCGTTGAGCCGGCCGACCCCGCTCTGCTTGTAGCCGCCCTCCTCGAACTCGTCGTGGACGACCGCCCAGTTGTTGATCCACACCGTGCCTGCTTGCAGCTGCTTGGCGACACGCAGCGGCTGGTCGACGTCGCTGCTCCAGACGCTGGCGGCAAGGCCGTAGTCGGAGTCGTTGGCCAGCGCGACCGCCTCGGCCTCGTCGTCGAAGACCTGCAGCGTGAGTACCGGCCCGAACGTCTCCTGCTGGATGATGGGCAGCGACTGGTCGGTCACCTCCAGCAGCGTGGGGTGGTAGAACGCCCCTTCCGAGAGCTCCGGCTCGGTCGCCGGGCCCCCACGGACGAGTACCCGCGCGCCCGAGGCGATGGCGTCCTCGACGACGGCGTCGACCCGCGCGCGTTTCTCTTGTCGATGAGCGGGCCCATGTCGCTCTGTGGGTCCCGAGCCGGGCCGACCCGGACCTTGCTCAGCGACTCGGCCATGAGACCGCGCACCTGGTCCGCGAGCGTGCGGTGGACGAGCAGCCGAGACCCCGCCATGCAGAACTGGCCCGCGAACGTGGTGATGGCCTTGGTGAGGACGGGCACCGCCGCGGGAACGTCGGCGCTCTCGAAGAGGATCATCGGCGTCTTCCCGCCGAGCTCCAGGCTGAACCGCTTGAGCCGGGACGCCCCTGCAGCGGCGATCGCCCGGCCGGTGGCCGTGCTGCCGGTGAAGCTGATGACCGGCACGTCCGGGGAGTCGACGAGGACCGAACCGCCGGCCGCATCAGTGGTGAGGGCGTTGACCACACCCGCCGGCAGGCCCTCGGTCTCGGCGAGCACCCGGAAGAACAGCGAGTTCACGAGCGCGGTCTCCTCGGGGAACTTGAGGACCGCCGTCGTCCCCGCCGCCAGCGCCGGTCCCAGGGACCGCACCGCGAGGATGACCGGGGAGTTGAACGGGACGATGATCCCCGCCACCCCCACGGGCTCGCGCAGGACCATCGAGGTCCTCCCGCCCGCCATGTCGAGCGCCCGGCCCTGTTCGGTGAGGGCCATCGCGGCCCACCAGCGCAGCTTGGGAGGCACCATGCTGATCTCGAAGGTGGCCTCCGGCACGATCTTGCCGTTCTCGCGGGCCAGCGTCCGGATCAGTTCGTCCCGGTGCACGTCGACGAGGTCGGCCATGCGGTTCAGGACGGCCGCGCGCAGTCGCCTGTCGTGTCGCCAGCCGGTCTCCTCGAACGCCCTGCGGGCCGCGGCGATCGCCGATCGGGTGTCGCTCGGGGCGCCGTGCGCGTACATGCCGATGACCTCGCCGGTCGCGGGATCGTGGCTCGGCCGGTGATCGCCCGTGTCGACCCATTCGCCGTCGATGTAGTTGAGGGCGACGTCGGTCATGGCTCTCCTTCTCCTGAGACGGCACGTCGTGCCGCGGTGTGTCGTGGCAGGCCGTCCGCGTCAGGGCGCGGACATCCGCAGTACGGGCTTGATCACCGCACCCGCGGACATGTCGGCGACCGCACGCTCGATGTCCTCGAAGTCGTAGTAGGCGACCAGCTGTTCGATCGGCAGCCGCCCGCGCCGGTGGAGGCGAACCAGCTCGGGGAGGAACCGCTGGGGGACCGCGTCGCCCTGGATCACACCGCGCATGCGGCGACCGTTCAGCAGCACGCCCATGTCGATCGACGACGTCGTCCCGGCCGGCGCCGCTCCGACGAGCGCCAGCTCGCCCGTCATCCGGATCGCCCGGAGCGCGTCCGCGAGGACGGCGGGGCTCCCCGTGGTGTCGATCGCGAACTCGATCCCGTCGGGCTCCCACGCCAGCAGCTGCGCGACCGGGTCGGTCGCCGTCGGGTCGACGACGTGCGTCGCACCGAGCCGGCGGGCCAGATCGAGCCGGGCGGGATCGGTGTCGAGCGCGGCCACGATGCGCGCGCCCGCAGTCGCGGCGGCCATCACGGCCGAGAGCCCGACGCTGCCGGTGCCCCAGACCGCCACCGTCGAGCCCGACCGGACCCGCAGCGCCTGGAGGACGGTGCCCGCGCCGGTCTGTACCCCGCAGCCGAGGGGCGCCAGCAGGGCGAGGTCGGTCACCGACGACGGCAGCACGACGAGGTTGCGGCGGTGCACGATCGCGTGCGTGGCGAAGGACGACTGCTGGAAGACGTGCCCGTTGACCGGTGTCCCGTCGAGGGTGCGCAGCGCCGAGCTCCCGTCGAGCCTGGAACCACCGAAGGACAGGCGGAACCCGTCGCGGCAGTAGGGAAGGCGACCGGACAGGCAGGCCGCGCAGGTGCCGCACGACGGGTACGAGGCGATGACGTGGTCGCCGGGACGGATCCCCGGCACGTCGGCGCCCACGCTCTCGACGACCCCGGTGGACTCGTGACCGGCCACGACGGGGAAGGAGGGCACCGGGTACTCCTGGTCCCGGATGTGCAGATCCGTCCGGCAGACCCCGGCGGCAACGACTCGGACGAGCACCTCGTCGGGTCGGGGGTCCTCGAGCTCGAGCGTCGTGATCCGAAACGGGCCGCCCGCCTTCTCGACCACAGCAGCGCGGATCTGCACGGGTTCCTCCTCGACGCCCGACGCCTCGGGGCGACTGCCCGGTGGACTTCGGGAACGTAGGTCAGGGCACCGGGCCGGCCAAGCCCTCGCTGCCGCTCAGTGGCACGCGCTGGATCAGGAAACCGTGCGGCCGATCGACAGTGAGGCCGTCTTCACCGCGGCGGCCAGAGAATCCACCCGGCCGGGGGCCCGGACGACGATCCCGATGGCGCCCTTGAGGATTCCGCCGGACAGGATCGGTGCCGCCACGGAGACGGCGCCGAGCGTCATCTCCTCGTGGGAATACGCGACGCCGGAACTGCGCACCTGCCGCAGCTGCCGGGTGAGCCGTCCGGGCTGGACGATCGTGTAGCCCGTCTGCCGCTGCAGGCCGGCCTCCAGGACGTGCAGGAGCAGGTCGCGGGGGCTGAACGCCAGCAGGCACTTGCCGACCGCGGTGGCGTTGAGCGGGAGCCGCCCGCCCACTTCCGTTGCGGTTCGCACCGCCGTCTCAGCAGCGACCTTCTCGACGCACAGGGCCTCGAGACCGTCCAGGACGACAACCTGCACGGTCTCCCCGGTGGCGGCGCAGAGATCGTGCATCAGCGGCAGCGCCGCCTCCCGCAGATCCCGTTGCCGCGGCGCGAGAACACCGATCCGCCAGAGGTTGATCCCGATCCGGTACCGGTTGTCGACCAGCCGCTCGAGCCCGTTCCAGTTCGTGAGCTCGACAATGAGCCGACGCGCCGTACTCAGCGGGAGCCCGGATCGCGCGGCGATCTCCGTGAGGGTCAACTCGGTGTGCGCCGGATCGAAGCAGTCGAGAATCGCCAGCAGTCTGCTGGAAACGGAGCTGCCGGCGACCCCTGTGTTGCCAGCCATGCGACGCGCTCCTCTCGGCGGTTGCTGCCGGGCCGCGGTGATGCCACTGAGCGGCAGCAGATCCTTGGCGGGTTGCCGGCGGCATCGTAGCGTCGCCCCGGCTCCGTCAGAAGGTCCCGGCACCGGCGAAGGGAACGTGGCAGTGACAGCGGTCGAGGAAGAGCGGGGTACGCGGGACGACGTCGAGTCGATCCGCGACGCCGTCCAGAACTGGGCGCTCTGGCGCGATGCGGGAATGTGGGATCGCTTCGCCACGGTGTGGCACACCGACGGCTACATGGCGGCGACGTGGTTCCAGGGAAGCGCCACCGAGTTCATCGAGAGCTCGGTGCGCGGCTTCGACGACGGCGTCCGCATTCTGCACTTTCTCGGCGGCACCAGTGTCGACGTCCGGGGGGCGCGTGCCGTCGCCCAGACGAAGATGACGATCAGCCAGCGGTCCGAGGTCCACGGCGTCCTCTGCGACGTCGTGTGCACGGGCCGGTTCTACGACTTCTTCGCGGTCGAGAACGGCGAATGGAAGATGGTCCGCCGGCAGCCCATCTACGAGAAGGACCGGCTCGACCCGATATCGCCCGATGCCGTCGTGGCGCTGGACTCCGCGCAGCTGGGCAAGTGGCCCGAGGGATACCGGCACCTCGCCTACCTCCAGGAGCAGGCCGGGTTCACCGTGAAGAACGGGCTGCCGGGGCTCACCGGCGCGTCGGTGGACCGGCTCTACCGGCAGGGACGCGACTGGCTCGACGGCGCCGAGTCGCCCGGCCGGCCGCACTAGCGATGTCCGTGCGATTCGAGCGCGACAACCTGCCGCAGCGTGTGCGCTTCGCCTCGGGCGAGGCGGCTGCCGGGGTCGCCGCCGAGGTCGAGGCGCTCGGCGCCAGCCGCATCATGCTGATCGCGGCGCCGCAGGAGGCCGAGCTGGCCGGCCGGATCACCGCTGGTCTGCCGGTTGTGGTCCGGCACGACGAGGTGCTCACGCACGTGCCCGTCGAGGTGGCCGAGCGGGCCCGAGCCGTGGCCGCAGCCGCCGGCGCGGACCTGCTGGTCAGCGTCGGCGGCGGCTCGGCGACGGGCCTGGCCAAGGCGGTGGCGCTGACCGCGGGTGTCCCGATCGTCGCGGTTCCGACCACCTACGCCGGTTCGGAGGCGACGAGCGTGTGGGGCCTCACGGCGGCGTCCCACAAGACGACCGGCACGGACGCGCGGGCGCTGCCGCGGGCGATCGTCTACGCGCGACGCTCACGCTGTCCCTGCCGGTCCCCGTGAGCACGGCATCGGGCCTGAACGCGCTGGCGCACTGCATCGACTCGATGTGGGCGCCCCGTGCCGACCCGGTCAGCGCGGCCCTCGCCGCGGAAGGGATCCGGGCACTGAACACCGGCCTCCCGCTCGTCGTGTCCGAGCCGGCCGATCTGGACGGGCGTGAGCACGTGCTCTACGGGGCGTACCTCGCCGGGATGGCGTTCGCCTCGGCCGGTGCCGGCCTGCACCACAAGATCTGCCACGTGCTCGGTGGCATGTACGACCTGCCGCACGCCCAGACCCACGCCGTCGTGCTTCCCTACGTGCTGGCGTTGAACGGGCCGCACGCACCCGAGGCCGACGAACGGATCGCCGGTGCGTTCGGAAGCGCTGGCGCCCTCTCCGGGCTGCAGGCGCTGCGCAAGCGACTCGACGCGCCCACGGCCCTCGCCGACCACGGGATGCCGGAGGACGGCATCCCGGCCGCAGCCGGTGCCGTCCTCGCATCCGTGCCGGCCGGCAATCCGGCAGCCGTGACCCTGGAGACCGTCACGCGGCTGCTGCACGCCGCATGGCAGGGAGCAGACCCCGAATGACGATCGAACCGTCCGTCGCCTCGCCGGAGCAGGCGAACCGCGAGTCCGAGCTGACCGAGCGTGTCCTCGCCTCGTTCGCGCACGCACCCGATCCGCGGCTACGGCACGTCATGGAGTCGCTGGTGCGGCACCTCCACGCGTTCCTGCGCGAGGTGCGGCTGACCGAGGAGGAGTGGCGCGCAGGCGTCCGGTTCCTCACGGAGGTCGGCCACATCACCGAGACGTGCGCCAGGAGTTCGTCCTGCTGTCCGACACGCTCGGCGCATCGATGCAGACGATCACGATCAACAACGAGGCGTACGCGAACGCGACCGAGGCGACCGTGTTCGGCCCGTTCTTCGTCGACGAGGCGCCGCTCGTCGAACTCGGTGGGGACATCGCGGGCGCGGCCGCGGGGCAGCCGTGCTGGGTGGAGGGCACCGTCGCCGACACCGAGGGCCGGCCCCTCGCAGGCGCGCGCATCGACGTCTGGGAGGCCGACCGGGACGGCTTCTACGACGTGCAGTACGACGACGCCCGGACGGGCGGGCGGGCCCGCCTCCACAGCGGGCCGGACGGGTCGTTCCGGTTCTGGGCGATCACGCCCACCCCGTACCCGATACCGCACGACGGCCCCGTCCGGCCGGATGCTCGCGGCAACGGGGCGCTCCCCGATGCGCGCATCGCACCTGCACTTCATGGTGAGCGCGCCGGGCTGCCGCACCCTCGTGACGCACATCTTCGTGCGCGGTGACACCTTGCTGGCGAGCGACAGTGTCTTCGGCGTCAAGGACTCGCTGATCAAGGACTTCGAGGAGCAGGCGCCCTGCACTCCGACCCCCGATGGGCGCGAGCTGGGCGACCGGACGTGGTCACGTGTCCGCTTCGACATCGTCCTCGCGCCGTCGGCGGCCTGAGCCCCGCGCGCGGGTGCGGTCCGGGACCGGCGCGATCTCCGGAGCCGCCGGCTAGCCCGACCTGCGGGTAGCCGGCCGCGTCGAGGCCGGCGCACGCCCGTCCACGCTCCGGATCGACGTCGACCGAGATCACCCGGTCGCCCGACCCGGTCGCCGCCACACCCGTCCCCGGCCGGATGCCGGCGTGCTCCGGCATCCCCGCCCGGCGGCGGTGTCATCTCTCGCGGGGAGCCGCGACGCCTGGGCGGCCGGCTCGTCGCCGCTCGCCCTTCGACCGCGCCCGTCGCGCGGATCCGCTGATCACCTGAGCCCGTTTGTCGGCCAGATCACATGTCCTCCGACTGTTGGACATCGGATTGTAGGATCTCCAACTGTTTGCGGTGCAGGGAAGCCGGTGTGAGTCCGGCGCGGTCCCGCCACTGTGACCGGGGAGCTCGTCGGCTCGTTCCTCGGGCAGCCAGACACCGGCCGCAGATGTTCGTGCGTTCCACGAGGATGGAGCTGTTACGCATGTCGATCTCTGCCGTCGTGCGCCCCTGCGCCGGCTGCTCGCGCGGACGCCGCCCCTTCCCGGGTGGTGTCGGCCGGGCCGAGCCGGGCGCGGCTCCTCCGCTCCGTTCCGAAGCTCGGACGGTCACCTTCCGTGCTCGGCGTCCTTCGACGGCGGGCACCTGCGTAGAAAGCGATGGGCGGCGATGACTCCAACCCTTTCCCACTTCGTGGCCGGCAAGCGTGTCCCGGGTGCCGGCGAGCGGTTCGGGGACGTGTTCGACCCGAACACGGGCGTCGTGCAGGCCCGTGTCCCGCTCGCGACGGCCGCTGAGGTCGCGGCGGCGGTCGACGACGCGGCCACGGCGCAGCGTGAGTGGGCCCGGTGGAACCCGCAACGCCGGGCCCGGGTGTTGCTGCGCTTCCTGCAGCTGGTCACGGCCGAGATGGACGAGTTGGCCGTGCTGCTGGCCGGCGAGCACGGCAAGACGGTCCCGGACGCGCGCGGTGACATCCAACGCGGGCTGGAGGTGATCGAGTTCGCCGCGGGCGCGCCGCACCTGCTCAAGGGCGAGTTCTCCAGCGATGCCGGCCCCGGGATCGACGTCTACTCGATGCGCCAGCCGCTGGGGGTGGTCGCGGCGATCACGCCGTTCAACTTCCCGGCGATGATCCCGCTGTGGAAGCTGGGCCCGGCGCTGGCGAGCGGGAACGCGGTGGTGCTCAAGCCCTCCGAGCGTGACCCGTCGGTGCCGCTGCGGCTGGCGGAGCTGTTCGTCGAGGCAGGCCTGCCGCCGGGGGTGCTCAACGTGGTCAACGGCGACAAGGAGGCCGTCGACGCCCTGCTGCACGACCCGCGGGTCGCGGCGGTCGGGTTCGTCGGCTCGACCCCGATCGCCTCGTACATCTACACGACGGCGACCGCGAACGGGAAGCGGGCCCAGTGTTTCGGCGGCGCGAAGAACCACGCGGTCGTCCTGCCCGATGCCGACCTGGACCAGGCGGTCGACGCGCTGGTCGGTGCCGCGTTCGGGTCGGCGGGGGAGCGCTGCATGGCCATCTCGGTGGCGGTGCCGGTCGGCGAGGACACCGCTGACGCTCTGGTGGAGCGGTTGGCCGAGCGAACCCGCGGGTTGCGGATCGGGCTGTCGCGCGACGAGTCGGCCGACATGGGTCCGCTGGTCACCGCGGCGGCGCGGGACCGGGTGCTCGGCTACATCGACGCCGGTCTCGCGGAGGGCGCCGAGCTGGTGGTGGACGGGCGCGGGTTCGTGCTGCCCGGTCACGAGGGTGGGTTCTTCCTCGGCGGGTCGCTGTTCGACCGGGTCACCCCGGAGATGTCGATCTACCGGGAGGAGATCTTCGGGCCGGTGCTGTCGGTGGTGCGGGCGAGCGACTACGAGAGCGCGCTGGCGTTGCCGAGCGAGCACGAGTTCGGCAACGGCGTCGCCGTCTTCACCCGCGACGGCGACGCGGCCCGGGACTTCGCCTCCCGCGTGGACACCGGCATGGTCGGGGTGAACGTCCCCATCCCGGTCCCGGTCGCCTACCACACGTTCGGTGGCTGGAAGAGCTCCGGGTTCGGGGATCTCAACCAGCACGGCCCGGACGCGTTCCGCTTCTACACGAAGACGAAGACGGTGACGTCGCGCTGGCCCACCGGCGTGCGCGAGGGCGCGAGCTTCGTCATCCCGACGATGTCGTGAGCGCCGTCGTGAACCACACCGTGAACGCCGGGTCGGTCGATGCCGACCTCACCGAGGAGCAGCGCGCGCTGGTCCAGACCGCGCGGGAGTTCGCCGCGGAGCATCTCGCGCCGTTCGCGCTGGGATGGGACCAGCACAAGCACTTCCCCGTCGAGGTGCTGCGCAAGGCTGCCGAGCTGGGCATGGGGGCCATGTACGTGGCCGAACAGGCCGGTGGGGCCGGGCTGTCCCGGCTGGATGCCGTGCTGGTGGTCGAAGCGCTCGCGCACGGCTGTCCGTCGATCGCGAGCTACGTGTCGATCCACAACATGGTGACCTGGATGGTCGAGCACTACGGCTCGCCCGAACAGCGGGCGCGGTGGCTGCCGGGCCTCACGACGATGGAGATCCTCGCCAGCTACTGCCTCACCGAACCCGACGCGGGCTCGGACGCGCAGCCCTGCGGACGGTCGCAGCCCGCGAGGGCGACGGCTACCGGCTGAGCGGGGTGAAGCAGTTCGTGTCCGGGGCCGGCAGCGCCGGGATGTACCTCGTGTTCGCACGCACCGCGCCGGAGGGTGCCCGCGGGGTCAGCGCGTTCCTCGTGGCGGCCGACGCCGACGGGCTGTCGTTCGGGCCGAACGAGGTGAAGATGGGCTGGAACGCCCAACCCACCCGGCAAGTGCTGCTGGACGGCGTCCACGTCGGGGAGTCCGACCGGCTCGGAGGCGAGGGCCAGGGCTTCCGGATCGCGATGTCCGGGCTCGACGGCGGCCGGCTCAACATCGCCGCCAGCTCACTCGGTGGCGCGCAGGCCGCGCTCGAGAAGAGCGTGGCGCACCTGCTGGACCGGCACGCCTTCGGCGCGTCACTGGCCCACCGGCAGGCGCTGCGGTTCCGGCTGGCCGACATGCACACCGAACTGGCCGCGGCGCGTCAGCTCGTCTACCGGGCGGCCCGGGCGCGCGACCGCGACGAGCCCGCCGCGACCCAGCTGTGCGCGATGGCCAAGCGCCTGGCCACCGACACCGGCTTCGACGTGGCCAACCAGGCGCTGCAACTGCACGGCGGCTACGGCTACCTCGCGGAGTACGGCATCGAGAAGATCGTGCGGGACCTGCGCGTGCACCAGATCCTCGAAGGCACCAACGAGATCATGCGCGTCATCGTCTCCCGCGGCCTGGTGGGGGCGGAGTCATGACCGGCACCAGCACCAGTACCGACACCAGCACCGACACCAGCACCGACGTCGTCCTGGAACGAACCGGGGCACTGGGACGGGTCCGGCTCAACCGGCCCAAGGCGATCAACGCGCTCACCCACGACATGGTCCGCCGGATCGACGACACCCTCACCACGTGGGAGTCCGACCCAACGGTCGCGGCGGTCGTGATCACCGGCACGGGGGACCGCGGACTGTGCGCGGGCGGCGACATCCGCTCCATCTACGACGACGCCGCGCCGCGGACCGCGTCCCTGGCGTTCTGGCGCGCGAGTACCACATGAACGCCCACATCGCGCGCTACCCGAAGCCGATCGTCGCCGTCCTGGACGGCTGGTGATGGGCGGTGGCGTGGGGATCTCGGCGCACGCGTCGGTCCGGATCGTCACCGAGCGCACCGCACTCGCCATGCCGGAGGTCGGTATCGGGCTGGTCCCGGACGTCGGCGGGACCTGGTTGCTCGCGCACGCGCCGGGCGGGCTCGGCATCCACGCCGCCTCACGGGGACGCGCCTGGACGCCGGGGACGCGATCGCGCTCGGGATGGCCGACTGGTACGTCCCGTCCGACCGGATCCCCGCTCTGCTGGGCGCACTTCTCGACCTCGACCTCGACGAGCCCGAGCGGGCCGCGGCGATCGGCGCGCTCGTCCAGACGGTCGCGCTGCCGGTGCCCGCGGCGGGGCTCGAACCGCACCGGCACTGGATCGACGAGTGCTACTCGGAGGGCCCGGTGGAAGCGATCGTCGCTCGTCTGGTCGCACACGCAGATCCGGCCGCCCAGATCGCCGCGATGGAGATCGGGCGGAAGTCCCCGACCGCGGTCAAGGTCGCCCACGAGGCGCTACACACGGCGCGCGACCTCGGCTCCCTCGAAGCGGCACTCGACCAGGAGTTCCGGGTCTCGTCGCGCTGCTTCGCCGCGCCCGACCTCGTCGAAGGCATCCGGGCACAGGTGATCGACAAGGACCGCAACCCGCACTGGGACCCCCCGGAGCTGGAGAAGGTGACGGAGGAACAGGTGCACAGCTACTTCGAGCCACTCGGACCTGAGGGCGGCCACGAGCTCGGTCTCGCGTCAGGAACGACTCGATGACCCGGGTCGCCGTCATCGGTCTGGGCAACATGGGCCTGCCCATGGCCGTGAACGCGGTCAAGGCCGGACACGACGTGACCGGACACGACCTCGCCCCCGCCGCACTGGAGGCGGCGTCGGCGGCCGGCGTGACCGTCCGGGCCTCCGGGCCCGAGGCCGTCCGGGCCGCCGAGATGGTGATCACGATGCTTCCCGCGGGCCGGCACGTGCTGGAGGCCTACGACGAGCTGCTGCCGGCCGCACCCGCCGGCACGCTGTTCGTCGACTGCTCGACGATCGACGTCACCGCGGCCCGCGCCGCCCACGCCCGGGCCGCCGGCGCGGGGCACCGCAGCGTCGACGCGCCCGTCTCCGGCGGCGTGGTCGGCGCCGAGGCCGCCACTCTCACGTTCATGGCCGGCGGCGAGGAGGCGGCGCTGACGGCAGCCGAACCGGTGCTCGCGGCACTGGGCAAGCGGACGGTCCGCTGCGGAGGGCCGGGCGCCGGGCAGGCGGCGAAGATCTGCAACAACATGATCCTCGGCGTCTCGATGATCGCCGTCAGTGAGGCCTTCGTCCTCGGCGAGCGCCTCGGGCTCGACCACCAGGCGCTGTTCGACGTCGCCTCGACCGCATCCGGGCAGTGCTGGGCGCTCACCACGAACTGCCCGGTGCCCGGTCCGGTGCCGACCAGCCCGGCCAACCGCGACTTCCAGGGCGGGTTCGCCGCCCAGCTGATGCTCAAGGACCTCGGCCTCGCGATGTCGGCCGCCTACGAGCACGGCGTCGCGGCCGTGCTGGGGCAGGCCGCCGCCGACCGTTACGCGCGGTTCGTCGAGACCGACGACCGGGTCCGTGACTTCTCCGCGATCATCGAAGACATCCGAGGAGCGACCGGGTGAACCACCAGGACCGGACGATCGAGGTCGAGACCCCGGCCGACGGCGTCGGCCTGATCCGGCTCAACCGGCCGAAGGCGCTCAACGCCCTCAACCAGCAGGTCATGCGGGAGGTCGTGGCGGCCGCACAGGCGTTCGACGCCGACCCCGCGGTCGGCGCGATCGTGTTGACCGGCTCGGACCGCGCGTTCGCCGCCGGCGCCGACATCGCCGAGATGGCCGGGCTGACCTACGCCGAGGTCGTCGCCGTCGACCTGTTCGCCGGCTGGGACGCCCTGACCCGGCTGCGCACCCCGTGGTCGCCGCGTCGCGGGCTACGCCCTCGGCGGCGGCTGCGAACTCGCCATGCTCTGCGACGTGCTGATCGCCGCCGACACCGCGCAGTTCGGCCAACCGGAGATCCAACTCGGCGTCATCCCCGGCATCGGCGGGTCCCAGCGGCTCACCCGGGCGGTCGGCAAGGCCAAGGCGATGGACATGTGCCTGACCGGCCGGCGGATGGACGCCGCCGAGGCCGAACGGGCCGGCCTCGTCAGCCGCGTCGTCCCCGCCGCCGAGCTGCACGAGACGGCTATCGAGGTCGCCCGGACGATCGCCGGGATGCCGGCCATCGCCGCCGCAGCCGCGAAGGAGGCGGTCAACACCGCGCTCGAGACGCCGCTCGCCGAGGGGGTCCGGTTCGAACGGCGCACCTTCCACGCCCTGTTCGCCACCGCCGACCAGAAGGAAGGGATGACCGCGTTCCTCGAAAAACGCACTCCCCACTTCGAGGGCGGTTGACGGACCGGCGAATGCGGGCCGCCCCACCCGGGCGACCGGGATCGGTCCTGGGTCCGCGCGGTACTGACCTGCAGAAACGCGCTCGCGGGCGGTGCCCTCCAACCGCTACGGGGCGCTCGACGGCGTGGGCCCGCAGACCCGGCTCAGCTGCCCCGCGGGGTCGTGTACCTTCTTCTCAGCACGGGGCTATGGCGCAGCTGGTAGCGCACTTGACTGGCAGTCAAGGGGTCAGGGGTTCGAATCCCCTTAGCTCCACCATGAGTTCGTCGTTCACACCCTGATCACTTACATCGAAGATCAGGGTGTTGTCATGTCCGCCCAGGTCAGCCTGTCCTCCGTCATCCCGGTCAGTGTCGGCCTGGCTGGACGGGGTGACGTCCGGACGTCCGTCTGTCCCTGCTCCAGCAGGACCGCGAACGGTTCGGTCAGCTCAAAGCGCTCCGCCGTGCCGTCCTGGCCGATCCACAGCTTCGTGAAGAATCCCTGGTTGATCTGCCGCTTCACGCGCTGTGGTGCGCCGGCGTACTGCCGGTGACAGTGGGCGGCGACGGTCAGGGCCTGTTCGAGGACGTCTCGGACGTCGGCCAGGTGCTTGCCGGCCAGCTCGGCTTGGCGCTGCGCGGTCGCCATGGCCCGGGTCATCCGGTCCATCTCGGACTTGAGCAGGTCGGCCGGTATGGCGCCGTCGTAGTGGGCCCGGAGGAGGGCGGCGCGCTCCCGTCCCACCTTCTCCAGTGTCCGGTTGGCCCGCTCGGCTTGCTGCTGGGCGTCGGCGTTCTCGGCGGCGACTTCGGCTTGGATGGCAAGCCGGATGAGGTCGACGGTCCTGGTCGGCACCTCAAAGCGCTGGTACAGCTCGGTGATGCCGTCTTCGACCCGCTCGACCCGGATGGCCCGGCGGGGGCAGTGCACGTCGTCGCCGTGGCGTTTGGGGCAGATGAAGTAGTCGTAGAGGATGCCCCGCGGCCGCGGTGGCGGCTGAAGACGAGCCGCTTGCCGCAGCCGCCGCAGAAGATGCTGCCGCGCAGGTAGTGGTTGTGCACCCGGTCCTTCTCTCCAGCGTGGGCGTGGGCCGCCAGCACGTCCTGCACCCGCAGCCACAGCTCCGGGGTCACCAGCGGTTCATGTTTGCCGTCGTAGGTGATGCCTGGTAAGTCACGACGCCCATGTAGTACGGGTTGCGCAGGATGCCGAGCAGCGACGTCAGGCTGACGTCCCGTTCCGGCCGTTCCGGGGACTTGCGGGTGGTGAGCCCTTTGTCGCGGAGGGCGGCGACGAGTTGCTTGCCGGTCCAGTTGCCGGTGGCGTACTGCTCGAACGCCCAGCGCAGCAACGGCCCGCGGATCGGGTCGGGTTCCACCCAGCTCACCATGACACCGTCGCGCTGTTCCCGCCGGTTCAGGTAGCCGAGTGGGGCCTTGAATGGCGTGCCGCCTTCTTGAGCCTTGGCGACGAGCCCTTTCAGGACCTCTTCGCCCAGGTTGTCCGAGTAGAATTGGGCGATGTCGGCCATGACGTTGTACAGCAGCTTACCCGAGGGGGTGTTGCTGATGTTCTCGGTGCAGGAGACGATCTGCGACCCGGCGCGCTGCAGCACCAGGTTGATCGCCAGGTCGTCGTGCCGGTTGCGCGCCAACCGGTCGATCTTGTGTACGATGATGTAGGTCGGCCGCTTGCTGCGGACGTCTTTCAGCATGCGCTGCATGTCGGAGCGCTACATGGTCTTGGCCGACTCGCCGGCATCAATGTAGGTGCCGATGACGGCAGCATTGAGTTGTTCCGCTTTCTTGAGTCCGGCTGCACGTTGGACCGGGATGGAGTAGCCCTCCTCGCCGCCGCCGGAGCGGGCCTGTTCCCGGGTGCTGACGCGCAGGTAGATGAAGGCGGTGGCCTGGCCGGTATCCCCGGCTGCGGTGCGACGAGCCCGGCGGTTCGGTGGGGCGGCCGCACCCGCTGCCAGCAGGGCGGGTGAGCTTGGCCCTGGTGCAGGCTTGTATAGCAGTTCACCGATGACCCGCTTGCGGTCCTGCCGCCGGTAATCCTCCCTGGCCGGCTGTGCGCCGAACTCCACGGATTCGGCGTCGCCGTCCGGAACGTCCTGGTCAGGGTATTGCATAGGATCTCCTTTCCTTACTTCCTTTGTCGGCGACATTCGTCGCCCTCCGATTTTCGCAGCCGCTGGCGGTGGTGCCAAGTCGGGTGATCCTTAATTTGTCACCATGTGTATTTTGGTTGGTAAACCGGCAGAAAGCCCTCGAATCGCCGTAAGGCGACTGCAAGAGAACTCCCTGCCGGGTGGACGGGTCGGCGCTAGCTGTCGCTGGCCGGTTCGTCCTTGCCCCGCCGGTCCGGGTGGCCGGCTTGTCGTCGGCCTCGACCGGTGCGGCCGGGGCGTCGCCATTGCCGAACAGGGCGGCAATGGCCTGGCGGCGGGTTTCGGCTTCTCGCTCGATCTCGGCGAGGGCCACTTCCGCCTTGGTGCTCAGCGACTCCTTGCGGGCCTCGATGTAGGCGATGACCGCCAGACGGATGGCGTCCGTCATGGTGATGCCCTCAAGTCCCACGATGATCGTCAGCTGGGCATACATCTCGTCCTCGAGCCGGAAGGCGGTGGTTCTCATACCGCCGCCTCCTGCCGGGTCGGGATGTGGTGAGTGGGGTGACGCATCGGTCTCCTCCTCGGTGTGGTGCGGCCGGCGATGCCTCCGGATGGCGTGTCGCTTGGACGGCCGCAGGCCACCGACGAGGTGGCCGGGCTCAGGCGTGGAGCCGGAAGACGTGGACTTGCTCGCGCTCCTCGTCCTCGACGACGTGGTGCTCGTAGGTCAGCTCGCGGCCCAGGCGCTCGTGGTCGATGCGCAGATGCGGCAGCAGTTCGGGCGGGGCGTGTTCGTTGAGCTGGTCCCACCAGCCCCGGTCTTCGACGACGGACTCGGCCCAAGCCGCGACGTTTGGCCAGGTGCCGACGTAGTAGCGGGCGAACTCGTCGACGGCTTCCTGGGTGGCGCCCCAGGCGTCGAGGTAGGCCACGAAGGCCCGGCCGTGTTCGGCGATGCCCTGCGCCACCCGGGCCACGGTGGCGAGCGAGTCGTTGCCGCTGAGTTCGTAGCCCTCGAAGCCGCTGGCGGCGGCGATGCGGTAGGCCAGCGGGCCGGTGGCCGGGGAGGTGCGCAGCAGTTCGTGGACGGCCTGTTCCAGTTCCATCTCGTCGACGGCGGCGTCGAGCCAGATGCCGCGCACCGCGTCCTCCTCGGGCAGGCCGGGGCTGGCGTCGGCCAGGAAGATGCGCGGCGGCTGTGGCGGCTCGGCTGCTTCCGGCTGGTCGGCGGGGCTGCCTTCTGGCGAGCGGGGGGCGGCGTGGTCGCGCAGCATGGCGTCGTGCTCGATGACGGCGATGGCGTCCTCGGGGTTGATGCCGATCGCGACGTAGCGCTCGAACAGCGCCCGGTCGGCCTGTCGTTCGTGCCAGGCGGCGATGCGGATGGTGTGGACGTCTTCGGGTCCGCCGTCGGTCAGGCTGGCCCACGTCGCGCGCGGGCCGCGGTCGTCACTGCGCTGGGCGATGTAGCCACGCAAGTAGCCGGGCCAGCCCCGGCATTCGTCGGCAGGTCGTCGTCCAGGGTGGCCAGTTCGGCTTCGAGGCCGTCCGGCAGCGCGCCGCTGGTCGCCAGGTCGGCCAGCGCGGGGTGCTGGTCGGTGGCGAGCTGGCGGGCGATGCGCTGGGCCGTGGCGTCGTCGATGGGCCGGCCGAACTGGTCGGCGTCCCAGATGCCGCTCTCAATGGCTGCGGCCTCGCCCCCGGTCGTTTCGGCCTCGCGCCGCTGGTACGGGTTGCCTCCTTGCGGGTGGTGTTCCATGGATTCCTCCTTCCTATGCGTTGTTCTCCGGACCGGCGCTGCCGGTCCCGGGCTGGCCGCGGGCGGCCGCCAGGCGGCGTTCGGCCAGGTCGACGTAGGCCGGGTTGAGCTCGATGCCGACCCAGTCGCGGCCGTGCGCTTCGGCGACGACGGCGGTGGTGCCGCTGCCCATGAAGGGGTCGAGCACCACGCCGGGCACCCAGCCGGTGTGGCAGGCGCAGTCCGGCTGCAGCGGCCCGATGGCCAGCAACCGGCCGTCCCGGCGCTGCCGGGCGCGCTGCCACGGGGTGCCGCAGTCCGTGCACAGCCGTTCCGGGCAGGTGGCGAGCAGCGGCCGGGCGACGAGGTCGGCCGGGAAGACGGCGAAGTGCGCGCCGCGGTAGGCGGCGGTGGCCAGGTGCCAGACGTCGCCGGGGTTCTTGCCCAAGGGGTGGCTTTCCTGACCGCTGGCCCGCAACTCGGCCAGGCCGTGGTTGAGGTCGACGCGCGGCGTGTGCTCCCGGTAGGGCACGGCGTCGGGCGGCGGGTAGAGCGGCCGGACGATCCGTCCGGGCCGTCGCGGCGGCGTGCTGGCTGAAACCCGGATGGCGTCGAGGTCGAAGTAGTAGTCCCGCTGGCGGGTCAGGAACAGCACGGTCTCGTAGGTGTTGCTCAGCCGGTCGCCGACGCTGGCGGGCAGGGGATTGCGCTTGGCCCACACGGCGACGTTGCGCACCAGCCAGCCGTCCGCTGCCAGGGCGAGGCTCAGGCGCTGCGGGCCGAGCAGCAGGCTCTTCTTCGGGGCGCCGTCGCGGGGGTGGCGGCTGTAGCCGTCGCCGACGTTGAGCCACAGCGCGCCGGTGGCTTTCAGGACCCGGCGCAGTTCGGCGGCCACGCCGACCAGCTCGGCCACCCACTGCCCGATGTTCGGCTCGGCCCCGATCTGTCCCGGCACGCCGTAGTCGCGCTGGGCCCAGTACGGCGGGCTGGTGATGACGCAGTCCACGCCGGCTTCCGGCAGCCGCCGCAGCTGCTTGACGGCGTCGCCGACGAGGAACTGCCGCCGCGGCAAGTCGTGCAAGGGCGCGCTCATGCCGTCCCTCCCGGCAGCGGCAGGCCGGCGAGTAGCCGGGGCCCGTGAGGTGCCAGGGCGACGGCGAACAGCGGCTGTTCGTCGGCGCGGTGTTCGGCGACGACCTCGGCCAGGCGCCGCAGCCGGCGTTCGGTGGCCGCCAGCCACCAGACGCGCGGGAAGACGCCGTGGCGCTGCTGTTCGCTGCCGCTGCGCCAGTAGTCGAGGTAGCGGCGGCACTTGCGGCGGATGGTCGGCAGGCTCTCGGTGCCTAAGTCGACTTCGACGAAGGCCCGCTGCTCGTACTCGCCGACGGCCACGGCCACGAAGGCGTCCGGCTTGACCGGCAGGGCCTGCCCGGCCGGCCCGCTGAACGTCCGCCAGGCCCGCGGCTCCGGCTCGAAGTCCAGCAGCTCGACCTCGCCCGAGCGCTGCAGCCCGTGTAGCTCCACGAACAGCTCGGCGATGGCCAGGACGTGGTCCTGGAAGGCCGGTTTGGTCTCCCAGATCGTCCGGCCGCGGTGCGTCTCGTGGCCGTCGAGCGCCAGGACGGCGTAGCCCAGGCCGCTTAAGGAGTAGACGTAGCCCTCCGAGCCGGCGTGGATGCCGCCGACCCGCCGGTCCAGCCGGACCACGACCCGCAGCTCGCTGAGGCGGCGCATGACTGCCCGGGTCCGGCGGGCGGCGGTACCTGGGTTGCTGCTGTCGACGTGGAGTTGTTGCAGCTGACGGCCGGTCAGTAGCCGGAAGTCGGCCAGCGACTGCAAGATCACCCGGTCGCGTTCGCCGAGCCGCGCCAGGACGCTGCGGGCCCGGACGGCGGGTGGGTTTCCGCTCCGTGTGAGCGGAACTGTCGGGGAGAGGTCCGAGCCGACGCCGCTGGTCGGGGGCCGGTGGGCATCGAGGCGATGGGACGAGCGACCGGCAGCCGGCAGGTGCGGTTCATGGAGTTCGTGCGCGTCGGTTCGTTCGTCGATTTCATATGGGTTGTGCTGGTCGTCGGTCATGCCGACGTCCTCCGGCGGGCCCCGATCGGCGCGTCGGGCGGGGTGTCGCGGTCCTGCCAGCGGGCCTGGATGGCGGCGTCGACGTCGCGGCCGGATTGGCCGTAGCGGGCGGCGCTGGCGCGGCGCAGCTGCCCCGCGTCGGCGGTGGGCTTCGGCAGCGGCTCGGTGGCGATGGTGAAGGCGCGGCTCGGCGTGTTGTCGACGAGCACCCGCGCCACCGCCTGGTAGGCGTCGAGCCGGTCGAGCTCGGCGGCGTGACGCCGGTACCGAGTACCGAGGCCAGGGGAGCAGCGTCCTTATCCGCCGGCCGGAACGCGATCCGCGAACGGGCGTTGGCCAGCACGGCGGCCTGCAAATCTGGTGTCAGCTGCTGGAGGTGCTGGTGGGCGAGGCTCCAGCCGACCCCCAGACCCCGGGACGTGGCCAGGACGTCGCTGAAGTCCAGCGCCGCGGCGTACTCCTGCCACTCGTCGATGACCGCCATGACCGGCCGCCGCTTGGCCTGCGGCACCGCCGCCCGGCGCTGGATGGCCCGCCACAGCTGGCTGAGCACCAGGCTGCCGAGCAGTCGCGCCGTCTCCGGCCCGACCAGGCCCTTGTTGAGGCTGACCAGCACGATCTTCTGGCCGTCGAACAGCTGCTCCAGCCGGAAGGCCGGGCGCGGCTGGCCAAGCATGCGGCGGATCGCCGCCCGGGTCGTCAGGACGCGGAGTTTGTTCATGAGGGGCGCCAGCACGGTGGTCCGCTCCCGGTCGGACAGCGCCTCGAAGCCGGCCCAGAACGGACCGAGCACCAGCGGGTCGTTGACCGCGGATAGCGCCCGCCGCCGGAACCCGGCCTGGGTCAGCAGGGCCGGGACGTCGGTCAGCGCCCCGTCCTCCAGCCGCGCCACCGTGATGAGGGCGTGCAGCAGCACGTCCGAGCTGCGCGGCCCGACCGCCCCGCCGAACAGCACCTTGAACAGCGCCAACAGCTCGTCGGCCCGCCGCTCGGCCTCAGCCCGCGGCCCGGCCAGCGGGTTGAGTCCCACCACGGCGTTACCGTCGCTCGGCTCGATGACCACCACGTCGCCGTGGCGTTCCTCCGGCAGCCGCTCGAGGATGTCGGTGACGAGGTCGCCTTTGGGCTCGACCACGAGCACTCCGCGCCCGGCCGCGGCGTCGGCCAGGGTCAGTTTAGTCAACAGCGTTGACTTACCTGAACCGGTGGGCCCGATGTAGTGGCTGTGGGACATCGCTGCCTTGGCCGGTAGGACGACGGCTTGGCCGTGGGCGCTCGGGTGCAGGCTGGTGCCGAGCACCCGGTCGCCGGGCGTCCGCTTCTCCGGGCTGACCAGGAGCCGTTCCGGCGGCGGTGCGAGCCCCAGCGGTGTGCCCGGCACGGCCGCCCCGTCCACCGGCCAGCCGATGAGTACCGCCAGTTCGGCGGCGTTGACCAGGCTGGTCCAGGTCCGCGAGCGGCCCAGCACGTCGTGGAACAACCGGCCGGTGCGGCTCGACTGGTAGCCGGCCTTGAGCGGTCCGTTGGGCCCGCTGGCCAGCCACAGCCCGGTCAGCAGGCTGCGCAGCAGCACCGCCGCCCGCTTCGGGTCGCGGACCCCGACACCGATGCGCCCGCGCACCCCAAACAGCGGTTCGGCCGTCTTGGCCCGCCACAGCTGCTGCTCGCCGCTCGGTGTCACGGGGTGCTTGAAGCCGAGCGCCACCAATGGCTCGACGACCTCCGGCGGCTGGCGCTTACGGTTGTTGCTCGGCCCGACGATCCACTGCACCGCGGCGTGCTCGCCGGTTTCCAGCTGGTCGCGCAGCTGGTACAGCCCGGCCGCCACGGCCGCGCCGGTGTCGAGCCGCAGCGGATAGGCCAGGCCCGTGAAGCGCACCTCGCGGGCCGTCGTCAGCGCCGGCCGGTCCGGCGCCGGATTCCGCACCAGACTCAAGCCCGGCAGCTGCGCCAGCAGCTCACGCGGCAGGCTGGCCGCCATCCACGGGTCGGTACCGAGCAGCCAGCGCACCTCGCCCGGACTGAGCCGCAGCTCGAAGACCACGACCGGCGTCAGCTGCTGCACGCCGCGCTTCGGCCGGCCGGACAGCGCCCGCGCAGCGCCGTGACCTCGGCCAGCGTCAGCCGGTCGGGCGGGAAGACGTCGAACCAGGCCAGCTCACTCATGGCCGGCCTCCGGAGCGGGCGGCGGGCCCGACGGTTCGGCGACGGCCGCCGCCCGGGCGCGCTGCCAGCGGGCCAGAGCGATGCAGGCCCGGGCCAGCCGCCGGATCGCCGGGTGCTCATGCGGCTCAGCCCTCACCGGTACGGCCGCATCCGTTGTGTTTTCCAAAGCAGGTTTCCCTCCTTTGCCCGCCACGGAAACAGAGGTGAACGCAGACAGCATGAAACACGCCTTGCTTGACGCGGGTCAGCAAGCGATGGTTAAATGAGTCTGCTTCACTCGTTTTACGCGAGGGGGCGTTAGTTATGCCGCGAGCCTGTCGTGTCCCTGTTGATGCATCTGCGGCCGATCCTGACAGATACTGCCGCGTTTGCATTTGAGGGCACGACGACTCCGGTTCAGACTATGCGACAAACTACTTTAGGTATTCAAGTAATTCCGCCGATTTGACAACACCGAACGGCTACTCTTTACCCCTGGTATGGGCGGCGCTTGACGTGCCACTTTCACCAGCGACGGCTCAGAAACCACCACACCACGCCAGCCGTGACCGCCAGGCCGGTCAGCGCCGGGAGCAGTGGCGCCAGCAGCTCCCACACCGCCCGGGCAGCTGCTGCGACGGCCACGACCACCACGCACCAGCCGATGACGCGGCCGGCGGCCGGCGTGCCTGAGGCCTTCACAACGTCACGTCCGAGTCGATCTCATTGCCCCAGGCCGACCAGCCGAGCCGCTTCCTGCGGGCGAACAACTCGAGGTATGGACCCGGCGAGCAGCGCTCGATGACGGCGTACTGCTCCTCCGGCTTATGACTGTGCTCACGCAAGGCGCGTACAACCAGCTGCCCTGGCCGCGGAACTGGATCGGTGCCCGGCCCCGCACCCCGAACAGCAGGTGTTCGGTCTGGTTGCGGAGATAGCACCCAGCCCGTAGCGCGGCTTGATCCAGGTCAGACAGCTGCGGTACCTGAAACCCCAGGCCTCCATGATGGTGATCTGCCGCCACCAGTCGGCATTCGTCACCCACAGCCAGAGATGCGCATCCGGCGCCGCCAGCTCGCCGACCGGCAGCGCGGCGATCCGCTCCAGCGACATGAGCGGGTAGTGGCGACGTGCGCCACGGCTGCCCCGTTGGGCAGGCGTATCCCACGGCGGGTCGGCCAGGATGGTGCGGAAGCGGTGCTCGGACGTTGCCACGGTCACCGGCCCTGCTCCTGCTCGCCCAGCGTGCGCTTGAACCGCTGCAGCATCCTCGCCACCGCCAGCAGCAGGTCAGCCCGCTCCTCGGGTGACAACTCCGACGCCGCCAGCGACACCTTGAACGCGGCGAACGTGTCGTCAGCCAGCCGGCCCATGGCTCGGCGCCGGCGGGCGTCATCCGGCTGTCCAGACCGCCCGCTCACGGCTCGTCCGCCGCCCGGGGAGCCTGCCGCACGGACTCCTCATGCATCGCCCGCCGCGCCCCCAGGAACACCGCCCGCACCCGGGCCGTCTGCTCCAGGGCCCGCCACTCGGCGTCCAGCGCTTCCCGCTGCTGCCGCAGCCGGTGGGCCTGCTCCTGGTGGTGGTCGACGGCCAGCGCCCAACCCAAGGCCACCAGCAGGCCCAGCAGCACGACGAGCACGACCACCGTCGCCAGTACGGCCAGCAGCGCCATGGCGACGGTCACCGCCGCCCGGTCTCGGCCACGATCTGCGCCAGGCAGACCGAAGCGGTGTCGGCAATCGCCCGGTACCGGGCTTCCCCGAGCGGCGTGCGGCGCAGGTACAGCGTCTCCAGCTCGGTCAGGCCGGCCACGGCCTGCATGGCTTCGGTGGCGACGTATTCCAGGGCCCGGGCACGGGCGGCCGCCACCAGACCCCGGCCGTGTTCGACGGCCACGGCTGCATGGGTGGCCCGCTCGATACGGGCCGGGGGACGGATGGAGCTGGTGATGCGTTCCAGCGTGGTGTCGTCGGGTTCGGGAGAGAGGGCGTCGGACAGGCGACGGGGGAGGCGGGGCATGGAGTGCTCCTTTCGATGGTCAACTGTGGTCACGGTTCTGACGCCAGGTGATCGCCCGCATGTCGCCCTCGACGCGGCGGCGTTCGAGGCGCTCCCGCTCCAGGTCGTGCTCCAGCAGGCTGATGCGAGCCTCGTACTGGCGGCGGACAACGTCCTGGTCATCACGCTGACGCTTGTAGTAGCGCCAGGCGAAGATCAATCCGGTTTGGACGCCGGTCACGATGGCGAGAGCGATGGTGGGTAGGTCGGGCATGGACCAAGTTCAGCAAGCGAAACCCGGAAGCCGCGCCCACGAACCCCGGTCAGTTGCCTGCGGAACCCGGGAACGGCACGACGAAACCCGGAAGCCGCCATGTCTGACAGACTGGAGCCATGCCTGATCCATCGCTGGTCAAGAAGCTGACGACGGCGATCACATCTGCGCGTCGCCGAGGCCTGCACAATCTCTCTGATAGCGGCGGGGGGCGAGAAGTCGACGAGCTAAAACTGCTTGACCAATATGCGGCAGAGTTTACGGCTGACGAGCCGAACTTGAACCGACAGCAAAGGATTCGACTTCTACTTACTGCGGCAACGGAGAAGATAGAAGTTGATCGCCATGCTGCCGACCATAAAGATAGGGTTCTGCGGAGCCTGGGCTTGTTGGACAGTTTGGCAAGGATTGCAGATCCGCGCACACTCATGGACGCCGCGATAACGGCCCGCTCTGAACAATTCCTCTCTTCACGCACCATTGAGGGCTACTACGAAGAAGCACGTAAAGCGCTCGCACTCGGCGTCCTACTCCTCGTCGAGGAAACGCGCGCGAGGCGACGTCTACTACAGACTTCTCCATTCGTGAAACGGGAATCCCTCGATCGCGACTTCAGGCTTGCTACATCCGTGCCCGGCGTGGACATCGTCGGTCTGATTTGGCCCAAGAGGGACGGGAAAATCCAGGTACACCCGCTGGCTTGTTCAGAAGTTGAGTGAAAAAAGTCAACGCGCACTACTCTCTCTTGGTGCTGATTCAGAGGAGTCTCTCTATCGGGACATCTCAAATGAACTGGCGAGGCATGGTCGTTCAAGCCCGGGTCGGCAGCACCAAGAGCTTGCTACTGAGTTTGTCGCCATGCTGGCAACGCTTGGCAGCCCCATCGTGCTTCTTGACGATGTGGTGTCGTCGGAGATCGTGCGTTCGATTGTGCCCAACGTCCCCACTGCGCTTTACGTTCTGACCTCCAATGTTGGAGATTTGGACCTGCCAGCTCGCGCCGCGAAGATTGATGTGAAAGAAATGTCTCCAGAAGAGGGGGCCGAGATGGCGAGACGTCTCCTTTCCAAGCATGGCGTACCGGATGATCATTGTGCGCTTCTCGCGTCCGAGGTCGGATTCCTGCCGTTAGCGATCGACCACGCGTGCAGCCTCGTTGTGCATGGTGGATTGAGCCCCCTTGATTTCATTCGACAACTCCGGGCCGATCCCACCATCGCGCTCGACCGTGGCGGCCACCAGCGTACGCTGACCAAGATTTACCGGGAACTACTAGAACTGATACGGACCGACCATCCAGAAGCCAATCTTCTACTGGGGATTGTCGCTCAGTTGCGGCCAAGCGGTATTCCAGAGGATCTCCTCAGGGCCTCACATCGTTCCGGCTGGGTGGATCGTGGAGCGCAGAATGAGATTCCGGCCTATGCGTTTGCCCGAGCGGTCGCAGACTTGCAGCGCTTAAGGTTAATCTCGGTCGCCGATACCCGAACAAATATACATCCACTGGTACAGCAACTGGTTGGTCAGTTGCTTCAGGCTCAACGAACCGCACTTGTGAGTCCAACGCTTGTCGCATATCGCGACGCAGTCGGCAAACGACATGTACCGCCGGCTCATCTCGGGCGGTCGGTCATGGAGTGGTCATCTCATGTCGGTCGGGCTCTACTCAATCTCGAAAGAATATCCGATCAGCTTCGACAAGATGTGCGCCTAGGGAGAACCCTCTTGGTGTGCTGCGAATTCATTACCCTATCCCGGGATCGCCGGATTCTGTGCGGCCATGTGATACGGTCCGTCGACCTACCTGATCCTGCTGGCGATTTTGATGCACTCGTTCTTCGATATGCAGTTCAGACTATTCGGTTTGAAGACGCCAACGAACTGTATCGCGCCGACTACGGCAAGGCGCTTATCGCAATCTCGGACGACTTCTCAGGGTCAAATCCGTCAGGTGATAAGGATAGGGGCGGTTGGGCGACCCTTGTGCGGACTCAGGGCCTGCTGGCCCTCTCAGAAAACCACTACCTCGTCCAGAATCGCGATGCAATCATCGGCCAAGCAGCGGGATCGACCTGGCTCGGGAACGTGTTGCTCCTTGTTGCGGAAGCCGAGATGCGAGTTGGCCAATGGAGCAGTGCATCACGGACGTACCTCGAATGTGAGAAATGGATCAAGGTACAAGACGTCTCTGTGTTCACGACAAAAGCGTATGGATTGCTTGGTCAATTTACTTGCGCTGCTCTCCGGGTCGACATGGACCAGTGGCTAAAGCACGGACCGGAGGTGATTGAGCTTCTCCGCGAGTTGGACTCGAGCTTGAGAGTGGAGTCCACCGACACTGTTCCAGTCGATCGAGGAAGCGTGAGCTACAACTTCGCTCACTCCGCCGTCCACCTTGGCAGTGCGTCATTCTTCATGTTTCCCGAGATGGCTCGCCAAACCTTTGCGATTTCTGACGGTGATGTTGAGCAAGCGTCGGGTCTTAATAACGGATGGGACATCGAAGCAGAACGTCAGCTGACTCTAGCGGCTGACTTATTGCGGTCTGTCGAAGGTAATCGTCGCCGGAACCTGATTGAGGTTCAATACGATTCCGTCCGATACGCCATCTACCGCCATGGGCCTACCGACCGGCTGGTGGAGGAGATCGACAACTTGCTGGAAGAGGCTGAGTTCTTGGAGGAGCACGAGCTTGCCTTGAAGCTCAAGCTATTAGCGATCAAACTTGTATTGCTCTCAAGAACGGACTCGCTACCTTCGAGACGAGAGGTTCTCATTGTCGCTTGCCTCCGCGTCGCTTACGCCGCAGGCGTCAATGAGTTACCGCTCCTGTACCACGAGGCGGTCTTCCTCGCGGCATTTGTGACGGCTATCCAGCCGACCTATGGTGGCCGAGTTGTTGCGCAGGTGATTCATGCTATGCAAGAACCATTCCAGTCGGGCCACCTGTTTCTGCGCATTCTACCGAAAGATAATGACTGGCGAGTTAGACTTCAGATGGACGCTCAGCTACTGACGGAATCTCTCCGTCATAGGTGAGAATCAGTGGAATAGCCTGGCTCAGAGATATTGCGTCGTTTGGCCCGGCGTGCTCAAGAAAGTTGGTCCATGCTTCTTCGCGCACGTCGCTGCCCGGATCCAACAGGTGCATCCACATCGGCTTGGCGGCCTCGTAGTCAACGCGAGCAAGATTGTCGATGCAGCGCGCGGCAGTTGCTTGCTCGTCCCAGTTCGGGCTGTACGCAAGGGCCATGTATACGCGGCGGGCCAACGCGGAGTTCTGTTCGGGCATGTCGCACAGCTCTCTAATAGTATTGTCGTACGCGAAGTTAGCTTCAGAGCCGGCTGTCGACCAATCTGGGGCGTGTCTGGCATGCCGGTATCGGGCGATGAATTCCTCAGTGTCTCGGGCGAGCCCCTCAGCACCGGGGTCGTCACCCAAATCCGCGTTCCCGGCCGTCGGGCCAGCTTCGAGGTTCTGAGTTCTCTCAGCGGTTGCAGTCATCAGGGTGAGCGACAGGCCGAGCCCGCCGAGCATCTGGCGGAGCATATCCAGTCGGTCCGGCGACATGGCAGCAAGCTGCTCGCCGTGGATAACGAGGTACGGCGATGGTTCTGATAGTGGCGGTAAGTTTCGGTTCGTCATAGATGGCAGTACGGCGAATATTATTGCACGATTTGGCATACATTGTCAATGTACGAGGGTAGGGGTATATCGGAAACGCGCGGCTTTCCAGGTCCTTATGCTGTGAACCTCAATTGGCTGACCGCGGTAACTTTGGCGAGCGAGTCACTCTGTGTCACCAGTCTGCACTCGGGGAAGTACAACCAGCGGCTCGTGCCAATTGCCCGCCGCATACCGTGCAGGCGGCAGATCAAACCGTTATCGCCCGAACAACCCCCCCAACAACCTCCGGAAACCCGGCAGACAGCCACCCTGGTCCGCCCGCCCGCCATCCTCGACCGTCCGGTGACGCTGCGAGCCTGCGTGACCTCAGTGTCATGGTTTCATGCTTGCAGCCGTACGCCGACGAATCGGTAGTGACGCTATTCTTCGACCTCGGCGAATACCTGTACGAATCTGCCGATGACCTCGACCATCCTGACCGTGCGGCCGACAACGGCTGGCGAGACGAAGCCTTGCGTCGGGTAGGCCTATCGCTGGACGTGGCGAAGGCTGCGAACAAGCGTGGCTAGTAATCGGCCGTAAACACGCCGAAACCCCCTGCCCGCCCAACCAACGGGCAGGACAGGGGGCTCCGGGCAGGGTCTGGGGTTCCCCGCCCGTTCAGGGGGCGGCGTCGCGGATGCGGTCGAGCCACCATTGCGGCGTCTGGATGACCCGCGTTTCCGGCCCGGCGGGCAGCGCCCGGGTCAGCCGGTCAATCTCCGGCCGACAGAGCGCCTGCTGGTTGTCGGCGTGCCGCCAGCCGAGTTTGGAGCCGTCCGGTTCGATTTCCACTTCCCGGCCCATGCAGCTCGGCGTCCGACAGACATACGTTGTCATCGTCCTACCACCCGTTCCGAATCCGGCGCACCGGCTGTCCCGTGGTCATGGTTTCCGTCCACAGCCGCCGGTCAGGTACGTGGTGTAGTCCGGCAGGGTCGGGTCATGTTCGGGACGGGTCCCATCCGTCCGCCAGTCGTTGGCGTAGACCAGTCCCGGCGGCACCAGGTCCAGACCATCGAAATACTTACGGTGCTGTTCCCACGGCCGGAAGGTGCCGACGCCGACCCGCTTGAGCAACTCGTACTCGATGTCGCGGGCCAGCAGTTCGTCATCGAGGAGATTGCTCGCCAGCAGGTAGCTACCGGCGGGCATGTACTCCCGGAAATAGGTCGTGACGCCGACCGGGTCCTGCTCGTCGCTCAGCCAGTGCAGCAGCCCGACCAGCACCACGGCGTAGGGCTGGCCGAGGTCGAGCAAACCGCGCGTCACCGGATGGTCGAGGATGGCGGCCGGGTCAGCGGCGTCGGCCTGGATGACCAGCGTCGTGTCGTTGTCGGCCAGCAGGGCGTGGCCGTGGGCCAGTACCAGCGGGTCGTTGTCGACGTAGACGACGCGGACGCCGGGGTCGATGGCGTGGGCGATGTCATGGACGTTCCCGGCGGTCGGCAGGCCCGACCCGACGTCGATGATCTGCCGGATACCGGCTTCGGCGACCAGGAAGCGGACGCCCCGGCGCAGGAACTCCCGGTTGTCGGTCGCCAGGGCGGCGACGCCCGGAATCTCCTTGTTCAGGCCGTCGAGGGCCTGCCGGTCGGCCTCGAAGTTGGTCTTGCCGCCCAAGGCGTAGTCGTACATCCGGGCGACCGACGGCACGGTGATGTCGATGTCCGGCGGCAGTGCCGCCGCTCCGTCCGGTTCACGGAGCTGCTGTCGCCAGGTCTCGGGGTCGTTCATCGGTCGGCCGCTCCGTCCGGGCGGCGGGCTTGGCGGCGTGAGACGAGCTCGTCGACGGCCAGGCCCACCCGGTCGGCGATGTCGGCCCCCGCGCCGGCGGCCATGGTCATCGAGATGCGCGCCGTGACTCCCGCGCGGGAGAGCAGCCAGGCGAGCCAACGCATGGGTTCGTCCTTTCCGTGTCGGCGGTTCCAAGGAACCGGCCGGACCAGGGCCTTTCGTCGGGGGGACGGCGCGCCTGGCCCGGCCGGAGTCCCGAAGCTACGGATGGCCGAACGCCAACCTCAATGATGTTGCAGCAGGTTGCAGCAAGATTGACCGGGCGGGCGATGACGGGCCGTGATCGTCGCGCCCTGGGTCACCCGCCAAATCCCAGGTCAACCGGTCATCACTGCCTTGACACCGGCGGCGCGGCGGGCGAGTCTCCGAGGGTCACACCATCTCGCACCCCCACCGACAGGAGATCGACGGTGCGCCTCACCTTCCTCGGCAAGGACTCCAAGCCGCAGCAGTCCCCGACGCTGTACGCCACTGACCGGGATACCTACGTCGTGCAGGGGTGGATCGTCACCGACCCCGGGATTCTGGCGGCGGTGACCGTGGCCGATGATGAGACGATCGTGGAGGTGCCGCCGAAGCTCATGACCCATCTGGCGAAAGACGGTCTGACCGGTGAGGTACGCAACCTGGTGCCGCCGATCGTGCACGTCACCACGGACGGCAACTACATCGTGCGCGGAATACGCGTGCACGATCAGGCGGCGCTCGGGCAGATGGACATCCCGGACCATGAAACGTGCGTCGAAGTCCCCAAGGTCGTCGGTCGCGGCGCTCATCGGAGGGTAGATGGAGAGCATTTCCTACGAGGACTTCGACGCACTGTTCAGCTCATTCAAACGGGAGGCCATCCACCTGGAGATGCGCGACTCCTACGGAACCGACGTCGAACTCCCGCATCTCCGCAAGTGGAAGAACGGCGAACCGGACGACAGCGACTGGCTTGAACCATGGTTCAGCCTCGTGCGGTCCGGCACCCAGCAGGGCAAGACCTTCCGGCGAGCCCGGATCGTGTCCGAGCCGGTGTCGGAATATCAGCGCTGGGTGCTGTCCGATACCCATCTGTTCGTCGAAGCTGGCGAGGACATCCGCTGGATACCTCGCCGCCGCGTGTCACTCGTCGCGTTGCCGGGCAATGACTTCTGGCTGTACGACGACGAGATCGTCGTGTTCCTGATCTTCGCCGCCAGCGGCCTGGTCGTCGATCGCTTCGTCACCACCGACCGGCAGGCCATCGACCTCTGCCGGTCGGCCTTCGAGGCGGTCTGGAAGCTGTCGATTCCCCACCGTGACTACCAGCCCGACTAACCCTGCCCGACAAGCACGGGAAGCGCTCGGTGCCCGCCTCCGTGAACTCCGGATAGATGCCGGGCTCACGGGGGCGGGCACTGGCGCAGCAGCTTGGTTGGCACTACACCAAGGTCAGCCGTATCGAGCACGGCGGCCAAACGCCACCAGAAGCCGAGATCAGGCAGTGGTGCATAGCCTGCCGGGCCGAGGAACAGATACCCGACCTGGTGGCCTCGATGCGGGCCGTC
>MKJX01000012.1 GCA_001942415.1 Pseudonocardia sp. CNS-139
GCGGCCCGCGGACCCCGGGTAGAGCCGCGCCGGGCGCAGGTTGACGTGGTGGTCCAGCTCGAAACGCAGCCGCAGCAGCAGCCCGCGCTCCAGGATCCCGCTGGGTACGGACGGGTCGCCGACGGCTCCGAGCAGGATCGCGTCGTGCTCCTGCAGCTCGGTCAGCACCGACTCGGGCAGGAGCTCCCCGGTGGCGTGCCAGCGCGCGGCGCCCAGGTCGTACGTCGTGGTCTCCGCACCGGGCGAGACCTCGTTGAGGACCTTGAGCGCCTCGTCGATGACCTCCGGCCCGATGCCGTCACCCGGAATGACCGCAAGGCGCATTGCCGATGTCCCCTCTCCATGGCCCCGAAGCAGCCGGGCGCACGTTACCGGCTGCGACGGCGCCGCTTCGCCGTCAACCACCCGTTGGCGGTCACCCGCTCGGGTGGAAGTAGTGCGAAGGCGCTTCGCCGGACCTCCGTCCGGATGCGACACGCCCCCGAGCGGGCATTGTGCCGCCCCTCCTGACCGGCGCGAACGCGACCCCGTCCATGAATCCGCAGCGGTGCGCGACACGGCGACCGCGCGTGATTCCCGGCCGCCGCGGCCGGGTCCGCGTCAGCGGCCGAGCAGGGTGTCGACGAGGACGGCGCCGCGGTCGTCGCCGGCCGGCACGTCACCGTCGTCGTCGAGTGCGACGACGCGCGCCCGGACCCGTTCTGGCCGAGCACCACGAGCACCGGCCCGTTGCCGAGCCCCGTGAGGACGGTGCCGGGATCGGCGGGAAGGAGCAGGTCACGGGGGTCGGTGCGGCGGTCGCGGGGGTGGACGTCGAGCGCGGGCGCGAGCGGGTCGAACGCCATCGGGTCCTCGATCACGTCGACGACCCCGGCGTTCGACGCGGGCGGCCCGTACTCGCCGAGCACGGCCACCGCGAACCGCAGCGGGGCGCGCTCGCGCGTCGCGTCGATGCCGAGCGCGGCCAGCCGCACGGGCAGCACCCAGGCGTTCGTGTCGAACACGTTGGTGTCGACGTCGCCGTCGAACCCGTTCACCGGCTGCGCGTCGACCTCGACGCCGTCCGGGTCGGTCCGGACGTCCAGCGTGCGCGCGACGAGCACGTCGCTGTCGGGCAGGCTGGTCAGGGTCGTCGTGAAGTCCACGATGTCGTCGCCGTCGAGGTCGATCTCGACGGTCGGCTGGGTCAGCGTGCCGACGTTGTACAGATCCGCCCAGGTCGTGACGGCGAACGCGAGCAGCGCCTCGTCCGGGCGGCCCGCCGCGCGGGCGGCCGGGGCGGTCGAGGTCACGCCGACGTGGCGCAGGTCGCCGCCGCGCCCGGCGTTGTTGGCTGCGCAGCCGCGCAGCGTGCCGCCCGGCGCAGCAGGGCGCTCGCGGCTGTTCGCGGCCAGCTCGAACACGCCCACCCGCGAGCGGTACGCCTGCGCGCCGCGGCCCTGGTCGACCCCGATCCCGAACAGGGTCAGCTCGGCACCGTCGCGGCCGGCGGCGAGGTCGGCCACCGGCTTGGGCGCCACCGAGACCGGCACCCGCAGCGGCCCGGCGTCGCCGGCCGGGGTGAGCACGACCAGCCCGGACGCGTCGGCGACGAACTGCCGCGCCCGCCCGTCCTGCACGGCCTGCAGCGTCGGGTCCATGGTGCGGCGCAGCGCGGCGGGGTCGTCGATGCGCAGCGTGACGTCGACGAACGCGTCCGTCCCCGGCCGCACGTCGACGTGCGACGGGCTCACCTCGACGCGCACGCCGGGCACCTCGGTGATCGGCCGGTAGGCCACGCCGAGCGCCGCGGGTGCGTCGCCGAGGTTGGTGACGCGCACCTGCTCGCGCCGCCGGTAGGGCTCGCCGGGCGGCACCTCGACCGACCCGAACGTCACGCTCACCGCGCCGGGGTCGGCCGCGTTCGCCGCGAGCAGCGACGTCGCGAGCGCGGCCCGGGCGTCCACCCGCCCGGCCCCGACCCGCATCGGCGCCAGCAGCGGCCCGGTGTGGTTCTCGCCGAGCCGGACGTCGCCGCCGGCCGTGCCCATGATCGCGGCCTTGACCTGCGCCGGCGTCCACTCCGGGTGCTCCTGCCGGACGAGCGCGGCCACCCCGGCGACGTACGGGCTCGCCATCGACGTCCCCGACTGCTGCTCGCGGCCGGCGCCGCTCCCGAACCGGGCGGACGTGATCGACTCGCCGGGCGCCGCGACGTCGGGCTTGACGGCGGGGCCGCGCACGCCGCGCGCGGTGAAGTCGCTGGGCGTGTCCTCGATCTGGGGCAGGTCGAGCTGCTCGCTGTCGCGCAGGTCGCCGGCCAGCCGGACGCGCAGCCCGGCCGCGAGCGCGGGGCGCAGGGCGGCGGTCGCGGCGCCGGTCAGCCGGAACATCGGGACGTCGGCGTTGCCGGCGATGTTGGTCGAGCCGAAGTCGCTGCGCTCGGAGGGCAGCAGCACGCCGGCCGCACCCGCGGCGTGCGCGTGGTCGGCCCGCGGCGCCGACCCGCAGGCCCGCGCGGCATCCTCGTCCGGCCAGGCCAGCCAGACGATCGCGCCGCGCACCCGGGCCGCGTCGGCGGGCGAGTACGGCTCGCAGCCCTCGGCGTTCGGGCCGCCGAGCTCGACCACGGGCGCGGTCAGGTCCAGCCCGTCGTAGCGGTCGTACTCGATGCTGTACTGCCCGGCCAGCCGCTCGCCGGACCCGTCGGCCTCGATGGCGTCGAGCCGCACCCGCGCGTCGCGCACGCTCGCGACGGCCAGCGCCTCGGGGCTGTTGCCCGGCGAGCCGCCGGAGTCGTAGAGGTCGCCCGCGTTGCCCGCGGCCGCGACGACGAGCACACCGTTCTCGGTCAGGACGCGCACGAAGTCGTTCACCGGGTCGTCGACCGCGCCGAACGCCGTGCCCAGCGACAGGTTGACGACGTCGAGGTGGTCGTCGAAGTCGCCGTCGCCGTCCGGGTCGAGCGCGTGGTCGAGCGCGAGCGCGGTGAGCGCGGTCGCGCCGTCGCAGCCGAACACGCGGATCGCGTACAGCGACGCGTCCGGGGCCGAGCCGGGGCCGATGCGCATCCCGTCGAGCTGCTCGGGGGTGAGCGCGGAGTAGTCGCCGCGGAACGGCTTCCCGTCCGCGGTGACGCCGTAGCCCGCCGCGGTGCCGGCGACGTGGGTGCCGTGGCCCTCACAGTCGAGCGGGTTGCCGTCGGGCTGCGGGACGGTGCGGGCCGGGTCGCGGGCGTCGGCGTCGTAGTCGTCGCCGGCCAGGTCGACTCCGCCGATCACCTTCTCCGTCGGGAAGACGTCCGGATCGGCGTGGACGGGGTCGACGGCGCGGTAGGCGTCGGCCGTGCCGGGGCCGCCGAAGTCGGCGTGCGTGTAGTCGATGCCGGTGTCGACGATCCCGATCCGCACGCCGGTGCCGAGCCGGCCGGTCTGCTGCCACGCCTGGACGGCCCGGCCGAGCCGGTCGCGCCCGCGTTCTCCGGTCGGACCGTCCGGATCCGGCGGACCGACTTCACCCCGGGCCGGTTCGCCAGTTCGCGGACGGTCGCCGGGCGCGCCCGCAGCGCCACGCCGGGCACCGCGTTGGCCGTCCGGAAGACCTCGCCGACGTCCTCGGTGCCGCGGACGCGGGCGAGCAGGTCGTCGACCAGCTCACCGATCGCGGTCCGCGCTTCGCGGGCCGCCTGTTGCGCCCGCTCGCGGCCCTGGTCGGCCAGCGCGAGGTACTCGTCGAGGGCCGAGGGCCGGTCGAACTCGACGAACACGAGCCCCGACGTCCCGGGCGCGCGGCCGGCGGGCGGCGCCGCAGCCGCCGTGACCAGCAGTCCGGCGAGGGCCAGCGCCACCGCAGGGAGCCACCGCCGCTGCGTCACCCGATCCACCCCCGTCTCGCGCCGGAGGCCCGGCGACGCCGGAGCGGAATCTAGGCAGGCCGCCCCCGGCGGCCGGGCCGCGACAGGCCGCGATCACCCGAGCGGGACCGCGCCTCCCGCCCGGCCGGGCGACACGGGCCGCCGTCGGGTTGACAGGAAAGCCATGTCCCGGGCGGCTACTGCCCTGAACGTGGCTTTCCCGGCATTCGGTCGCCGGGGCCCAGCGGCCAGCTCACCAGCGGTTCGTGCAGGGCTCCGCCGTCGGGACCGGCGCCGAGCCGGCTGCGCACGAGGTGCAGGTCGGAGGCTGTCCACTCCCGTCCGGCGAACCCGGCCAGCGCCGCGACGAGCGGGCGCAGGCCGGTCTGCGCACGCGTCCGGGCGAGCGTGACGTGCGGCCGGTACGGGCGGTCCTCGACCGGGATGCGGGCCCGCCGGGCCGCCGCCCGCACGGAGTCCGCGAGCCGGCCCAGCGGCCCGGCGTCGCCCTGCACACGCGCCCACAGCACACGGTCGCCGAACCGGCCGGCCGCACCGAACGCGAGCACGGGAGCCGGGTGCCGGGCCGCCGCGCGGGCCAGCCGCTGCGTGACGTCCGCCCGCGCGCGGTCGTCGACCTCGCCGAGGAACGCCAGCGTGACGTGCCACTGCTCGGGCGGCAGCCAGCGCAGGCCGGGATGCGCCGCCCGGAGCGGGGCGAGCGCCGCCGCCAGTTCGGCGACCGCGTCCGGCGGCGGCGTCAGCGCCACGAACAGGCGCACGTCACCGCGCCCGGGCCGGGACCGGCACCCGGGTCAGGTCGGCGGCCACCACGATCTCACCGCCGAACACCGCCGCGGCGTCGTCGGCGAACCGCTGCGGCTCCGGGTAGCGCTGGGAGAAGTGCGCGAGCACGAGCAGCCGCACCCCGCACGCCGCGGCGACCTCGCCGGCCTGGCGGGCCGTGAGGTGGCCGTACTCGCGGGCCAGCGCCTCGTCGGCGGCGAGGAACGTCGACTCGATCACCAGCATGTCAACGCCCGCGGCCAGCGCGTACACGCCGTCGCACAGCCTGGTGTCCATCACGAACGCGAACCGCTGGCCCGGCCGCGGCACGCTGACGTCGTCGAGCCGCACGGTCCGCCCGCCGACCGCCAGCTCCCCCGCCGCCTGCAGCCGGCCGACGTCCGCGCCCCGGACGCCGTGACGTCCGAGCAGGTCGGGCAGCATGCGCCGGCCGTCCGGCTCGACGAGCCGGTACCCGAACGACTCGACCGGATGGTCGAGCCGCCGGGCCTCCAGCACACCGGCCCGGGTGTCGGCGACCGGCCCGTCCCGCTCGACCGGCGCCTCACGCACGTCGGCGACCTCCCGGTACGCCGAGGCGTACCGCAGCCGCTTGAACCAGTGCGACCCGGACGCCGGATAGTGCGCGTGCACCGGGTGCGCGACCCGGTCCAGCGAGATCCGCTGCAGCACGCCCGGCACGCCGAGGCAGTGGTCGCCGTGATTGAGGGGGACGGAAGCCGGCGGAGCGTGCGGAGCCGGCGGGGCGGGTAGGAACGGCGTCACGCAGATCCGGGTGATCGCACTGCTCGGCACGCCCGCGAGCAGCATCTGCCGCTGGGTGCCCTCGCCGGGGTCGAAAAGGAAGCCCTCGGCGTCCCAGCGCAGCAGGTAGCAGTTGTGGTTGCGGTGCCGGGTCGGCGCCTGGCTCGCCGTGCCGAGCACGACGAGCTCACGCGCCGCCACCGGCCCGGGACGTCAGGAGTCGAACGAGATCAGCCGCGTGGTCCTGGCGCCGACGGACGCGCCGATCGGCTCCAGCACACCCGGGTCGACCGGACGGTCCACGCGCAGCAGCATGATCGCGTCGGCCTTGTCGGTGGTCTGGCTGATCTGCGCGGCCTCGATGTTGACGGCGGCCTCGCCCAGCAGCGAGCCCACCCGGCCCATCACGCCCGGCCGGTCGGCGTACTCCAGCAGGAGCACCTCGCCCTCCGCGCGCAGGTCGAAGTGCCGCCCGTTGATCTCGACGAGCTTCTCCACCTGGGCGCGGCCGGTGAGCGTGCCGGAGACCGTGATCGACTCGCGTCCGGCATCGCGGCGCGCAGCTGCACGACGCTGCGGTGGTTCTCGCTCTCCGGCGCCGTGGTCAGCTCGACGGTGACCCCGCGCTCGGCGGCCAGCGCCGGCGTGTTGACGAACGTGACCTGGTCGTCCACGACGTGCGTGAACACGCCGCGCAGCGCCGCGAGCTGCAGCACGGAGACGTCCTCGGCGGCCAGCTCGCCGGCCACGTCGACCGTGACCGAGGTGGGCACCCGGCCGGCCAGCGCGTGCAGCACGATGCCGAGCTTCTGCACCAGCGGGAGCCACGGCCGCACCTCCTCGCCGACGACCCCGCCGACCTGCACGTTCACCGCGTCCGGCACGAACTCGCCGGCCAGCGCGAGCTGCACCGAGCGGGCGACGTCCGTGCCCGCGCGGTCCTGCGCCTCGTCGGTGGACGCGCCCAGGTGCGGCGTGACGACAACCTGCGGCAGCTCGAAGAGCGGGCTGGAGGTGGTGGGCTCGGTGATGTAGACGTCGATGCCGGCGCCGCCGACGTGCCCGCTGCGCACCGCCTCGGCCAGCGCGTCCTCGTCGACCAGACCGCCGCGCGCGGCGTTGACGATCAGCACGCCCGGCTTGGTGAGCGCGAGCTGGTCCTTGCCGATGAGGCCGAGCGTCTCCGGCGTCTTGGGGAGGTGGATCGAGATGGCGTCGGCCCGGCGGAGCAGGTCCTCCAGGTCGGTGAGCTCGATGCCGAGCTGCGCGGCGCGGGCCGGGGCGACGTACGGATCGTAGGCGACGAGGGAGACACCGAACGCGGTGAGCCGCTGCGCGACCAGCTGACCGATCTTGCCGAGGCCGACGATGCCGACGGTCTTGCCGTTGAGCTCCACACCGGTGAACGAGCTGCGCTTCCACTGGCCCTGGCGCAGGCTCGCGTCGGCGGCCGGGATGTGCCGGGCGGTGGCCATCAGCAGCGCGACGGCGTGCTCGGCGGCCGAGACGATGTTGGACGTCGGTGCGTTGACCACCATCACGCCACGGGCGGTGGCGGCCGGGACGTCGACGTTGTCGAGGCCGACACCGGCGCGGGCGACGACCTTGAGCCGCGTCGACGCGGCGAGCACCTCGGCGTCGACCTTGGTGGCGGAGCGCACGAGCAGGGCGTCGGCGTCGGCCACCGCGCTGAGGAGGGCGGGGCGGTCGGTGCCGTCCACATGGCGGATCTCGACGCCGTCGCCGAGCAGCGCGACCGCGGAGGGCGCGAGCTTCTCGGCGAGCAGGACGACAGGGCGGGTGGCGGCGGTGCTCACGGCGGTTGCAGTGCTCCCGAGTCGAGGGCTGGGTCCGGGCCCGATGGTAGATGCGCTGCTCGACCGGGGTCCCGGCGGCGTGGGCGGGCCGACACCCAAACGGGACGAACCGACCTGCGTGTGCCGTGCGAGGCCCGCGCCGGTGATGTGCGGAGCACGGGGAGCGTCCTACAGTTCCCTCATGACCGCCGCTGCGCCCGTGCCAACCGGCAGGAGGAGGTGACCGTGCATCCGTCGATCGCAGCGGCGCTCCCCGAGATCGTCGCTCTGTCCGAACGACTCGGCATCGCGCGGCTGGACCTCTTCGGCTCGGCGACCGGCAGCGCGTTCGACCCGCGCTCCAGCGACGTGGACGTGCTCGTCGAGTTCCGGCCCGGCGCGACCGGGACGTTCGACGCCTACTTCGCGCTGAAGGAAGGGCTCGAACACATCCTCGCTCGGCCCGTCGACGTCGTCACCGCGTCGAGCATCCGCAACCCGTACTTCCGCGAGCGGGTCGAACACGAGCGCGAGCAGCTCTATGCCGCGTGATCCGCGGACGTACCTCTGGGATGCGGCACGGGCCGCCGACCTGATCGCCTCGTTCGTCGGAGGCAGGACGTTCGAGGAGTACGGCACCGACGACATGCTGCGGTCGGCCGTCGAGAGACAGTTCGAGATCATCGGAGAGTCGCTGAACCAGCTCTCCCGGGTCGACGCCGCCCTCGCCGGCCGCGTGCCGGACCTCGCGCGGCTCGTCGCGTTCCGCAACATCCTCATCCACGGCTACGCCATCGTTGACGACGCGCTCGTCTGGGACGCCGCGACCGTCAAGCTCCCCGGCCTCCGGAAGGTGCTCGCAGCACTGCTCGACGGCTGACCCGTCGCGTCGGCGCGACTCGCGCACACTTTTCCAGCGACTCGCGGGGGGGTTCGGTCCCCTTCCCGCGAGTCGCGGAATTAGTGCGCGCGAGTCGCCGGAATCGTGCGGGCGGTCAGACCGCCACGCCCCGCAACAGCCCCGCCAGCAGCTCGAACGAGCGGAACCACGCCGGCCGGTCGACCACCGGGCACATGACGATCAGCTCGTCCGCGTCGGCACGGGTGGCGAACTCGTCGAGGTAGCGGGCCACCTCGTCGGGCGTGCCGGCGGCCGTGTACCGGCTCATCGCGACGATCTGCTGCCCGCTCGGGCTGTCGAGGACCACCTCGGCCTCGTCGTCGGTGAGCTTCTGGCCACCGCGGCTGACGAAGAGCTTCACGCGGTTGCGCTGCGCGAGGTGCCGCAGCCGGGCGGCCTCCTCGGTGGAGTCGGCGGCGATGACGTTCACACCCGCGATCACGCGCGGCTCGGCGAGCTGCGCGGACGGGCGGAACTCCTGCCGGTAGAGCGCCACGGCCTGCTCCAGCGCCTCCGGCGCGAAGTGCGACGCGAACCCGTACGGCAGCCCGAGCAGGGCCGCGACCTGCGCCCCGTAGAGCGACGAGCCGAGGATCGCGAGCGGCACGTTCGTGCCCTTGCCGGGGAACGCCTGCACGCCCGGCACGATGCTCTCGTCGGAGAGGAACGCCTGCAGCTCCTGCACGTCCTGCGGGAACCGGTCGGAGGCGCGCGCGTCGCGGCGCATCGCGCCGACCGTCTGCTGGTCGGTACCGGGTGCGCGGCCCAGGCCCAGCTCGATGCGGCCGGGGAACAGGGTGGCCAGCGTGCCGAACTGCTCGGCGATGACCAGCGGGGAGTGGTTGGGCAGCATCACCCCGCCGGAGCCGAGCGTGATCCGTTCGGTGTGGGCGGCGACGTGCCCGATCACCACACTCGTCGCCGACGACGCGACGGACCGCATGTTGTGGTGCTCGGCGTACCAGATCCGCCGGAAGCCCCACTCCTCCGCGCGCTGGGCGAGGGTGACGCTCGCGTCGAGCCCCTCGCGGACCGTCTCGCCCTCCCCGACGGTGGCGAGATCGAGGATCGAGAGCGGCACGGTCACGGCGCAGGCCTTTCGGTCGGGGGCGGCTGCTGGTGCAACACCCGACCGGCGCCGCGTCTTCCCACCGGGGACGGCCCTCGGGCTGCGAGCGCCGTCCCCGGTGGCAGACGGGTCAGGAGGCCTTGGTGCCGACCCAGCTCATCAGGCCGCGCAGCTTCTCCCCGACCTGCTCGATCGGGTGCTCCTGGCCCTGCTTCTGCAGCCGGGTGAAGTTCGGGCGGCCGTTGTCGTCCTCGGCCACCCACTCCTGCGCGAAGCGCCCGTCCTGGATCTCCGCCAGGATCTTGCGCATCTCGTCCTTGACCGCCGGGGTGATCACCCGCGGGCCGCGGGTGAGGTCGCCGTACTCGGCCGTGTCGGAGATCGAGAAGCGCTCGTTGGCGATGCCGCCCTCGTACATCAGGTCGACGATCAGCTTGAGCTCGTGCAGGCACTCGAAGTACGCCACCTCGGGCGCGTAGCCCGCCTCGGTGAGCACCTCGAACCCGGTCTGGACCAGCGCCGCGGCACCGCCGCAGAGCACCGCCTGCTCACCGAACAGGTCGGTCTCGGTCTCCTCCTTGAACGTGGTCTCGATGACGCCCGCGCGGGCACCGCCGATGGCCGCGGCGTAGGAGAGGGCGAGCGCCTTCGCGCCGCCGGACGCGTCCTGCTCGACCGCGATCAGGCACGGCACACCCTTGCCGTCCACGAACTGCCGGCGCACCAGGTGCCCCGGGCCCTTCGGGGCGACCATCGCCACGTCGACCTCGGCCGGCGGCTTGATCAGCTCGTAGCGGATGTTGAACCCGTGCCCGAAGAAGATCGCGTCCCCGGCGTTCAGGTTCGGGGCGACGTCCTCGGCGTAGATGAACCGCTGCTTGGTGTCCGGCGCCAGGATCATGACCAGGTCCGCCCAGGCCGACACCTCGGCCGGCGTGCCCACCTGGAGGCCCTCGTCGGCGGCCTTCTGCCGCGACCTCGACCCCTCGGGCAGCCCGATCCGCACGTCGACACCCGAGTCGCGCAGCGACAGCGCGTGCGCGTGCCCCTGGCTGCCGTAGCCGATCACCGCGACCTTCCGGCCCTGGATGATCGACAGATCGGCATCGTCGTCGTAGTAGATGTTCACGCTCATGACGGGTGGCGCTTTCCTCTCGTTGTTTCCCTCAGCGGACGGCGGCCGCGGTGATCGACCGGGGTCCGCGGCCGACGGCCACCATCCCGGACTGCACCATCTCACGGATGCCGAAGGGCTCCAGGTTCTTCAGCAGCGCGCCGAGCTTCTCGGCGGTGCCGGTCGCCTCGATGGTGAGCGCCTCCGGGGTGACGTCCACGGCCTTGGCGCGGAACAGGTTCACGACCTCCAGCACCTGGCTCCGCACCGCCGGATCGGCCCGGACCTTGACCAGGAGCAGCTCCCGCTGCACCGACGCGGCCGGCTCGAGCTCGACGATCTTGATGACGTGCACCAGCTTGTTGAGCTGCTTGGTGACCTGCTCCAGCGGGAAGTCCTCGACGGCGACGACGATCGTCATGCGCGAGACGTCCGGGTGCTCGGTCGGTCCGACGGCCAGCGACTCGATGTTGAACCCGCGGCGGGAGAACAGCCCCGACACCCGGGCGAGCACACCGGGCTTGTCCTCGACCAGCACCGACAGCGTGTGCCGCTCCATCATGAGTCCGTACCCTGCCGCATCGCCTCGGCCGCGACGGCGCCGGTCCCCGCGTCGTCCGCGGCGACGACGTCCGCGTCGAACAGCGGCCGGATGTCGCGGGCGGCCATGATCTGGTCGTTGCCGGTGCCGGCGGCGACCATCGGCCACACCTGGCGTCCGCCCCGACCACGAAGTCGATCACGACCGGCCGGTCGTCGATCTCCATGGCCTGGTTGATGACGCGGTCGACCTCGTCCTTCGACTCGGCGCGCAGCCCGACGCAGCCCATCGCCTCGGCGAGCAGCTTGAAGTCGGGGATGTGGTGCTTGTGCGTGCCGAGGTCGGTGTTGGAGTACCGCTCGTCGTAGAACAGGTTCTGCCACTGGCGGACCATGCCGAGGTTGCCGTTGTTGATGATGGCGACCTTGATCGGGATGCCCTCGATGGCGCAGGTGGCGAGCTCCTGGTTGGTCATCTGGAAGCAGCCGTCGCCGTCGATGCACCACACCACGCGTCCGGGCGGCCCATCTTCGCGCCCATCGCGGCCGGCACGGCGTAGCCCATCGTGCCCAGGCCGCCGGAGTTGAGCCAGGTGCGCGGGTGCTCGTAGCGGATGAACTGCGCGGCCCACATCTGGTGCTGTCCGACACCCGCGGCGTAGACGGCCTCCGGGCCGGCGATCTGCCCGATCCGCTCGATCACGTACATGGGCGAGAGCGACCCGTCCGCCGGCCAGTCGTAGCCGAGCGGGTAGGTGCTGCGGTACTCGTCGAGCTGCTTCCACCAGGGGCCCAGGTCCGCGGTGCCGTTCGCGCGCTCGGCGCGCACCGCGTCGATCAGCTCGGTGATGACCTCCTTGCAGTCGCCGACGATCGGCACGTCCGCGCGGCGGTTCTTGGAGATCTCGGCCGGGTCGATGTCGGCGTGGACGACGGCCGCACCGCGCGCGAACGTCGAGAGGTCACCGGTGACCCGGTCGTCGAACCGGGCCCCGAGCGCGACCAGCAGGTCGGCCTTCTGCAGGGCGCCCACCGCGGCGACGGTGCCGTGCATGCCGGGCATGCCGACGTGCTGCGGGTGGCTGTCCGGGAACGTGCCGCGGGCCATCAGCGTGGTGACGACCGGGATGTTCGTCAGCTCGGCCAGCTCGCGCAGCTCGGCGGACGCCTCCGCCTTCAGCACGCCGCCGCCGACGTACAGGACGGGCCGCTTCGCGGTGGCCATCAGCCGGGCCGCCTCGCGGATCTGCTTGCCGTGCGGCCGGGTGGTCGGCCGGTAGCCGGGCAGCTTCATCTCCGGCGGCCAGGAGAACGTGGTGCGCTCCTGCAGCACGTCCTTCGGGATGTCCACCAGCACCGGGCCGGGTCGGCCCGTGGACGCCAGGTGGAACGCCTCCATGATCGCGCGCGGGATCTCCGTCGCCTCGGTCACGAGCATGTTGTGCTTGGTCACCGGCATGGTGATGCCGGTGATGTCGGCTTCCTGGAACGCGTCGGTGCCGATCAGCGGGCGGCTCTGCTGGCCGGTGATCGCGACGAGCGGCACCGAGTCCATGTGTGCGTCCGCGATCGGGGTCACGAGGTTCGTCGCGCCCGGCCCGGACGTCGCCATGCAGACCCCGACCTTGCCGGTGGCCTGCGCGTACCCGGTGGCCGCGTGGCCGGCGCCTGCTCGTGCCGGACCAGCACGTGCCGCACGCGCGTCGAGTCGAGCAGCGGGTCGTAGGCGGGGAGGATCGTGCCGCCGGGGATCCCGAAGACGACCTCGCAGCCCACCTCCTCGAGGAGCAGCACGAGCGACTGGGCGCCGGTCATCGGCACGCGGTCGAACCGCGGCTGCGGCCGGGCCGCGGTGTCGCCGCGCGGCGCTTCGGGGCGCGGCGCCGCGCTCGAGGGCTGGCCCTGACGTCCCGGGGGCGGCGCCGGTTTCGGCGCCCCGGGACGGGGCGTTGCGGTGGTCATCTGCTCGTCAGCTCCGCAGAGAGAGGGGGTCCGGACATGAAAAAACCCCGGCCGCCGGGTTCGGCGGAACAGGGGTGGCGCGTCGACGGCCGAGAGCTCGCTCAGGCGTGGACGCGCCTGCAAAGTACGAGCACCCGGACAACGGACATGGCGCGGACGCTAGCCGCCGGATCGAACGCGCGTCAAATCCGTGGGATCGGCGTACCACAACCTGGGACGCTAGAACGGGACCGCCACCCCCAGGAGCCCGGCTCCCGGCGCCCGGCCGGACACCGTGCGGCAGAACTCCACGGCATCCATCTCGATCGCCGGACCGCCGGTGCCGAACGCCCAGCGCCCGCCGGCCGGCCCGGTGAGAGCCAGCGTGCAGGCCGCGCCGTGCCGGCCGGCCCACTCGGCCACGACGTCGGCGACCACCGCGCGTCGTGCTCGGCCGTGAGCACCATCTCGCGGCCGGTCGCGCGCGTGGTGTCGACGCGGTGCATCCAGGTGTCGCGGGTGAGGACCGTGTCCAGCAGGAACCCGAACGTCCACCGCTCCGGCGCCCCGCCGACGTCCTGCGCCGGGGATCGTCGTGCGCAGCATCACGCCGGGCCGCGCCGGCGGCCGGCCGCCGCCCGCGGCGCCGTCTCGGCGTACCGCGCGACCAGCCGGTCGGTGCCCAGGCCGGCGTGCTCCTCCACCTGGAGGGCGGTGAGCGCGTCGAGGAACACCCCGCCGCGCCGGCCCGCCTTCGCGTTCTGCCGGGCGGCCTCCACCAGTGACGCCGCCATCTCGGCCATCCCCAGGTTGTGCCCGGCCATCGCGCGCACGTCCCACGCGGGGCAGTCGGTCGGGCGCGCCCAGTCGGATGCGTCGAGGGCGCGCAACAGGTCGAGGTAGCGGCCGTACTCGTGCTCGGCCAGCCGCATGGCGGTCGCCCGGTCCATCGCGGACCGGCGGGAGGTGCTGGTCATCGGTCCTCCTGGGATCACGGACGGGGGATGCCGACGGCGTCGGCGTACATGTCGACGGCCCGGTCGAGCAGCCGGGTCCACCGGTCGCCGCCGGGGTCGTTCGCCCACTGCTGGTCGACCAGGCCGGCGAGCAGCGCCGTGAACAGGTCGACGTCCTCGTCCCCGGTGACGCCGAGGCGCGCGAGGTGGGCGCGCAGCCGGCCGAGGACGCGGACGGCGGGCGCGAGGCCCTCCTCGGTCGGCGCGAAGTCGGGCACGGTGCGCACGTTCATCAGCTGGTGGCGGGCGAGGTCGGCGACCGCGAAGGCGAGGTGGAAGCGGGCGATCTCGCGCAGCGCGGCGCGCGGGGCGGCCGGCAGCCCGGCCTCGGCGGCGTCGGCGAGCCGCTCGTACTCGGTCCACGCCTGGCCGAACATCGCGTCGTAGATGGCGTGCTTCGAGGCGAAGTGCGAGTACAGCGACGGGGCCCGCATCCCGACCCGGGCCGCGACCTCGCGCAGCGTGAGCCCGGCGAGGCCGTGCTCACGCGCCACGGCCCAGGCCGCTGTCAGGATCTCCGTACGGGCAGCCGTACGGCGTTTGTCCTGCCAACTGCTGGTCGTCTCACCTAACACGGTTAGGAAGCTTGACGGTCGTACGCGGCGCCGTCAACGGGACGAGGTGGGAGCATGGGGCCGTGAGTTCGCCTGCCGAGGACGCCGCCGAGCGCCGCCCCGTCGTCTTCCGGGTGTCGCCGCTGGTGATCCTGGTCGCGCTGACGCTGGTGGTCTGCGCCACGCCGTTCGCGTTCGGCGCCCCGTTCCTGTGGCTGATCTACCTGGTCCCGGTCGGGATCATCGTGTGGACGGTCCGGGTGCGCACCACCGTCGACGGGGAGAGCGTGGCCGTCCGGCGGGTGCTCGGCGGACGGCGCGTACCGTGGACGCAGATCAGCTCGCTGCGCCTGCGCGACCGCGGCAGGGTCAGCGCCGTGCTGACCGACGGTGCGGAGCTACCGCTCCCGGCCGTCCACATCCGCGACCTGCCACAGCTCGCCGCCGCCAGTGGCGGCCGGCTGCGACCCGGCTGGAGAGTGACCTGATGCCGGCCCTCCGTTCCCGCGTGACCACCCACGGCCGCAACGCCGCAGGAGCCCGTTCGCTCTGGCGCGCCACCGGCATGGGCGACGGCGACTTCGGCAAGCCGATCGTCGCCATCGCCAACTCGTACACCCAGTTCGTGCCCGGCCACGTGCACCTCAAGGACCTCGGTGACGTCGTCGCGGAGGCGGTGCGCGAGGCCGGCGGCGTGCCACGGGAGTTCCACACGATCGCCGTCGACGACGGCATCGCGATGGGCCACGGCGGGATGCTCTACTCGCTCCCGTCGCGCGAGGTGATCGCCGACGCCGTCGAGTACATGGTCAACGGGCACGCCGCCGACGCGCTGGTCTGCATCTCGAACTGCGACAAGATCACGCCGGGCATGCTCAACGCCGCGATGCGGCTCAACATCCCCACGGTCTTCGTCTCCGGCGGGCCGATGGAGGCCGGCAAGGCCGTGGTCGTCGGCGGCGTCGCGCAGGCGCCCACCGACCTCATCACCGCGATCTCCGCGTCGGCCAACGCCCAGGTGGACGAGGACGGGCTGGAGATCGTCGAGCGCTCGGCCTGCCCGACCTGCGGCTCGTGCTCCGGCATGTTCACCGCGAACTCGATGAACTGCCTCACCGAGGCGCTCGGGCTCGCGCTGCCCGGCAACGGCTCCACACTCGCCACCCACGCCGCCCGCCGCGCGCTCTTCCAGGAGGCCGGCCGCACCGTCATGGACCTGGCCCGGCGCTGGTACGACCAGGACGACGCGTCCGCGCTGCCGCGCTCGATCGCGAGCCGCAAGGCGTTCGAGAACGCGATGGCGCTGGACGTCGCGATGGGCGGCTCCACCAACACGGTGCTGCACATCCTCGCCGCCGCGCAGGAGGGCGAGGTCGACTTCACGCTCGCCGACATCGACGCGCTCTCGCGCCGGGTCGCGTGCCTGGCCAAGGTGTCGCCGAACTCCGACTACCACATGGAGGACGTGCACCGGGCCGGCGGCATCCCCGCCATCCTCGGCGAGCTGTGGCGCGGCGGCCTGCTCAACGAGGACGTGCACACGGTGCACGCGCCGTCGATGCGCGAGTGGCTCTCGACGTGGGACATCCGCGCCGAGAAGCCGTCCGAGCAGGCCGTCGAGCTGTTCCACGCGGCGCCGGGCGGGGTGCGCACCACGGAGGCGTTCTCCACGGAGAACCGCTGGTCGTCGCTCGACACCGACGCCGAGCACGGCTGCATCCGCGACGTCGCGCACGCCTACACCGCCGACGGCGGGCTCGCGGTGCTGCGCGGCAACATCGCCCCGGACGGCGCCGTGATCAAGACGGCCGGCATCCCGGAGGACATCTGGCGCTTCGAGGGCCCGGCGCGGGTCGTCGAGAGCCAGGAGGAGGCCGTGTCGGTCATCCTCTCCAAGCAGATCCAGCCCGGTGACGTGCTCGTCGTGCGCTACGAGGGCCCGTCCGGCGGGCCGGGGATGCAGGAGATGCTGCACCCCACCGCGTTCCTCAAGGGCGCGGGGCTCGGCGCGAAGTGCGCGCTGATCACCGACGGCCGGTTCTCCGGCGGGTCGAGCGGCATCTCGGTGGGGCACATCTCCCCCGAGGCCGCGGCGGGCGGCGTGATCGGCCTGATCGAGGACGGCGACACCGTGCTCATCGCGTCCGGTCCCGCACGCTGGAGGTCCAGGTGCCCGACGAGGTGCTGGCCGAGCGGCGCTCCAAGATGGAGGCGGCCGAGCGGCCGTGGCAGCCGAAGGACCGCGACCGCCCGGTGAGCAAGGCCCTGCGCGCCTACGCGGCGCTCGCGACCAGCGCCCACACCGGTGCCGTCCGCCGGGTGCCCTAACCGCCGAGGAAGTCCCTGACCAGGGAGTTCGTGGCCTCCGGTTGGTCGAGCGGCGCGAGGTGGCCGGCGTCGGCCACCTCGGCGTAGCGACCGCCGGGGGCCAGCGCGGCCGCGCGGCGGACGGCCTCGCCGCGCACCAGCGTGTCGTGCCGGCCGTGCACCCACAGCGACGGCACGGCGAGCGCGGGCAGCCGGGGCGTGAAGTCCAGCCGCATCCGCCACGGCCCGTAGGCGGCGATCTGCCAGTCGTCCAGGGCGCGCTCGCCGTGCGCCACGCGGGCGCGCGCCTCGGCCTCGGCCAGGCGCAGCAGGTCGGGCAGGTCGCGGGTGGCGGCCCGGCCGGCGAGCGTGCGCACCGTCGTCCCGCGCAGCACGCCGGGGAGCGCGGTGACCCGCGCCGACCAGCGCAGCAGCGGGTCGGCCTGCAGGTTCAGCCAGGTCAGGAGCTGCAGGGGGCGCACCGTGTCGAGCCCGCCGGGGTTGATCGCGACGAGCCGCGTCACGCGTTCGGGGTGCGCCAGCGCGTAGCCGAGCGCGATGCCGCCGCCCATCGAGAGCCCGGCGAGCGCGGCCCGCTCGATGTCCAGCCGGTCGAGCATCTCGCCGAGGACAGCCTCCATGACGGGCTGGTCGAGCGTGCCCGTCCAGGGCCGGGAGCCGCCGTGGCGCGGCAGGTCGGGCGCGACGACCCGGTGGTCGGGGGCCAGCGCCGGGAAGAGGTGCCGCCAGGTGAACGGCGCCGTGTCGAGCATCGCGCCGTGCAGCAGGACGACGGCCGGCGCGTCCCGCGGACCGGCCTCGTACACGCGCAGCGGGCCGCCGGTCAGGCGCAGGTCGGTGGGCCGGGACCAGAGCCGGTCCGACCCGGTGGTCATCGCATCAGCAGGTACACCAGCACGCCGAGCGCGATGCCGAAGACCATCGCCAGCACGGCCCACGCCGGGCGCCGCTGCCAGGCCCGCCCGTTGTCGAACGCGATGCGGCCGGGGCCGGTCAGCACGATCGCCGCGGCCGCCAGCCCGAGCACGACGTCGAACTCGACGGCATTGGTGCCCGCCGCGGTCGTGATGAAGTAGCCGGCGCCCAGCTTGACGAGCACCGCGTTGATCTTGATGGCGAGCAGCCCGGCCGCCGAGAAGGGCGTCAGGATGCCGAGCACCACGAACGCCCCGGCGATCATCTCGCCGATCCCGCCGGCCCAGGACAGCGTGGTGGCCTGCTGGTAGCCGTAGCTCTCCAAGGAGGTCGCGAACCCGCCGATGCCGGGGCCGCCCCACATGCCGAACACCTTCTGCATGCCGTGGGAGAAGAACGTGCCGCCGACGGCGAACCGCAGGAGCACCAGCCCGAGGTCGGTGGCGCGTTCCAGACGAGCGGCCGCAGGTTGGACCGGGGTTCCGGGGCGGTCGAGCCGAACCCGCCAGGGAGGGTCGACGTCGGCTGGTCGGTCATGCAGCGGAGAGTAGCGGTGCCGGGACGATCGCGCGCCCCCTCGTCAGTAGCCGTTCTCCACGAGGTTCGACGGGCGCTCGCCGCGCGCGTACGCGGCGAGCTGCCCGGCCGCCACTCCGTACGCGCGGCGCAGCCCGCCGGGCACGCTCCCGCCGATGTGCGGGCAGAGGAACAGGCCCGGCGCGGCCCAGAGCGGGTGGTCGGCGGGCAGCGGCTCCGGGTCGGTGACGTCCAGCGCGGCCCGCAGCCGTCCGCTCGCCAGCTCGGCGGTGATCGCGTCCGTGTCGGCGACGGGCCCGCGGGCCGCGTTGACCAGCAGCGCGCCGTCCGGCATCGCGGCCAGGAACCGCGCGTCGACGAGCCCGCGCGTCTCGGCCGTCAGCGGGACGATCACCACACACGCGTCGTGGTGCGGCAGCAGCGCGTGCACCTCGTTGGATGCCGTGCACGCCCGGCCGGGCACTGCGCCCGACCAGCGTCGTCTCGACGTCGAACGGGGCGAGCCGGCGCACGGTGTGCTCGGCTACGTCCCCGGCCCCGACGATCAGCACCCGCTTGCCGGCCAGCTCCTCGGTGCGGTGGTAGGCCCAGTCGTGGGCGTCCTGCGCGCGGACGAACTGCGGGAAGTGCCGGTAGACGGCCACCAGCGCGCCGACGATCCACTCGGCCGTCGCGCCGCCGTGCGCGCCGCGGCAGTCCGAGAGCCCGACGCCGTCGGGCAGCCGCCCGACCCACGCCTCCGCGCCGGCGGTGAGCAGCTGCACCAGCCGCAGCTCCGGCAGCCGGTCCAGGATCGGCGCGGCCGCCACCCCCGACAGGAACGGCGGCACGAGCACCTGCGCCCGTGCGGCGGCCGGCGGCAGCTCCCCGCCGGGGTCGTAGCGCACGACCTCGATCCCCTCGACGCCGGCCAGCGCGGCCGTGCCCTCCTCGTCCGGTACCAGCACCACGATGTCGCCCACGCCGGGGACGCTACTCACCGGCCGCTCACCCGGCGCCGCCTAGCCTGGCCGCGTGGGAGGACGGGTGCGGCGCGCGGCCGCGGCGGCGCTGCTCGGGCTGCTGCTCGCCGGCTGCGCCAGCTTCCCCGACCAGGGCCCGCGCGAGTGGCGCGAGCAGCTGGAGGC
>MKJX01000013.1 GCA_001942415.1 Pseudonocardia sp. CNS-139
AGGCGGTGCGCTGCCGCGACCGGAGCAGTGGGCATGCTCCAAGCATACTCGAACAAGTGTTCGACTTCGGCCCGATCGTCGCAGTTCGGGGGCCGTTCGGCGCGCCGTCCTGGAACACTGGTGCCGGCCGGCATGTCTTCGACACGAGCGGGAGCGAGGTCGGCGCCGTGTACCCGTACCTGGCCGAGCTGGAGCGGGCCGTCCAGTGGATCGACGAGGATCCGTCGATGGCCGTCGTCGGGTGCCCGCGGTGCGGGCGGCGCAACCGGCTGCCCGCCGCCGGGACGGGGGTGCCGGTCTGCGCGGACTGCCGGCACGCGCTGCCGTGGCTGACCACCGCGGGCGACGCCGACTTCGCCGCCGCCGTGCGGGCGACGCTCCCGGTGGTCGTCACGCTGTGGGCGCGGTGGTGCGGGCTGAGCCTGCTCGCCCGGCCCGCCGTCGAACGCCTGGCGCTGGTGCGGCCCGGCGAGCTCAAGCTCGTCGAGGTGGACGTCGCGCCGCGCCGGAGCAGACCAGGCGGCTCGCGGTGCAGGCCGTGCCGACGCTGCTCGTGCTGCGGGACGGGGAGATCGTCGCCCGCCGGTACGCCGTCGCGTCCGCGCCCGAGCTGCGTGGCTGGCTCGACGCGGCGCTGCCCGCTGCCGACCGGTCTAGGTGACCGGCCGCGCGGACTCGCGCTGCCGGAGCCGTTCGAGGATGCTCGCCGCCTCGCGGGCGGCCGACTCCCGGCCCTGCCGGACCTGCGCGAGGAGCGCGTAGCTGTGTTCGAGGGCGACCCGTGCCGAGTCGAGCAGCTCGTGTGTCGTCGCCTCCGGCGCTTCGTCCGGGGTGGGACGGGGTACGGGCACGGACATGGGACCTCCTCCGGGACGTCGTAGCCGGGGATGCCCCCGGTCGTGCGGGTGCAACCCCGCGCCGGGCGACCCAGGTCCCGACGGAGCCCCGCCGTGACGGCCGGGACGGGCGGCCCTGCGGCGCAGACGGAAAGGAGAGCACATCGTGAACCTCTGGCAGGCGCCGCTGCGGCTCACCGCCGGCGCGTACGTCCTGGACTCCGGCCTGACCAAGTGGGGAGCCGACATCGAGACCGCGAAGGGCCTGCACGGCTTCGCGAGCGGCACCTACCCGTTCCTCTCGGAGGTCGAGCCTGCGACGTTCGCCAAGCGCTCTCGGTGAGCGAGGTGCTGGTCGGGGCCGGGCTGCTCATCCCGTTCGTGCCGGCGCGGGCGGCCGGGCTCGGGCTCGTCGGGTTCGGCGTCGGCCTGCTCGGGCTCTACGCCCGCACGCCCGGCATGCGCCGGCCCGGCACCCCGTTCCCGACGCCGGACGGGATCGCGCTGGCCAAGGACGCGTGGCTGGCCGCGATCGGCGCGGCGCTGGTGCTCGGGGGTCGCCGGCGGAGGTGACCGCCCGTTTGCGTCACGGCCGGGAGATGTCGTAGCGCAGCACGTACTTGATCCGTCCCCGCGCATCCGCCGGCTCAGCAGCAGTGTCGGCACGTTCTCGTCGTCGACGTTCATGCCTTCGCGCACCATCACGGCGCTGCCCGGCGGGACGTCGAGCACCTCGCGTCGGCTGCGGTCGCTGAGGTCGCCTCGATCGTGCGCCAGGCGTAGCGCAGCCGGACGCCGTAGTGCTCGCGCAGCATCCGGTAGACGGGCGGCTCCCACATCGAGGCGTCGGTGATGCCGGGGAAGCGGCTGGCCGGGACCCAGTGCCGGCTGCCGATCCACGGCGTGCCGGACTCGCTGATCACGGTGTCGATCCGGACCAGGTCGTCGCGGGGGACGCCGAGCTGGGCGGCGGCGTGCCGGGAGTCGTCCGGGCCGACCCCGGTGACCACCTCGGTGACGTGCCGGCCGTCCGCGTTCATCAGCTCGGAGCCGCTGGCCTCGGCCTCCGTGGTGGGCAGCGACGGCAGGTCGACCTCGACCACCAGGGCCGGCTCCGCGACGAACGTGCCGGTCCCGCGCGGACGACCACCCGTCCGGCGCGGGCCAGCTCGCCGATGGCCTGGCGCACGGTCAGCCGGTTGACCTTCCACTGCGCGGCCAGCTCGGTCTCCGTCGGCAGCCGCTCGCCCGGCCGCAGGTCGCCGCTGTCGATCCGTTCGAGCAGGGCCGCTTCCATCTGCCGGTAGAGGGGGACCGCGCTGTGCCGCCGCAGCTGCATTCGATCAGGCTATTCCGTCGGTCGGGGCGGCCCCGGTCACGTCGAGGACGCCGTCCAGCAGGAGGTTGGCGACGAGCGGGCCGGCCGGCGTCATCGTCACCCACGCGACGTGGTCGAAGCTGCCCTCGCCCTCGCCGCTGCGGATGCCGCCGGTGGACCCGAGCCGGACGTGGTCGCGGCCGTCGATGCGGGAGTGCCGGTAGTTGTGCGCGTGCCCGGCGAACGCGGTGTACGGGCGGTCGCCCAGCGCCGCGCGCAGCCGGTCCAGCGCGGGGTGGCCGGCGCCCTGCCACATCGGCATGTGCATGAGCAGCACGGTCCAGCGCACGTCCGCGTGCTCGGTGACGGCGGCGACGAGCCGGTCGGCCTGGTCGTCGCCGATCCGGCCGGGCTGGGTGCCGTCCTTGATCGCCTTCAGCAGCAGCTGCACGGCGGACGGGTCCTCGGCCCCGATCCGCTGCAGGTCGGCCAGCACCTCCTGCTCGGTGCGCTCGCGGTCGTCGGCGACCAGGGCGCGCAGGGAGGCGGGCAGCGCCGCGGCCGCGTCCTCGTCGACGGGCCGGAGCAGGTCGGTGATGGTCTGCGGCGGGTCCTGCGTGTCGAGCACGAGGAACAGCACGTCGCGGTAGCGGAAGTGGTAGTCCAGCGCGCGTGGCGGGCGAGCCACGTGTCGCGCATGAGGTCGTTGCCGAGGTCGTGGTTGCCGGGCACGGCGAAGAGCGGCACCTGCAGCCCGTCCGTGATGCCGTCGTACTCCTTCCACATCGCGGCCAGCTCGTCGGCGTCGCGCGTGTAGCCCTCGATCGTGTCGCCGATCTGGATCGCGAAGTCGGGCCGCAGCAGGTTCGTCACGGCGACGCCGCGCTCGAACACGCCGGGCTGGGCCATGCCGGTGCGGTCGGAGAGCAGCACGAAGCTGAACTCGCCGTCGCGGTCGGGGGCCTTGTCGAGGCCGGACCACGGCGTCGCGGCGCCGAGGTCGGGAAGCTGGAACACGGGGGTCTCCTTCGGGGTCAGCGCAGGCCGGAGCGGACGAACGCGTCGACGACGTGGCGTTGCAGCACGAGGTACAGCACGAAGATCGGCAGCGAGAGCAGGCCGGCGGCGGCCATCAGGCGCCGTAGTCGTTGCCGATGTCGGTGAGCAGGCTCTGCAGCCCGATCTGCACCACGGAGCCGGGGTCGGACAGCACGAGCAGCGGCCAGAAGTACTCGTTCCAGGCGTTGACGAACAGCAGGATCGCCAGCGCGGCGAGCGGCGCCCGCAGGTTCGGGACGACCACCAGCCACAGCGTCGACCAGCTGCCGCGCCCGTCCATGCGCGCGGCGTCGATCAGCTCCTTGGGGAACGAGCGGACGTGCTGGCGCAGCAGCAGCACCGCGAAGGCGGTGGAGAGCTGCGGGACGATCACCCCGGCGAGCGTGTCGAGCCAGCCGAGGTTCGACAGCAGGACGTAGTTGGGGATCATCGTGACCTGGAACGGCACCAGCCAGGTGGCGACGAACACCGCGAAGAGCAGCCGGTCGCCGGGGAACCGCCACCGCCCGAACGCGTAGGCGGCCAGCAGCGCCGTGAGCAGCTGGCCGAGCGCCACGCCGCCGGCCATCAGCGCGGTGTTGAGCGCCAGCGTCCCGATCGGGAGCTTCTCGGCGGCCGCGGCGGCGTTGTCGAGGCTCAGCCCGCCGGGCAGCAGGGTCTGGCTCAGCACCTCGTCGCGCGGCCGGAACGCGGTGAGGTACATCCACAGGATCGGCAGCAGCGCGAACACCGTGACCAGCGCGAGCCCGATGTGCCCGCCGACCCGCGCGACCCTGTCAGTCATCGTGGAAGCTCCAGCGGTCGAGCAGCCACAGCGCGCCGATCGCGAACACGCCGAACGCGCCGAAGAACAGCACGCCCGCGGCGGCGCCGCGTCCGGTGTCGAAGCTGGTGAACGCCATCTGGTACAGCAGGAAGTAGAGGTTGGTCGTGGCGTCCCCCGGCCCGCCCTGGGTGAGCGTGTTGACCAGCGGGAACACCATCTGCGCCGCGGACAGCACGGTGAGCAGCCCCATCAGCAGCAGCGTGGGGGACAGCAGCGGGATCGTGATCCGGCGGGTGATCTGCCCGGCGGTGGCGCCGTCGAGCTGCGCGGCCTCGGCGTAGTCGGGGCTGATGCCCGACAGGCCCGCCGAGATCACGAGCACCGCGAACCCGAGCAGGCCCCAGCCGACCATCACGACGATCGCGACGACGCCGGCACCGGCTCGCGCAGCCAGTTGACGCCCTCCACGCCGAAGAGGCGCAGCACCTGGTTGTAGAGCCCGCCGTCGGGCTCCAGCAGCCAGCGCCACACGACGGCCGTCGCGACCGGCGCCATCAGGAACGGCGCGAAGATCGCGGCCCGGTGGAACGCCTTCGCCCGGCCCCGCACGCCCTGCGAGACGAGCGTGACCGCGAGCGGCAGCAGGATCGTGAACGGCAGCAGCGCGAGCACGTACAGCACCGTGTTGAGGCTCGCCCGGCCCAGCTCCGGCAGGGCCAGCACCTCGGCGTAGTTGTCCAGGCCGACGGGCCGGGCCGGCGTGGTCGGCAGCAGGTTCCAGTCGTAGAACGACAGCTCCACGGTCCGGAAGAGCGGCAGGTAGATCCAGGTCACCAGGCCGGCGAGGGCCGGGAGCACGTAGAGGTAGGGCGGGGCGGCCGCCACGGCCCGGCGCAGCAGGCCGGGCCGGGTGGCGGCCGCGGCCGGGGCGTGCCGGGGCGGCGCGGCCACCTCGACGAAACGCCCGGCCGCGGCCACGGTCATGACGGCATCAGCTCGGTGGCCCGTTCCATGGCGCCGCGCAGCGTCGCGGTCGGGTCGGCGCCGCGGAACACGACCTCGTCCACGGCCTTGAGGTAGAGCGTGCGGATCTGGACGTAGTCCGGGCCGGGGAACGACACCCACGGCTCCAGCCGGTCGAGCTGCCCGACGTTCGGCTCGATCAGGCCGCGCTGCCGGTCGGCGAACGCCTTGAGGTAGGCCGGGTCGTCGATCAGCGAGCTGCGCAGCGGCACGTAGCCGATCTTCGAGGTGATGGTCGTCTGGGCCTCCGCGCTGGTCAGGTACCTGATCAGCTCCCACGCGGCGCGCTGCTTCGCCGGGTCGCGGGCGAGGATGAACAGCGCCGACCCGGAGTTCGTCGGCACCGCCTGGTGGCCGTCGAAGCCGGGCATCGCCGCCGCCCGCAGCTCGAACGTGCCCTGCGCGGCCTGCAGGAAGAAGCCCTGCAGCGCGCTCGTGTTCAGCATCATGCCCAGCCGGCCGCGGGCGAACGCGTCCTGCGCGTCGGCCGTGGTCATGTTCGGCATGGCCTCCGGGGCCTGGGCGAGCCGCTGCATCGCCGCGACGGCGTCCACCGCGGGCTGGTCGGCCCAGGTCAGCGCGGAGCCGTCCGCGGAGAGCACCCGGCCGCCGTTGGACCGGATGATGCCCTGCAGGCACCAGTCACCCGCGGACACGGCGTCGAGGCAGCCCACGTAGATGCCGGACGCTCGGTGGCGGCGCCGATGCGCTCGGCCGCGGCCTGCACCTCGGTCCACGTCGACGGCGGGCGCTCCGGGTCGAGGCCGGCGGCCCGGAAGACGTCGGCGTTGTAGAAGAGCACCGGCGTCGAGAAGACGTACGGGACGCCGTAGGTGACGCCGTCGAGGTCGGCGAGCACCGCGGCTCGCGGGTGGTAGGGGTGCGGGCCCGCGGTGAGGTGCTCCTGCACGGCGTCCCGCCCGGCCACCTGCTCGACCGGGGTGACGCCGAGGTCGCTCGCGATGTAGCGCAGGTCGCTGAACGTGAGCTGGGCGACGTCCGGCGGGTTGCCGGCGACGACCTGGCGCTGCACGCTCCCGACGAGCTCGGTGGTGGTGCCCTGCGGCGGCTGCGGGGTGACGTCGATGTTGGGGTGCTGGGCCTCGAAGCCCGCGACCAGCTCGTTGACGGTCTCGGCGTGCACGGCGCCGGCGGAGAGGTTGTAGGTCTCCCAGACGATCGAGACCTGCTGGTCGGGGGCCAGTTCGGGCACGGGGGCGGCGGGGGCGGCGCCGCTGTCGACCGCGGCGCCGGGAACGCCGCAGGCGGCGAGGGTGACGGCCAGCAGGGCGGCCGCCACCGCCGCTCGGGTGGTGCGGGACATGGCTTCTCCTGGGGGGGTCAGGGGAGCGCGAGCGCGGGGGCCGCGTCGCGGGAGGGGTCCGGCTGCCAGGCGAGGCGGCGGTGGCTCGCGCGGTCGAACAGGTGGAACTGCCCGGTCTCGGCCGTGAGCGTCACGGCGTCGCCGACGCGCAGGCCCAGCGGTCGCGGGCCGCGCAGGGCCGCCCGCGCGTCGCCGACGGCGACCTCGGCGACCTCCTCGCTGCCGAGGTTCTCCACGACCTCGACGAGGCCGCGCAGGACCGGTCCGCCGTGGCCGGCCGGGCCACCCGCAGGTGCTCCGGGCGCACCCCGAGCACCACGTCGCGGGCGGCGTCGGTGCCGGCCCACAGCGGGACGTGCACGTCGGTGGCGTGCACGGCGAGCCGGCCGTCGTCGGCGCGCAGGTGGGCGTCGAGGAGGTTCATCGGCGGGGCGCCCATGAACCCCGCGACGAACGTGGTGGCCGGCTCGTCGTAGATCTGCACGGGCGTGCCGACCTGCTCGATCCGCCCGCCGTTCATGACGGCCACCCGGGTGGCCATCGTCATGGCGTCGATCTGGTCGTGCGTGACGTACACGAACGTGGTCGCGAGCCGCCGGTGCAGCCTGATCAGCTCGGTCCGGGTGGACGCGCGCAGCTTCGCGTCCAGGTTGGAGAGCGGCTCGTCCATGAGGAACGCGCGCGGCTCGCGCACGATCGCGCGGCCCAGCGCGACGCGCTGGCGCTGCCCGCCGGAGAGCTCCTTGGGCCGGCGGGCGAGCAGCGGCTCCAGGTCCAGGAGCGCCGCCGCCTCCCGCACCCGGCGCCGGACCTCGGCCTTCGGCGTGCGGCGCACGCCGAGCCCGAAGCCGAGGTTGCGCTCCACGGTCAGATGCGGGTAGAGCGCGTAGCTCTGGAAGACCATCGCGAGGTCCCGGTCGCGCGGCGGCAGGTGCGTGATGTCGCGGTCGCCGAGCAGGATGCGGCCCTCGGTCGGGCGCAGCAGCCCGGCGATCATCCGGAGCAGGGTCGTCTTGCCGCAGCCGCTCGGACCGAGCAGGACGAGGAAGTCGTCGCCCGCGATGTCGAGGTCGACGCCCGCGACGGCCGCGGTGGTGCCGAACCGCATGCCGAGGCCCTCCAGCCGGATCGCGGCCTTCACGAGGCGCCGGCCCCGGCGTCGATCCTGGCGTCGATCTCGGCCCACGCCACGCCCAGCTCCGGCACGTCGGAGTAGCCGTGCAGCGGCATGTCCGCGGCGCGCGGAACGCGACCTCGACGGCGTCACCGGTGCACACCCACTCGACGACGCCCAGCTCCTGCCGCGCGGTGACGATCGGGGCGTCCGGGTCGGCGCCGGGGGCGAGCGTCTGCTCCGCGCCCGCGACGAACGCCGTGGTGGGGGCCCAGACCTCCGTGGCATCGCCGCGGCGGCCCGCGTGGTAGCGGTGCAGGTGCCCGCTGCCGACGCCGCGCAGCGCCACCCGCTCCAGCAGCGCGAACAGGCGCGGGCGCGGGCCCTCGCCGATGTCGACCTGGTGCTCGGTGTCGGTGTCGAGCGCCCGCCAGGCCGGCTTGTGCAGGAACACCAGCACCGGACGGTCGGGACCCAGCTCCTCGACGGTCCGCTCCAGCCACGCCCACTGCGCGGCCTCGCGTTCCAGGCCGGAGCCGAGCAGCTCGCTGTTGAGGCCGAGCAGTGTCCAGCCGTCGAGGTCGTGGCGCCAGTGGCCCGGGCCCCACGTGGCCTCGTACGCGGCGACCCGCTCGTCGGTGACGGCGATGCCCTTCCACGGGTGCGCACCGGGCTCGCCGACGTCGTGGTTGCCCGGCACGACCCGGACGGGCGCGTCGAACGTCTGCACGAGGGCGTGCGCGGCCGCGCGGTCCTCGGCGACGTCCGGGTCGAGGATCACGACGTCGCCGGTGTGCACGACCAGGTCGGGCCGCAGCTCCTCGTTGACGTAGGCCACGAGCTGCTCGAACGTGGCCCGCGTGGCTCCGCCGCGGTGGGTCAGGTGGGTGTCGGAGATCTGGACGATCTTCACGGGGCCTCCTCGGCGCAGGTGGGGGACGTGCTGAGGGGCTCGACGAGCGCCTGCTCCTCCACGAGGGCGGAGCGCAGCGCGTCGAGATCGGTGGCGGACGCGCCGTTGCGCCGGAGGAAGTCGGAGGCGGTGCCGTCGGTCTCGCGCACGTACCGCAGCAGCCGCAGCATCGAGCGGGCCTCGGCGCCCATGAGCGCGTGCAGGTCGGTGGCCGCGGCCGCCGGGCCGTGCACGCCGCCGCGGCGCAGGTCCTGCTGCGCGAAGAACTCGGCGGTCAGGTAGGTGGCGGTCAGCGCGTAGTCGGCGGCCACGTGCTCGTCGGGCACGCCGACGCTGCTCAGGGCCAGCGCGACCACGACGCCGGTGCGGTCCTTGCCGGCGGTGCAGTGCACGAGCGCCGGCAGCGCGCCGGGCCGGGCCAGCTCGGCGACGGTGGCGGCCAGCTCGGGCCCGCGGTGCTCGGCGGCGGCGCAGTAGAGCGCGCCGAGCAGGTCGTCGCCGGGGTCGGCGGCGACGGCGGGGATCAGTGCGCGCATCCCGAGCGGCCGGTGCAGCACCCGTACCTCGACGCCGCCGAACCCGGCCGGGACGGTCGTGCGCTCGTCGTCGTCGCGCAGGTCCACGACGGTGCGCAGGGCCAGCCGGCGCACGTCGGGGGCGTCGGCCGGCCGAGCCGGGGCACGTCGGAGCGGTAGAGCCGGCCCCACGCGGTCGTCCCGCCGCCGGCGACGGGGTAGCCGCCGACGTCGCGCAGGTTGTAGGTGGTGCCGATGGCGATCCGCCGCGGCGGCGCGGTGTGGGTCATGGGGGCCTACCTCGTTCGGGGAGGCTCATTCATCTAGACGTCTATGACACCGGCTCTACGCTCGCCCGTCGGCCAGGTGAACCCTCTGCGACTCCCCGGCCCCGCGCAGCAGGGCCGCCGCGACCATCTCCGCCGCCCAGCTCGGCGAGCACGCGGAAGGCGACCGCCCGCTGCTCCTCCTTGGCGGCCCAGTGCGCGGCCGTCTCCGGGCCGACCCGCTCGACGATCGACCGGGAGCTGCGCAACCAGAGCGCGATCACCCGCCGCGGCGACGATCCGGCCAGTGTCTCCCGGCTTCGAGGCCGTGCTGCCTTCGTGGAGGACGGCGTCCTGCGCGGGATCGCGCTGCGCCATCCGGGCGGCGTGCAGATCGCCTTCGGGCTGCCGACCCGGGAGGACGTCGCCGCGTGGTCCCGGCGCCTCGACGGGCCCGGCGAGGCCCACCAGGTGGTCGACGGCCACATGGGCGGCGCCGTGATCGTCGGGCTGCGCGACCCGGACGGCGTCGAGGTCCGGCTCTACAGCGACGAGACCGCGACCGGCCTGCGCGTGCTCGCCCTCCCCGGCGGGCAGGTCGGCTACACCGACGGCGGGGCACCGGCGAGCCCGTCCTGCTCGTGCGCGGGGGCGACTCCGTCCCGCCGACCCCGCGCCTGGTCGCGCGGCTGGCCGGGCTGCTCCCCGACGCCCGGGTCGCGGTTGTCGAGGGCGACGACCACCTGCTGCCGCTGCGCAGCCCCGCGGCGCCGGCCGGGCTGGTCGCCGAGCACGCCGGGATGCCCGCGCGGGAGGTGACCGGGGCGCGCTGACCGGCCGCGCTGACCGGCCGCGCTGGGCGGCCGTTCGGGCGATGCGCCGGGCGCCGCGGTATCTCCCCGCGCGCCCGCCCTCCTGGGTGCGCCGCCGGCCGGCGGCGTCGGGGAGTCGGGGGAGCGAATGAGCGAGAACGGCCGGATCAGCCGGGTGCTGGGCAACATCGGCCACGGCGGGCACGCGCTGGCGGACGACGTGGAGGGCGCCGAGAAGCTCGTCGCGGACCGGGAGGACCTCAACACGCTCAGCGCCGTGGCCCTCTCCGCGCCGGCCGGGAAGGTCGCCACCACGTCGTTCGGCTACCTGTTCCCGCGGCTCGCGGCCGGGTTCCCGGACCACCACCTCCCGCAGGGCGACCGGGTCGGGGTGGTCGTCCGGGCGCTCGACGCGCTCGGCGAGGCGATGGTCGAGCAGCCCGTCGCGGGCGTGCCGGCCGGCTCGCCGATCCCGCCCGTCTACACGTACTGGGGCCAGTTCGTCGACCACGACCTGGTGCTCGCCACCGACGGCGACACGCGGATCTCGATCACCGGCGACGTGCTCGACCCGGAGCCGCCCACCGCGGTCGTCGCGGCGCTGGCGAACACCCGCACGCCCGCGCTCAACCTCGACTCGGTCTACGGCGAGGGCCCGTTCGACGCGAGCCGGAAGGTCCCGTACGACGGGATCAAGCTGGCGCTCGGCGAGCTGACGCCGGTCGCGGTCGGGGAGCCCGTCCCGCCGGCCGACGACGCGGCACGGGACCTGCCCCGCGACGCCGACCGGGTCGCCCGGATCGGCGACGGGCGCAACGACGAGAACCTGTTCGTCGCGCAGCTGCACGTCGCGTTCCTGCGGTTCCACAACGCCGCCGTGGACTGGGTGCGGGCCGGCGAGCCGGAGCGCGTCACCGACGTCGAGGTGTTCCTGCGCGCCCGCGAGCTGACCCGCTGGACGTACCAGTGGCTCGTGGTGCACGACTACCTGCGCACGGTCGCCCGGCCCGACGTCGTGGACGAGGTGGAGACCGACGACGCCAACCTGCTCGACGCCACCGACGAGCGGCCGGTCGTGTTCATGCCGGTCGAGTTCGCGGCGGCGGGCTTCCGGTTCGGGCACAGCATGGTGCGCGCCGGCTACGACTGGAACCGCAACTTCGGACGGCCCGGGTCGGCCGGCGCGACGTTCGTGCAGCTCTTCCAGTTCACCGGCGGCAGCCAGGACCCGATCGGCGGCCTGGACCTCCCGACGCTGCCGGCGAACTGGCCCGTCGAGTGGGACCGGATGGTCGACAAGGACAGTCCCTTCCCCGACCGCTTCGCGCGCCGGATCGACACGCGGATCGCGCCGCCGCTCACCGACATGATCAACCAGGGCACCGACCCGGCCCTCCCGGAGCGGGTCCGGGGGCTGCTCAAGCACCTGGCGCGGCGCAACCTGCTGCGCGGCTACCGGCTCGCCGTCCCGTGCGCGCAGGCGGTCGCGCAGGAGCTGGGCGTTCCCGTGCTGACCCGCGAGGAGCTGGAGCGCGGGCTGCCCGACCACGCCAGGACGCTCGCCGGCGAGGCCGGGCTCCTCGAGCGCACGCCGCTCTGGTTCTACGTGCTCAAGGAGGCCGAGGTGCAGGAGGACGGGGCCCGGCTCGGGCGGGTGGGCAGCCGTGTCGTCGCCGAGACGATCATCGGCCAGATCCGCCGCGACCCCGGCTCCTACCTGCACCGGACGAGCTGGAGCCCGGCTCAGGGCGTCCGGCTGCCGGACGGCGGCGAGATCCGCACGATCGCCGCCTTCCTCCGGTTCGCCGGCGTCCTCTGACGCGCTCCCGGGTGCCTCCGGGCCGGTTCGTGGGGTGCCGGCCGGGAGGTGCGGAGCGCCCGTACGACGTCATCCGTGTGACGTCGTTCCGTGTACGGAAACTGAACACCGCGCACGGCCCGGCCGGGAGACATACTCGGTCCGAGGCTCCGCCCGTGGGCCCGCGGTCACCGGAGACCGCGGCGGGCAGGCCAGGGCGGTCGGATGCTGCGACGGGAAGCGTGGGAGTCGTTCCACGTCGGCGACGAGCCGGCGGGCGTCTCCGCACAGGTGCTCACGTCGTGGCGGCGCTCGCGCTGGAGCGGCGTCGACCCGATCAGCACCGAGGTCCCGGTCGTGGACGTCGACACCGACTCGCCGTTCGTGCGGGCCGCCGCGCCGGTGCTGCTGCGCGCCGCCGAGACGCTGCTCGGCGACGTCCCGGTCTGCCTGGCGCTCGCCGACACCCGCGGCACGCTGGCGTGGCGCTGGGCGTCGGACCGCTCGTTCGCGCGGGTGCTCGACGCCGTGCACATGAGCGCGGGCACCAACTTCGACGAGGAGATCGTCGGCACCAACGGGATCGGCACCGCGCTGGAGAGCCGCGAGCTGGCCAGCGTGATCGGCTCCGACCACTACGTGCGCGCGTTCCACCGCTGGGCCTGCGTCGCCGCGCCCGTGGTGCACCCCGTCACCGGCCGGGTGTGCGGCGCGATCAACGTCACGACCTGGGCGAACGACGCCAGTTCGCTGCTGCGCGGCCTGGCCCGCGCCCTCGCCGACGGCGTGACGCGCCGGCTCGCCGACCTCGCGTCCGCCCACGAGCGCGCGCTGCTCGACGCGTTCGTCCGCGGCCGGGCCCGCACGACGGCGCCCGTGCTCGCGGTCAGCGCCCAGCTCATGATCGCGGACGAGGCGGCGGGCGCGTGGCGGCTCGACCACGCCGCCGTCTGGGCCGCGATCCGCGACGGCGCCGCTCCCGACGTCGTGCTGCGCGAGGGCCTGCGCGCGCAGGTCTCCCCGGTCCGCCCCGGCACCACCGCGGACGGCGCGGTGCTGGAGCTCTTCCCCGACCCGCCCGCGGGACCGCCTTCCGTCCCGCAGGCGGACCGGCCCGGGCTGGGGCCGCTGGAGGCCGCCGAGGCCGCCGTGATCGCCCGCGTGCTCGCCGAGTGCGGCGGGAACAAGAGCGCGGCGGCGGCCCGGCTGCGGATCTCGCGGGCCACGCTCTACGACAAGCTGCGCCGCTACCGGCTGGCGTGGGCACCGCGCGACCCGGACGAGGAGGGACATGCAGGACGGCAGTGAGCTCGCCCCGGTCGAACATCTGGCGATGTTCGAGCGGATGGTGCTGATCCGGCGGGCCGAGGAGACGCTCGCCGCCATGAAGGCCGAGGCCCGTTTCCAGGGCACGGTCCACCTCTACATCGGGCAGGAGGCCAGCGCCGTCGGGGCGTGCGCCGCGCTCGGCGAACGGGACTGGATCACGAGCACGCACCGCGGCCACGGCCACTTCCTGGCCAAGGGCGGCGCGCTCGACGCGATGTACGCCGAGATCTGGGGCAAGCGCACCGGCATCTGCCAGGGCATGGGCGGCTCGATGCACGTCGCCGACCTGAGCAGGGGCATCCTCGGCGCCAACGGCATCGTCGGCGGCGGGTTCGCCATCGCGACGGGCGCGGCGTACGGCGCGCACCTGCGCGGCGACGGGCGGGTGGCGGTCTGCTTCTTCGGCGACGGCGCCGCCAACCAGGGCTCGTTCATGGAGAGCATGAACGTCAGCGCCGCGTGGAACCTCCCGACGATCTTCGTCTGCGAGAACAACGGCGTCTCGGAGTTCACCGTCTCCTCGACGGTCACGGGCGGCGCGATCGCCGACCGGGCCGCCGCGTTCATGCCCACCGCCGTCGTCGACGGCAACGACGTGCTCGCCGTGCGGGCCGCCGTCGCCGCCGCCGTCGAGCGGGCCCGCAACGGCGAGGGGCCCTCGTACGTCGAGCCCGTCACCTACCGCACGCACGGGCACTTCGAGGGCGAGGACGCCCTGCTGCGCGGCTCGGGCGCATACCGCAGCGCCGAGGAGATCGAGGCTGGCGCACCGCCGAGAAGGACCCGATCAGCCGGTACGAGCAGCACCTGCTGGCCAAGGGCCTCGCGTCCGAGGCCGAGATCGCGGAGCGCCGCGCCGAGGTCGAGCGGCAGGTCGAGGCCGCCGTCGCGTTCGCGGAGGCGAGCGAGCCGGTCGATCCCACGCTGCCGCAGCGTCTGATGTTCGCAGGAAGGGGCTGATCGGCGTGGCACGCCGCCGCTACATCCAGGCCGTCAACGACGCGCTGCTGGAGGAGATGGAACGCGACCCGGACATCATCCTGATCGGCGAGGACATCGAGCTGTCGATCGTCGGGGACATGCGCGGGCTGCACGAGCGCTTCGGGCCGTCCCGGGTGCGCAACACCCCGATCAGCGAGGCGACGCTCACGGGCATGGCGCTCGGCGCGACCGCCGCCGGCTACCACGTCGTGCTGCACATGATGTTCGCGAACTTCATCTACACCGGCTTCGACGCCATCGCGAACCAGATCGCCAAGATGCGGCTGATGACCGGCGGCCAGCTGAACATCCCGGTCACGATCATCGCCGGGTACGGCGCCGGCGGGGCGACCGCGGCGCAGCACAGCGACAGCGTGCACCCGGCGCTGGCCAACCTCGGCGGGCTCAACGTGCTCATGCCGTCCAACTCGGCCGACGCGAAGGGCCTGCTCAAGACCGCGCTCCGGTCGCCCGACCCGTGCGTGTTCCTGGAGGCGCGCACCCAGGGCGGGCGCAGCGCCGAGGTCCCCGACGGCGAGCACCTCGTGCCGTTCGGGCAGGCCGCGACCGTGCGCGAGGGCGGCGACGTGTCGATCGTCGCGATCGGCTCGATGGTCGCCCCGGCGCTCGCCGCGGCCGACCTGCTGGCCGAGCGGGGCGTCGCCGCCGACGTCGTCGACCTGCGCACGCTCGTGCCGCTCGACGAGGACGCCGTGCTGCGCACCGTCGCGAAGACCGGCCGGCTCGTCGTGGTCGACGAGGCCCGGGACTGGTGCGGGGCCGCGAGCCACGTCGCCGCCGTCGCGGCCGACCGGGGCTTCCCGTCGCTGCGGGCGCGGTCAAGCGGGTCAACATCGGCAACGTCGCGATCCCGTTCGCCCGCGACGCCGAGATCGCGGTGCTGCCCGACGCCGAGCGGATCGCGCGGGTGGCCGGGCAGCTGGTCGGGACCGGGGTCAGCGCGTGATCGTCCGGCTGAAGCTGGCCCAGATCAGCATGAACATGACCGAGGCGACCATCGTCGAGTGGCACAAGCAGCCCGGCGACCGGTTCGCCGCGGGCGACCCGCTCTACGCCATGGAGACCGAGAAGGTCACGCAGGACGTCGAGGCGACGGCGAGCGGCACGGTGGTCGAGATCCTGGTGCCCGCCGAGACGGACGCGCAGGTCGGCGACGTGCTCTGCGTGCTCGACGTGGACGGCTGAGACCACACAGCGATCACGCTGCGCAGGGCCTGCCCGGGCAGGTTACGTTCCGGGTAGGCCCTGCGCGCTCGCGACATCATGACCGAACGGGTGGTCACGGTCCGCCCCGGCGACTCCCTCGCCGTGGCCGTCAAACGGATGACCGAGCTGCGGCTCAGCGCGCTGCCCGTGGTCGACGACGTCTACCACCTGCTCGGGATCGTCAGCCTGATCGACGTGCTGCGCCATCGCGAGGAGGGCGGTGACGACACGACGAGCGTCGGCGCCGTGATGAACCCGGACGTCCTGTCCGTGCCGCCGCACGCCAGCCTCGGGCTGCTCGCGCACCGCCTGCGGACCTACGGCGAGCTGCGGGTGATGCCCGTGGCCGAGCGGAAGGTGCTGGTGGGCGTCGTGACGCGCAGCGACCTGCTGCGCTCCCGCACCCGGCCGGGCCCGCTGGGCCGGCTGGTGGCGCGGCTGCGCGGCGGCGCCGCGGACCCGCTCGACGACCTGATCGGCAGCGGCGGCCCCGCGCCCGCGCACTCCGGGGCGCGGCTGGTCCGGGAGGTCATGACCGCCGACGTCGCGACGGCGCAGCTCTCCGACACCCTCGACGACGTCGCCGACCGGCTGGTCGAGCGCCGGTTCACCGCGCTGCCCGTGGTGGACGGGCAGGGCCGGCTCGTCGGGATCGTCAGCGAGGCCGACCTGCTCGGTCGCGAGCCGCTCTCCGGGCGCGTCGAGGGCCGCACCGTCGCGTCGGTGATGACCCAGGACGTCGTCACCGTCGGGCCGGAGGAGACGGTCGCCGCGGCCCGGCTGCTCGTCGCCGAGCGCGGGCTGCGGGTGGTGCCCGTCGTCGGCGACGGCGGGCTGCTCGCCGGCGTGCTGAGCCGCAGCGACCTCGTCTGAGCCGCTACGCCTGCCGGTCCAGCCACACGCGCTCGAACCACACGCCCGAGGTCATGTAGCGGTAGACGCCCCTGACCTCCTTGCGCGTGATGTTGGACGAGTAGTTGCGGCTGTACCAGGCGAGCGCGAGGTCCTGCCCGGTGAGCAGCTCGACCTGCTGGTAGGCGTGGGTACGGGTGGCCTCGTCGGTGGTCACGGCCGCCTCGTCGAGCAGCCGGTCGACCTCGGGGTTGGAGTACCGCCCGTAGTTCGAGCTGCCGTCCGAGTGCAGCATGTTCGCGACCACCGGGTACGGGGTGTCGACCGAGCCGAGGTAGGTCGTGAGCTGGAAGTCGCCGCCCTGCATGACGGCCCCGGAGAACTGCGCCAGGTCGTACTGCTCCACGTCCATGGTCACGCCGATCGCGGCCATCTGGGCCTGCATGAACTCCGCGAACGACGTGCGGGTGTTGGTGGTCTTGAACGTGAAGTCCGGGTTCCCGCCGCCGGCCCGGTACTCGTCGACGAGCCGGCGGGCCTCGTCCAGGTCGAAGGCCGGCCAGGCGTCCGACGCGGCCTGCGTGTGGTACTGGCTGGCGGGGTCGAACAGGCTGTTCGCGGCGATCATCTGACCGCCGTAGAGGCTCGCCGAGAGCGCCTGCAGGTCGATCGCCCGCACGATCGCCTCGCGCATCCGCCGGTCGTCGAACGGGGCGGTCGTGTGGTTGAACTGGAGCCGTTCCCCGCCCGAGCCGGGCCCGTAGTAGACGTTCAGGTCCGGGTCGCCGAGCGCCCGGCTCAGCTCCTGGTAGTAGCCGCCGTAGATGTAGTCGACGTCGCCGTTGGTGATCGAGGCGAACCGCGTGTCGGTGTCGGGCAGCGGCCGGAACTCGATGCCGTCGAGGTAGGGCAGCCCGTCCTGCCAGTAGTCGTCGTTGCGCACGAACGTCAGGTGCGAGTCGCGCACCCACTCCGAGAGCCGGAACGGGCCGACGCCCACCGGATGCGCGCCCACGTCCTCCCCGTACTGCCGGATGGCGGCCGGCGACATGAGCATCCCGAGCGTCCCGGCCGAGTAGCTCAGCGCGAACACGGTCGGGAACTCGCCCATCGGCTCGTGCAGCGTGAACTCGACGGTCATCGGGTCCACCACCCGCATCGCCGCGATGCGCTCGGCGAAGCGGTGCGCGGGCGAGGCCACCCGGTCGGCGTGCCGCTGCACGTTGACGATCACCGCGTCGGCGTCGAGCGGGGTGCCGTCGGTGAACCGCACGTCCGGCCGCAGCCCCATCCGCCACGTCAGGCCGTCGTCCGGGCTCTCCATCGACCGCGCCACGTACGGCTCGGCGCGGCCTTCCGGGGTGAGCCGCATCAGCGAGTCGTACACGACGGACGCGGCCTGGTTGGCGTTCTGCGCGGCCGGGTCGAAGCTGACGGCGTCGCGGTCCATGCCGACCCGCAGCGTGCCGCCGGGCCGCGGCTGCCCGTCGGTGGCGGGGTCGCCGCCGTAGGGGTTGACGGCCGTGAGCGCGGGTCTGTCGGCGGCGCCCGGCGCCGCGCCGCACGCGCCGGCCAGCAGCGCGACCGCGGCCGCCACCAGCGCGATCCCTACCTGCCGTCGTCGATTCCGAACCATCGGACGCCCCCCCGAGGACGTGGCGGCAGCGCGCACGGGAGCCCCCGCCACGCTGCGTGGGTTGATGACGTGCGAATCCAGCGACTCGCGTGCACTAATTCAGCGACTCGCGGGAACGGGGCCTGGCCGCAGGCCCGGCCCCCGCGAGTCGCTGGAAAAGTGCGCGCGAGTCGCGGTGAAAGTGCGCGTGAGTTGCGCTGAAAGGAGCGGCCGGCGCGCTGAGGGCCGGCCGCTCCTCAGATGCCGGCGTCAGTCGCCGGCGACGGCCTGGCGGTCGCGCTGCCCCTTGCTGTCCATCTCGCGGACGAGCGGGTCGTCGCTGGTGCCGAGCACCCGCCAGTCCTCGTCGGGCTCCAGGATCTTCTCGGCCGAGCGCACCTGGAAGTAGTCGAGCTCGGCCGCGGTGGCGGGGGCGTCGCCGCCCTCGGCCACGCGCTTGGCGGCGGCGATGAGCAGCCGGCGCATCCGGATGATGGCCTTGTCCGAGGTGCCCAGGCGCTCCTGGGAGCGGTCGTAGATGGCGCCCATGGACTCGGTGACCATCAGGTCCTGGCTGGCGAACTCGGCCACCCCGGAGAACGTGGTGGAGCGCTGCTCCTCGCGGTCGATGCCGTAGTCGTTCTCCGCCACGTACTCGCGCGGGACGATGCCGTTGCCGGCGACCTCCGCGCGGGCCAGCTTGAACGGCGAGATCGAGAAGAGCGGCGCGCCGCCGACCCCGCGGCTGTTGTCGATCGTCCGCGTGGTGTAGCTGTAGCGCCAGGTGGTGGTGTCGTCGATCGGCACGAACAGGCCCTGCCGCACGCCGAACGGCACCGTCGCGATCACCGTGATGTACGGGTAGCAGAACGCGCTCATGCGCACGTGCTTGTGCCCGTTGGGCGTGGTCCTGATGCCGACGTACTTGAAGCCGTACCAGGTGTCCTCGACCTCCAGGCGCGGCGCCCGGTCGTGCAGCCAGACCTTCCACGAGTACGGGTTGGACGGGTAGCCCGGCTTGTCGCTGCCGTCGTCCGGGATGTCGGCCGCGCGGCCCACTGGTGCAGCCACGAGATGTGGGACGTGTCCATGTTGCCTTCCATGGACTGCATCCAGTTGCACGACGTGTGCATCTTGGTGGCCTGCACCTGGTCGGGCGCCAGGTCCTCGCTGCCGAAGTCGCGGAACGGCGGCTGGAACTCCTTCGGGCCCATGTAGGTCCAGACGATGCCGCCCGACTCGTGGGTCGGGTAGGCCTTGGCCGTGACGCGGTCCTTGAAGCTGCTCGACGGCGGCTCGGACGGCATGT
>MKJX01000014.1 GCA_001942415.1 Pseudonocardia sp. CNS-139
TTCGTCGCGCAGCCCGGTGACGACGACGCGGACGACCGCGGTGACGACGACGGCGACGACCGCGGCCGGGTCCTGCGGGCGGTGTGCAGGCCGGCTCGGGCGGGTTCGTGACGCAGCCGGGCGACGACGATGACGACGACGGCGGTGCGCCGGCCGGTGGCGTCGAGGCGGGCTCGGGCGGCACGGCGGGGCCGGACCTGGCCCTCCCGATCGGTGCCGCGGCCGCGGGTGCGTCGCGCTGGCCGGTGGGACCGTGCTGGTCCGGCGCCGGTTGGCGCCGGCCGCGCTGGCCGGTGGGACCGTGCTGGTCCGGCGCCGGTTGGCGCCGGCCGGGACTGACGGTCCGGCGTGCGCACCTCGGCTCACCTCGGCCGGGCCGCGGCCGTCGCGCTGGCGCTGACGTTCGCGGCCGGCTGCTCGGCGCAGCTGCCCGCGCGGGAGCTCCCGCCGCCGGCCCAGACCCCGGCAGCGGTGCCGGCGCCCGCCGGCACCGCTGCGGTCACGGTGCCGGCGGCGGCCCGGGAGCAGGTGCAGGTCGCGAACCCGGTGCGGGTGCGGGTCCCGGCGATCGCGGTCGACGCCGCGATCGTCCCGCTGGAGGTCGACGCGCGGGGCGTCCTGCCGCCGCCGGCCACCAACGAGGAGACCGGCTGGTGGCGGGCCGGTCCCGAACCGGGGGAGCCGGGGCCGGCGGTGATCGTCGGGCACGTCGACTCGCGGCAGGGACCGGCGGTGTTCTTCCGGCTCCGCCAGCTCGTCGCCGGGGACCTGATCCACGTCGACCGGACCGACGGCACCACCGTGACGTTCGTGGTGGAGGGCGTCGAGCGGTTCGGCAAGACCGCGTTCCCGACGGACGCGGTCTACGGCCCGACGCCCGACTCCCGGCTGCGGCTGGTGACGTGCGGCGGCCGGTTCGACCGGTCGAGCCGCCACTACGTCGACAACGTGGTGGTGTTCGCCCGCCTGGCCTGATCCGCAGGGAGGGCCCCTGGCCGTCGCTCCGGCGGCCCGGGGCCTTCTCGTGCGCTACCGGGACGTCAGGCGGTGCGCTGCGCGGCGAGCAGCACCTGCGGGCGCAGCGACGGCGGCTGCACCGGCAGCCGCAGCTCGGCGACCACGTCGAGACCGGCGTCGGCCAGCATCCCGGCCAGCTCCTCGGGGCGGTACAGGTGGGTCGTCCAGGACACCGGCAGGCCGCCGTACCCCTCGGTCCGCGGCACGTCGCCGTCGCGACGTGCGTGCCGACCAGCGCCTGGCCGCCGGGGACGAGCGCCGCGGCGAACGTCCGCAGCACGCCGGGCAGCGTCTCCCGGGGGAGGTTGAACAGCGACCACCAGCCGAGCACGCCGCCGAGCGAGGCCGGTGCGAGGTCGAGCTCGGTCGCCGAGGCGACGGAGAACCGCAGGTGGGGGTACTGCCGGCGGGCGTGCTCGATCATCCGCGGCGAGAGGTCGACGCCCGAGGCGTGCAGCCCGAGCTCGGTGAGGTGCGCGGTGACGGTGCCGGGGCCGCACCCGACGTCCAGCACCGGGCCGAGCCCGCGGACCGACTCGGCGAACGCGGCGAGCACCGCCCGTAGCCAGGGCTCCGCCTCCAGCCGGCCCACGGCGAGGTCCACGTAGGCGTCGGCGACCCGGTCGTAGGACGCGCGGACGGTCTCGATGTCGGAGGGCTGCTGCACGCAGGCACCGTACGCACGGTGCCTGCCTGCCGAGCGGAGGATGGGGGATTCGAACCCCCGAGGGCTTGCACCCAACACGCTTTCCAAGTCGGCAACCGCCCTTCCGGCCCTGATCGCGACGCGATCTCACCAAGGTCGGAGGTGTACGGACGACGTTCCCGGGACCCCACGAACGTGGCGACTGCCACCAGAACTGCAACCAGGGTGAGCGCCCGCCCGGGGTGTCGCCGTGCTCAAGGTGAGCCGGGGAAGCGGGGCTCCCCTCGTCCTGGCGAGGCTGCAACAGGAGGGGGCGTCCGGCGCTGTCACTCCTGTTTTCCCTGGTCAGACGTGGTGGAGTGACAGGGCCTAGCGGCTGTCACTCGCGCTGCCCCCCTGTTTCAGCAGGTCAGAGGGGGTGCGGTGACATAGTGACAAAATGTTGTATTAAGAGCGTTCGAACCCGACGCCGCATGTTCGACCGGGCCGCGCGCTCGTCGCAGGGCCGCGAATGTGAGCCGGACCGGCAGGGGTCGCGCCCCTTCCTCCGTCTCGTGTGCGGCGGCGCGCAGCAACCGCGCCACGTCGGGCTGTCAGCGCGAGCGATGTGCTCCGCGGCGGACTCGTTGTCCACAGCGTGCAGGTTGGCGCGTGGAGATTACCGACAGGTTCGGGGCCTAGCCTGAACGCATGCGTACTCCGGTCGCCAAGCCGTTCGACGGGCCGTCGACGCGGTCGGTGCTTGAATCGGCATGCGAACGCGCTGGGCTCGATCCTGCCGGCGCGCAGCTGCTCCGACTTGGTCAGAACGCGATCTATCGATTGCCAAGGACGGCCGTCGTTGTGCGGATCGCCCGCGTGGGCCATTGGCATGACGCTGTGAAGGAGGTCGGTGTTGCGGAGTGGTTCGCACGTAGTGGGATTCCGGCGGCACGCTCGTGGCCAGTGCCGCAACCGTTGGATGTCGACGGTCATCCAGTGACGTTCTGGCGCTTCATAGATGGTCGCCGCGGTTCCTCCGACGACGTTCGCGCGCTCGGTAAGGTACTTCGCCGGATACACGCACTGCCGAGACCCGATGGCGAGTTTCTGCCCGACACTGAAGACATCCTCGGTCGCGTCGAGGCCCGGATTGCGAGTGCCGACATTCCGGCCTCTGATCGAGCGTTCCTGCTCGGTCGACTTCGCGATCTACGAGAGGCTATCCCCGCCCTGGACTTTCCGCTCTCCCCGTGTGTCACCCATGGTGACGCACACGTACAGAATTTGATGATGACGGACGCGGGCGCCGTGGTCATTGATTTTGAGCGCGCTGGATGGGGACAACCCGAATGGGATGTGGCCGTCACTGCAACCGAGTTTGTGTCGGCGCAGTTCTGGACTCGTGAGCAGTATCAGGCGTTCGTGGGAACCTACGAGTTCGATGTGACCGACTGGTCAGAGTTTGCTGTTATTCGTCAGACTCAGGAGTTGAAGATGACGACATGGCTCATGCAGAACCTGCATGTGTCCCGGGCCGTTCGCGACGAGTACCAGGTACGCATGGAAACGATCCGGACCGGGCGACCGGGTTCGCCGTGGCGACCTTTCTAGCTTGCTGCCGTCGGTCCGACTTCGTCGATAGCGGGGGCTGTGAAGGCGACGAGGTCAACGACGCGCCCGTCCCGAGGATGTAGCGCCACGGCCGCCGCGACGAAGTCGCGGACGTAGCGCCGATACCGACTGGAACGGAGCCCACCGGCAAGCATGACTGCCTCTCGTGCTGTGGCCACTGCTTCGTCTAGGCGACCGCCGTGCAACATCCCCATTGCGTCTACCAGGCCGATGAATGCGCGGGTGCGGGGTGGCGTGCCGACGGGTGAGGCGAGCAGAGCGAACCGCCCTGTCTCGTCAGGCTGGCGCAGGTCGCGGAAGCAGTGGGCGGCTTCCCCGGCTAGTTCACCTAAGTCGAAGTAACTGATCCATGACGGATCGATTCCGGGATTACTACCATCCATCAATTGTTCGGCGCGCGTCAATGCGACCGCGCATCCGTTGGCGTCGCCGAGTGATGCCAGCGCCCGCGCTTCCATTGCAGTGAACATTGCGAGCGTTGTCGCGGACGCTGGCGCCTTACCCGCGGATGCCGCCGATTGTGCGGCTCGTGCGAGCTGTACGGCGTTGTAGAACGATCCGAGGTAGTTCGCTTGATGGCTCAGGTTCGACAGCAGTCGAGCGCCGAGAAGATGGTCATCTGCTTCACGGGCTAGGCGTAACCCGTGTACGAAATAGCGCTGCGCCGCACCGTGTCGACCAGCATCGTAGGCGCTCCAACCGAGCATCTGTGCAAGTTCCGCCGTAGCAGAGAACAGCTCCCGATGAACTGGGCCCCGGGGAACATTCTTGAACAGCGGGAGCACCTTTGTGCGGAAGAAATACAGCAGGAGGTCCCGCGTGTGCTCGCCGCCGAGTTGGAAATCGAGGTCCATGAGGCTTGCTGTTGTCAGCCGGATAGCTGATGCGTCCAGCGGTGCTGCGTCAACGCCACTCCGCGGATTGCTATCGGACCCGAACAAGTAGCCGCTGATCACTCCTGCCGCTGCATGGCCATCCCATCGCCCGAGTTGGGCTGACGGGTCGCTCTCCGCGTCCGCGCGGGCCAGAGTGCCTAATGCGGTAGTGGCAGTGTCAATATCACCGGGGTACTCGACTGACGTAGCGACGAGCGATCGACTTGCTGGTTGTGTCGGATCGATGTTCGTAAACCCACACGCCGCAGGGGTGACGGTCCTGCTCAGTTGTCGGGACAGGACGGCTGCGATGACATGTGCGGTCTCGGCCTTCGGTTGCTGGCCGCTTAGCCACCGACTGACCTGGACGTGGTCGCTATTTATCGGCGATCGGCGACGCGTCGATTCGGCCCGGATTTCGTAGGCGAGCCGCTTATTGCTCAGGCCAGAGCGAGAGAGCAGCGCTTCGAACGCCCGGTTGGGCGCCCCGTCGTGTTTGCTCGCCACCGACCACCCCGCCGCTCACCGGGTGCACCCCCCTGGTGCACCCCCCATCCACCGATGCACGGTCCGCTCTCACTGTAAGGCCGCGCGGCCGGCGCGTTTGCTGATTCGTGTGATTGGTGGCGATCAACTTCCGGGCGGTCGACCCGGAGCCGAGCGTGGAGGCGAGGAGAGCCGTGAGCCGACGGAGAGCAGCACCGATGCACGTGCCATTCACGAGCAGCGGTGGAGCGGGCGGACGTGTGGTCGTGTTCCTGGTGGGCATCGTCGTGCTCGCCCTCGTGATCCGCGACCCGGTTGGGGCTGCGGCCACGGTCGAGCGGATCTGGGTCTTCGCGATGCACGCGCTGGATGCGCTGACGGAGTTCGGCGCGGCGCTGTCGCAGTAGCGGCGTCAGGGCGGTGGAGCGATGCCGCCCGCGGCCTGGAGCTGCGCGCGCAGGTCTGCGATGTCCCATCGCATGTGCCCGCCGATCGTGCGTTGCGCGGGGCGCACGCGGCCATCCTTCGCCCACCGGCTCAAGGTGGATTGGTTGACGCCGAGGGCGCGTGCGGCCTCGCTCGTGCTGACGAGGTCCTTCGCGCTGTCTGGGGCGGCGGCGTCCATGCACCCAGTCTTCCACTGGGATCCACGGTTCACCAAGATGGACCAGATCGCATGACTTGCATAGATTGCGCCGATGCGGCTACCTTCTCCATCGCGCATAGTTCGCAACGTTCGAGGAGATCGTGATGGCGGTACGAGAGCGGCGGAGCGCGGTGGGTTCGGCCTTCCACCCGCTTGCCGCGGTGGCTATGGGTCGGTGCTGGGAGTCGCACCCGCTGCGGGCAAGGCAGGAGCTGGTGGCGTGCGGGGAGTGCTGGGAGCGGGCGATCCGTGACGACGAGCGCGTCGCGGTGTTGTTCGGGGTCCCGCGGGAGATCGAGCCGGACCCCGGCTACGTGGACGAGATCGCGGTGGAGCAGGCGGTTGCCGGGCGCGTCCGCGGCTGGTGCCGGCCGAGGTGGCCGCCGCAGTCGGGGTGCTGGTCCGGCGGGGCTGGAGCGACACCCGGATCTCCGAGTGGCTGGGCATCCGGTTCTCCCGGGTCGTCGAGCTGCGTATCGGCGCCGCCCCGGCACGGCTGGGCTCGGTCGACGCGGGGGAGGTGGCGTGATGACGTTGGGGGAGCTGTACGCCGAGTTGGAGCAGTTGCGGGAGCAGCGACGTCGGCTGGACCTGTCGTCGCCGGAGTCGCTGGCCGCTCGCGCGGAGGTGTTCGCGGCTGAGGCGCCGGTGTGGGCCTCGCTGCCCACCACGTCGGACTTCCGGGACCTTCCGATCTCGGCGCGCCTGCTGCTGATCGTGGCTTCGGTCGCGGCCGAGGACCGTGCCGCGGAGCGGGCGGACACGTGGCGGAAGCACGGCCGGCGCCTCGCCGAGCAGCGCGACCGGACGGCCGAGCAGGACGGCTCGGCCGAGGCGGTGGCGTGATGGGTCGGCGTGACGCGGAGTTCCTGGCACGTCTCGGCGCGGATGACCGTCCGCTGACGGTCGAGGAGTCGCAGGAGTTCCGGCACCTCGCGCTGCTGGACAACCTCGACGCCGCCTATGCGGCGTTGCGGGACGACGACGAGACCGAGCCGGGTGGTCAGCGATGAGCGCCCGGGCCAGCAGCAACCCGCGCCCGGCGCGGGGGTCTGCGGTGCGGTTGTGGGACGGGCGGGTGTGGCCGTGTGCCGGCCGGTACGCGGGCGCCCCGGTGTTCCGGTACGGGTGGGCGCCCTCCGGGCTCGCGACGGTGCGTCAGCTCGCCGCCGACCGGTTGCGGCCGGGTGGTCAGGACGTGGCGGGGTGGCTGGTGTGGGGTCCGGCGAACCGGCCCCGTTGGGCCTACCTGTTCCGCCGCGACCTCGCCGCCCCGAAGCGGCCCATGACGGCGGCGATGCGGGCGGGGATCGAGCGGTGCAACGCCGCGCAGCAGCTCTGCCCGACCTGTGGAACCGACGTCGGGTACCGCATCCCGCGCTCGCTGGGGGAGTGCTGGGACTGCGCCGCGATCGCCCGTGGCGAGTCGGTCGAGTCGGTCGACCAGCACGCCGCCGGGGACAGCCCCGACCCGTGGGCCGCCGAGCACCAGCACCACCACCGCGCCGACGCGGCGTGAGCAGCAGGGGAGAGAGGGTCATGAGCACAGGACCGTGGAGCAAGCCGGACGCCGAGGGCACGGCCGACGAGTTCGCCCGATCCACCGCCCCATCGGCACTCGCGCAGCAGCTCGACTCCGATGACCTGCGGGGCGTCGATGCCGAGATGGTGCGGCGGGCGGCTGTGCTCGGCAAGCCGGACGCGGTGACGCGAGCCCACCGGGCAGTGCGTCGCGAGCTGGAGCGCCGCGGCGCAAAGGGCCGGGGTGGCCGCTGATCGCGCGGGCGGCGAGCGCGAGCGCGCCGACGCAGCGTGAGCCGCAGAACCCCACGGATGAGAGCGGACGAGTAGGAGTCGGGATGCCGAGAAAGAACCACGGCCCGATGTTCGGGCTGCGCACGAACGACCCGGTGCACCAGGACGGCCGCAACGGGCGGGTCAGCTCGCCGGTTCCGGGCTCGGTCCCGGACGCGTGCTGGGTGCGGTTCGAGGACGGCGCGAGGAGCTTCACGACTCGGACACGTTGCGGGACGGGCGCGGCGACGGCCGCGCGGCGACGGGGTGGTGCTGACCGGGCGCCACGTCGAGCCGGCCGCCTCTGATCGCGGCCGGTTGGGCGAGGTGCCCGACCAGCAAGGCACCCGAGACCCGAGTCCGGCGGTCACTTCCGCCAAGACGTACCCGCCGGGCCCGGTCTCCCCCACCGATCACCCCTGATCCCGCAGGTCACTGCGGGATCAGGGGTGAGGACAGCAACAGGAGATCGATCCGACATGGGTTGGAACAGCCGCAACCAGGACCGTTACACGATTTGGGACCCGGAGGGCGAGGAGTACGGCGAGCCGCACAAGCAGGTCACCGCGGAGGAGTACGTGGCCGCGGCGAACGCGGCGATGGACAAGGCCATGGCCGAGAAGTCCGACGGCGGGCGGGGGCGCGGGTGATGCGCTGGCGCCTGCTCGCGGTGCTGGGGTTCGGCTGCTCGTGCGACTGCATGAGCTGTGTCCACGGCCAGCACTGCGGCCAGTGCCGCACCGGCACCGCGACCAGCACGCCCGGGGCGACCCGGTCGGCCGGGAAGGCGGGCCGGTGATGGGCAAGCGGTTCCTGAGCTGGTCCGGCCCGAACGACGGCGACGCCACCGACTACGCGCACGTGGGCAAGGACGGCCGGCAGATGGACGCGGAGCTGCGGGAGACCTCCGCGGAGACCCGTCAGCGCACCAACAACGGCCTGGACACGGAGGACCAGGACTGGCGCACGAAGAACCTGCACGAGGCGAGGGGACGGCTCAACTGATGGGCGCAGCGATGGGGACGCGGACGATGCCGGACCAGGTGTCGGACCAGATGCCGGGCCAGCGGGGCGCGGTGGTGGCGTTGACCGCGCTCGGGAGCCTGCTCGGCCACCACGGCGGGGACTACCTGGTGCAGGACGACTGCATGGCCGCGCACAAGCAGCAGCACACCGCGCGCGGTCGGCGGGAACTCGCGCTGCACGCCGGCACGTACGCGGCGACGCAGGCGGTCACCAAGGCCGCGTTCTACCGGTCGGCCGGGGTCCGGGTGCCGCTGCTCGCGCAGCTCGCCGGGGCGCTGGTGGAGGGCGTGGTGCACGCGGTCATCGACGACGGCCGGCTGCTGGCCCGGTTCGCCCGGCTCGGCCGCGGCCAGGACCGGTTCCGCGACGCCGACGGGAAGCCCCTCGGCCGGCAGGAGCGGTTCCACGGCCTCGCCGATCACGGGGTGAACGGCCGGATGCTGATGGACCAGGCCATGCACCACCAGGTCCAGATTCCGGCCGGGGTCATCACGACCGCGGTCGTGGCCGCGCTGGTCGCCCGCAAGCGGGCCCGCTGATGCACCGCCTGACGCGCCTGTACCGGGCGTTCTGCGGGCTCTGCGGCCGGATGACCGAGCACGACGGGTTCCGCTGCACCGAGTGCGGCGGCTGACCGGCGGGCGATGTCCCGGCTCCTCCGCTGGTGGCGGGCCTTCACTCGCCGGGGCCGGCACCGGGCCGACCGGCCGCACCGCTGGCGCTGGCCCTGACCACGACCCCCTGACCACGACCCACCCGACAGATAACCGAACACCGAGGAGGGCACCAGCCCGGCGGTCACTTCCGCCAAGACGTACCCGCCGGGCTGGGTTCTCCCCCGATCACCACAGGTGAGGACATGAGGAGAAACGACATCGTAGAGGCCGCAGGCCCGCGAGTGCCGACGCGACGTCGCCGGTTGCGAGCAAGCGGGTTGCCCGGCTGGCCGCCGAGGCCGCGGACGCGGCGCGGATTCGGGCGCTGACGACGCATCCGGACGTGATCGCGCTGCGGGTGGAGAAGGTCCGCGCGCAGGTCGATGCCCTGTTGTGGGCGGGGATCGTGCTCGGTCTGGCGTTCACCGCGGTGAACGTGCAGCACTTCGCCGCGGACGGGGCCGCGCCGTGGTCGCTGCCGTGGCTGGTGGCGTGGCTGCTCGACCCGATGGTCAGCCTGGTGTTGCTCGCGGTGCTGCGGGCGGAGCAGGTGACCGCCCGCTACCAGGTGACGTTGCCGGTGTGGGCGCGGCGCACGAAGTGGCTGACGTTCGCCGCCACCTACGTGATGAACACCTGGACCGCGTGGGGCCTGGACGGCGGCACGTTCTCCGCTGCCGGGGTGGTGCTGCACTCGGTTCCGCCGCTGGTCGTGTTCGCCACGGCGGAGACCGGCCCGGGGCTGCGGGACAAGCTCACCGAGGCCGTCCGCCGGGCGCTCGTCGAGCACGCCGCCACGCTCGACGCCACCACCGCCAGCCCGGCGGCGAGCCCACCCATGAGCCCGGCCGTGAACGCGAGTTCGGCAGCGCTGCCGGCCGTTCACGGCACCGTTCACGGCGAGGTTCACGAGCGCGTCTCCGGCGCGTGGTGAACGGCGCGGGTGAGCGTTCACCGGCCCCGCGCCGGGCGGCCCGCAACGGCCGTACGAGCGGCGCCGGAAGGGTCGTCCGGGGTCGCGGCGGCTGCTGGGCGACTACGTGACCGACGCCCGTACGCGCTCGCTGAGGCGCACGCCCGGGGCGAGCGGCCGGAGGTGTCTCCGGCGTGGGCGCGGCGCGTGACCGGCTGCTCGGCCGGCACGTCGGTCAAGGTCGCCGCCGCTCTCCGTACCCCCACCGACCTCCCCACCTCGACGAGCGCCCCGACCCCGACGACCCCGACGACGCCGACCCCGTCTGTTTCTGCCGCTGAGGAGGTGGCCGCCTGATGTCCACGACCACGTTGGTCGGCACGCCCGACCCCGACGACCAGCACCACCAGCACGACCAGCCGCGCGACGGGGAGCACGGCCGGGTTATCGACTTCCCGGCCCCGCCCGGCGGCCCGGCGCGCGAGCCGTTGCCGACGGTGGTGGACGGCGAGGTGATCGTTGAGGTGGTCGACGGCGACGGCGCCCGGGTGCCGGTCGACCAGTACTCGCGCCCGGCCGATCGGTCCGGCCGGCTCGCCCGCCCGGACTGGCTCGGCCCTGCCACCCAGCCCGGCGGCGAGCCGGGCGCGGGGATGGGCGGGGAGTTGCTGCCGTGGCAGCGCCGCGAGGTTGTGCGGCGGCCGGTGATCGCGCCGTGGCTGACCCACGCCGAGGACGTGCGGGCGGCGTCGCGGTGGGCGGCCGGGTGGGCGTGGCACGTGACCGGCTTCCACACGGTCCGCAGCCCGCTCTACGTGGCCCGCCTGGCCGTGCACGCCCCGCGCGGGTTGTGGGTCGCCGGGCGCGGCGTGGTGCGGTGGGCGGGGGACGCGGAGTCGCTGCCGCTGCGCGATGCGGCGATCCGGGCCGGGGACGCCGACCGGTACGTGAAGCTGACCGAGACCCGCGCCGACCGGGTCCGGGCGCGGCGGCGGGTGGTGGTGCTGGGTCTGCTCGTGACCGCCGGGGCGGGTACGGCGTTCTGGGTGCTGGCCCCGGTGTGGCTGGTGTGGGTGCTGCTCGTGGCCGGGGTGCTCACCCTCGGCGCGGTCGGCACCCCAGCGGACCGGCCGGTGACCGGGCGCGCGGTGGTGCGCACGGAGGTGCAGCGGCTCACCTCGGAGATCGTGATCCGCGCCCTGGCCTCGCTCGGCATCGCGGAGATCAACAAGGCGATGGGCAAGGGCGGGCGGGGGATCACGTTCCCGGCGCGATCACCCGCGATGGCCCGGGCTGGCGCGCCGACGTCGACCTGCCGTTCGGGGTGACCGTGTCGGACATCGCGGAGCGCCGGGACCGGCTCGCGTCCGGGCTGCGGCGGCCGTTGGGGTGCGTGTGGCCCGAGCCCGCGTCGGACGCGCACGCCGGGCGGCTCGTGCTGTGGGTCGGGGACCAGGACATGGCGCAGTCCAAGCCCGCCCGGTGGCCGCTGGCGAAGGGGGGCAGCGCGGACCTGTTCCGGCCGGTGCCGTTCGGCGTCGACCAGCGCGGACGCCCCGTCAACCTGTCGCTGATCTTCGAGTCCATGCTGATCGGGTCCAAGCCGCGGATGGGCAAGACGTTCGCGATGCGCGTCGTGCTGCTCGCCGCCGCCCTGGACCCGCGGGCACAGCTCCGGATTTTCGAGCTCAAGGGCACCGGGGACCTGTCCATGATCGAGGACTCGTGCCACCACTACGGGTCCGGCGCCGACACGGCCACGTTGGACGCGTGCATGGAGTCGCTGCGCGACCTGTACCGGGAGCTGGACTCCCGGGCGGCGACCATCCGGAAGCTCCCGCGGGAGCTGTGCCCGGAGAACAAGGTCACCCCGCAGCTCTCCGCCCGGAAGGAACTCGGGTTGCACCTGGTCGTCGCGGCGATCGACGAGTGCCAGGAGCTGTTCTCCCATCCCGACTACAAGGACGAGGCCGCCCGGCTCGCCGAGGCGATCATCAAGCGCGGCCCGGCGCTGGGGATCATCCTCGTGCTCGCCACGCAGCGCCCGGACGCCAAGTCCCTCCCGACCGGGGTGTCCGCGAACGTGGGCATCCGGTTCTGCCTGCGGGTCATGGGGCAGGTGGAGAACGACATGGTGCTCGGGACGTCGAGCTACCAGAACGGGTTGCGCGCGACCACGTTCGGCCCGAAGGACAAGGGCATCGGCTACCTGGTCGGCGCCGGGGACGACGCGCAGATCGTCCGCACCGCCTACATCGATGGCCCGGCCGCCGAGACCATCGGCGCCCGCGCCCGCGGGCTGCGGGAGGCGGCCGGCACCCTGTCCGGGCACGCGCTCGGCGAGGTGCCCGACCAGGACGGCGTGCGCCGGTCGGTGCTGGAGGACGTCGCCGCCGTGTACGGGCCCGACGAGGCCGGGGCGTGGTCGGAGGTCGTGGCGGCCCGGCTCGCGCAGCAGTGGCCCACCACCTACACCGGCACCACCCCCGCCTCCCTGGCCGCGGCGCTCAAGCCTACGGGGTCAAGCCCGAACAGGTGTGGGGCACCGACCCCGACACCGGGGAGTCCCGCAACCGGCGCGGCTACCGCCGCGACGCGGTCACCACCGCATGGCTCGCCACCCGCAAGGAACGTGACAGCGAGTAGCCGAACCGGCGACGGTCGGGCGGTCGCGGACGCGGGGGGTGCTAGCACCGGCACCCGCTAGACCTAGCACCCCCCGCTAGCGGCCCAACCCGATCACGACCAGGCCGCTAGCCCCCTAGCACCACCAGCGCAAACACCCGCAATACCGGCCCCACGCGGACCTTCCGAGGGTCCCGCGGCGCTAGACCCATGCCTCAACCAGGAGGACAAGTGAGCACACACCGTAACCATCCGGCTCCGCTGCTCGCCGCCGCGCGGGCCCTGGACCACGTCGCCGCGACCCGTCCGGACCTCGGCGCCGACCGGCACACGGTGCAGGACATCGCGGACCTGCTCGCCGGCCGCCGACCCGACCCCGGCTCCCCGTACGCCGAGCACGAGCACCAGCACGAGCCCGCTGCGGGGGTGCGGCGATGAGCGCGCGCACGACCACCCCGACGGCCACACCGACGACCACGGCGGCCGGGCTGCTCGCTGCGGCGTTGGCGACCGCGGAGCGGTGGGGGCCGGTGTTCCCGCTCCGGCCCGGCAGCAAGCGCCCCGCCCTGCACCACGTCTCGAACTGCCCTGGAACAGGCGCATGTACGGGCGGGCACCTCGGGTGGGAGCAGCGCGCCACCACCGACCCCGACCGCATCCGCCGCGCCTGGACCACCGGCCCGTTCAACATCGGGCTCCCGGCCGGGCGGGCCGGGCTCGTGGTGGTCGACCTCGACGCGGCCAAGCCCGGCGACCCGGACGACGTCCCGCCCGCCGAGTGGGCCCAACTCGGGATCACCTGCGGCGCGGACGTGCTCGCCGTGCTCGCGCAGCGGGCCGGGGAGACCATTCCGCCCACGCACACCGTCGACACCCCGTCCGGGGGCCGGCACCTGTACTTCCGCGCCCCCGACGGGCCCGGCGCCCCGACGCTCCGCAACACGGCCGGGGAACGCGGCGGACTCGGCTGGAAGATCGACACCCGGGCGCACGGCGGGTACGTCGTCGCGGCCGGCTCGCGCACCCCGGCCGGCACGTACCGGGTGGCCGACGCGCGCGAGCCGGTGCCGCTGGCCCGGGTGGCTGGTCGAGCCGGCTCCGGCCGCCGCCCCCGCCCGCCGTGCCGGCCGGGCCGGTCCTCACCGGACGCACCGACCTCTCCCGCCGCGCGGCCCGTTACCTGGACGCGGCGATCGCGGCGGAGACGCACCGGGTGCACCACGCCCCGTCCGGGGCCCGGAACCAGAGCCTCTACCTCGCGTCGATCGCGCTCGGACAGCTCGTGGCCGGTGGGGCGCTCAGCGAGCCCGACGCGCGCGCGGCGCTGCTGTCGGCGGCCGGGCGGCACCTCGCGGTCGGCGCCTACAGCCACCACCAGGCCGAGCAGACCATTCGCTCCGGTCTGCGCGCCGGAGCGCGGCGGCCTCGAACGATCACCGAGGACGCGGCATGACCCGGCGACAGCTGCGTATCGAGCCCGTGTCGCTGGCCGATGCGCAGGCGTTCGTGGCCCGCCATCACCGCCACCACCCGGCGCCGGTCGGGCACAAGTTCTCCCAAGCGGTCACCGACCAGCGCGGGCAGCGGCGCGGGGTGGCGATCACCGGACGGCCGTCGGCTCGCGCATTGAACGACGGCCGGACCCTCGAAGTCACCCGGGTGTGCACCGACGGCACCGCGAACGCCTGCTCCGCGCTGCTGGCCGCCGCGTGGCGGGCCGCGCGGGAGCTTGGGTTCCACCGCCTGATCACCTACACCCAGGCCGAAGAGGGCGGCGCGAGCCTGCGCGCAGCTGGCTGGCGCATGGCCGCCGAACTCCGCCCGCGCAACGGGTGGGACAGCCCCGGACGGCCGCGTCACGACCAGCACCCGACGCGGGTGCGTCGGTTCCGGTGGGAGGTCACCACACCGGACTTTCGTCACGCCGAGCAGCCGGCGCGTGACGAAAAGCCCGGACCGCGGTGCGCGTTCTGCACCGGTCCACTCGGCCCCGCCACACGCGGGCGGCCCGCTCGGTACTGCGGCAGCGCCTGCCGGCAAGCGGCCTACCGCGCCCGCACCACGACTCGCCCGGGCGTCGGCTCCCGTCGACCCCGACCGATCGCCGAACAGCCCACAGGCCCGACCGGGGAGGCCGCATGACCGCACAACCTCGCGGACCGGCCCACCCGGGCCGCACACCCCGCGCCCCTCACTCCAGCCCCGGGCCGAACGGGCCGCAGAACGGCTCTCAGGGCCCGCTGAGCGCCGCTGTGCCGCCCCGTCGTCCCGACGCCGCACGCGCGGCTCTCGGCCCGGTGCCCGACCCGCCCCGCACCTCCTGGGGTGCCCTGGAGCTGATGTCCATGAGCTTCCCCGAACCCCGCTGGGCCGTGCCCGGCGTCATCTGCGAAGGGGTGACCTTGCTCGCCGGCCCGCCCAAGGTCGGCAAGTCGTGGCTGGCGCTCGGGTTGGCGCTCGACATCGCCGCCGGCTGGGCGGCGCTCGGGTCGATCCCCGTCGAGCCCGGCCCCGTGCTGTACCTCGCGCTGGAGGACACCGCCCGCCGGTTGCAGTCCCGGATGCGGACCGTGCTCGCCGGCCGGGAGGCACCGGCCGGGCTGACGCTGGCGATCTCATGCCCGCCGCTGCCGCCGGGGGTGACGCGCAGATCGTCGAATGGCTCGACCGGCACCCGGACGCCCGGCTCGTGGTGATCGACGTGTTCGCCAAGGTACGCGGCAACGCCCCGCCGGGGTCGCCGCGTACGACGCCGACTACGCCGCCATGACCCGCGTCAAGCGGATCGCGGACGCGTACGGGGTCGCGGTGCTGCTGATCCCACCACGTCCGCAAGCAGGGCTCGGAGGACTTCCTGGCGACCGTGTCCGGCACGCACGGGCTCGCCGGGGCTGCGGACGCCGTGCTCGTGCTCGAACGCGCCCGCGCCCGCGCGGACGGGGTCCTGCACATCACCGGCCGCGACGTCGACGAAACCGACCTCGCCATGGCGTTCCAGCCCGACGCCGGGGCGTGGCGGGTGCTCGACGGCCCGGCCGAGGACTACATGCTCCGCGACACCCGCGGCCTGATCATGCGGTTCCTGCGGGCCAACCCCGGCACCCGCCCCAAGCAGATCGCCGAGGCCCTGCAGCTCGACCCGGCGGCCGTCCGGCAGACCTGCCGGCGGATGGCCGAGGACGGGCAACTCCGCGCCACGACGTCGGGCCAGTACCACCCGGCCGACCAGCCCGGCAGCGCGGCCGGTGACACGAGTGACAGCGGTGACAGCCCCGCGCTACTGCCCGCGTCACCGCTGTCACTCCGTCACTCAACCGGCCCTGACCAGCACGAACCCGAACCCGCCGACCTCGGAACCGAGTGACATGCGCGCACCCGACCCCTACCGCTGTCACTCCGTCACTGCACCGGGCCTGACCTGCCCAAACGGAAGTGACAGCCGTGTGACAGCCAGCCAAGCACTGTCACTCAACCCGAACTGACCTGCGAAAACGACTGTGACACCCGGGGAGAAGACCATGACCACGTCGTCCGATCGAGCCGCGGAGATCGCGGCTCTGCTCGGCAAGCTCGCGCACCTCATGGCCGATGCGGAGCGGCCCGCGCGCGAGTCGCCATCCGCCGCGCCACCGCCGCGGGTTCTCCTGACCGTCGAGGAGGCCGCCGAACGCCTCGGCATCGGCAAGACGAAGACCTACGAACTGGTCCGGTCCGGCTCGCTGCGATCCGTGCAGATCGGGCGGCTGCGGCGCATCCATGTTGACGCCGTCGCGGAGTACGCGGCGAGCCTCGTGGCCGTGCAGAACGCTGCGGCGTGAGGGGGGCGGCGAGATGACCCGCAAGGAGGGGACCCGCAACGCCAACGGCCGGTCCAGCATCTACAAGAGCGAGGCCGACGGCCGGTGGCACGGCTGGGTCACGGTGGGCGTCAAGGACAACGGCAAGCCGGACCGGCGCCACGTCAGCGGCAAGGACAAGACCAAGGTCACCGACAAGGTCCGCAAGATCGAGCGTGAGCGTGACGACGGCCGCGTCCGAGTGGCTGGGCAGAAGTGGACCGTTGAGCAGTGGCTCAACCACTGGCTGAGCACGATCGTCGCGCCGCCGACGATCACCCCGAACGCGCACGAGGCGTATGAGGTCGCGGCCCGGGTCCATCTGATCCCCGGGGTCGGCGCGCACCGCATCGATCGCCTCCAGCCCGAACACCTCGAACGGCTGTACCGGAAGATGGTCAACAACGGCGCCAAGCCCGGCCGCGCCCACCAGGTCCACCGCACGATCCGGGCGGCGCTCAACGAGGCGATGCGGCGCAAGCACATCAGCGACAACCCGGCCCTCATCGCCCGCCCGCCCAAGGTCGACGAAGAGGAGGTGGAGCCGTACTCGGTGGAGGACGTGCGTCGCATCCTCGACGCCGCGCGGACGCGACGGAACAGTGCCCGGTGGGCGGTTGCACTCGCACTCGGCCTCCGGCAGGGCGAGGCGCTCGGCCTGATGTGGTCGGACGTCGACCTCGACGCGGGCACGCTCTACGTCATGCGCAGCCGGGTCCGGCCGAAGTGGGCACATGGCTGCACCACACCGTGCGGGCGCAAGCAGGCCGGCTACTGCCCGAGCCGCGTCGCGCTCCGGCCTGAGACGCGCCGACGAAGTCCCGTGCCGGGCGGCGAGGCATGGGCCTGCCGGACCCGCTCATCGAGCTGATGAAGCAGCACCAGCGCGAGCAGGAGTGCGAGCGCAAGACCGCGTGCGACATGTGGGAGCAGACCGGCTACGTCTTCACCACGCCGACCGGCCGACCGCTGAGCCCGCACGCGGACTGGGCCGAGTGGAAGCGGCTGCTCGAACGGGCCGGGGTGCCCGAACGCCGCCTGCACGACGCCCGGCACACCGCCGCCACGGTCCTGCTCCTGCTCGGCGTGACCGAGCGGACCGTCATGTCGGTCATGGGCTGGTCCAGCACCGCGATGGCTGCTCGGTACCAACACGTCGTCGCAGCGGTGCGCCGGGCCGTCGCGGACCAGGTCGGTGGTCTCCTGTGGATGCCACCGGCCGAGGCGATGGGCGCCGAACAACGGAGCGACGGCGACGGGAACGAACCGCCGGAGCGCCTAGCGGCGCAAAAGCCACCAGAACTGCAACCAGACGCACGAGCGCCGGGCCGCCCCGCAAGGCTGACCCGCGCTCGTGCTGTTCAGCGGCGCGGAGGATGGGGGATTCGAACCCCCGAGGGCTTGCACCCAACACGCTTTCCAAGCGTGCGCCATAGGCCACTAGGCGAATCCTCCTGGAACGCGCCCAAGCATAGCCGGGGCGCACACAGCGCCCGCGCCCCCACTACACTCGTCCCCGGACCCCGCGCGGCGTCCACCCTGTGAACTCCCCCAGGGCCGGAAGGCAGCAAGGGTCAGCGGGCTCTGGCGGGTGCGCGGGGTCCCCTCATGCGGTGGGAGGGTTCCGCTCGCCCACCGCGCTCGCCGGCCGCCTTCGTCAGTGCTCTCCGGGGGCGAGGCCCCGGGCCCCACCCCGGGCGGGGGCTCCCGCCCCCGGACCCCCCGGCCCCCGGGATCCGGCCCCCGGACCGTTCACCCGCGGCGGTGGGCTGTCGGTGGCGATGGGTAGCCTCGCGGCCGTGGCGCTGGCTCTGTACCGCAAGTACCGCCCGGCGAAGTTCTCCGAGGTGGTGGGGCAGGAACACGTCACGGAGCCGTTGAGCACGGCGCTGTCGTCCGGCCGCATCAACACGCGTACCTGTTCTCGGGGCCCCGCGGGTGCGGCAAGACGTCCTCGGCGCGCATCCTCGCGCGGTCGCTCAACTGCGAGCAGGGCCCCACGCCGGACCCGTGCGGCGTCTGCGCGTCGTGCGTCTCGCTGGCGCCGGGCGGCCCGGGCAACATCGACGTCACGGAGCTCGACGCCGCCTCCCACGGCGGTGTGGACGACACCCGCGAGCTGCGCGACCGGGCGTTCTTCGCGCCGGCCGAGTCGCGCTACCGGGTGTTCATCGTCGACGAGGCGCACATGATCACCACGCAGGGCTTCAACGCCCTGCTCAAGATCGTGGAGGAGCCGCCGGAGCACCTGGTGTTCGTCTTCGCGACCACCGAGCCGGACAAGGTGCTCCCGACGATCCGGTCGCGCACCCACCACTACCCGTTCCGGCTCATCCCGCCGGGCACGCTGCGCAAGCTGCTGGAACGCATCTGCGCCGACGAGGGCGCGATCGTCGCGCCGGCGGCCCCGCCGCCGCCCCCGCCGCCGCGCGCGCGCCCGTCACCTCGGTGACGCTGGGCCTCGCGATGCTCGCA
>MKJX01000015.1 GCA_001942415.1 Pseudonocardia sp. CNS-139
GTCGCTCACCGTCGGGTAGCGGGGTCGATCGCGCCAGCGGTGCGGTCGCCGCCCAGCCGGACCGACCGAGGGTGGCCGCCGTACCCGAGGGCGCCGCGTGCGCACCGGTGCGGTCGGCGTAGGTCGACCGCCGGACGGCCGGAGTGGCCGCGGTACCGGTCCCGACCCCGGCGTCGCCCTCCGGCGGCCGCCGGAACGAGCCGGTCGCACCAGGCCGAACCACCGGAATCGCGGCGGTTCCCGGCGCAACCGGGTCGGCGGCGGGCCGGACCACCGGGGTGGCCGCGGCCTCCCCCTCCGGCGGCCGCCGGAGGGCGCCCGTTCCCGACGCAGCCGGGTACGGGCCCGCCGGTGTACGGGGGAACGCGCCGGTCGGCTGGTCCGGCCGCACCCCCGGCGCAGGCCGGTGCGGCCCCGGCCGGGGCGCGGGCGTCACGGGGAGCGCGCCCGTCCTGGCGTCGGGGTCGTCTGGGTCGTCGGAGGCCGGGCGCGGGAACGCGCCGGTCCCGCCCGTGCGCAACGCTGCCTCGGCCTCCGGCGAGCGCCGGAACGAGCCGGTCGCGCCCGGGCGCAGGGTCCGGAGAGGTCCGGTCGGGAGCGGGCCGGTGAGCGGGTCGGCCTCGGCGTCGTCGGCCGACGAGTCGGTCGGGCGGGTGACGATCGGCCGCTGGTGGAACGCCGCGGCGCGCGCCGCCCTGGCGGGACGCTCCGGCTCCGGCTCAGGTTCCGGGGCGGCCGCCACGGGGTCGGCGCCGCCGTCGCCGTACCAGTCCGCGTAGGGGTCGTCCGGCGTCGCCGCGTCGATCGGCGGCACGCCCCGGCCCACACGGGCGCGCGCGGCACGCTGCCGCGCACGCGTCGGGACGTCGACCACTGGCTTCCAGACCTCGTCGGACCGGGCAGGGGAAGAGACACCGGCCACGGTGGCCCGGAGGCAGTCGGTTCGGGGAGCGTTCCGAACCACCGTGACCGCTGCGCTGGGGAGCGGATTTCCCCACCCCGGCTTTGCGATCACGGAACCGTAACGGACAGTGAGACAGGTATCCGAGTGGCGACGGAGTGTCATCGCTCAACGGGCACCTCCGGACGCCGAACGCGCCCCGTCGGCGCCCGGCGCGGAGCGTTACGCGATCGGTGGCAGCTCGCCGAACCGGAAGACCCGTTCAGCGTTGCGCCGGGCGCTCGAAGCCAGCCGTTCGTCCGAAACCCCGCGTAGACCTGCGAGTCCGCGGACCGTCCACGGCAGGCAGTAGGGCTCGTTGGCCCGTCCGCGGTGCGGGTGCGGGGTGAGGAACGGGGCGTCGGTCTCGACGAGGAGCAGCTCCTCCGGTACCACCGTCGCGGCTTCCTGGAGCGCCCGGGCGTTACGGAACGTGACCGGACCGGCGAACGACAGGACATATCCGGCGTCCGCGCACGTTCGGGCCATCGCCGCGTCACCGGAGAAGCAGTGGAACACCACGGTCTCCGGCGCGCCCTCCTCGCGCAGGATCCGCAGGACGTCGTCGTGGGCGTCCCGGTCGTGGATCATCAGCGGCTTGCCGAGGCGTTTGGCGAGGTCGATGTGCCGACGGAAGGAGTCCTCCTGGGCGGCGGGCGGGGAGTGGTCCCAGTAGTGGTCGAGGCCGGTCTCGCCGACGGCCACCACCCGCGGGTCGCGGGCGAGCTTCTCGATCTCGGCGTGGTCGTCCTCGGTGACGGCCGCCGTGCGCGTCGGGTGCAGCGCGACGGCCGCGGCGACCCGCCCGTCCCAGTGCGCGGCCTGCACCGCCCAGCGGGCGGACGGGAGGTCGTCCGCGACCGTGACGGCGCGCGTGACGCCGACCGCGGCCGCCCGGTCCATGGCGGCCGCGACGTCGGCGGCGTCGACACAGCCGCAGGCGTCGAGGTGCGTGTGCGCGTCGACGGTCGGCGCGGGAGCGGCTCGGGTGCCGGTGGCCGCTCCCGGCGGTCGTGCCCGTTCACTTCGCGATCGGCGCCCACTCCGGGCCCGTCTCGCCCAGCGCGGGGTCGAGCTTCGCGAAGATCGGCGTCGGCTTCGCCAGCGGCCGGCCGACCTCGATCGGCGTGGACGCCCAGCGGGCCTGCTCGCGGGTGTAGTCGCCGGTGAGGATCGGGTTGGAGCGCCCGGCGATGTCCAGGTCGGCGACGTCCTGCAGCTCCGGCTGCGCGGCCCACACGCCCGTGCCGCCCAGCGCCTCGTGCACCTTCTGCGCCGAGTGCGGCAGGAACGGGGTGAGGAGCGTGTTGGCGTCCTTGACGACCTGCAGCGCCGTGTGCAGCACGGCGTCGCGCCGGTCCGGGTCGTCCTTCAGCTTCCACGGCTCCTGGTCGGACAGGTACCGGTTGGCCGCCGAGACGACGCGCATGGCCTCGCTGACGCCGGCCCGGAACCGCGAGCGCGCGAGGTGCCCGCCGACCGTGCCGAACGCGGCCTTGGACAGCGCCAGCAGCTCGGCGTCGGCGGCGGCGGGCGCCGTCGCGCCGGGACGGCCCCGTTGTTCTTGTGCGCCAGCGAGATCGACCGGTTGACGAGGTTGCCCCACTCGTTCGCCAGCTCGAAGTTGATGCGGCGGACGAACTCGTCCCACGTGAAGTCGACGTCCTGGGTCTCGGGACCGGCGGCCGCGATGAAGTACCGCAGGCTGTCCGGCCCGTACTCGCGCAGAAAGTCGTGCAGGTAGATCACGGTGCCGCGGGACGTCGAGAACTTCGACCCGCTCATCGTGAGGAACTCGCTCGACGCGATCTCCGTGGGCAGGTCGAGCTGCCCGTACGGGCCCGCCTCGCCGCCGTGGTCGCCCTGCCCGTTGTGGCCGAGCAGCAGCGCCGGCCAGATCTGGGCGTGGAACGTGATGTTGTCCTTGCCCATGAAGTAGACGTGCTCGGCGTCCGGGTCGTTCCACCAGGCCCGCCACGCGTCGGGGTCGCCGGTGCGCCGGGCCCACTCGACGCTCGCCGAGAAGTAGCCGATCACCGCGTCGAACCAGACGTAGAACTTCTTCAGCGGCTGGTTGCTCCACCCGTCGAGCGGGATGGTCACGCCCCAGTCGAGGTCGCGGGTGATCGGGCGCGGCCGCATGTCGTCGACGAGGTTGCGGGTGAAGTTGACGACGTTCGGGCGCCACGCGGTCTTCGTCGCGAGCCACTTCCCGAGTACCTCGGTGAACGCCGGCAGGTCCAGGAACAGGTGCTCGGTCTCGACGAACTTCGGCACCTCGCCGTTGATGCGCGAGCGGGGGTTGATCAGCTCCGCGGCGTCGAGCTGGTTGCCGCAGTTGTCGCACTGGTCGCCACGCGCGCGTCGTAGCCGCAGATCGGGCAGGTGCCCTCGACGTAGCGGTCGGGCAACGTGCGGCCGGTGGACGGGCTGATCGCGCCGGTGGTGGTCTTCGGGATGACGTAGCCGTTGCGGTGCAGCGCCAGGAAGATCTGCTGGACGACGGCGGCGTGGTTGCCCGTGGTGGTGCGCGTGTACAGGTCGTAGGTGACGCCGAGCCCCTGCAGGCCCTCCGCGATCACGCGGTGGTACTTGTCGACCGTCTGCTGCGGGGTGAGCCCTTCCTTCTCCGCCTGCACCAGGATCGGCGTGCCGTGCTCGTCGCTGCCGGAGACCATGAGCACCCGGTTGCCGGCCATCCGCTGGTAGCGGGAGAAGACGTCGGAGGGCACACCGATGCCGGACACGTGGCCGATGTGCCGGGGGCCGTTGGCGTAGGGCCACGCCACGGCGGTCAGCACGGGGGAACTCATGGTTACCAGCCTAGGGGGTGTCCGGTGGGGCTTGGTCGATGAGAGCCGCGATCGAAGGCCCGCCGGACGCCCCCTCGGCCAGCGCGCAGCCCGGTTTCAGACGACGGCCGAGCCGCCGTCCCAGGTGATCTCCAGCTCGCCGTCGACGGTGCGGAGGGTGATCCCGAGGACCTCGGAGACGTGCTCGCCGTCCGGGCCGGGCTGGACGGGCATCAGCCGGCCGCCGACAGCACGGAACAGCTCGACGCGACGCTCGTGCGGGTGCGCGACGATCATCTCGCGCACACCGGCCCCGCTGTAGAAGCCGATCTTCTCGTAGGTCTCGTCGTCCTTCGACCGGATCTCCAGGACGAGCTCCGCCCCTTCCACCCCACGGTCGGAGAAATGCTCGGGACGGAAGAACACCAGGTCCGGCACCCGATAGTCGTTCGCCGTGCGGAAAAGCCCCGTCTCGTACTGCGCCCGCAACCCGCGCGTTCTCACCCGCGGCCCGACGAGCATCAGGAAGTCCGCCCCGAACTGCTGGTGTGGCCCACCCGGCGGCGGAACCATGTGCAGTACCCCGTCCCACATCTCGTCGCGAACGTCGTGACCCAGCCGGCGCCGCTCGTCGAGCAACGCCTGGGGCGCGTCGAGCATCAGGACCCGCATGGCGAGAGGATACCGAGGCCACCTCGGTTAACGTGTACAGGTGAACGTCGAGGTGACGCCCCTTCCCGGGATCGGGGTACGCAAGGACTTCGCTCTCCGCAACGGGCGCCGCATCGGCGTGGTGACCCACCGCGACGGCCAGATCGAGCTGATCGTCTCCAAACCCGACGACCCCGACGCGTGCCTCGCCGAGCTTCCGCTCACGGTCGAGGAGGCCGGTGCGCTGGCCAACCTGCTCGGTGCCCCGCAGCTCGTCGCCCAGCTCACCGAGGAGCACCGCGACCTCCCCGGCATCCACACGCGCCAGATCCCGGTCGGCGCCCCGTTCGACGGGCGCACGCTGGGCGACACGGCACTGCGCACCCGCACCGGCGTCTCCGTCGTCGCCGTGATGCGGGCGGGCCAGGTGTACCCGAGCCCGAAGCCCGACTTCACCCTGACCGCGGGCGACCTGATGGTCACCGTCGGCACGTCGGAGGGGCTCGACAACGCCGTCAAGATCCTCAAGCGGGGCTGACCGGGCGTGGACCACACCGCTCTGGAGCTGATCGAGCTCGGGGCCGTCTTCTTCGGGCTGGGTCTGCTCGGCCGGCTCGCCGGCCGCATCGGGCTGTCGCCGATCCCGCTCTACCTGCTCGGCGGGCTCTTCTTCGGCACCGGCGGCGTCATCCCGCTCACGGGCATCGAGGGGTTCACGGCGCTCGCCGGCGAGGTCGGGGTCGTGCTGCTGCTCCTGCTGCTCGGCCTGGAGTACTCGGCCACGGAGCTGGTCACGGGCCTGCGCCGGTCGTGGACGGCCGGGATCCTGGACATCGTCCTCAACGCCGCACCGGGCGTGGCGGTGGCGCTGATCCTCGGCTGGGGGCCGGTGGGGGCGCTGGTGCTGGGCGGCGTCACGTACATCTCGTCGTCCGGGATCGTCGCGAAGGTGCTCGCCGACCTCGGCCGGCTGGGCAACCGCGAGACGCCCGTCGTGCTCTCGATCCTCGTGTTCGAGGACCTCGTGATGGCGGTCTACCTGCCGATCCTCACGGCCGTGCTGATCGGCGTGAGCCTGGTCGGCGGGCTGACGGCGGTCGGGGTCTCGGTCGCGGTGCTGGCCGTCGTGCTGCTCGTCGCGCTGCGCTACGGCCGGTACGTCTCGGCGCTCGTCGACTCGCCCGACCGCGAGGTCTTCCTGCTCAAGGTGCTCGGGCTGGCGCTGCTGGTGGCCGGGTTCGCGTCGGCGATGCAGGTCTCGGCGGCCGTCGGGGCGTTCCTGCTGGGCATCGCGATCTCCGGCTCCACGGCCGAGAACGCCGCCAAGCTGCTGGAGCCGCTGCGCGACCTGTTCGCCGCGGTGTTCTTCGTGGTCTTCGGGCTCAACACCGATCCGGCGACGGTGCCGCCGGTGCTGGGCTGGGCGGTCGTGCTGGCGCTCGCCACCACGGCGACGAAGCTGGCCACGGGCTGGTGGGCGGCGCGGCGGGTCGGGATCGGCCCGCTCGGCCGGGCCAGCCGCGGCCGCGCTCGTCGCGCGGGGCGAGTTCTCGATCGTCATCGCCGGCCTCGCGGTCGGCTACGCCGCGGTGGACGGGCAGCTGGCCGCCCTCGCGACCACGTACGTGCTGCTCATGGCCGTGATCGGGCCGATTCTGGCGCGGGTGGTGGAGCCCGTCGCCCGGTGGGTGCGGTCCCGCCGCCCGTCCACCACGACCCCCGCCCCGTCCGCGGGCAGCTAACGGGGCGGCTCCCCGTACCGGCGCCGCAGCTCCCGGGTCAGCTCCTCGGCCCGTTGCACGTGCACGTCCGGGACCTGGGCCGCGAGCCGGTCGGCGCGCCCGCGATCAGGTCCAGCTGGGTCACCAGCTCGACCGCTGCCCGGTCCGCCGAGCTGGACGGCGCGCGGCGAGGTAGGTGTCGAGGCAGACCGGCAGGTCGACGCGCACGATCTCGGCGGCGACGGCGAGCCGCTCGGGTGCGGCGGCCGGTCCACCGGCTGGTCGGCGACCTGGTCGAGGCGGTCCAGCACCAGCCGCACCACCTCGACGATCTGCCGCACCGCCGGCACCGTGCCGGCCGGCAGCTCGGCCTGCCGCGGCTGGATGCGGGCGACGAGGTCGGCCGCCTCGTCCCGCAGCACGTCGGTCAGCCGCGGCTCGCCGCCCGGGTCGGCCGGCGCGACCAGCGCCCCGACGACGTACAGCCCCACCGCGACGGCAGGCCAGATGTCCCCGATCGCCCCGGCCGCGTACAGCCCGACGCCGACGAGCGCCCCGGCCATCCCGGCGATGTTCTTCCGGGACGTCAGGTAGCGGCGCACCGCTCCCCCGCCGTCAGACATAGCCGCGGATCTCCTTGAAGACCTCCGCGAGCGGCGCCGTGCGCGCGTCGAACGTGCGCCCGCCGGTCAGTTCGGCGACCTCGGTCATCTCCTCGACGTTCGTCTCCCCGAACAGCACGCAGAACACCGGCACCGCCGCCAGCGCGGGCGGCCGGGCCCCGGCGAACAGCCGGAACTCGTCGATCGTCGAGCCGGTGGTGTTCTCGCCGTCGGTCATCAGCACGACGGAGGTGAACCGGTCGGGGTCGGCGGCGATCTGCCGCTCCGCGAGCCGGTAGGCCTCCTCGAGGCTGTCGTAGATGGCCGTGTCGCCGCCGGGCTCCAGCGCGTTGCCGGCGTCCGCGATCCGCTGCCGGTCGGGCGCCGGGTTGTCCTCGGACACCGTGAACACCTGCGGCGACTCCGGCGCGCTGTTGAACGGCAGCAGCGTCACCTCCTCGCGCCCGCGGAACCGCCGGTACTGCGCGGTGAGCGACGGGTCGGCGCCGGCCAGCCCGGCGAGCGAGCGGCGCAGCGCCCCGATCCGCTCGTCGCCCTCCATCGAGCCGGACGTGTCCAGCACGTAGATCGTGCGCGAGGGCCGCCGCAGCTTGTCGAAGTAGCTGGTCAGCAGCGCGTCGACCACGTCGGCCTGCGCGGGGAACGGCAGCTCCACGAGCGTCGCCGACGAGGGCGGCGGCGCCGTGCCGGCCACCGCGGCGCGGCGGAACGTCCGCTCCGCGATCTCCCGCTGGACGTCCGGGATGCGCAGGTGGTCGGTGAGCCGCCGGGCCGCGTCCCGCACGGCCTCGTTCGCCCCGGCCAGCAGCGTGAACGGGTAGTCCGCGGTGACGACGCCGTCGGCCGGGTAGATCAGCTCCAGCGGCTCGGGCAGCGTGCCGGCCGCGTTCATCGCGAGCAGCACGGACTCGTAGTTGACCAGCCCGTCGACCGGCGGGCCCGGGTCGGCGCCGGTGGCCCGGCGCACGTACGCGTCCTGCAGGAACCCGGACGAGCCGGCGGCGAGCGTCTGGGCGCCGAAGAAGTCGCGCAGCCCCTGCTCGGTGGAGTTGGCCTGCTCGACGGTGAGCGCCGAGCCGGAGCCGGTGATCGCGGTCGCGACGGCGACCACCGCCGAGAACCCCGAGTTGGACGCCGACGGGTCGGTCATCCCGTACGTGAACTGCCGGGCCCCCGCGGCCGCCGCGATGTCCGACCAGGTGACCGGCCGCCCGACCCAGCCCAGCCGCTCCGCGACCGAGCGGCGCAGCCCCAGCACGACGGGCGAGGACATGATGTCGATCGCGGTGCCCAGCTTGGCGTCGGCGCCGGGCTGCAGCGCCAGGTACCGGTTCGAGGAGAACCAGATCGCCTGGTGGCCCGCGGCGGCCGCGCCGGACGCGACCGCCTCCGCGCCGTCGAGCGTGCCGATCGGGTCCAGCTCGACGCGCACGCCCGTGGCGGCCGCGGCCTCGTCGAGGATCGGGGCGAGGTCGGCCAGCTCGCTCCCGGCCAGTACGCGCAGCTGCCCGGCTCGCCCGGGGCGTTCGGCGGCGGCGGTGCCGGCTCCGCGCCGGTGCACGCCGTCACGAGCGCGAGAACGGCGAGCGCGGCGACCGTCAACCGCCTCACGGGGCGCACCCGAGGCTCGTCAACATCCCCTCCAGCGTGTCGAACGACGGCGGCTCCACCACGTCGACCAGCGCGGGCGGCTCCGGGATCCCGGAGTTGCGGACCGCCTCGGCGAACGGGCGCGGGTCGGTGGGCCGGAACCCGTGCTCGGCGGCGAGCGTCGCGAGCTGCGGGTCGGTGGTCAGGAGCTGCCCGATGCGGTCGCTCGGGGCTCAGCGGCACGAGCGTGTGCCGCGAGAACACCGTCGGGCCCGGGTAGAGCAGGCGGGCGTCGGCGGGCAGCACCGGGTCGGGCGAGAGCGCCTCCTCCAGGTACTGCGCCTCGTAGACAAGCGCCATCGGGACCCGGCCCATCCCGGCCGACAGGTAGTCCTCGAACAGCACCTCGGTGGACGGCGGCAGGTAGCCCTGGTCCCGGAAGAGCGGCTGCACGGACGGCAGCACGGACGCCGCGCCCGCCGCGTCGGCGACGACCGTGTCGGCGTTGGCCACGTACGAGGCGATGCCGAGATACATCGCCGCCGAGTTCGACTGGCACGGCGCCGTGGTCGAGAGCAGCACGTCCTTGCGCGCCGGGAACGTCGTGTTGCCGGGGAGCTGGTCCCAGCGCGTCCCGGCGCCCGCGATCTCCAGGTAGCGCCGCACGTCGAACGTGGTACCGCCGGGCGCGACGACCCCGGCCCGCGTCAGCAGGTCGACGATCGGGGCGAACGTGGCGACGGCCATCGGCGAGGAGAACGGCGCGTACGTGCGGGCGGCCGGGTGCGCGGCCAGCAGCTTGTCCGCGGCCGGCGAGCTGGACGGGAACGCGAAGTCGTAGCCGTCGAGCTGCACGGTCGTCGCGATCTGCCGCGAGCCGGCGGGGTCGACGCGCACGTCGAGTCCGTTGGCCCGGAACACGTCCTGCACACGCGGGTCGGCGAAGAACGCGAGCTTCTCGGATCCGATCACGCCGGTGACCGGGACGAGCACCGGCGGCACCGGCTCGTCGCCGCCCGAGATGTCCCGGAATACCACGAAACCGATCACCGCGAGCAGTGCGAGCGCGAGAACCCAGCTGATAACCCGCCTGCCGGAACGCCGGCGGCCGGGAGCTGTCATGGGCGCGATCGTTGCCCTTGCGCATTAACGATCAGTGAACGGAAGGACCCGACTCGGCGTTCACCGATCGGCGAGTGCCGCCGCGTAGAGATCACGCTTCGACACCCCGGCCGCGTCGCGACCGCCGCGACAGCGTCCTTCAGCCGCTCGCCGTCGGCCACCCGCTCGTGCACGGCCCCGACCAGCGACCCGACGCTCGGCGCCGCCGCGGGCGCCGCCCCGGCGAGCACCACCGTGATCTCCCCGCGCACCGGGCCCTCCTGCGCCCAGGCCGCCAGCTCGGCGACCGGGCCGCGCAGCACCTCCTCGTGCACCTTCGTCAGCTCGCGGCAGACCGCGGCCGCGCGGTCGGCGCCGAGCACCTCGACGGCGGCCGCGAGCGTCTCGGCCAGCCGGTGCGGCGACTCGAAGAACACGACCGCCCGCGGCTCCGCGACCAGCGTCTCCAGCCAGCGCCGGCGCTCGCCGCCGCGGCGCGGCGCGAACCCCTCGAAGCAGAACCGCTCCACCGGGAGCCCGGAGAGCACCAGCGCCGTCGTCACCGCGGACGGCCCCGGCAGGCACGTGACCGGCAGCCCCTCGGCCGCCGCCGCCGCGACGAGCCGGTAGCCCGGGTCGGACACGGCCGGCATCCCCGCGTCGGTGACGACCAGCACAGTGCGCCCGCTGCGCACGTCGTCGAGCAGGCCGGGCAGGCGCGCGGCCTCGACGGCGTCGTAGTGGCTGACCACCCGGCCGCGCACCGGCACGTCCAGCGCCGCGGCGAGCGCGCGCAGCCGCCGGGTGTCCTCGGCCGCGACGACGTCCGCCGCGGCCAGCGCCTCCCGGAACCGCACGGAGGCGTCGCGCGCGTCGCCGAGCGGGGTCGCCGCGAGCACGAGCAGTCCGTCTCCCGGCTCGCGCGTCATGCCCGACACCCTACGATCCGACGAGTGGCCTCCCGGACAGCCGACGGCACGCGCACCGGCGCGTCGACCCGGACGGCCGCGGGCGGCCCGCCGACCACCGGCAACCCGCCGCTCGGCGACCCGCCGCCGCCGGCGCAGCGGCCGCTCGACCCGACCGCCCGGCTCGGCCCGCCGCCGCCGACCGACCGGCTCCGCGGCTGGCTCGTCACGCTCGTCCTGACGCTGGTCGCGGCCGGGGTGCGGTTCGCCGGGCTCGGCTACCCGACCGACGGCGGCACCCCCGTCTTCGACGAGAAGCACTACGTGCCGCAGGCCTGGCAGATGCTGCGCAACGGCGGCGTCGAGGACAACCCGGGCTACGAGCTCGTCGTGCACCCGCCGCTGGGCAAGCAGCTCATCGCGCTGGGCGAGATGCTCTTCGGCTACGACGGGTTCGGCTGGCGGGCCGCCGCCGCGCTCGCGGGCACGCTCACCGTGCTGCTCGTGATCCGCGTCGCCCGCCGGCTCACCCGCTCCACGCTGCTCGGCGGGATCGCGGGCGTCCTGCTCATCTGCGACGGGCTCTCCCACGTCCAGTCCCGGATGGGGATGCTCGACACGTTCTCCGCGTTCTTCGTGCTCGCCGCGTTCGCCACGCTCCTCTGCGACCGGGACGACGTGCGCGCCCGGATGGCCACGGTCGTCGCGGAGGGCCGGATCGGCGACTCCCCGTACGGGCCGCGGCTGGGTGTGCGCTGGTGGCGGCTGGCCACCGGCGTGCTGCTCGGGCTGGCTGCGCCGTGAAGTGGTCGGGCTCGTACTGGCTCGCCGCGTTCGCCGTGCTGGCGCTGGTGTGGGACGTCACGGCGCGGCGCAGCGCGGGCGTCGAGAAGCCCCTGCTCGGCACGCTCCGCCGGGACCTCCGCCCCGGCGCTGTGGGCGCTCGGGCTGGTCCCCCTGCTCGCCTACCTCTCGGCGTGGTGGGCCTGGTTCGGCAGCGAGACCGCGATCGACCGGCACGCCGTCGGCCTCGACGTCGGCACCGGCGGGCCGTGGGCGTTCGTGCCCGACGCGCTGCGCTCGCTCTGGTACTACAGCAGCCGCGTGCTCGACTTCCACGCCGGGCTGACGACCGCCGCGAGCGGCGTCCACCCGTGGGAGTCGAAGCCGTGGAGCTGGCCGATGGGGCTGCGGCCGATGCTCTACTACTACGCGTCCGGCGACGGCGTCACCGGCTGCGGCGGGCCGGAGTGCGTCAGCGCGGTGATGCTCATCGGCACGCCGGCGCTGTGGTGGCCGGCGCTCGGCGTGCTGGCGTTCGCGATCTGGCGCACGGTCACACGCTTCGACTGGCGCTACGCCGCCGTGCTCGTCGGCTACGGCGCGGGCATCCTGCCGTGGTTCGCCAACATCGACCGCCAGATGTACTTCTTCTACATGGCGCCGGTGGCGCCGTTCCTGGTGCTCGCCGTGACGCTGGTGATGGGCGAGATCCTCGGCCCGGCCCGCGCGGCGAAGGAACGGCGGCAGACCGGGCTGCTGGTCGTCGGGCTGTGGGTGGGGCTCGTCGTCGCGAACTTCCTGTGGCTGTGGCCGATCCTCGTCGGGCAGCCGATCACGCCGGAGATGTGGAACACGCAGCTCTGGCTGCCGTCGTGGCGGGCGTGAGGACTAGCCGGCCGCCAGCAGGGCGCTCGCCAGCAGCGCGAGCACCGCGCTCGCCAGCTGCGTCCGCGTGAGCCGCTCGCCGAGCACCACCCGGGCGAGCAGCACGACGACCACCGGGTAGAGCGAGACGACCACGGCCGTCACCCCGAGGTCGCCCAGCCGCGTGGCCAGCAGGAACAGCACGTTGGCCGCGGTGTCGAGCACCCCGGAGACGACCATCAGCGCCACCGGTGACGCCCGGCGGACCGGCTGCTCGGGCAGCGGCGCCGGGCCGGCCGCCGCGGGGACGGCGGAGCGCGTCCGCAGCCGCAGCGGCAGCCGGTGCCGCAGCACGAGGAGCGTCAGCAGCGACACCGAGACGACCCGGCCGGCGAGCAGCGGCCAGAGCCCCGAGTCGGGCGGGGTGGCGTCCAGCCCGACGAAGAAGAGCCCGAACCCGAGCCCCGCGCCGAGCCCGTAGAGCACGCCCGTGCTCGCCGCGGCGTCCCGGCGGGTGCCGGCCGTGGCGAGCAGGATCGCGACCAGCGCGACCACGGTCGCCAGCACCGTGACGGGTCCGAGCCGTTCGCCGCCGACCAGCCCGACCGCGAGCGGGAGGCCCGCGCCGACCACCGCGGAGAGCGGCGCGACCACCCCCATCGGCCCGACCGCGAGCGCCCGGAGGTAGAGCAGCAGCCCGGTGGCGCCGGCGATCCCGGCCAGCGCGCCGTAGCCGAACGCGGCGCCCGACGGGCGGCCCGCCACCAGGAGGACGGCCGGGACCAGCGCGGCGAGCCCGGCGGCCTGGGCCGCCGCGGTGACGACGAGGACGGGCGCGCGGCGGGCGGCGAGCCCACCGGTGAAGTCGGCGACGCCGTAGGCGAGCGCGGCCGGGAGCGCGACGGGGACGGACATGGAGCCTCAGTTCACTACGGTGCACTTAACAGGACAACGCACTGGACGTTAGCCGGGAAGCGTCCGAAGTACAACCGAGTGGCCGGTGAAGTACGGCAGACTGTCCGCATGCAGTCCCCCGAGGACGTCGCCACGGCCGTCGGCCGCAACGTGCGCGCGCTGCGCCAGCAGCGCCGGATGACGATCGACGCGCTCGCCGCGGCGGCGGGCGTCAGCCGCGGCACCGTCATCCAGATCGAGACGGCCCGCGGCAACCCGAGCATCTCGACGCTCGTCGGCCTCGCCGCCGCGCTGCGCGTAGGGGTCGCGTCGCTCGTCGACGGCGATGCCGAGCCGCGCATCGTGATCCGGCGGGCGGCCGAGGCCGCGAGCCTGTGGCGGAGCCCGGCCGGCAGCAACGCGGTGTTCCGGATCGGCACCGACCCGCCCGACGTCGTCGAGCTGTGGGACTGGACCCTCCAGCCCGGCGACGCGTTCGACGGCGAGGCGCACCCGATGGGCACGCAGGAGGTGCTCTCCGTGCTCTCCGGGCGGCTCGGCCTGCGCGTCGGCAGCGCCGAGCAGGTGCTCGACACCGGCGACACCGTGCTGTTCCAGGCGCACGCCCCGCACCGCTACGCGGGCGCCGGCGACGGGCCCGTCCGGTTCGTCATGGTCGTGCTGCAGCCGGGCGACGCCGGGCTCGTCCCGCCGACGAGCATCGCCGAGGCCGAGACGCCGCTTCTCTAGCAGCCGGTGAGGCGCAGCGGCCGGTGCACCGGGTCCACGGCGAGCGTCAGCCGTTCCACGGTCGAGCGGTAGCGGCACCCGCCGCCGACCTGCACCTCGACCGTGTCGCCGTCGACGAACCGCACGCCGGCCGCGCCGGCCCCTCCGGCAGCCCCTGGTAGACGACGGTCTCCTGCTCGAAGGGCCCGTCGCCGTTGCGGACGACCACGGCGAACACCGGGTCGATCGAGATCGGCGCGCCCTCCAGCACCACCAGCCGCCGCCCACCGTCGCCACCTCCGTCACCGTCCGGCTCTCCGGCACGAGCTGGCTCGCGTACCCGACCAGCAGGCACCAGCCGACGGCCGCCGTCAAGCCCAGCACGAGCACCAGCCGGCGCAGCGTCCCGCGCCACAGCAGCGCCGCGAGCGTGGCCGTGACCAGCACGATCCCGAGAAGGACGAACGCGGCGGTGAACCACCGCGCGTACCGCAGGTGGAAGGGGTCGGCGACGGCCAGGACCGTGAGCATCCCGACGATCACGGCGAGCGTGCCGAGGACGGCGACCCGGCGCAGGCGCTTCACACGCGTCATCCTTCCGGGATGGGGTTCGTCGAGCACGGCGGGCCGGTCGTGATCACGGACGGCGGCCTGGCGACCGAGCTGGAGGCGCGCGGCCACGACCTGTCGGACGCACTGTGGTCGGCGCGGCTGCTCGTGGACGCGCCCGGCGAGATCGTCGCGGCGCACCGGGCGTTCTTCCGGGCCGGGGCGCGGATCGCGACGACGGCGAGCTACCAGGCGTCGTTCGCCGGGTTCGCGGCGCGCGGGATCGACCGGCGCGGCACCGAGCGGCTGCTGCGCCGCAGCGTGGAGCTGGCGCGGGCGGCCGCGCCGAGCTCGACGACGGGCAGGAGCGGTGGGTCGCCGCGTCCGTCGGCCCGTACGGCGCGGCGCTGGCCGACGGGTCGGAGTACCGCGGCCGCTACGGGATGAGCGTGCGCGCGCTGGCGGCGTGGCACCGGCCGCGCATCGAGGTGCTGGCGGGCGCGGGCGCCGACGTTCTCGCCCTGGAGACCGTGCCCGACACCGACGAGGCCGAGGCGCTGGTCGGGGTGCTCGCCGGCACGGGCGTCCCCGCCTGGCTGACGTACAGCGTGGCCGGCGACCGGACCCGCGCCGGCCAGCCGCTCGCGGACGCGTTCGCGCTCGCCCGCGACGTGCCGGAGATCGTCGCGGTGGGCGTGAACTGCTGCGCGCCCGACGACGTCCTCCCGGCCGTCGCCGTGGCCCGCGCCGCCACCGGAAAGCCGGTGGTCGTCTACCCGAACAGCGGCGAGGGCTGGGACCCGGACCGCCAGGCGTGGACGGGCCCGGCGCGCTTCCCTGCGGAGCGTGCCGCGGAGTGGGCGGCGGCGGGCGCGCAGGTCGTCGGCGGCTGCTGCCGCGTGCGCCCGTCCGACATCGCGGCCCTCGCGCGCGCCGGCCTCCGGCCTCGGTAGCCGACCGCGAGCCGGCCGCGGTGGGTGCGCGTCTCCATCTCGCCGGCGAACATGATCGCGAAGTAGGCCACACCCGTCGGCGACCCCCGGAGGCCGTGCTAGTCCGGCGGGTCCCGGTGCGTGGGGATGTCACCGGCGTCCACGTCCACCCGGGACAACGTCGCGGAGAGTCGTCGGGTCGCTCTGAGCACGCTCGCCACCATCGCGTCCTTGCGGGCGCCGAGCACGCGGGACGTGGGTCAGCCGTCGGTGCTCGCCACGACCCACCCGGTATCGCTGCACGGGCGCGGTGATCGGAACCGGGCTCGGAGAAGGAGGTCGGGTCGTCGGCCGCCGCGCAGCCCCTCCACCCACAACCGCTGGGCGTTCCGACGGGCGGTCACCGAGGTGCGGCGGCGGGTGGTCGGCCGTAGGGATGTGGCCACAACGGAACCTTTCCGCCGACCACCGGATTCACCGCGAGCCCCCACGCCAGGTACCACGCGACCAGACCGTCGGCGATCAGGACCCAGCCACCCACCGTGCCGAGTGCCGTGCCGAGTGCCGACGAGCCGGCCGAGCCGGCGAAGTGGCGAGGCCGAAGAGCAGGTACCCCACGGCCAACAACACGAAAGCGAGAAACGCCGGCATGTTGATGTACCAGGCCGCCCACGACAGCATGAACGTGAAGATGCACCACAGAAGCAGCCACGTCCCGAACGCCGCGGCGAACGCCGCGGGATCCATCTCGACGGCGAGGAACCTGAGCATCAGGCGGTGGTCAGGAGGAACGCCGAGTAGAACAACGCGAAACTGCCGCCGAAGACGTTGTTGGCCCGCAGCTCCATCAGCCCGCCGAGGAGCAGCCCGAAGGCACCTGTGCCGAACGCGACCGCGGCGAAGACGCCGACCGCGTCGGCGGTGATGAGCCCGGAGTTGGGGATGCCGAGCATGAGGACGGAAAACCCGAAGGTCCCGACCGCGATCGGCGTTCCCACACCGGCTTCGGGCCTGAAACCGGATACCCGCTCCTCGGGTGGCACCGTTCCCTCCGGGGTGTGCGTCGACATCCCGAAACCTCCTAGCTTGCGAGAAGCTCCTTGAGTGCCTGATCGATGAATGCCGTGTCAGTGGGGTTCACACCACCTCCGGCGAAGTGGCCCCACACGCCCGGGATGACGCGCAGCTCGGCGTCGGGCATGTGCGCGACCGCGAACTCCTCGTCCTCGGGCGGGAAGTAGAGATCCTTCTCCGCCGGCATCACGATGGCCTTCGCCCGGATCGAGGCCAGCGCCCGCAGATGGTCTCCCTCGAAACCCGGCGTCCGACCGATGTCGCCGTTCTGCCAGGTCCACAACATGGTCAACAGGTTGTTGGCGTCCTTGGCCAGGAAGAACCTCTCCCAGAACCCGACGAGGAAATCCTCCAACGAGGCGAAGTCGAAAGGATCCTTTCGGTAGCGCTGCTGCCAGTAGAAGGCCTGCGAGAGACCCCAGCCGGCGTATACCCTCCCGACGGCTCGCAACCCCTTGACGGGCTGCTTGTCGTACATGCCCTCCTGCCAGGCCGCGTCGGTCGTGATCGCGTGCTTGACACCTTCGAGGAACACGATGTTGTGCTCGGCCGTCTTCGAGGAGCCACAGAAGGGGAGAATCCGCTGCACCATGTCCGGGTAGCTGACCGCCCACTGGTAGGTCTGGCCCGCCCCCATGGACCACCCGGTGACGAGTGCCAGCGACTCGATGCCGAAGTGATCGACGACCAGTCGGTGCTGCTGGTTGACATTGTCGTAGACGGTGACGTCGGGGAACCGCCCGCCCTGGTGCGGCGGCGGCGCATTGCTCGGCGACGACGACAGGCCATTGCCCAACATGTTCGGGACGATGATGAAGTACTTCGCGGGATCCAGGGCCATACCCTCGCCGATCAGCCATTCGTTGTCATAGTGCTGACCCGAGTACCACGTCGGGTAGACGATGGCGTTCGACTTGTCCCCGTTGAGGGTCCCGTAGGTCTTGTACGCGAGTTTGCAGTCGCGGAGTGTCTGTCCGGTGCTGAGCCGGACATCGCCCAGCTCGTAGATCTCGTAGTCCACCATGAAGCTCCTGTCCGATCGTCCGGCCGTCGGAGGCAAGGCGAGGACAGTCCGCCCTAGCACCTCACTGGGCACCTGTCAAGGAATCGTGCACCGTCGCGAAACGCCGGCCGCGACGTGCACGACCAGATCAACCCGATGCCGTCATGCGCTCCCGGTCCCGGTGGCGAGGTCGGGAACAGCGCCAGCGCGGATCCGTGCCCGATCGTGTCCACGTCCTCGGGTGTGAACCCCGGGTAGTCCCGGACACCGCGGATCGTCGCCGGAACCGCCGCCGCGGTGGCGAACACGTAGTCCGTGCCGAACAGGATGTGCGAGGTGTCGGCGACGGTGAGCAGTGAGGCGAACGCGTGCGGGGACGCGGCGAGTGCGGTGTCGTAGTAGAAGCGGCCGAGGAAGTGGTCAGGGCCTTCGGGCAGCACGTTCCGCTTGAACCGCAGGTAGTAGTCGAGCTGTTCGGGCATGCGCTCCTGCAGCCGGTG
>MKJX01000016.1 GCA_001942415.1 Pseudonocardia sp. CNS-139
GGAGCTGGGCTCGGACTACCCGGTGCCGCCACTGGACCTGGAGGTCCCGAGCAAGCAAGTCGCGGCGGAGGGACGTCGCGCGTACCGTCGAACCTGACACCGATGTGAGGTTCTAGCCGCGGACGGGGAACACGTGCGGATCGGGGAGCTGGCCGAGCGGACCGGGGTGAGCGAGCGGTCGCTGCGCTACTACGAGGAGCAGGGGATGCTGTCCGCCGAGCGCACGCCCGGCGGACAGCGGGAGTACCCGGAGGCCGCGGTCGCCCGCGTCATCCTGGTGCAGGAGCTGTACGCCGCCGGCCTGGCCAGCCGGAAGATCGCCGCGCTGCTGCCCTGCATGCGCGAGGACGGCGGCCCGGCCGAGGTCGCCTCCCCCCGGCTGGTCGCCGACCTGCAGGAGGAGCGAGCGCGCATCGACCGCACGATCGCCGACCTCGTCCGGTCCCGAGAGGTGCTGGAGAGGTGATCGCGGCGGCCGCGGAACGCTAGTGCCCCGTACCCCCGGGGCCGGTCAGCGCGCCTCGGACGGCACCGTCCCGGCCGGGTGCGAGCCGTTGGTCGATGCCCGCTCGGTCGCCGGCACGTGCTGGTGGCGGTAGTACTCGCTGTGGTCCGGCGGGAGCTGCGGGCGGCCGAGGGCCATGTCGGCGCCCCGCTCGGCGACCATCATCACCGGCGCGTAGGTGTTGGCGTTCGTCACGTCCGGGATCACCGACGCGTCGATGACGCGCACGCCCTCCAGCCCGTGCACCTTGAGCGTGTCGGGGTCGGTCACGGCCATGTCCCCGACGCCCATCACGCAGGTGCCGACGTAGTGCATCGCGGACTTGGCGTTGGTGACCACCCAGTCCCAGATCTCCTCGTCGGTGCGGACCTCCGGCCCGGGAGCCGCCTCTCCGCCGTCGTAGGGCGCGAACGCGGGCTGGCGCATGATCTCCCGCGTCACCTTGACCGCCTCGACCCACTCCTTGCGGTCCCGCTCGGTGGAGAGGTAGTTCATCCGGATCTCGGGGTGGTCGCGCCAGTCCGGCGTCTTGATCCGGATGCTGCCCCGCGAGTCGGTGCGCATCGGTCCGACGTGTGCCTGGTAGCCGTGCGGCGTGGTCGGCGAGTTCGGGTAGCTCTTCGAGGCCAGCGGCAGGAACTGGTACATCAGGTTCGGGTAGTCCAGGTCGTCGTTGCTGCGGGCGAACCCGCCGACCTCGAACTGGTTGGACGCGCCCGGCCCGCGGCGCAGGAACAGCCAGCTGAACCCGATCCACGGCGCGTTCTTGAGGTGCGCGGTGGGCCCGAGCGAGACGGGCTGGGTGCACGCGTGCTGGATCTGGATCGCCAGGTGGTCGTGCAGGTTCTGGCCGACGCCGGGCAGGTGGTGCACCAGCGGGACGCCGACCGAGCGCAGCAGGTCCGCGTCGCCGACGCCGGAGAGCTGCAGCAGCTGCGGGGTGCGGATCGTGCCGGCGCTGAGCAGCACCTCACCGGCGAGCACGCTGTGGGTGTGCCCGCGCCGGTCGGCGTACTCGACGCCGATCGCCCGCTTGCCGTCGAACAGGATGCGGGTGGTGTGCGCGAACGTGCGGACCTCGAGGTTGGGCCGCTTGCGCGCCGGGTCCATGTACGCCCGCATCGACGACCAGCGCCGCGAGCTGCGCACGTTGTTGTCCAGGATGCCGAAGCCCTCCTGGCGGTACCCGTTGACGTCCTCGGTGCGCGCGTGCCCGGCCTGGATCGCGGCCTCCATGAACGCCTGCGAGAGCGGGTTCTCGCCCTTGCCCCGGCCGATCGAGAGCGGGCCGCCGCGCCCGCGCAGGGCGCCGCCCGCGCGGACGTCCTCCATGCGCTTGAGGTACGGCAGGACGTGCGCGAAGCTCCAGTTCTGCATCCCCGGCGCGGCGGCCCAACCCTCGTAGTCCATCGGGTTGCCGCGCTGGAAGATCATCCCGTTGATGTTGCTGGAGCCGCCGAGCAGCCGCCCGGCCGGCAGGTCGACGCGGCGCCCGCGCATGCCCGGCTCGGGCTCGGTGCGGTAGCGCCAGTCGTACAGCTTGTTGCCGAGCACGAACGCGACGCCGGCGGGCATGCGCGCGAGCACGTCGAAGAGGTAGTCGGGGCGACCGCTCTCCAGCACGAGCACCCGCCGTGTCGGGTCCGCCGTCAGGCGGTTGGCGAGCACAGCGCCGGCCGAGCCCCCGCCCACGATCACGTGGTCGTACTGGACTGTCTCCACCGCGTCCTCCACAGCGTCGTTCCCTCCAACGGCCGGCCCGGCCGCGACGACGGACGTTCTTCCAGATCGATCGACGGCGGGCAACCCACCGTTTCACGGACCCGCAATAGCTATTGCGGGTCCGCAAGGTAACAACAGTCGTCGCTGCCGGTAGCGGCGGGTGCCTCATCGAACTCACTCGGACGAGTGACACTATGCCGTGAACGCAGCCCGCGTCTGATCCGGCCCTGGACAAATCACCCATACCCGGGGGCGGCAAACGGACGCGACGCCCGTCACGCCAGGCTTGACCGACTGCCGCAGCCGTCCGATGAGGCCGGTGAGGTACGACAGGAGGAAGCGATGGAGAGCCAGCACCTACCGCAGCTCAACTCCCCGGAGCTCGACGGCGTCTGGCCGGGGCCGCTGTGGACGCTGTACAACCGGGCCGCCGAGGCGTCACGCCCCGACGGCGTCCTGCAGGACCGGACGGCGATCGAGCTGTTCCGGACGATGGCCTACCCGGCCAGGGACGTCTTCGGCGAGCCGCAGCAGTCGCACGCGCTGCGGGCCGTCTGCTTCGACCAGGCGATGCGCCGGATCATCGGCGAGCACCCCGGCGGCACGGTGGTCTGCCTCGGCGACGGGTTCGACACCGGCTTCTGGCGGATCGACGACGGCCGGGTGCGCTGGATCTCGATCGACCTGCCCGAGGTGATCGCGCTGCGGGAGAAGCACCTCCCGGCGAGCCCGCGGCTGCGCAACGTCGCCGGCTCGGCGCTGGACCTGTCGTGGATGGACGAGGTCGAGGACGACGAGCACGTGCTGATCAGCACGCAGGGCCTCCTCATGCACTTCGAGCCGGACGAGGCCATCGGGCTGATCGACGCCTGCTCGCGCCGGTTCCCGGGCGGGCACCTGATCTTCGACCACATCCCGCACTGGTTCAGCGGCAAGACCAAGCGGGAGGCAGGCCGGCCGGGGAACTTCCAGGACGCGCTCCCCTTCGCGCTCTCCCCCGCCGAGGCCGAGGCGCTCCCCGAGCGGCTGTCCCGGGTCGTCAGCTCGACGCGCCTGGAGATGCCGGAGGGCCGTCCGTCGGCGGCCGGCAGGGTGATCTCCAAGGCGCTCACCCTGCCGGTGCTGCGCAACCTCCGGTTCTCGGTCACGCTGCTGGAGTTCGCCCGTCGTTGACCCGGTGCGTCGCCGGCCGGGCCGTCAGAGCCCGGCCCGCGGCGGCCCGGGCAGCCGGTCGCCGGCCGGCTGCTGGCCCCGCAGGATCGTCGACACCCGCTGGCGGCTCACCCCGAACAGCTCCCCGATGCGGGTCATGCTCATGCGCTCGTGGTGCAGCGCCCGTGCTTCCTCGCGGCGGAATCGACTCCCCGTTTCCCCGAGATCGGCGAGTACGGCCGTGATGGTCTCGACGACCAGCGGCCGGTCCTCGTTCTGCACGATCTCGGACCACGAAGTGCCCGCGGCGCGTAAGCGCGCCAACTCGTCGAGTCGTTCTTTGGCCGCAGTGAGATCGTAAATCGACTGGGCGAGCTGAACGCACAGCTCGTCCAGCGCGTGCAATGCGGGATCTCCGACACCGTCCTCGCCGGGCCTGCTCACGGCGTCCCGTCGCCCCACGCAGGCGCTCCGACCTCGGCCGTCGCCGGCCGGCTCCGCCACGGCGATCGGGCGGCCATCACGGAACCACGGGGCGTCGGCATGGCGGGGAAGCTATCCACTGATCGCTGAAACGACGCTGAGGACGGGCGTCCGGGAGGCATTCCGCCGGCCCGCCGCGCACGGGAACGGTGCCGTTGCGGCGCATTCCCCGGCCGCCCGTTTCCCGTTTACCGGCCGGCCCCGCCGCGCCGGGCACACCCCGGGCGACGGCCCGCCGGGAATCTTCCGGGCCGACGTGCTGTTGAGCCGATCGTCTCCGCAGGCATATCGTCTGTGGCACAGCGCATCGACGAGCGAAGGAACCATGACGGACTACGGGCACGACCTGCGCTTCGGGTCGTTCATCACGCCTGCCAACGCGGCGCCGCAGCAGGTCGTCGCCGTGACGCAGGCGGCCGAGGAGGCCGGGCTCGACCTCGCGACGTTCCAGGACCACCCCTACCAGCCCAGGTTCCTCGACACGTGGACGCTGCTCAGCTACGTCGCCGCGCGGACCGAGCGCATCCACCTGTCCGGCAACGTGCTCAACCTCCCGCTCCGCCCGCCTGCCGTGCTCGCCCGGGCCGCGGCGAGCCTCGACCTGCTCAGCGGCGGCCGCTTCGAGCTGGGGCTGGGCGCGGGCGGCTTCTGGGACGCGATCGCGGCCATGGGCGGGCGGCGGCTGTCCCCCGGCCAGGCGGTCGACGCCCTGAGCGAGGCCATCGACGTCATCCGCGGCGTCTGGGACGCGGACAACCGCGAGCCGCTGCGCGTCCACGGCACCTACTACCAGGTGGACGGGGCCAAGCGGGGCCCCGCGCCGGCACACCCCGTCGGCATCTGGCTGGGCGCGTACAAGCCGCGCATGCTGCGGCTGATCGGGCGCAAGGCCGACGGCTGGCTGCCCACGCTCGCCTACCTCGACTCGCTGCGGGACATCGCCGACGGCAACGCCGTGATCGACGAGGCCGCGGCCGGGGCCGGGCGCGACCCGCGGGCGATCCGCCGGCAGCTCAACGTCGGCGGGCAGTTCCGCACGGCGTCGAGCGACCGGCTGCTCGCCGGGCCGCCGGAGCAGTGGGCCGAGCAGCTCGCGGCGCTCGCGCTGGAGTACGGCGTCGCGGACTTCATGCTGGCGAGCGACGACCCGCAGGCGCTCGCCGTGTTCGGCGAGCAGGTCGCCCCCGCGGTACGGGAGCTCGTCGCCGCCGAGCGTGCGCGATGACCGGGCAGGACCACGGCCACCCCCTGCGGTTCGGGGTGGCGCTCTCCCCCGCCGAGCCCGAGCCGGCCGTCGCGCTGGCGCGGCTGGCCGACGAGCTCGGGCTCGACGTCGTCACCGTTCCCGACGACGCTGCGCCGGACGACCCGGACGCGATCGACGCCTGGACGCTGCTGTCCTGGATCGCGGGCGCGACCACCGGCGTCGGCCTGGCCGTCGAGGGGCTGGACCTCGTCCGGCGCCCGGCCGCGGTGGCCGCACGCGCCGCCGCGAGCCTCGACCTGCTCTCCGGCGGTCGCGTCGAGCTGGGGCTCGCCCCCGACGGCGCGGACGAGGCGATCGAGATCCTCCGCGGGCTCTGGTCCGACGACCCGGACCCGTTCACCTACGCCGGCACCCACCAGCGGCTCTTCGGCGCCGCCCGCGGGCCGCGCCGGCGCACGACGTCCCGGTCCGGGTGAGCGGGGCGCCGGACCTCGCCGGCCGCGTGGCCGACGGCTGGTCCGTCGCGCTCACCGGCCTGGCCCCGGACGCCCGCCGCGCCGGGCTCGCGGCCGTCGACGACGGCGCGCGCACGGCCGGGCGCGACCCGCGCGAGGTGCACCGCCTCGCGACGATCGGCGGGCCGGTCTCGGCCGACACGCTGGAGGCCCTCGCCGGCGAGGGGTTCGGTGTCCTCGTGCTGGCCACGGCCGACCCGGACGAGGTGCGCGCGTTCGCCGGGCTCGTCCCCGAGGTGCGGGCGCGGGTCGCCGCGGCCCGGGCGCAGGCGGGGGTGCGGGTCGGCACGGTCCGCAGCGCCGCGGTGCGCGCCCGCCGCCGACCCGGCATCGACTACGACGCCATCCCGGCGTCGCTGGCCGACCGCGCCGTCGAACCGGGCGACGCGCAGTACGGCGGCGTCCGATCGAACTACCTGCGCGGCGGCTCGCCGGGGCTCGTGCTGCGGCCGCGGACGACGGCGGAGGTCGTCGACGCGCTCGCGTACGTGCGCGGGCAGGACGTGCCGCTCGGCGTGCGCAGCGGCGGGCACGGCGTCAGCGGACGCTCGACCAACGACGGCGGCATCGTCATCGACCTCGGCGCGCTCAACTCGATCGAGGTGCTCGACGAGGCCACCCGCCGCGTCCGGATCGGCCCCGGGGCCCGCTGGGGCGAGGTCGCGCGGGCGCTGCACCCGCACGGCTGGGCGATCACGTCCGGCGACTACGGCGGGGTGGGCGTCGGCGGACTCGCGACCGCGGGAGGCATCGGGTTCATGGCCCGCGAGCACGGGCTGACGATCGACCACGTCCGCGCCGTCGAGATGGTGCTCGCCGACGGCTCGGTCGTGCATGCCGACGAGACGCGCCACCCGGACCTGTTCTGGGGCGTGCGCGGTGCCGGCTCGGCGCTGGGCATCGTCACGGCGTTCGAGTTCGAGGCGGACGAGGTGGGGCTGCTCGGGTTCGCCCAGCTCACCCTGGACGCCTCGGACACGGCCGGGCTGCTGCAGGCGTACGGCGAGGTCGTCGAGGCCGCGCCGCGCGACGTCACGGCGTTCCTCATCCTGGGCCCGCCGCGGCGCGGGCAGCCGGCGGTCGCGCGGATCATGGCGACCGTCGACTCCGACGACCCGGACACGATCATCGACCGGCTGCAGCCGCTCGCCGACATCGGCCCGCTGCTCGACCAGCAGGTCGTGCTCACGCCGTACCCGGGGATCATCGCCCTGCCCGACCCCGGCCCGCACCAGGGCCAGGGCGAGCCCGCGACGCGGTCGGGGCTGGTGGAGCACATCACGCCGGAGTTCGCGCAGGCGGCCGAGAGGTTCCTGCGCAGTGGCGCGACGTACTTCTTCCAGTTCCGGTCGGTCGGCGGCGCCGTCGCCGACGTCCCGCCGGAGGCGACGGCGTACGCGTCCCGGTCGGCGAACTTCTCGGCCGTCGCGTCGGCGGCAGCCGGCGCCGCCTGGACGAGGCGTGGGACGAGATGGCCGGGCACTTCCGCGGGCTCTACTGGAGCTTCGAGACCGACCGCCGTCCCGGCCGGCTGCTCGACGCGTACCCGCCCGCGACGCTGCGGCGGCTGCGCGAGGTGAAGTGCCGCTACGACCCCGACAACGTGTTCCGGGACAACGTCGTGATCGACACGCCCGAGCCGGAGCCCGTCGCGTCGTAGCCCTCTTGTAGCCCTGGCGGCAGGCCCGGCGTGCCACGATGGTCCGGTGCCGCGCAGCACCCGGATCGTCGTGGCGATCACGGTCCCGCTCGCGGCCGCCGCGGGGCTGGCCGGGAACTGGGTCACGGCGGACATGCCGGACTGGCTCGCCGACCCGGTCGTCCGCTGGCTGCTGCTCGGCGTGCTCGTGCTGGCGTCGGTGGTCGTCGCGCTGCTGGTCGAGCGCAACCCGACCGTCGGCCCGGGCGAGAAGCCGCGGTTCAACGCCCCGACCGGCTCGCTCACCCCGCCCGCGCCCGACCACGTCGCGCTGCGCGGGCGGGAGCGCGAGACCCGACGGCTCCGCGAGCTGGTCGCGCGTCCCCGAGGGCGGTTCGCGGTGATCGCCGGGGCCGGCGGGATGGGCAAGACCGCGCTCGCACGGACGGTGGCCGACGCCGCCCGCCGCGACGGCGCGTCGCGCTGTGGGTGCGGTGGCGCACGCTGGAGCAGCTGACCGGCCAGATGCTGGAGGCCGCCACCCTGCTCGGCCTGCCCGAGACCCGGATCGGGATCGCGCAGCAGTCCGGCCAGAGCCTGCCCGACCTCGTCTGGGGCCACCTGGAGAGGACCGGCCGCTGGGTGATCGTCGTCGACAACCTCGACGAGCCCGCCGACGCCGCCCCGGCCGGCGAGCAACTCCGCGAGTACCGGAGCTGGATCCGGCCGACCGGCGCCGGCCTGCTCGTCGTGACGAGCCGCGACCGCGACCCGCACACCTGGGGCCCGAGCGCCGAGCTGTTCCCGCTCGACCCCCTCGACGCCGCCACCGCGCCCAGATCCTCCGCGACGCCGCCCCCTCGGCCGGGGACGGGGCCGAGGAGCTCGCCACCCGCCTCGGCGGCCTCCCGCTCGCCCTGCACGCCGCCGCGACGGCGATCGGCGCCCCGGCGAGCCGCGTCCCGACCTTCGCCGCCTACTCGGCCGCCCTCGCCGAGATGCTGCTGCCCGAGCGCCCCGACACCGCCGACCCCGACGTCGTCCGGCGGCTGGTCGGGCACACGTGGGAGCTGTCGCTGGACCAGCTCGCCGCCCAGGGCCACGCCGCCGCCCGACCGCTCCTGCGGCTGCTGGCCCTGTTCGCGGAGGCCCCGATCCCGCGGAGCCTGATCACGCCGGACCTGTTCCCGGAGGGCCGGTCACCGCCGCCGCGGTCGACGGGGCACTGGCCGGGTTGCACCGCTACGGGCTGGTCGAGGCACCGGACCCCGATACAACCGGCGGGGTCACGACGGTGGTGCTGCATCCGGTGGTGCGGGCCGCGAACGCGGATCTGCTGGCGGCTTCCACCGATCGGGAGCCGTGGGTGGCCGCAGTCGAGAATGCGCTGATCGCGATGGTGGACGAGCTGTCGGAGGCCGGCCGGTCCGGCTGGGAGACCGCACGGCTGCTCGCCCCTCATGTCCTGTCGCTCACCGGCCTCCGCGCTCCGGACGAGGCGGGATTCCTCCGCTCACGCGACGCTATGGACTGGCTCGCAGATCTCGTCAGCAACTCCGGCGGGCGCCGGCTCGTCGTACCGCTGCGGGAGGCGGTGCTCGCCGCCGAGGCCGATCGTCTGGGCCCTGATCATCGGGACACGCTCGCGAGTCGCGGCAACCTGGCCAATGCACTCGTCGACATCGGCGACTTCGAGGCGGCCGCCGAACTCTATCAACACACCCTCGAGGCTACGAACGCATCGCCGGACCCGATGGCCTCGACACCCTGGCCATCCGCAACAATCTGGCGAGCACACTCGGCGATCTCGGCCGATACGAGGAATCGGCAGACCTCCACGAACGCACACTCGACGACTACGAACGCGTCCTCGGCCCGGACCATCCCGACACGATCGCCAGTCGCAACAACCTCGCAGGTGCGCTGCGGGACCTCGGTCGGCACGAGGAAGCCATCGAGCTGCAGGAGCGTGTCGTCGCCGACCGCGAACGTATCCTCGGACCGGACGATCCCGACACCCTCGCAAGCCGCATCAACCTCGCGACCGCGATCGTGGATCTCGGCCGTTATGGAGAGGCCGTCGACATTCACCGGCGCACCCTCATCGATTTCGAGCACCTGCTCGGGCCCGATCATCCTGACATTCTCAGCAGCCGCGACAATCTCGCGATCGCGCTCGGCGGTCTCGGTCGGTACCAGGAGGCCGCCGATCTCCACCGACAAGTCCTCGCCGACCGCGAACGCGTCCTGGGACCCGACCACCCGGCCACCGCGGTCAGCAAAGAGCAGGTGGAGGCGGCCCAGCGCGCGCTCGCCGCGCAGCGCCGTCGGAGGTGGTGGAGGCTGGGGCGGTGAGCCGTCCCATCAGCGCCGTTCTCCTCACCGGCGCCACGAGCGGGATCGGGGAGGCGGCGGCGCGGGTGTTCGCCACCCGCGTGCCGACCCTCGTGATCCACGGCCCGCAGGCCGGGTCCGCCGTCGCCGGGCCGCTGCGCGACCTCCGCCGGAGCACCGCCGAGGTGCACTACGTGCAGGCCGACTACGACCGGCTCGACGAGGTCGTCGCGCTGGCCGAGCGGGTGCGGGAGCTGGTCCCGACGCTGGACGTCCTGGTCAACAACGCCGGCCGGCCCGGTGCGGACCGGCGCCGGCTGAGCCGCGACGGCCACGAGGCGACGTTCCAGACCAACTACCTCGCCGCGGTCCTGCTCACCGAGAAGCTGCTCCCGGTGCTCGACCCGGGGCGGGTGGTGCACGTCGCCTCGGCCACCCACGCGATGGCCACCCTCGACCCGGACGACCTCGATGGGGAGCGGGACGGCTACAGCCCGGTCGGGGCGTACTCGCGCTCGAAGCTCGCGATGGTCGCGCACGCCCTCTGGCTGGCCGACCAGCTGCGCGGGACCGGCACGGAGGTCGTCAGCATCCAGCCCGGCGTGATCAGCACCGACCTGCTGCACGCCATGTTCGGGGTCGGTGGGGCGTCGGTCGCGCACGGGGCGCGCAACGTCGTCGAGGCCGCGCTCTCCCCGCGCGTCCGCTCCGGCCAGTACCTCGACGAGGGCCGGCCCACCCCGCCCAGCGCCCTCGCCCGGGATCCGGAGTTCCAGGCCCGATTGCACGCGGCGACGGCAGCGGCGCTGGCGCCCTGGAGCTCGTGAATGCGGGACGCACGTCCGTAAAGCTGAGGCTCAGCGCACCCTGGTCACGGGCGTGTCGGGCAGCTCGACCGGGACGAGCGCGACCGCCCGCAGGCGGGCCAGCACGGCGGCGCGGGCGTGGTCGTACGCCGCGGGCTCGTCGTGCAGCAGCGCGTCCTGCGCACCCGCGCGGGCCAGCGCGTACAGCTCGAACGCGACCTGGTCGACGTCGGCGTCGCGGGCGACGTCGCCCAGCTCGGCCGCCTCCCGCAGGCAGCGCGCGAAGAGCCGCTGCCAGTCGCGCTGGGCGCCGGCGACCGCGTCGCGGACGCGGCCCGGACGGGCGTCGAACTCGGCGGCCGCCGCGATGAAGAAGCAGCCGCCGGTGAACACCGGCCGCCGCGCGTAGCGCTCCCACGACTCGTAGAGCGCCCACACCCGGCGCAGCCCGCCCGGCGTGCGCATCGCGGGCCGGACGACCTCCACCACGAAGACGTCGACGGCCGCCCGGACGGTCGCCAGCTGCAGCTCCTCCTTGGAGCCGAACTGCGCGAAGACCCCGCTCTTGCTGACGTCCAGCTCGGCGGCCAGCCGCCGGACCGAGAGCGCCTCCAGACCCTCCGACGACGCGATGTCCATGGCCCGGGCGAGGATCGTCTGCCGTGTCCGCCTGCCACGTTCGACCCGGCCGTCCGGACGTGAGGTGCTCACGTCCGCGATCGTACCGGTGGCGGACACCTGTCCGAAAAGCTACGGCCGGGACCTCCGGGAGCGGGCCGCGCGCCGGTGCATCGCCGCCTTCGCGAGCCGGTCGTCGACCCCGACCCAGATCTGCCCGTCCTCCTCGCGCACGGGGAAGACGGTGATCGGGCGGGTCGCGGGTGGGCTGAGCGGCTCGCCGCTGCCGAAGTCGAAGACGCTGCCGTGGCACGAGCAGAGCAGCCCGTCCTCGGTGACCTTTCCGCTGCTCAGGAGGCAGTCGAGGTGGCTGCAGTAGTTCGACGTGGCCGTGCACCGCCCCGTCCCGCCGGGACACCGCGATCTCGACCTCGCCGACGAACATCCGCCGGACCACGCCCTCCGGCACCTGGCCGGAGCGGGCGACGTTGTGGAACTCCACGGGTTCTCCTAGTCCTGCTGATCGAGCAGGTCGAACAGGTCGGTGTCCTCGTCGGCGAGCACCGCCGGCGGGACGCTGCGGCCACGCGCGACCAGCTCGCGGGCCGCCGGGACGTCGCCGCCGCGGTCGATCGCGAACGCCGCGTGCACCCGGCCCTCGTGCAGGTAGAAGGCGGTGAAGTCGAGGTCGTCGACGCTCCCGCGCACGACCACGGTGGCGTCCGGGCGCGGCCGGCCGACGAACTGCAGGCCCAGCTCGTACTGGTCGGACCAGAACCACGCCGGTTCCTCGGCGGCGGGTTCCAGCCCGAGCAGCGCGCGGGCGGCCGCCGTGCCCTGCCGGGTCGCGTTGTCGGCGTGCTCGACCCGGACGTGCCGGCCGGTGGCCGGGTCGAGCCGGCTCGCGACGTCGCCCGCGGCGAGCACTCCGGGGACGGCGTCCGGCCTTCCGGGTCGACGAGCACGCCGCCGGCCACCGGGTCGAGCGCCAGCCCGGACCCGCGGGCGAGGTCGTCGTTGGGCACCGCGCCGACCGCGACGACGAGCAGCCCGGCCTCGACGGTCGTGCCGTCGGCCGTGCGCACCACCACGCCGGACGCCGTCTCGGTGACGGCCGCGACCTGCTGGCCGCACCGGATGTCGACGCCGTTGGCGCGGTGCATCTCGGCGTAGACCCGGGCCATCTCCGGACCGAGCGGTCCGAGCAGCGGCAGCGGCGCCGCCTCGAGGCAGGTGACGTCGACGCCGAGGTCCCGCGCGGACGCCGCGACCTCCGACCCGACGAGCCCGGCCCCGACCACCGCGACCCGCTCGGCCCCGGGCAGCAGCGCCCGGAGCCGGTCGGCGTCGTCGAGGTCGCGCAGGTGCACGACCCGGTCGCCGTCCACGCCGGGCAGCCGGCGGGCCCGCACCCCGGTCGCGACCAGCACCGCGCCGGCGTCGAGCGTGCCGCCGCCCGCGAGGTGGACGCGGTGCGCGCCGCCCGCCGCGGAGATGCGCTCGGCGCGCGTCCCGAGCAGCAGGTCGACGCCGTTGGCGGCGCACCAGGCCGGGTCGAGGATCGTCACGTCGTCCAGGTCGGCGTCGCCGCGCAGGTACTCCTTCGAGAGCGGCGGCCGCTGGTACGGGGCGTGCTTCTCCTCGCCGACCACGGTGATCCGGCCGTCGTGGCCGCGGCGGCGCAGGGTGCGCACCGCCGCGACGGTCGCCTGGCCTGCGCCCACGGCGACGACGCTGGCGGGGACGTCGGGCACGGTCACTCCTCTGTCATCGGGTGGAGACGGGGCGGGATCGACGTGGACCACGCCGTCCACGACGCGCACGGCGTGCACGGGCTGGCAGCCGTCCTGGTCGTCGGGGCGGCCGGTCGCCGGGTCGAACGTCCACTGGTGGGCCGGGCAGACGACCTTGCCCTTCCACAAGGTGCCGCGCGCCAGCGAGCGGCCCTTGTGCATGCACGTGTCGTCGAGCGCGAACACCCGGTCCCCGACGAGGAACAGCGCGATGGCCCGCCCGCCGACCTCGACCCGCTTCTTCTTGCGGCGTTCCAGCTCGGCGAGCGGGGCCACCGCGACCCATTCCACGGCAGTTTCCGGGAGCATGTCGGAAATGCGCTCAGACCGCGACGTACGTGTCGTACAGCGCCTTCGTGTACGCAAAGCGCATCTCCGCGCCCCACCGGACGAAATCGAGGCAGCGGCGCTGCAGTTCCGGCGTGTCGGCGTGGTCGAGAACGATCTGGTAACCGCGCTCGCCGTGCACCTCGTCGGAGGTGATGTGCAGGTCGAAGAACTCGATCTCGTCCTCGGTGAAACCATAGGCCTCGCGCAGCGGGACGATCTGCTTCTTGTAGATGCCGGGCACCTGCGACTCCAGCCCGACGACGAGCGCGGCGGTCGCCACGACGAAGTGCTCGCGCATCGCGACCGCATAGCACCAGGACTGGAGGCCCCTGGTCACGGCGTTCATGTTGTTGGGGTCCTCGATGCGCTCGCGGGTGGTGCCGCAGGCCTCGCCGAAGCGGATGAGCAGGTCGGTGTGCCGGATGTCGGCCAGCTCCTCCTCGTACATGTTCTGGAGGGTGAAGTCCTTGGCGTCGGTGAAACGGTCCGGCGTGTTCCCGTAGATGAAACCCAGGTAGTCGGCGAACGGGCCGACGTAGTGGTAGTGGTTCTCGGCCCAGCGGGCGAAGTGCTCCCGCGTGAGCAGCCCGTCGGCCCAGGCCTGGCTGAACGAGGCGTTCTTCGCCTCCCGGCCCTTGATGGCGTTCTGCAGGGCCGCCCGGAAATCGTCGCGGGAAAGCAGCTGCGTGGCGGCGGCGCTGTCGGCCGTGAGGGTCATCGTTCTCTCCCCGGAAGAGTGGCTGATGCACTCCACGGTAAGGACGAATGCCGCTCGGGCACTCGGTCATCGTGCACAACGACCCGGGAAATGTTGCGGCACCCTGCACGGTGGTGTGCAGGGTGCCGCGGTGGGGAAAGCGCAGGTCAGAACACGAGTGCGGCGAAGAGCGTCGAGATCACGAGCCCGGCCACGACCGGCCCGAAGCACCTGCGCGCCAAGTCGATCACGGCACCCGGGTCACGCCGGCGACCACCAGCAGCGACGACCACGCCACGAGCACACCGCCGCCCGCCCACACCGAGCCCATCTGCCCGACGGCCGCGAGCGTCGCCGGGTCCATGCCGACGGTCGGGCCGAGAGCGCCGGAGAGCGAGCCCGTCAGCGGGAGGCCGGAGAACCCGGAGCCCTCCAGGCCGGCCGCCATGCCGACGAGCAGCACGCCGAAGCACATGACCACGGGGTTGCCGGGGATGAACTGCTCGCCCGCCGTCACCAGGTCGACCAGCAGGCCCGGCGCGCTCTGGCCCTCCTCCAGCCCGAGGATCGACGCGGCGTAGTCGGCGTTGCCGAGGAAGAAGAACCCGGCGATCGGGAGCACCACACCCATGGCGCGGAACGCGAACACCAGGCCGTCGACGAGGTGCTCGCCGCACGTGGACAGGGCCCGCTTCGGGCCGTCGAGCGCGACGACGGCAACGACGACCAGCACCGCGGCGACACCCCCGACCAGCGCGGCCGCGCTGCCGCCCTCCAGCTCCGGCACGAGCGTGGTGAACTTGCCGAGCACCATGTAGGCGATCATCAGGCCGAACGCCGCGGGCACGGCCACGGCGAAGATCCGGCCCAGCCGTGCGGTGCGCGGGTCCTCCGGCTCCTCGGCGGGTAGCTCTCCGCCGGACCCGCCGGAGGGCCGTGGCGGCGGGACGGGCAGATCGCCGCCGCCTCCACCCGCGGAACCGCTGGTGACGCCGGCGGCGACCGGCACCCGCTCCTCCACCACCGCGAGCGGCTCGGCGACCACCTCGCGGGTGCGGGCCTTCGCGAAGCCGAGCCGCGCCGCGACCACCGCGGCGAGCCGGTTGGTCCGCTCGGCCGGCTGGGCGGCCGCGGCGACCGTGCCCTCCCACTCCTCCAGGTTCGTCCCGCCCGGGGCACGCATGTGCCGGCGCAGCAGCACGCCCGTGATCAGGAGCGCGACCACACCCGTGATCAGCGAGAGCACGAGCGCGATGTCGGCCACCGCGGACGTCTGCACCCCGGCGGCCGCTGCGGAGAGGCCCGGCGCGACCTGCATGACGTAGTCGCTGGACAGGGCCATGCCCTGGCCGGCGATGGCGATCGCCATGGCGGCGCCCATCGCGGGGAGCCCGGCCCGGATCGCGGCCGGGACGAGGATCGCGCCGATCAGCGGCACGGCCGGCGTCGGCCAGAAGAAGAGGCTGATGCCGTACGTGACGACGGCGAGCACGGCGTAGGCCGACCACCCGCCGCGCATCACGCGCTGGAACGGGGTGACCATCCGCTGGTCGGCCCGCATGGCGCGGAGCACGCCCAGCAGGGCCGTGACCAGCGCGATGATCAGGAAGATGTTGAACAGCTCCGACGCCGCGGTGAGGCTGGCGTTGAAGATCGCCTGGATGCCGGAGACCGGGCTGCCGGTCATCACCCACGCGGTGACGAGCGTGGCGATCAGGGCGGGTACGACCACGTTCCTGCGGGCGACGGTGACCCCGATGATCACGAGGACCCCCGCCAGATAGACCCAGTGCGCGGCAGTGAGTGCCACCTGGCCTCCTTCCCGCCACGACTTGCGCGGCGTCCGACGTGTCGGGCGACACAGTCCAGTACGGCGCGGCGGGCTACTAGAAGAACAGTGCACATCACCTGCATTTCTGATTGTGCACGTTGCCGTGACGACATCATGCACATGTCAGAGGGGTCCGGTCTGTGCACTGTGACCCTGTCGCCCGCGGCCGGCGGGCTGGATCGTTCGGGGGTGAACGCCGACCTGCCACCGCCACCGGACCCGCAGGGCAGCTACGTGCCGGCGGTGGTGGCCGGCGGGCTCGTGCACAGCGCGGGCATGACCCCGCGGCGCGACGGGCGGCTGACGATGCACGGCATCGTCGGGCTGGACGTCCCGCCGGACGCGGCCGCGCAGGCCGCCGGGCTCGCCGCGGCCAACGCACTCGCGTCCGTCGCCGCGGCCGCCGGCGGGCTCGACCGGATCGCCCGCGCCGTCCGCATGACGGTGTACGTGGCGTGCGCCGACGACTTCGACGCGCTCTCCGCCGTGGCCGACGGCGCGTCGGCCGAGCTGGCCCGGCACCTCGCGCCGCCGCGCTCCCGGCCCGGACGGCGGTCGGCGTGCGGCGGCTGCCGGGCGGCGCGCCGGTGGAGGTCGAGCTGACGGCGGCCCTGCGTTGACCGGCGCGGCTGCGCGGCTGGGGCTCGTCGCGACCCCGCTCGTCGTCGGGACGTTCGCGAGCACGATCGCGAACACGCTGGTCAACGTGCCGCTGGCGACGATCGTGGCCGACCTCGGCGCGCCCCTGTCCAGCGGGGCGCTCGTGGTGATCGCGTTCAACATGCTGTGCGCGTTGATGCTCCCGCTCGGCGGGTGGCTGGGCGACCGGCTCGGGCGCCGCCGACTGTTCCTCGTCTCGATGGCCGGGGTGACGCTCGGCGCGGCCGGTGCGGCGCTCGCCCCGAACCTGGCTGTGCTCGTCACCTTCCGGGCGGTGCAGGGCGTCGCGGGCGCGCTGGTGCTGCCGACCGTGCTCGCGCTGCTCACGAGCGTGGCCGGGCCGGAGCGGCGCGGCCGGGCGGTGTCGTGGTGGGCCGCGGCGAACGGGGCCGGGCAGGCCGCGGGCCCGACCGTCGGCGGACTGCTCGCCGACACGCTCGGCTGGCGCGCGGTCTTCGTCGCGATCATCCCCTTCGCCGTGTTCGCGTTCGCCGGAGCGCTGCGGTGGGTGCCGGCGAGCCCGGCCCGCGCGGTACCGCTGGAGTGGCGCGGCGCCCTGACGCTCACGCTCGGCGTCGGATTGCTGCTCGTCGCGGCGTCGGCGGTGCCGTCGCTGGGCGCGGGATCGCCGGTCGTGTGGGCCGGGGCCGGGCTCGGCGTGGCGCTGCTGGTCGCGTTCGTGCTGGTCGAGCGGCGCCGGGCGGACCCGTTCGTGCCGGTGTCGCTGCTGGTCCAGCCGCGGTTCGTGCGGTCGTCGGTGGCGGCGCTCTGCCAGATGTTCTGCCTGACGGCAACCCTGCTGACCGTCCCGCTCTACCTCGCCGCGACGGCCGGGACGTCCGCGGCCGTCGCCGGGCTCGTCGTCGTCGCGCTGCCGCTGGCCATGACGCTGCTCGCGCCGCTGGCCGGGGCTGCTGACCGCAGCGGGTGGAGCGCCGCTGCTGGGCCCTGCGGTACGGCCTGCTCGCGCTCGGGCTGGCGGAGCTGGCCCTCGCGGCGCTGCTCGCCGCCCGGCAGCCGATCGGGGTGCCGCTGGTCGCGGCGATCACGGCCGTCGGGATCGGGATCGCGTTCACCCAGACGCCGGCCGCCGCGGGTGCGACCCGCAGCTCCGTCGGGGCCGGGCTGGGACTGTTCAACATGCTGCGGTTCGTCGGCGCCGCCCTGGGCGGGGCGGCGGTCGCGGTGGTGCTCGCCGGGGACGGCGGCTACCCGACGATGGCGCTGGTCAACGCGGCGGCGGCGCTGTTGGCGCTGGGGGTGTCGTTCGCGGGGCGGAACCCGACGGATGCCCCTCCCCCCGTTGCAGCAAAGCCACCCTCACGCAGCCACGCGGCATGAGGGTGGCTTTGCTGCAA
>MKJX01000017.1 GCA_001942415.1 Pseudonocardia sp. CNS-139
CGTCAGGCCGCACTTCGAGGCGACGTTGACCACGAGCACGGCCTTGCCGTCGAGAGACGAGGTGTCGGAAGGGGGAGCCGTCGAGAGCCGCGATCTTGCGTCGAAGAGGGTCACGCGGGCAGCTTACGAGCAGCCGCACGGGGTTGTGAGCGGGTCCGGGGTTGCACTGGTCACGCCGTCGGCGGTGGCGACCGGGAAGCCCTCGCGCGTCCAGTACTCGATGCCGCCGATCATCTCCCGCACCTCGTAGCCGAGGGTGGCGAACGCGAGTGCGGCGCGGGTGGCGCCGTTGCAGCCCGGGCCCCAGCAGTACGTGACGAGGGGCGTGCCGGGCGGGATCTCGGCCGCCGCCCGCGCGGCGATCTCGCGGGTCGGCAGGTGCACCGCGCCCGGGATGCGGCCCTGCTCCCACGCGGCCGCGCTGCGGGAGTCGACGAGCACGAAGCCGGGGAGCCGCCGGCGAGCGCCGCCCGGACGTCCGAGACGTCGGTCTGGAAGTCGAGGTGGGCGGCGAAGAACGCGACTGCGGGTGAGGTCATGGCGCCGACGCTAGGCACGCGACGTCCCAGACGACAGACGGAATCCACGGTAGATTCCCGATATGGCCGTGGAATCCATGGACGATCTGGACTGGCGCCTGTTGGAAGCGCTGCAGAACGACGGCCGCGCCAGCTATGCCGACCTCGGCCGGCTCGTCGGGCTCTCGCCCAGCGCGGTCACCGAGCGCGTCCGGCGGCTGGAGGAGACCGGGGTGATCACCGGCTACCGCTGCGAGGTCGACGCCGAGAAGCTCGGCCTCGGGATCATGGCGCTCGTGCGGCTGCGGTACCCGCACGGCAAGTACAAGCCGTTCCACGACCTGCTCGCCACCACGTCGGAGGTCACCGAGGCGCATCACGTCACGGGCGAGGACTGCTTCGTGCTGACGGTGCGGGCCCGCTCGATGCGGCACCTGGAGGAGGTGGCCGGGCGGATCGCCGGCCTCGGGCCCGTCACGACGAGCGTGGTGTACTCCAGCCCGCTGCCGCGCCGGTCGGTCGTCGGGAGCGCCGTGGCGGCCAGCGCGGCCGCCGCCAGCCGCTCGCGGCGGCGGGTCTTCTAGCGGTTCAGGCCGGTAGTCCTTCGAGCAGGGCACCGGGCCCGACGGTGCCGGCCCGGTGCCGCGCACCCGTTCGCGCAGGCCCCGGTCGGCCGTCACGACCAGCACCGGCTCACCGCTCACGGCCAGGTCGGCGGCCAGCGCGGCGATCGTCGTGTCGCCGTCGGCCGCTGCGAGCACCACGGCCAGCTGCGGGTGCGTGGGCAGGTCCGCCGCGCGGGACGCGGCGCCCTCCAGCACGAGGTGCACGAGCAGGCCGTCGTCCGGGCCGCCCGGGCGGCCGAGCACCGCCGCCAGCCGGGCCGGGTCGTCGGCGAGGGCCGCGGTGAGCCGGCCCGCCAGCCGCCGGGCCGCCCCGGGGCGGTCGCGCCACCAGCCGTCCGGCCGGGAGCCGACGACGTTCGCGCCGTCGACTATCACGTGCAGCACGGGCACAGCGTGGCACTGGGTCCCGGGACGGTGCCAAGCGGGTCAGGCGATCGGAGGTACGAGATCCCTCGGCAGCCTGTCCGCGGCCGACCGGTCGAGCAGCCAGCGGGTGCGGCGCCGGCCGCGGGCCCCGGCGACGGGGATCGCGACCTCACCGGCCCCGCCCAGCGCCAGCTTGACGGCCGCCGCCTTCTCCTCGCCGGTGGTCATCACCCACACCTCGGCGGCCTGCCGGATCGCCGGCAGCGTCAGCGAGACGCGGGTCGGCGGCGGCTTCGGGCAGCCGTGCACCGCGACGACCGTGCGCTCGGTCTCGTAGACGGCGGGGGAGTGCGGGAACACCGACGCCGTGTGCCCCTCCCCGCCCATCCCGAGCATCAGCACGTCGAACGCCGGGACCGGCCCGTGGTCCTCCGGCCGGGCCGCGCGGGCCAGCACGTCGGCGTACTCCTCGGCGGCCGCCTCGGCCCCGGACGGCCCGGTGCCGGTGTCGGCGCCCATCGGGAACACCTTCGCCGGGTCCACCGGGACGTGGTCGAGCAGCGCCTCGCGGGCCTGCGTCTCGTTGCGGTCGGGGTGGCCGGGCGGCAGGAACCGCTCGTCGCCCCAGTACATCTCGACCTGGCCCCAGTCGACGGCGTCCCGGGCGACGGTCGTGCGCAGCTGCGCGAGCACCGCGATGCCGGTGCTGCCGCCGGTCAGCACGATCTTGGGGACGGTGCCGGCCGCCTGCAGGTCGACGAGCTTCGTGACCAGCCGGGCCGCCACGGCGGCGGCCAGCACACCGGGGTTCGCGTGGACGGCGATGTCCGGAGCGACCACCCCGGTCACGTCCCCGCCAGCTCGGGCACCTTCACCGGGGTGCGGCCGCGGGCGGCCTTCCCAACGCCCACGAGCGCCTCTCGGTAGATCTCGTCGTCGTCCAGCCGGCGCAGCTCCTCGGCGAGGCAGTCGCGCACCTCGCGGCGGGCCAGCGCCACGAGCCGGTCGGGCTGGCCCTTCTGGCGCAGGCTGCCGACCTTGCCGTCCGGGCGGACCAGCGAGACCGCGCCCGACGGGCGCTCCAGCCGCACCGACACCACACCCGGCCCGCGCTCCGCGGGGGAGCGCTTGACCTTCGCGTCGGGCAGCCGGGCGACCAGCCAGCCGGCGAGCAGGTCGGTGGACGGCGAGACGACCTCGCCGGCCACGGTGGCGCCGGTGACGGGCTCGTGCGGCGGGGCGTCCAGCGCGGTCGCCAGCAGCGCGCGCCACGGCGTGAGCCGCGTCCACGTGAGGTCGGTGTCGCCCGGGACGTGGCCGGCCCGGCGCTGGTCGAACGCCTTCGTCGGGTTCTTCGACGACAGCGCGTCGTGATGCGCCGCTGCGCGAGCTTCCCGACCGGGTCCTGCGACGGGACGGCCGGCGCCTCGCCCGGCCACCACGCCACGACCGGCGCGTCCGGCAGCAGCAGCGGCATCACCATGCCGGCGCCGGCCTCCTCGTCGGCGAGCGCGCCGTAGCCGCGCAGCACGATGACCTCGCTCGCGCCGGCGTCGCCGCCGACCCGGATCTGCGCGTCCAGCCGCGGGGCGGCCCGGCGCTGGCCGCGGGCCAGCACGATCACCCGGCACGGGTGCTCGCGGCTCGCTGAGTTCGCGGCGGCGATCGCGTCCTCGATGCTGCCGCCGTCGTCGGTGACGATCACGAGCGTCAGCACCCGGCCCAGCGCCAGCACGCCGCCGCTCTCCCGCAGCTCGACGATCTTCTTGTTGACCGCCGAGGTGGTGCTCGACGGCAGGTCGACGATCATGGACGCCTCCAGGTCCGGCCCGTGCGGGCCAGCATCGCGTTGGCGGACTCGGGGCCCCAGCTGCCCGCGGGATAGGGGTCGGGGCCGTTGTCCTGCGCCGCCCAGTGCTCGATCACCGGGTCGAGGATCTCCCAGGACCGCTCGACCTCCTCGTTCACCGGGAAGAGCGACGGCTCGCCGAGCAGCACGTCGAGGATCAGCCGCTCGTAGGCCTCCGGGGAGGTCTCGGTGAACGCGGTGCCGTACCCGAAGTCCATGGTGACGTCGCGGACCTCCATCTGGCTGCCCGGCACCTTCGACCCGAACCGCATGGTGACGCCCTCGTCGGGCTGCACCCGGATGACGAACGCGTTCTGGCCGAGCTCCTCGGTCATCGTCGCGTCGAACGGCAGGTGCGGGGCCCGCTTGAAGACGACCGCGATCTCCGTGACGCGCCGGCCCAGCCGCTTGCCCGTGCGCAGGTAGAACGGCACGCCGGCCCAGCGGCGGGTGTCGATCTCGCACGTGATGGCGGCGAAGGTCTCGGTGCGGGAGTGCGGGTCGAAGCCGTCCTCCTCGGTGAGGCCCTTCACCAGCTCGCCGCCCTGCCAGCCGCCCGTGTACTGGCCGCTTGCGGTGGTCTGGTCGAGCGGCCCGATGAGCTTGGTGGCGTTGAGGACCTTGATCTTCTCGCCGCGCAGCTCGTCGGACGAGAACGACGTCGGCTCCTCCATCGCGGTGAACGCGAGCAGTTGGAGGAGGTGGTTCTGGATGACGTCGCGGGCGGCTCCTATCCCGTCGTAGTAGCCCGCCCGGCCGCCCAGCCCGATGTCCTCGGCCATGGTGATCTGCACGTGGTCGACGTAGTGGCTGTTCCAGATCGGCTCGAACAGCTGGTTGGCGAAGCGCAGCGCCAGGATGTTCTGCACCGTCTCCTTGCCGAGGTAGTGGTCGATCCGGAAGACCGAGTCCTCGGGGAAGACGTCGTTGACGATCTCGTTCAGCTCGATCGCCGAGCGCAGGTCGTGGCCGAACGGCTTCTCGATGACCACCCGGCGCCACTGCTCGCCGTCCTGCGCGGAGAGGCCGGAGCGGGCGAGCTGCTTCAGCACCACCGGGAAGGCCCCTGGCGGGATGGAGAGGTAGAAGGCGTGGTTGCCGCCCGTGCCGCGGACCCGGTCGAGGTCGCGCACGGTCTGCTCCAGCTTGTCGAACGCGGCGTCGTCGTCGAAGCTGCCGGGCACGAACCGGAAGCCCTCGGCGAGCCGGTCCCAGACGTTCTGCCGGAACGGCGTGCGGGCGTGCGTCTTGACCGCCTCGTGGACGATCTGCCCGAAGTCCTGGCTGTCCCAGTCGCGGCGGGCGAAGCCGGTGAGGGCGAAACCCGGGGGCAGCAGCCCGCGGTTGGCGAGGTCGTAGATCGCGGGCATGAGCTTCTTGCGGGACAGGTCGCCGGTGACCCCGAAGATCACCAGGCTGCACGGTCCCGCGATGCGCGGGAGCCGCTTGTCACGGGGGTCGCGGAGCGGGTTGGTCCAGCCCCCAGCCCCCGTCGTGCGGGTCGCCATCGGTGTCACCCCAGTTCTCAGGTGGTGTGCGGTTCCAGGTGTGCACGGGTGATGATCCCAGGTCGGATCACAGTTGCTGCACGGCGCGCGCCAGTGTGACGAGCCCGGCCACCCGGTCGGTGAAGTGCAGGCGGAGCACGGATGTTCCCCGCGCGGCGAGCGCCGCCGCGTCGGCGCGGGCGAGCGCGAGCTGGTGGTCGCCGAGCGGGTCGTTCCCGTCCGGACCGGCGCCCGTCAGCTGGCAGACGAGCGCGCCGGGCGGCCCGCCCCTGTCCCGCCGGCCGCTGCCGGGCAGGCAGCGCGGCGCCCACCCGAACACCGTCGGGAGGCCGGTGCGCCGGGCCAGCTCCGCCCGCAGGACGGCGGCGGAGGCGTCCTCGCCGCGGTCGAGGTAGGCGTGCAGGATGAGGTGCGTGCCGGGCCCCGCGGCCAGCGCCCGCAGTGCCTCCGTGACGGTGGACGCGCCCGCGGGCAGCCACTCCCCGGCCCGCACCTCGACGCCGCCGTCGGTGAAGCGCGGCGGCCCCTCCGCCGGCACCGGCACGGCGGCCGGCGGGCGGTCCGTCGGGTCGACGCCCAGCATGTGCGCCGCGACGGCGACCGCGTGCTGCCAGTGCAGCATCTGCGCCGCGGCCGGCCCGTGGGTCGCGACGGCCGCGCCGGGCAGGTCCCCGGTGGCCAGCGCGAGCGCGCCCGACCATTCAGGAGCGCCCGGCCCCTCGACGGCCGTCACGAGCGGGCCGTGCCCGTCCTTGCCGAGCCCGGCGCCGACGAGCTGGGCCGCCCACTCGGCGAGCGCCGGCTCCCGGCCGGCCAGCGCCACCACGGGTGCGTCCGCGAGCAGCGCGCCGAGCTCCAGTGCCGGGTTGTCCTCCGCGTCGGCCGTGAGCGCGGGCGCCGCGTCCGCCGCGGCGGCCAGCGCCGCACCCACGTCCGCGCCCACCAGCCCGGCCGGGACCAGCGCGAACGCGGTCAGCGCCGCCCACGGGCCGTCGACGTCGTCCGGGCCGAGGACCACCACCGCGCCGCCGGCCTGCTCCTGCAGCGGCCCGCCGGGCGGCGTGACGACCACGGTGTGCGCGTCCGGGTCGAGCCCCTCCGCGCGGAACGCGGCGTGCGCGGCGTCGCGCACCAGCGCCACGCCGGTGACGTCCTCCCCGGGCGGCGCGGACAGCACGAGCACGGTGGCCGCGAGGTCGCCGGCCAGCGCGTCGGCGACCTGCACCGGGTCGGTCGAGTCGACCACGACGAGCCGGTGCGCGAGCGCGCCGCCGGCGTCGTCCGCGACGAGCGCCTCCGCGGCCACCCCGACCCCGCCGGCGGCCGCGAGCACCACCCGGCCCTGCCCGGCGACGCGCAGCTGCTCGCGCAGCCCCTCGACCTCGCCGACGAGCGGCCGGGCCGCGCGCACGGCGCCGACCCACCCGGGCCGGGCCACCCGCGGCCACAACCCCGTGTCGCCCTTGCCGATCCGCGACGCCAGCCCCGCGGCGACGAGCCGCGGGACCACATCGGACGGCGGTGTGGGCATCGGAGCCGTTCGTCCTAGCGTGCGGCCCCGAGCTGGCCGGCCACGGTCTCGCCCAGCTCGCTCCACGACTTCTCGAACTTGTCGACGCCCTCGTCCTCCAGCACGACGAAGACGTCCGCGAGGTCGACGCCGGCGCGCGCCAGGCCGTCGAACACCTCCTGCGCCTCGGCCGCGGTGCCGGTGACCAGGTCGCCCTTCACCTCCGCCGTGGTCGGCGAACGCGTTCAGCGTCTTCTCCGGCATCGTGTTGACGGTGTCGGTGACGACGAGCTCGGTGACGTAGAGCGTGTCCGGGTAGGCCGGGTTCTTCACGCCGGTGGAGGCCCACAGCGGCCGCTGCACCTTCGCGCCCTTCGCGGCCAGCGCCTCCCAGCGCTCACCGGAGAACACCTCCTGGTAGGCCGCGTAGGCCAGCCGGGAGTTGGCGACGGCGGCCTTGCCGCGCAGCGCCAGCGCCTCGTCCGTGCCGATCTTCTCCAGCCGGGTGTCGACCTCCGTGTCGACGCGGGAGACGAAGAAGCTCGCGACGGACGTGAGCCCGGCGAGCGGGTGGCCGTTCTCGGCGGCCTGCTCCAGGCCGTCGAGGTAGGCGGCCATCACCGCGCGGTAGCGCTCGACGGAGAAGATCAGCGTGACGTTGACGCTCACGCCCTCGGCCAGCGCGCGCGTGATCGCCGGCAGGCCGGCCTCGGTGGCCGGGATCTTGACCAGCAGGTTGGGCCGGTCGACGGCCTTCCACAGGTCGAGGGCCTGCGCCACCGTGCGCTCGGTGTCGCGGGCCAGCCCCGGGTCGACCTCCAGCGAGACGCGCCCGTCGACGCCGCCGGTGGTCTCCCACGTGCCGCTGAAGACGTCGCAGGCCTGCTGCACGTCGGCGACCGTGATCTCGCGGATCGCGTCCTCGACGCTCGCGCCGCGGGCCGCCAGCTCGCGCACCTGCTCGTCGTACGCCGCGCCGTTGGCCAGCGCCGCCGCGAAGATCGTGGGGTTGGTCGTGACGCCGACGACGTGCCGGTCGGTGATGAGCTCCAGCAGGTTGCCGGTGCGCAGGCGCTCCCGGGACAGGTCGTCGAGCCAGATCGAGACGCCCGCTGCCGCGAGGGCGGCGAGCCGGTCGTTGGTCATGGTTCCTCCTAGGAGAGCTTGGCGAGGCTGCGCCGGGCGGCGGCGGCGACGGCCTCGGCGGTGAACCCGAACTCGCGGAACAGGGTCTGGTGGTCGGCGCTCGCGCCGTAGTGCTCGATCGACACGATCTCGCCCGCGTCCCCGGTGAAGCGGTACCACGGCTGCGCGATGCCGGCCTCGACCGCGACCCGGGCCCGGACGGCCGGCGGCAGCACGGCGTCGCGGTAGTCCTGGTCCTGCTCGTCGAACCACTCGACGCACGGCATCGACACGACGCTCGTGGGCACGCCCTCGGCCTCCAGCAGCGCGCGGGCCTCGACCGCGAGCTGCAGCTCCGAACCGGTGCCGATGAGCACCACCTGCGGCTGCCCGCCGGACGCCTCGGCCAGCACGTACCCGCCGCGGGCCACCCCCTCGGCCGAGGTGCCCTCCAGCACCGGCAGGTTCTGCCGGGTGAGCGCGAGGCCCTTGGGGCCGTGCGGGCGCTGCAGCACGGCGCGCCATGCGAACGCGGTCTCGTTGGCGTCGCCGGGGCGCACGAACGAGAGGCCCGGGATCGCCCGCAGCGCCGCGAAGTGCTCGATCGGCTGGTGGGTCGGGCCGTCCTCGCCGAGGCCGATGGAGTCGTGCGTCCAGACGTAGACGGCGCCCGTGCCCATCAGCGAGCCGAGGCGGACCGCGGGGCGCATGTAGTCGCTGAACGTGAGGAACGTGCCGCCGTAGGGGCGGGTGGGGCCGTGCAGCGCGATGCCGTTGAGGATCGCGGCCATCGCGTGCTCGCGGACGCCGAAGTGCAGCGTGCGCCCGTACCAGTGGGCGTCCCACATCTTCGTGGCGGTGGACGGCGGGCCGAACGAGTCGGCGCCCTCCATCGTGGTGTTGTTGCTCTCCGCGAGGTCGGCCGAGCCGCCCCACAGCTCGGGCAGCACCGGCGCCAGCGCGCCGAGCACCTCGCCGGACGCCTTGCGCGTCGCGACCGTCTTCGCGCCGGGCTCCCAGCTCGGGAGCGCCTTCTCCCAGCCGAGCGGCAGCTCGTGGCGCAGGAGCCGGTCGAGGAGCTCCTTGCGCTCCGGCTCGCGGGCCGCCCACTCCTCGTAGGTCTTCTCCCAGGCCCGGTGCGCAGCGGCGCCGCGGTCGGCCACCTCGCGGGCGTGCGCCAGCACCTCGTCGGCCACCTCGAACGTCTGCTCGGGGTCGAAGCCGAGGATCGTCTTGACCGCCGCGACCTCGTCGCGCCCAGCGCCGCGCCGTGCGCCTTGCCGGTGTTCATCTTGGTGGGCGCCGGGAAGCCGATCACCGTGCGCAGCAGGACGAACGACGGGCGGGCCGTCTCGGCCTTCGCGTTCTCCAGGGCCGCGAGGAGGCCGGTGACGTTCTCGCCGCCGTCGACGACCTGCACGTGCCAGCCGTAGGACTCGTACCGCTTCGCGGTGTCCTCGGACAGCGCGATCGCGGTGTCGTCCTCGATGGAGATCCGGTTGTCGTCGTAGACGACGGTGAGGTTGCCCAGCTGCTGGTGGCCGGCCAGCGACGACGCCTCGGAGGTGACGCCCTCCTCGATGTCGCCGTCCGAGGCGATCACGTAGACCTGGTGGTCGAAGGGGCTCTCGCCGGGCGCGGCGTCCGGGTCGAAGAGGCCGCGCTCGCGGCGCGCGGCCATCGCCATGCCGACGGCCGAGGCGAGGCCCTGGCCGAGCGGGCCGGTCGTGATCTCGACGCCCCGGGTGTGGCCGTGCTCCGGGTGGCCCGGGGTCTTCGAGCCCCAGGTGCGCAGCGCCTTCAGGTCGTCGAGCTCCAGCCCGTAGCCGGAGAGGAAGAGCTGGATGTAGAGGGTGAGGCTGGAGTGGCCCGCGGACAGCACGAACCGGTCGCGCGATCCAGTCGGGGTCGGTGGGGTCGTGCCGCATCACGCGCTGGAACAGCGCGTACGCGAGCGGCGCGAGGCTCATCGCGGTGCCGGGGTGGCCGTTGCCGACCTTCTGCACGGCGTCGGCGGCCAGCACCCGCACCGTGTCGACCGCGCGCTTGTCCAGATCGGTCCAGTCCGGGGGCAGGGTCGCCCGGGTCAGGGTGTCGATGTCGGTCTCGGCCACAGAATTTCCCTACGTTGCGGGTGTGGGGACAGGCGGTACGCCTGGACGCGTCCGGCTCTGCGGCCAGCCTAGTCACCCGGCCGGTGCCCGCGGCGTCGCCGGAGGCGGAGTCACCCGCGGAACTACCCGCGAGCGGGGTACCCCACGCCCCCGGCTATCATCGACAAGCCGTAGAACTCGGATCGGACGCCGTTCCGGCCGGGCCCCACCACGCGGAGAGAGGTCGCCGGTGAGCTTGCCCGTGTCCCAGCAGGGGGTCGGCGAGGCTCCTCCTGCGCCGGACGCGCACCGCTCGCTCCTGCAGCGGGTGCGCGACACCGTGCGGGCCTACGTCGGGCTCACCAAGACGCGGATCATCGAGCAGCTGCTCGTCGTCACGGTGCCGGCGATGTTCCTGGCCGCGCGCGGGGTGCCGTCGGTGTGGCTCATCGCGGCCACCCTCTTCGGCGGCGCGATGGCCGCCGCCAGCGCGCACGCGCTCAACTGCGTGGTCGACGCCGACATCGACGCGGTCATGAAGCGCACCTCCCGCCGCCCGCTGGCGAAGGGCCAGGTGCCGCCCCGCAACGCGCTCGTCTTCGGGCTGGTGCTCGGCGTGCTGTCGGCCGTGTGGCTGTGGTTCACCACCAACTGGCTCGCCGCCGTGCTCTCCGTCGCGGCGATCGCGTTCTACGTGCTCGTCTACACGCTGCTGCTCAAGCGCCGGACCTCGCAGAACATCGTCTGGGGCGGTGCGGCCGGCTGCATGCCCGTCGTCATCGGGTGGGCCGCGGTCACCGGGTCGGTCGAGTGGCCCGCGCTCGTCATGTTCGGCGTGATCTTCTTCTGGACGCCGCCGCACTTCTGGGCGCTGGCCATGCGCTACCGCGAGGACTACGCCAACGCCGGCGTGCCGATGCTGCCGGTGGTCGCGCCGCCGGCCCAGGTGTCGCGGCGCATCCTCGTCTACTCGTGGGTGATGGCGGCCTGGTCGCTGCTGCTGGTGCCGGCCACGTCGTGGATCTACGCCGCGGTGGCCGTGCTCGGCGGCGCGTGGTTCGTGATCCAGGCGCACCGCCTGCACCGCGGCGTGCTCGCCGGGGTCGAGACGAGGCCGATGCGCCTGTTCCACCTCTCGAACATGTACCTCTGCGGCCTGTTCGCCGCGATCGCCGTCGACGCCGCGGTGGGCCTCCCGACCCTCTGGTCGTAACCCACCCGACCTCGCAGCCCTCCGGCACTCCTCGCAGCCCGTCGACGGGCTGCGAGGAGGCCCCGCGGGCTGCGAGGTCGGGGTTGTCCACAGTCGCCCGATCGTGGCTGGTGGCGCCGTCACGCTGGAGGGCATGGATTCGTCGTTCGTGACGTCGCGGCGGGAGCTGCTCGCCTCCGGGTTCGGGCCCGACGAGGTGCGCCGCCGGGTGCGGGACGGCGGGCTGGTCCCGGTCCGCCGGGGCGCCTACCTCGTGGGCGAGCCGCCCGCCGAGCCCGAGCGGCGGCACGCCGTGCTCGTCCGGGCCGCGATGCCGGAGCTGGCGGCGGAAGCCGTCGTCAGCCACGTGTCGGCCGCCGTGCTGCTCGGGATCCCGCTCTGGCGCACCCCGCTCGACCGCGTGCACGTCACGCGGGCGCGGCGGTCCGGCGCGCCGGGGGAGCGGGGTCCACCTGCACGCGGCACCGCTCGACCCGGACGAGGTCGTCCTGGTGGGCGGCCTGCCGGTCACGGCGCCCGCCCGCACGGTCGTCGACGTCGCGCGACGGTTCCCGTTCGAGCAGGCGGTGGTCGTGGCGGACGCGGCGCTGCGGCTCGGGCTGGTCGGCCCGGACGCGCTGGCGGACGCGGCGGCGCGCGCCGTCCGGCGGCCGGGTGCCCCCGCGGCACGCCGGGTGGTGGCGTTCGCCGACGGCCGCAGCGAGAGTGTCGGCGAGAGCCGCAGCCGCGTCGCGATGGCCGTGGCCGGGCTGCGGCCGCCCGAGCTGCAGTGGGCGGTGCCGTTGCGCACCGGGCCGGCCCGCGTCGACTTCGCCTGGCCGGACCGCCGCACCGTCGGCGAGTTCGACGGCCGGGTCAGTACGGCCGGCTCCTGCGCCCCGGGCAGGACCCCGGCGACGCGGTCTTCGCCGAGAAGCGCCGCGAGGACGCGCTGCGCGACCTGGGCCTGCGCGTCGTCCGCTGGACGTGGCCGGACCTCGCCGACTTCGCCCCGGTCGCGGCCCGCCTGCGCGCCGCCCTCTCCTGACGTCGCAGCCCGCCGGCACTCCTCGCAGCGGGTGGACACGCTGCGACGAGGCGCGGCGGGCTGCGACGACTAGGCCGCTCGGACCATCCCGTGCGGGTTCAGCACGTACTTGCGTGCGGCGCCCTTGTCGAACTCCTCGTAGCCCCGCGGTGCCTCGTCGAGCCGGATCACCGTGGCGTTCACGGCGTCGGCGATGTGCGCGCGGTCGTGGAGGATGCTCATCATCAGGCCCCGGTTGTACTTCAGCACCGGGCACTGGCCGGTGGTGAAGGCGTGGCTCTTCGCCCACCCGAGCCCCAGCCGGACCTTGAGCGTCCCCTCCTTGGCGTCCGCGTCGGCGGCGCCGGGGTCGCCCGTCACGTACAGGCCCGGGATGCCCAGCCGGCCGCCCGCACGGGCCAGCGTCATGATCGAGTTCAGCACGGCCGCGGGCTGCTCGCTCGCCCCGACGCCGTGCCCGGACGCCTCGAAGCCCACCGCGTCGACGGCGGCGTCGACCTCGTTGGTGCCCAGGATCTGCGCGACCTGGTCCTCCAGCGTGGCGTCCTTCGTGATGTCGACGGTCTCGCACCCGAACGACCGGGCCTGCGCCAGCCGCTCGCCGTTGCGGTCCCCGACGATGACGACGGCCGCGCCGAGCAGCATCGCCGAGTACGCCGCCGCCAGCCCGACGGGTCCGGCGCCCGCGACGTACACGGTGGAGCCGGTGGTCACGCCGGCGGTGAACGCGCCGTGGTAGCCGGTCGGGAAGATGTCCGACAGCATCGTCAGGTCGAGGATCTTCTCCAGTGCCTGGTCACGGTCGGGGAACTTGAGCAGGTTGAAGTCCGCGAACGGGACCATCACGTACTCGGCCTGCCCGCCTTCCCAGCCGCCCATGTCGACGTACCCGTACGCCGAGCCGGCCCTGGCCGGGTTGACGTTGAGGCACACCCCGGTCGCGCCCTCGCGGCAGTTGCGACAGCGTCCGCAGGCGATGTTGAACGGCACCGAGCAGATGTCGCCGACGTCGACGAACTGCACGTCGTTGCCCTTCTCGACCACCTCGCCGGTGATCTCGTGCCCCAGCGTCTGCCCGGGCGGCGCCGTCGTGCGCCCGCGCACCATGTGCTGGTCCGAACCGCAGATGTTGGTGGAGACGCACCGGAGGATCACCCCGTGGTCGGCCTTGCGGGCCATCCCCATCGCCGTGGCGACGTCGGGCGGTACCTCGAGCTTCGGCATGTCGTGGTCCTCGACGGCCACCTTCCCCGGTCCCTTGTAGACGACGATCTTGTTGCCGCCCATGTGCACACCTCCTCGGTCACCTCTTATGCGCCGATGGGCATACCCGCGGGGACGGCGGGCCACACGGCCGGGGTCAGCGCAGCAGGTCGGGGGTCTCCCACTCCTTGCCCAGGACGTGGTGGTCGAGGAACGCCGTGACGGTCTGGTACCAGAGCGCGGCGTGCTGCGGCGTGAGCACCCAGTGGTTCTCGTCGGGGAAGAGCAGGAACCGGTGCGGGAGGTCGGCGGGGTCGCCCTCGTGCCGGGAGACGAGGTCCCACCACAGCCGCAGCGCCTCCCCGACGGGCACCCGGTAGTCCCGGTCGCCGTGGATCACCAGCATCGGCGTGCGGATCGCGTCGGCCGCGGTGTGCGGGCTGTTGCGCCCGGACATCGCGGCCGTCATCTCGCGCAGCCAGTACCAGGCGACGTCGGTGGTGGGGCCGAACTGGTCGAGTGCCCACAGGCTCGCGTGCGTGACGATCGCCCGGAACCGGTCGGTGTGCCCGGCGATCCAGTTCGCCATGTAGCCGCCGAACGAGCCGCCCATCGCGGCCGTCCGCTCCGCGTCGACGTCGGGACGGGCGGCCGCGACGTCGGTGACCGTCATCAGGTCGGTGTAGGGCGCGGCGCCCCAGTCGCCCCACCCGCGGGCCACGAAGTCACGGCCGTAGCCGGTGGACAGGCCCGGGTCGGGCAGCAGCACGGCGTACCCGCGGGCCGCCATCAGCCAGGGGTTCCAGCGCCACTGCCAGGCGTTCCAGCTGGCCAGCGGCCCGCCGTGCACCCACAGCAGCAGCGGTGCCGGGGACGCCTCGGACGCGCCCGCAGGCAGCACGAGCCAGGCCCGCAGCGGCGCGCCGTCGGCGGCCGTGGCGTGCACCTCGGTGAGCGTGCCGGGCAGCGTCGGCGGCGCGGCCGGGCCGGGCAGCGGCACCGGCTGCTGGTCCGGGGTGGTGGCGTCCAGCCGGACCGGCGCCGGCGGCGCGTCGACGGCGCTGCGCAGCGCGTAGACGTGCGCCCCGTCCGGGCCGATGACGACGTCGGTGTAGGCGCCGTGGTCGCCGGTCAGCCGCGTGACGCGGCCGTCGGCGACGTCGACGCGGAACACGGGGCGGCGCCCGTCCTCGTCGGCGATGACGACCAGCGCCGCGCCGTCGGGCGTCCAGCGGCCGCCGTTGGCCCAGCGGTCCCAGCCCGGCGCGATCTCACGGGGCGCGCCGCCGGCCAGCGGGAGCACGACCAGACGCTGGTCCGGCGGGGTGTCGGGGGCGGTGCGCAGTTCGCGCACGCACGCCACCCACGCCCCGTCCGGGCTGACCATCGGCATCGCGAACTCGTGGTCCCGGTCGTCGGCGAGCACCCGGTGCTCCCCGGTCGCGACGTCGACGGCCACGAGCGTGGCGCGCCGGGCGCCGCCGGGCTCGGCGCGCCACCACGTCGTGACGACCGTGCTGCCGTCCGGGCTGACGTCGTAGCCGGCCTCGACGAGCGCGTGCCCGGGCGCGGGCGTGAGGTCGCGCCACGCCACGGTGCCGTCCGGGGCGAGGTCGCCGGCGCGAGCCGCGGCTCGTCCGGGCCGAGGTCGTGGTCCCAGAGCCGCACGGGGTAGCCGGCGTGCAGGATCGCACCGATCTTCTTCTCCCGCCGCGCCTTGCGGCGCGCCTCGTCGTCCTCCGCGGTGACGGCGCCGGGGAGCGTCATCGACACCGCGGCGACCGTGGCGGCGGCGCGCGCCGGGACCGGGCCGGCGATGCCGCCGGGGCGGGTGCCGACGACGTACGGCTCGCCGGTCGCCGGGAGCAGCCACAGCGCGGCGGGCTCGTCCGGCGCCGGATCGGCCCGCTCCGGGTCGGGGCGGGCGAGGTGAACAGCAGGTCGCCGTCCGCGGTGAACGCCGGTGCCGACTCTCCGGTCGCGCCCCTGGTCAGCCGCCGCGCGGGCCGTTCACCGGACGGGTCGACCTCCCACAGCGCGGGTCGCCAGCGCGTGCGCTCCGGGTTGAGCGCGGCCGCGGTGGTGACGAGCCGGGTGCCGTCCGGGGAGAGCGCGAGCCCGGCCAGCCGGGGCAGCGCGACGTAGTCCTGCAGGTCGTGGAACGGGGTCTCCGGCACGCCCTGTGTCTAGCACGGACCGTTACGGCACCAGGAGCAACTTGCCGGTGGTGCGCCGGCCCTGCAGGTCCTCGTGCGCCGTGCGGGCGTCCGCGAGCGGGTAGCGCCCGCCGATCCGGACGCGAGGCGGCCCGCGGCGACGTCGGCGTAGACGGCCGCGGCCCGCGCGAGCAGCTCGTCGCGGGTGGCGACGTGGTCGAAGAGCTTGGGCCGGGTGAGGAAGAGCGAGCCGGCCGCGTTGAGCCGCTGCGGGTCGACCGGCGGCACCGGCCCGCTGGCGGCGCCGTAGAGCACCAGCGTCCCGCGGCGGCGCACCGACGCGAGGCTCGCGTCGAACGTGGTGCGCCCGACGCTGTCGTACGCGACGGCGACGCCCTCCCCGCCGGTCAGGTCGCGCACCGCGGCCGCCAGGTCGTCGACCTCGGTGTAGCGGACGACGTCCGCGGCGCCGGCCGCGCGGGCCAGCTCCTCCTTCTCCGCGGTGGACACGGTCGCGATCACCCGGGCTCCGGCGGCCGCGGCCATCTGCGTGAGCAGCAGCCCGACCCCGCCCGCCGCGGCGTGGACCAGCAGGTTCTCGCCCGGCGCCACCCGGTGGGTGTCGTGCACGAGGAAGTGCGCCGTCATGCCCTGCAGCAGCGCGCCGACCGCGGCCTCGTCGGACACCCCGGCCGGCACCGGGACGGCCTTGTCGGCCGGCACCGCGGCGGTGTCGGCGTAGCTGCCGAGCGCCTCGGACCACGCGACCCGGTCGCCGGGCGCGAATCCCGTGACACCCTCGCCGGCCGTGCGGACCCGGCCGACGCCCTCCAGCCCGAGCACGAGCGGCAGCGGCATGTCGTACACGCCGCCCCGGTGGTAGGTGTCGATGTAGTTGACCCCGGCCAGCGCCACGTCGACGAGGAGCTGCCCCGGCCCGGCCACCGGCGCGGGCAGGTCGGCGAGGGTGAGGACGTCGGGCCCGCCGGTGCGGGTGATCTGGATGGCGTGCACCGCCCGATCATGCCCTTTCGGCGAGCACCGGCTCCGGGTCGGGCGCCGGCGCCGCCGCGGCGCGTGCGGGCGCTCGGTGAGCCCGGCCCACAGCCACGCCGCGGCCACCGTGACCAGCCCGGCGCCCAGCACGTGCAGCGAGACCAGCACCTCGGGCACCCCCAGCGCGTACTGGACGCCGCCGAGCGCGCCCTGCGCCAGCACGACGGCGACGAGCACGGCGTAGCGCCGCAGCACCACCGCGGGCGCGCCGACCGCACGCAGCGTGAAACCCAGCCCGACGAGCAGGCCGAGGTAGCCGAAGAGCAGGTCGGCGTGCAGCTGCGCGACCGCCGCGACGCTGACGTCCAGGCGCGGGGTGGCGGCGTCCCCGGCGTGCGGCCCGGCGGCCGTGACGAACGTGCCGGCGACGACCAGCGCGGCGAGCACCACCGTGCTGGTGGCCACCAGGCCGCGCACCGCGCCGCCGACGCGCGCCCGCGGCGGGCCGGCGCCGTCCGTCGCGGCCTCGACGAGCTGCACGGCGAGCCAGACCAGCACCATCGACACGAAGAAGTGCACGGCCACGCTCCACCACACGAGCCCCAGCCGCACGACCATCCCGCCGATGACGGCCTGCGTGACCACGCCGAGCGGCTGGACGACGGCGAGCGCGGTCAGCCGGGTGCGGCGGGGCCGGGTCGCCAGCGCCGCGACGAGGCACGCGCCCGCGGCGAGCACCACGCGAACGTCAGCAGCCGGTTGCCGAACTCGATCCACTGCGTGACCTGCTCGACATCGGGGTGCGGGGTCGGCACCAGGCTCCCGGGGAAGCACTCCGGCCAGGTCGGGCAGCCCAGCCCGGACCCGGTGACGCGCACGACCGAGCCGGTGACCGCGATCCCGCCCTGCGCGACGACCGCCGCGATCGCGAGCGCCCGCATCAGCGACGGCGGGGCGGCGGGCAGTCGGTCGAGAAGGGACGAGAAAGCCACCGAACCATGCTAGAGACCGGTGTTCATCCGGTTGCCGTCACCCGGACGGCCGACGCCACGGGCTGACAGCGGCGCCGGTCCGGCCTACGGTCCTGCAACGACGGGGGACAAGGGGGGCGTGCCGAGGGAGGCGCCATGACCGCTGTCAGACGACCCCGATCACGGTGCGCCCGTACCCGGTGCGGCGGTCGCGCAAGGCTCGGGATTCGTGCGGATGCTGGGCACGACCGACCCCAAGGACATCGCGATCCTGTACCTGGTCACGTCGTTCGGGTTCT
>MKJX01000018.1 GCA_001942415.1 Pseudonocardia sp. CNS-139
ACCCGACCCGCCCGCAGCCACGACCGACGAGCGCGGCGCGCCGCCGCCTCCGCGCCGAGCGCGCGCAGCGCCACCGCCACGGCGACGCACGCCGACGAGCCGACCAGCACGACGAAGACCCCCGGCCGGGCCGCCCCCGCCCAGCCCGGCCCGGTCGAGCAGCACGAACACCAGGAACGCGCCCGGCGGGTGCGCGCCGACGTGCGTCGTCCAGAAATCCGGCCGGTCGGTGAGGATGTGGTCGGAGAACGTCCGGAGCATCTCCAGCACGCCGTCCACCCGCGGCACGTCGTGCAGGTACTCCTCGCCGCTGGTCAGCCGGCCCACCACGCCGCGCTCCCACCCGTCGACGAGGGCCAGCGCGAACGTCCAGGCCGCGGCGGCGAGCCACGCGGCGGCCAGCAGCGGGCCCCACCGCAGGCCGTCGGCGAGCCGCGGCCCGTACCCCGCGACCGCGACCGCGACGGCGAGCGCCGCCGGCGTGCCCGGACCGACGTGCGGCTCCCAGTGCGCGAGCAGCGGCGGGAACCCGAGGAAGATGTCCACCCCGGAACGCAGCAGCCACCAGCCGACCAGCGCCGCCGCCAGGACGAGCCCGGCGACGAGGAGCACGGCCCCGGCCCCGGCCGGCCGTCGGGTGGAGGACATCGCAGGTCGCGGCACGTCTCGGGAAGCTAGCGACCACCCGGCCTCCGTGACCCTTACGGTCCGCTGACACGCGCCGCCCGTGGCGCTCGCCGAGCTTCGCCCGTGGCGGGTGAGGCCGGGGCCGGCCGTCGGCGCGACAGTGGTGACCGGTCCTGGGAGCGACTGTCCCGGAAGGGAAGGAGCCGCTGATGAGCGGTCGACCGAACATCGTCCTCGTCCACGGCGCGTGGGCCGACGGCTCCAGCTGGGGTGCGGTCGTCGAGCGGCTGCAGGCCGACGGCTTCCACGTCACCGCGCCCCAGTTCGCGGAGGGCGCGCTGGCCGCCGACGTGGCCCGCCTGCGCCTGGTGCTCGCGCGCCAGGACGGCCCGACGGTCGTCGCCGGCCACTCCTACGGCGGTCAGATCGTCACCGCGCTGGGCCCGGACGCGCCGAACGTCGTCGGTCTGGTCTACATCGCGGCGTTCGGCCTGGACGAGGGCGAGTCGATCGGCACGCTGCTGGCGCAGGGTCCGCCGGGCCCGGCGCTCGCGCACCTGGACGCGACGAGCAGGGCTACGCGTGGATGCCCGAGGACGACTTCCTGAACCACTTCGCCGCCGACGTCGACCCGGTCCGGGCGCGGGTCATGCACGCCGTGCAGCAGCCGCTGGCCTGGTCCTCCCTGGAGGAGGTGATGGGCGTGCCGGCGTGGAGGTCGCATCCGTCCTGGTTCCTGGTCGCCGAGGGGGACCAGACCATCCCGCCCGCCGCCCAGCGGCAGTTCGCCGCCCGCATGAACGCCACGACCGTCGAGGTCTCGACGAACCACGTGGCGATGGTCTCCCACCCCGAGGACGTGGTGGAGCTCATCGAGACCGCGGCCGGAGCCGTCCCGGTCGCGACCTGACGGGCCGCACCGCCTCGCCGATCCGGACGGGCGTCGGATCCGTGGTCACCCTCGGCCGGTTCCCCGCTCGGGATGCTCCTGTGGAGCGCGGTCCGGGCCGAGGGCGGTCCGCGTGGTCGCGGGCCCGAGGAGCCCGTCGAGGACGGTGTCGAGGTGCGGCCCGAACAGCTCGGGTGCGCGTTCGCCGGGGTGGTGCCGGGCCTCCCGGACGGCGGCGTGGAGTGCGGGGAAGCGCTCGGGGTCGGACTCGCGGACCATGGTCCGGTTCCAGGCGTCGGGGCGGTTGTGGTGTGAGGTGAGCAGCTCGCCGTAGGCGAACTCCCACAGCAGCGTGTGGGCGGAGAGTGCGGCGGTGCCGTGGAGTCCGGCGCGGGCGAGTGCGGCGAAGATCCGGTCGATGACGGGCAGGATGCGCGGGCTGGCGAGGCCGTCCTGGACGAGCGCGTGCACGACCCAGGGTTCGCCCCGGACCGCGGTGTGCACGGCGTGCAGCAGCGCGCTGATCTCGGCGCGCGGGTCGGGGACGGGTGGGGGGATCGCGATGCGGGCGGCGAGGGTGTCGAGCATGGCGAGCACGAGCGCCTGCCGGTCGGCGACGTGGCGGTAGAGGGCCATCGGCGAGCAGCCCAGCTCGTCGGCGACGCGGCGCATGGTGAGGCCGGGCATGCCGTCGGTGCGGGCGATGGCGAGCGCGGCGTCGACGATGCTCGGCAGGTCCAGCAGGCCGGCGCCGCGGCGGCGGGGCGGTCCCGGCACCACGGCCTTCATCCCTCGGTCGGTGACGCGACGGGCGGGGTCGCGGCGGGGTCGGCCACCCCGCCGGCCGCCCCGCGACCGAGCAGGGCGACGAGGGCGGCGACGGCGCAGGAGGCGGCGCCGACCCAGATCGGCAGCGCCGGGCCGGCGCCGTAGAGGGCGGTGCCCAGCAGCGGGCCGACGATGAAGGTGGTGCCGTTGGTCGCGTTGACCAGGCCCGCGACCGAGCCCTGCTCGGTGGGCCCGACGCCCAGGGTGGCGCCCGCGGTGTAGCCCGGCATGGCGAGACCGAGGCCGACGGCGATCACGCAGAGGCCGGCGGTGATCGACCAGAGCTGCGGGGCCAGCGCGAGCGCGGCGAACCCGGCGGCGGCCACCGGCGCCCCGACCCGCAGCAGCCGGGCGGGCGCCCAGCCCAGCCGTGGCACCACCACGGCCTGCATCGCGACGAGCACCAGCCCGGTGACGAACATGGCGGTGCCGACGCGCCCGCGGTGGCGGTGGCGCCGAGGCCGAGCCGGTCCTGCACCAGGAACCCGAGCACCACCTGCATGACGCCGAGGGAGAGGAAGAGCAGGAAGCCCACGGTCAGGAAGGGCCGGACCCGCGGGTCGAGCGGCCCGACCCCGCCCGCCCGGCGACCGGTGGGCCGCGGGTGCGCGGCCGCGTCCGCCGCGGGCCGGGCGGGGACCAGGACGGCGACGCCGATCGTGATCAGCGCGAGCAGCACCGGCGCGGCGTAGACGGGCAGCAGCAGCTCGGCGACCGCGAGGGCGCCGCCGACCCCGGGTCCGAGCACGAGCGAGACGGCCTGGGCCGCGCCCACCAGTGAGACCGCCCGGGTGCGCTCGCGCTCGCCGGCGGTCGCGGCCGCGACGTGCGCCAGCGCGGCGACCGGGACCGCGCCGATCCCGGCCCCGAACAGCACGCTGCGCGTGACGAGCATGGCGGTGAGCGTCGCGGGGGTCGCCCAGCCGCCGGCGAGCGCGAGGTGGCAGACGACCGCGAAGCTCGCCAGCCCGGCCACGCCCAGCGTCAGACCCGTGAGCAGGACCCGGCGGCTGCCCCACACGTCGACGACCCGGCCCCAGAACAGGCTGCCGAGCGTGAAGACCACGGCGGCGACCGTGATGACCAGGCCGAGCTGGAACTCGGTCAGCTCCAGCTCCCGCGACAGCGGCGCCAGCACCGGCGTGAGCAGCTGCTGGGCCGTGAAGGCCACGAGCACCGCGGCGAGCAGCACCCCCAGCACACGTCCTGCGAGCCCGTCCGCCGTCCCGCCTGCCGCCCCGTCCGTCCGGTCCGTCACGGCGCCGCCCCCTTCGTCGGTCCTGTTTACGTTGTACGCGAAAGGATAGTCTCACCTATCCCTCCGTTCGGCCTGCGCCGGGCGGCGGCGGGGGCGGGAGCCGGTAGGTCGGCCCCGTGCGCGAGAGCCGGATCGGGTTGCGCGGCAGCCGGACCGCGGTGCCGTCCGGCCGCGGCACCGCGACGACCGGGTCGAGGCCGAGGCCGGCCGCGAGCCGGAACGCCCCCGCGACGTCGTTGACCGTGCCGGCCGGCACCCGCGCCGCGGCGCACTCGGCGGCCCACTCCGCGGCCGGGCGGGTGGCCAGGGCCGCCCGCAGCGCCGCGGCGAGCGCGTCCCGGTGCGCGACCCGGTCGGGGTTGGTGGCGAACCGCGCGTCGTCCGCCAGCCCGGGAACGCCGAGCACGCCGCACAGCGCGCGGAACTGCCGGTTGTTGCCGACGGCGAGCACGAGGTCCCCGTCGGCGGTCGGGAACAGCTCGTACGGGGCGATGCTGGGGTGCCGGTTGCCGATCCGGGCGGGCGTGACGCCCCCGGACGTGTGCGCCGCGGCCTGGTTGACCAGCGCGGCGAGCAGGCAGGACAGCAGGTCGACGGACACGAGCTGGCCCTCTCCGGTGGCGTCCCGGTGGCGGAGCGCCGCGAGGATCCCGACGGTCGCGAAGAGGCCGGTCAGCACGTCGACCACGGCGACGCCGGCCTTCTGCGGCTCGCCGCCGGCCGGGCCGGTGATGCTCATGAGCCCGCCGACGGCCTGCACGAGCAGGTCGTAGCCGGGCAGCCCGGCGCCGGCCCCGGTGCCGAACCCGCTGATCGAGCAGTAGACGAGCCGCGGGTTCACGGCGCTCAGCTCCGGGTGGCCGAGCCCGCGGCGGTCCATCACGCCGGGCCGGAAGTTCTCGACGAGGACGTCGGCCCGTTCGGCGAGGCGGCGGGCGGTGGCGCGGTCGGCGGGGTCGTCGAGGTCCAGGGCGAGGCCGGTCTTGTTGCGGTTGACCGACTGGAAGTAGGTGGCCTCGCCGGACGGGTCGTAGGGCGGGCCCCAGGCCCGCGTGTCGTCGCCGGCGCCGGGCCGTTCCACCTTCGTGACCTCGGCCCCGAGGTCGCCGAGCAGCATCGTCGCGAACGGCCCGGCCAGCACCCGCGAGAAGTCGAGCACGCGCAGCGGGCCCAGCGCGGACGGTTGCTCGGTCATCGCACCCTCGCTCGTCACAGAAACGTTTCGAGCAGGCTAGCAAGCAGCTCATCTCCGACAAGGTCTTCCCAAGGGGAGCACGGGTGTATACGTTTCTAGTCGTCCTCACACCGCAGCCGCCCTGGAGGGACCATCCCGATGACCAGCACGATGCCGGCGCCGGCCGGCGCGCCCGGCCGGCCGCGGCTCCCCGACGGCCCGCGCGGGCTCCTGATCGACGGCGCGTTCACCGACGCGGCCGACGGCGCCACCATGCCGACGCACGACCCGGCGACCGGTGAGGTGCTCGCGCAGGTGGCCGTGGCCGGTGCGGCGGACGTCGACCGCGCCGTGCTCGCCGCCCGCCGCGCGTTCGAGACGGGCGCCTGGCGCACCGCGTCGCCGTCGGAGCGGGGGCGGGTCCTCTGGCGCGTCGCGGAGCTGGTCGAGCGCCACGCCGACGAGCTCGCCCTGGTCGAGAGCCTGGACAACGGCAAGCCGCTCGCCGAGGCGCGCGGCGACCACGCGTTCGCCGCCGAGGTGTTCCGCTACTACGCCGGGTCCGCGACGAAGATCGACGGGCGGACGGTGACGCCGTCGGCGCCGGGGGCCTGGCACGCCTACACCCGCCGGGAGCCGCTCGGCGTGGTCGGCCAGATCATCCCGTGGAACTTCCCGCTGATGATGGCGTCGTGGAAGCTCGGGCCGGCGCTGGCCGCGGGCAACACGGTGGTGCTCAAGCCGGCCGAGCAGACCCCGCTGACCGCGCTGCGGCTCGGTGAGCTGTTCCTGGAGGCGGGCCTGCCGCCGGGTGTGCTCAACGTGCTGAACGGCCCGGGCGCGGTGACCGGCGCGGCGGTCGCCGGCGCACGACGGCGTCGACAAGGTGGCCTTCACCGGCTCGACCGAGACCGGGCGGGCGATCGTCGACGCGGCGCGGGGCAACCTCAAGAAGGTCAGCCTGGAGCTGGGCGGCAAGTCGCCGAACGTGGTGTTCGCCGACGCGACCTGGAGGCGGCGACCAGCGGCGCGGCCGGTGCGATCTTCAGCCACATGGGCGAGGTGTGCATCGCCGGCTCCCGGCTCTACGTGCAGTCGGACGTGTTCGACGACGTCGTGGCCGGGGTGGCGGCGAAGGCGGCGGCGCTGACCATCGGGCCCGGCACCGACCCGGGCGTGCAGCTGGGCCCGCTGGTGTCGGCGGAGCAGCTGCAGCGGGTCACCGGCTACATCGACGCCGGCCGCGACGCCGGCGCCCGGGTGGTCACCGGCGGCGCCCGCCACGGCGAGCACGGGTGGTTCGTCGAGCCGACGGTGCTGGTCGACGTCGAGCCGGACGCCGCCGTCGTCCGCGAGGAGATCTTCGGGCCGGTGCTGGTCGCGCGGCCGTTCGACGACCCCGCGGAGCTGCGCGGGAGGCGAACGACTCGCCGTACGGGCTGGCCGCGGGCGTCTGGACGAAGGACCTGTCGAAGGCGCACCGGGCCGCGGCGCAGCTGCAGGCCGGGATGGTGTTCGTGAACACCTACGGCGCCATCGACGCCGCGCTGCCGTTCGGCGGCTACAAGCAGTCCGGCTGGGGCCGCGAGCTCGGCCCGGAGGCGCTGGACCTCTACACCCAGACCAAGACCGTCGTCATCGCGCTCTGACCCCGGAGGCCGTTCCCATGACCGAGTACGACGCGTCCGCGCCCAACGCGCGCCGCTACCCGCGGGTGATCACCCCGGACGAGATCGACAAGCTGCCCCGGCTGGAGTTCAACACCGGGATCGACACGGCGATCTTCCTGTCCCGCGAGCGCGACGACGCCCGTTACTTCCGGCAGGGCTACTGCTACATGGAGCCCGACCACCTGCCCTACCGCTGGGACCAGAAGGACTTCGACGAGACGCACTACTGCCTCAAGGGGAAGGTGCACCTCGAGGTCGAGGACGCGGCCGGCCGGCGGGTGGTGCTGGAGGCCGCCGAGGGCGAGCACATCTACCTGCCCGCGGGCTACACGTACACGCTGACGGCGAGCGGCGTGGCGACCGTCTTCTTCTGGACCTCCGGGCCGTCGCCGCGCGCGGGGCTCGTCGAGGCCGCCGACTACTCCGCCCAGCTCACGTCACTGAGGAAGTGAACCGATGGCCGTCACCCCGATCACCGCGAGCACGCTCATGCCGCTGCGCGGCGACAAGCGCTGGGCGTACCTGACGCGGGCGCGGTCGATCCGCGTCGCCACCCTGAACGAGGACGGGTCGATCTACCTGACCCCGCTGTGGCACGTCGTGCACGAGAAGAAGGTCTACATCCCGTTCGACGCCGGCAGCCGGCACGCCGCCAACGCCGCCGCGGGCCGGACGCTCTCGGCGCTCGTCGACGACGGCGAGGAGTACGCCACCGTGCACGGCGTGCGCATCACCGGCACGCTGCGCGCGGTCGCCGACCCGGAGCTGCTCGACGTGCTGGCCGGGCTGGTGTTCGAGAAGTACTTCCACGTCGGGCACGTACGGGGAGAGCTACCGGGAGTTCGGCGAGGTGGCCGGGCGGACGTACCACGAGCTGGTCCCGGAGAGGATGATCGGCTGGGACATGCGGGAGGGCACCACGCTCGCCATGCCCGAGTCGCGCGTCCTGCCGGCGCACGTCGGGGACCGGCTCGTATGAGCGCGGGGCCGTACACGCCGATGAAGGTGCTGGTCGCCGGGGAGTCGTGGATCAAGCACACGATCCACATGAAGGGCTTCGACCAGTTCCACACCACCGAGTACGAGGAGGGCGCCGGCGTCTTCCTGGACGCGATGGCGGCGTCCGGCTTCGCGCTCACCTACGTGCGGGCGCACGAGATCTCGGCGCGGTTCCCGCGGACGGCCGCCGAGCTGGAGGCGTTCGACGTCGTGGTGCTCAGCGACATCGGGTCGAACTCGTTCCTGCTGCCCGACGAGACGTTCCTGCGGTCGGAGCGCTCCACGAACCGGCTGGCCGAGCTGGCCGCGTGGACCCGCCGCGGCGGCGGGCTGGTGATGATCGGCGGCTACATGTCGTTCTCCGGGATCGACGGGCGGGCCCGCTACGGGATGAGCCCGCTCGCCCCCGTGCTGCCGGTGCGGGTGCTCGACCACGACGACCGGATGGAGGTCCCGGAGGGCCTCAAGCCCGAGGTCGTCGCGCCGGGGCATCCGGTGCTCGGCGGCACGCCCGCCGAGTGGCCGCTGCTGCTGGGCTACAACCGGGTGGTCGCCCGGGAGGGCGCCGAGGTCGTGGCCCGGGCCGGGACCGACCCGCTGCTCGTCGTCGGCGAGGCCGAGGCCGGGCGTGCGGTAGCGTTCACGTCCGATCTCGCACCGCACTGGGCGCCGCCCGAGTTCATCGGCTGGCCCTGCTACCGGCAGCTCTGGGCGTCGATCCTCACGTGGGCCGCGGCGGCCGGGCCTAGGAGGGACGATCCGTGGCCACCCGCCGCCGACCGACCATGAAGGACGTCGCCGAGCACGCGCGTGTCTCGCTCAGCACCGTCAGCTACGTGCTGAACGGCACCGGCCCGGTCGCGCCGGAGCGCCGCGACCGGGTGCTCGACGCGGTGCGCGTCCTGGAGTACTCGCCCAACGGCTCGGCGCGCAGCCTCAAGCGCCGCCGCGCGTCGACGATCGGGCTGGTCGTCCCCGAGCTGACCAACCAGTTCTTCGCGATGGTGGCCGAGGGCGTGCAGAAGGCGGCGTCGGCGCGGGACGTGCTCGTGGTGCTCGTCGTGCCGGACGCGACCGAGCAGCCCGAGGAGAAGCAGGCGACGCTGCTGCGCAGCCAGCGCCTCGACGGCGTCGTGTACCTGTCGGGCACCGGCAGCCTGCCGACGGCGATCCTCGAGCTGCAGCGGTCGGGACCGGTGGTGCTCGTCGACGAGCAGATCCCCGGGTTCGACCTGCCCGCGGTCGTGTGCGACTCGCGCCGCGGCGCCCGCGAGGTGGCCCGGCACGTCTTCGAGCACGGCCACCGCCGGGTCGCGGTGATCGGCGGGCCGAGCGCGCTGTGGACGGCCCAGCAACGCCTCGCCGGCTACCGCGAGGCCGCCGCGGCCGCGGGCCTGGACACCGACGAGATCCCGGTGCTGGTGGGCGACTACCGGCAGGAGTCGGGCGCGCGCCTGGCCGCGCAGGCGCTGGCCGGGCCGCCCGGCACGCGGCCCACGGCGCTGCTGTGCGCCAACGACCTCATGGCGATCGGCGCGCTGGAGCACTGCAAGGCCGCGGGCATCCGGGTGCCGCAGGAGCTGTCCCTCGTCGGCTTCGACGACCTGCCGGTCTCGGGCCTGCTGACCCCGCGGCTGACGACCGTGCGCCAGCCCGCGCACGACATGGGGTTCCGGGCCGCCACCGCGCTCTTCGACCTGCTCGAACCGGGCGACGCGCCGCCGGGCGGGCTCGGGATGCTGCCCGCGACCGTCCAGCTGCGCGACTCGGTCGCCCCGCCGGCGGTGCCGGGATGACGGCGGACGCGCTCGTGGTGGTCGGCGCGGTGAACGTCGACCTGGTGGTGGCGGCCGAGCGGCTGCCGGGCCCGGGGGAGACGGTCGTCGGCCCGGGTGTCGCGCGCACGGCGGCGGCAAGGGCGCGAACGCGGCGGTGGCCGCGGCCCGGGCGGGTGCGCGGGTGCGGCTGGTCGGGGCGGTGGGCGCCGACGACACCGGGCGGGCCGCGCTGGCCGAGCTGCGCGCCGAGGGCGTGGACGTCGGCGGGGTCGCCGTGCTCGACGGCGTGGCGACCGGGGTGGCGTTGATCGTGGTGGATCCGGCGGGGGAGAACCAGATCGCGGTGGGTGCCGGGGCGAACGCCCGGGTGGACCCGGCCGCGGTCCGCGCGGCGCTCGCCGGCGCCTGCCCGGGGCCGGGTGCGTGCTGGTCAGCACCGAGATCCCGGGGGCGGCGGTCGCCGCGGCGGTGGAGACGGCGGCCGCGGCGGGCGTGCCGTGCGTGCTCAACCCGGCGCCGGTGATCGACGTGGTCGCCGGCCTGCTGCGGCACGGCCCGGTGCTCACCCCGAACGCGGGGGAGCTGGCCGACCTCGCCCGCCTGGCCGGGCTCCCCCCCGCGGACGCGCGCGGGCCGTCACGGCGCGTACCGGTGCGCCGGCCGTGGTGACGCTGGGCGGCGACGGCGTGCTGGTCGTGCCGGTGGACGGGGACCCCGTGCGGGTGCCGCCGCTGCCGGTGGCGGTGGCGGACACCACCGGTGCGGGCGACACGTTCAACGGGGTGCTGGCCGCGCGGCTGGCCGCGGGCACGCCGCTGGTCGAGGCGGTGCGGGTGGCGAACGTGGCCGCGGCGCTGTCGGTGACGCAGCCCGGGGCCCGCGGCGGGATGCCCACGGCCGCCGCGATCGGGGCGGCGGCGGGGACGGTGCCGGCGCGGTAGCCGGGCGACGGAGAGGAAGGGTCGATGACGCCCCTGACGGAAACGTTTCTATCGGACAGCGGGATCCGGGTCCGGCCGCCTGGGAGCGGGTGCCCGCCGGGCCGTCCCGCCACGGCGACAGAAGTGCCGTTGAGCTGCGCAAATCGTGCTGGGTGGCGGAGTCGGGGCGAGGCTGCCGGAGGGCGCGGCCCGCCCGTTCTCAGGTACCAGAACGGTGGCTCGCGATAGAAACGTTAACATCCTGTTGCTCTGCGACCCGGACCCTGGCCGGTGCACGGCCCGGTACGCGAAGCTGGCAGGCAGCTCGGAGAGGTACTTCCGCCGGGCGGCGCACATGGATCGGCCGCGGTGAGCGGCGGCGCCCTTCCCACGCTCGAAACGACTCCACACGAGGACGGCCATGGGATACCTGGACAACCTGATCATCAACACGGACAACTACAAGCACTGCCACTACCCGCTGTACCCGCCGGGGACCGAGTACGTCTCCAGCTACATCGAGTCGCGCGGCGGTGCCTTCCCGGTGACGATGTTCGTGGGGCTGCAGGCGTTCCTGCGCGAGTACCTGATGCGGCCGGTCACGCTGGAGGACATCGACGAGGCCGAGTTCGTCGTCCGCGAGCAGGGGATGCACTTCAACCGTGACAACTGGCTGGGCGTCCTCAACGACCACGGCGGCTACCTGCCCGTCGAGATCGAGGCGGTGCCCGAGGGCACGGTGCTCCCGGCCCGCAACGTGCTCGTCCAGCTGATCAACACCGACCCGAGGTACTTCTGGGCCACGAGCTTCTTCGAGACCGCGCTGCTGCGGGCCGTCTGGTACCCGTGCACGATCGGCACCGTCAGCTGGCTGTGCAAGCAGGTGATCCGGGAGGCGCTGGAGCGCACGTCGGACAACCAGCAGCTGCTGCGCAACATGCTGCACGACTACGGCGCGCGCGGGGTCAGCTCGCAGCAGTCCGCCGCGCTCGGCGGGCTCGCGCACCTGGTGAACTTCGACCAGAGCGACACGGTGCCCGGGATCCTCGCCGCCAAGCACTTCTACAACGCCGGCAAGGTGTCCAACTCCGGCCCGAACGCCGAGCACGCCGGCTTCTGCGCCTGGGGCCGCGACGACGAGGCCGGCGCGATCCGGAACATGCTGGAGACCTATGCCCCCGAGGGCTGCGCGCTGGTGCTCACCGACACCTACGACCACGAGAACTGCGTCAAGAACATCATCGGCGGCGAGCTGAAGGAGATGGTCGCGAACTTCCCCGGCCTCGTCGGCATCCGTCCCGACTCGGGCGACATCGTGCAGGTCACGGCCGACACGACCGGCTGGCTGATGGACGCCTTCGGCCACACGGTCAACTCGAAGGGCTTCAAGGTGCTGCCCCCCTTCGTGCGGGTCGTGCAGGGCGACGGCGTGAACTTCCACTCGCTGCCCCAGGTGTTCATGGAGCTGGAACGGCGCGGCTACTCGGCCGAGAACGCGGTGTTCGGGATGGGCGGCGGCCTGCTGCAGCACTGGAACCGCGACACCAACAACTTCGGCCAGAAGGCCAACGCCGTGCAGGTGGCCGGCGAGTGGCGGGACATCGCGAAGTCCCCGACGGGCGCGGCGTTCAAGGCGTCGAAGAAGGGCCGGCTCGCGCTCAAGCACGAGGACGGGACGTACGTGACCGTGCCGAAGGGGTCGATCCCCGAGGAGGAGAACGTGCTGCAGCCGGTCTTCCGCAACGGCAAGCTGCTGAAGAAGTGGGACTTCACCGAGCTGATCGCCAACAGCGAGCGCGAGGTGCCGGTGTCCTACTACGCCGACGTCGTGGGCCCGATGCGCTCGGTCACCCGCGAGCCGCTCGCCGTCTCCGCGTGACCCCCGCCGGCCCCGCCGCACGGGGCGGCGGGGCGGTCCGGTTCCGAAGGGAAGCCTCTGCATGAGCCGCCTGCACGTCTTCGACATGGACGGGACCCTGCTGCGGGGCGCCGCGTCCGTCGAGCTGTCGCGCCACCTCGGCGTCTACGCCGCCGCCCGCGCCGTCGAGGACGGGTGGCTGCGCGGCGAGGTCGGCGACGTCGAGTTCTGGGAGCGGATGCTCCCGCTCTGGGCCGGGGTCACCGACGCGCAGGTCGACGCGGCGTTCGAGGCGGCGCCGTGGATCGACGGGGTCCGCGACGTCCTCGCCGACATCGCCGCCCGCGGCGAGCACAGCGTGGTGATCTCCCAGTCGCCGCTGTTCTTCGTCCGGCGGCTGCGCCGGTGGGGGGCCGGCGCCGCGTACGGCACCGTCGTCGAGCCGGGCGGGCACTGCGTCGAGGACGCGCTGCTGACCGCGCAGCACAAGGTCGACATCACCGCGGGCGTGCTCGACCGGCTGGGCCTCACGCCCCGCGAGTGCGTCGCGTACGGCGACTCGACGTCGGACGTGCCGCTCTTCGAGTGGCTGCCGCACACGGTGGCCGTCAACGCCGGGCCCGCGGTGCGGCGGCTGGCCAGCTCCGCCTACGACGGCGACGACCTGCGCGGGGCGTACCGGGCCGGGCGGTCCCTTGTCGAGCCCGGCCTCGAGCCCGGCCCGGTGCCGGCGTGAGCGCCGCGCCCGCCGCGGAACGGCTGCCGGCCAGCCTGCCGACGCACCACGACAAGCGGCTCATGCTGTTCAGCGGGCGCGCGAACCCCGGCCTGGCGAGCGCGATCGGCGACCGGCTCGGCGTGCGCCTCGGCGCCGTCACCCTCCGGACGTTCTCCAACGGCGAGGTCTACTGCCGCTACGAGGAGTCGATCCGCGGCGCCGACGTGTTCATCGTCCAGCCCATGTGCGGCAACCCCGTGACCGGGCTGAACGCGAACGACGCGCTGCTGGAGCTGCTGGTGATGATCGACGCGGCCGTCGGGGCGAGCGCGCACCGGGTGATCGCCGTCTGTCCCTGGTACGGCTACTCCCGCCAGGACAAGAAGAGCGCCCCGCGCGAGCCGATCTCGGCGCGGCTGGTGGCCCGGATGCTGGAGTCGGCAGGCGTCGACCGGGTGCTGACGATGGACCTGCACGCCGGCCAGCTGCAGGGCTTCACCAGGTGCCGGTGGACCACATGACCGCGCTGATGATGCTCGCGCACTACTTCGAGGACCTCCGGCGCGACTCGGACCTCGTGGTGGTCGCGCCCGACGCGGGGCGGGTCAAGCTCAACAAGCAGTTCGCCGACCGGCTCGGCGCCGACCTCGCGATCCTCGACAAGGAGCGGCCGCGGCAGCAGGTCGCGGCGATCGGGCACGTCATCGGCGACGTCGCGGGCCGGACCGCGGTGATCCTCGACGACATCATCGACACCGCCGGCACGCTGTGCGCGGCCGCGGAGGCGGTCGGGCGGGCGGGTGCCACCCGGATCCACGCGGCGGCGACCCACGCGGTGTTCAGCGGGCGGGCCTACGCGAACCTCGCGGCGTCGCCGTTCGAGCAGGTGGTCGTCACCGACACGATCCCGCCGCGCCCGGACGCGCCGGGCAACGTGCGCGTGCTGTCGTGCGCGGCGCTGCTCACCGACTCGATCCGCCGGATCTTCACCGACGACTCGGTGAGCGCGGTGTTCGGCGGCAGGAACCACACCTTCTGAAGCTTCTGACCACAATCTCCGGGAGGACGCACGTGGCCGTGCGGATCGGGTACGGGGCGTCGGCCGGGCAGTTCGCCGCCGACATCCCGCCCGGCCTGCGCGCACGGGCGGCCCGTACCCCGTTCACCCAGGTAGGGAGCCTCGCATGACCGGTCCGCTGGAGCTGTTCGCCGTCGACGGGCTGCTCACCGACACCGAACGCGACATCCGGGCGACCGTGCGCCGGTTCGCCGACCAACGGCTGCGCCCGGAGGTGGCCGGCTGGTTCGAGGCGGGCACGCTGCCCGTCCGCGAGCTGGCCAAGGAGCTCGGCGCGCTCGGCGTGCTCGGCATGCACCTGGAGGGTTACGGCTGCGCGGGCACCGGCGCGTCGACTACGGGATGGCGTGCCTGGAGCTGGAGGCCGCGGACAGCGGGCTGCGCAGCTTCGTCTCGGTGCAGGGCTCGCTCGCGATGTTCTCGATCCACCGCTACGGCTCCGAGGAGCAGAAGCAGGAGTGGCTGCCCCGGCTGGCCGCGGGGGAGGCCATCGGCTGTTTCGGCCTCACCGAGCCCGACTTCGGCTCCGACCCTGCCGGGATGCGCACGACGGCCCGCCGCGACGGTGCCGACTGGGTGCTGGACGGCACCAAGATGTGGATCACCAACGGCAGCGTCGCCGACGTCGCGACCGTGTGGGCGCGCACCGACGAGGGCGTGCGCGGCTTCCTCGTGCCGGCCGGCACCCCCGGGTTCGGCGCCCGCACGATCCACCGGAGCTGTCGCTGCGGGCGCGGTCACCTCCGAGTTGGTGCTCGACGGCGTGCGGCTGCCCGACGCGGCCCGGCTGCCCGGCGCGACGTCCCTCGGCGCGCCGCTGAGCTGCCTGAACGAGGCCCGTTTCGGCATCGTGTTCGGCGCGCTGGGCGCCGCACGCGACTGCCTGGAGGTCGCGCTCGACCACGCCGGCACCCGCGTGCAGTTCGGCCGGCCGATCGCGGCGTACCAGCTCACCCAGCAGAAGCTCACCGACATGGCGCTGGAGCTGGGCAAGGGGTTCCTGCTCGCGCTGCACCTGGGCCGGCTCAAGGACGCCGGGCGGATCCGGCCGGAACAGGTGAGCGCGGGCAAGCTCAACAGCGTGCGCGAGGCCATCGCGATCGCCCGCGAGTGCCGCACGATCCTCGGCGGCAGCGGGATCACGCTGGAGTATCCCGTGCTGCGGCACGCCAACAACCTGGAGTCCGTGCTGACCTACGAGGGCACCAGCGAGATGCACACCCTCGTGGTCGGGCAGGCGCTCACCGGGATACCGGCGTTCCGCACGGCGCCGGACCCCACCTCGTCGTGAGGTCCGTCAGGGCCCTTCGGTGACCGTGACGACGGCGACCCGGTCCCCGCGGTTGTACTTGTAGGTGAGCTCGCGCGGCACGCCGTCCGCGCCGACGGCGAGCGTCTCCCGCAGCAGGATCGGCGAGCCCGCCCGCACGCCGAGCAGCGTGCCGGTGCGGGCCTCGCACGCCACGGCCTCCACGGTGTCCTCGTGCCGGCCGAGCTCCACACCGAACCGGTGCCGGAAGGCACAGGCCCGGTTGCGGTTCTCCAGCTGCAGGTTCTCGGCCGCGAGCCCGACCGGCGTGTAGACCAGGCACACCGAGACCGGCTCGTTCAGCAGGTAGACGAGGTGCTCCGACATGGTGACCGTCGCCGACCGCAGCGCGAGCCGCGTCCGCACGTACTCGCTCGGCGTCACCTCCCGGCACTCCAGCAGCTCGGACCGGTAGAGCGGGCCGTTCCCGCCCCGCCACAGCGCCGAGGACTGGTCGGGCACCGTCCGCTGGTCGAGCGAGACGCGGACGATGCCCCGGACGATGCTGGTGCCCTGCCGCGGCTCGCGGCTGACCAGCCCCTCGGCCGCGAGCATCTGCAACGCCCGCCGCACGGAGTTGCGGCTGGCGTCCATCAGGGCCGCCACCTCCGACTCGACGAGCTGGGCGTCGGGCGCGAGCGTCCCGGACCGGATCCCGGCGCGCAGGAGCGTGTACACCCGCCGGACGGAGGTCTGCAGGTCCGGGCGCACGACCCGGGGCCGCCCCGGGCTGTGGACGACCGTGCACGCCTTGGCCGCAAGTTGCTGCACGTTGCACCTCGTATCGCTGTCACCTGTGGGGTTACGGCCGCGTCGCCGAGAGCGTCCAGTAGTCGATCAGGTTGTCCGAGCGCCACGCGAAGTCGGTGACGCCGGCCCGGAACCCGTTGAGCGGCTGCAGGTTGACCACGAAGATCATCGGGGCCTCGTCGAGGAGCATCCGCTGCGCCTCGTTCCAGATCCGGCCGGCCTCCGTGCTGAGCGGGTCGCCCGCCGCGATCCCGCGCTCGAGGATCTCGTAGTACGCCGGGGGCCGCCAGCCGGTGGCGTTGGGCGCCGGCTCCGGCTTGAAGAACAGGTAGAGCTCGTAGGACGGCGACAGCGTGATCGCGTAGTCGCGCCACATGAACGCGTCCCAGACCTGCTGGTTGCGGTTGGCCGCGTACTCCGCGGGCGGGATCTCCTGGATGGAGATGTCGAAGCCGGCGTCCTTCGCGAACGACTGGACGAGCACCGCGGACTCCTGCACGTCCGGCACCGCGTTGGAGACCGTCAGCGTGAACGACACCCCGTCGGGGTATCCGGCCTGCGCGAGCAGCTGCCTGGCCTTGGCCGGGTCGTACTCGTAGGGCGCCAGGCCGCTGGCGTCGTAGCCGGGGGCGTCGGGCATCAGCAGCCCGACCGAGCGCTTGGCCCGGGTGCCCGCGTAGACCGTGTCGATGATCTGCTGGTAGGGGATCGCGTAGGCCAGCGCCTGCCGCACCTCCTTCTTGTCGAAGGGCGGGTGCGAGGTGACCGAGGACCACAGCAGGAACGAGTTCGTGTCGAAGTTGTAGATCCGCAGGTCCTCGTCGGTCTCCAGGGCCACCTGGTCGGCCGCGCGCAGCGCGCTCGCCACGTCGGCGTCCCCGCTGCGCAGCGCGTTGGCCCGGCTGCCGGGGTCGGCGACCATCCGGAACGTGAGCTGCCCGATCTTCGCCGGACCCGTCGGGTGGCTGGGGTTGGCGTGCAGGACCATCTCCTGGTCGGGCACGAACGAGTCGAGGATGTAGGGACCGAAGCCGAAGTTGGCGTTCGTCTTCGACCACGTGAGCGCGTAGGGGTCCTCCGGCGTGGCCTTGGACTTGAGCAGGTCGCTGTCGTACATGTAGTTGGCGATGTTCGACAGGAGGCTGAGCAGGGTGAACCCCTCGCCGGCCCGCTTGATCGTGATGGTCACCGTGTAGTCGTCGACCTTCGCGATCTGGGACAGGTCGGTGATCGTCGGGTAGTTCACGGTGCGCGCCGGCGAGGTCGGCGTCGAGAACTTCAGCTCGAACGAGTACAGGACGTCGTCGGCGTTGAACTCGTTGCCCGCCGGGCTCATCACGCCGCGGCGCAGGTGGAAGGTGTAGACCAGCCCGTCCGGGCTCACGTCGTAGCCCTCGGCGAGGTAGCCTCGTAGCTGTAGATGTCCTGGACGAGGTCGCCCTCGGCGTTGCGGACGTACGGGTTGCGCACCAGGGTGTAGTTGATCGCGGTGATCTTGAGCGCCGCGAGAACACGATCCCGGCCCACGACCGCACGTCCAGCGGGCCGACTCGACCGGCACGACACGCACGCACCA
>MKJX01000019.1 GCA_001942415.1 Pseudonocardia sp. CNS-139
CGGGTGCGGGCCGCGGTGTCGGCCGGCGGGTGCTCCCGCGCGAGCGGGGTGGTCCCGGCGACACCACGACGATCCGGTCCCTGCGCGTGTGCTCCCCGCGCGAGCGGGGGTGGTCCCTGTTCGCCCGGAACCTCACCGACATGGTCACCGTGCTCCCCGCGCGAGCGGGGGTGGTCCCAACTCGCGGCCACACCGACGGGGTGGCTGCTGGTGCTCCCCGCGCGAGCGGGGGTGGTCCCCCCACTCGTCGAGCTGGGCGATCTCCTCGGCGTGCTCCCCGCGCATGCGGGGGTGGTCCCGGGAGATCACCAACTCGAACGTGCGGCGGGCCGTGCTCCTCGCGCGTGCGGGGGTGGTCCCGGGACCATGTTCGGGTTGGTAGCCAGTCCGCTGTGCTCCCCGCGCATGCGGGGGGTCCCGGGACGAACAGCATCACGAACTCGTGCTCGGAGTGCTCCTTGCGTATGCGGGGGTCCTCCGTCGGCCTCACCGAACTGGCCGGCCGGGCCCGTGCCCGTCAGCCCACCCGCAACCCCGACAGCGCGATCGACAGCACCCGGTCCCGCTGCGCCTCGTCCACGTACGTCCCCCCGACGAGCCCGACGACCAGCCGCATCACGTCGTCGATGTCGCGTCCGCCCGCACCTGCCCCGCCGCCTGTGCGGCGAGGAGGAGGGGTTCGCCCGCCTCCCGCAGCACGCCCCGGCACGAGAGCATGGCCTCGGAGTCGCGGTTGAGGCTGTCGATCAGCACCCGCTTGGTGCCCGCGTACTCGACGAACCGGTGCAGCCACGCGACCAGCGCGTCCCACGGCGGCAGCTCGCCCAGTTCCTCGGCGGCGCGGGCGACGGCGGCGACCTCGTCGACGTAGACGCTCTCGATGAGCTGCTCGCGGGTGGGGAAGTTGCGGTAGAGCGTCGCGATGCCGACGCCGGCCCGGCGGGCGATCTCCTCCAGCGGCGCGCCGGTGCCCTGCTCGGCGAAGACGTCGCGGGCCGCGGCGAGGAGCGCGTCGTAGTTGCGACGCGCGTCGGCGCGGTGGGGGCGGCGGAGGGCGAGGTTCGGCATCGAGCCCCACTTTCCCGTTCTGGACGGTCGGGTTGCAAGTGGAGGCGACCTCCGCTTAATGTGGAGGTCGCCTCCGATTATCTGGAGGTCTCCTCCACTCTACTGCGATCGCAAGGACCTCGAATGACCACAACACGGCCGTCCCCGGCCGTCGTCTTCGCGTTGCTGGCGGTCGGCGCCGGATCGCTGGCGACGCTCCAGTCGCTGCTCACCCCGGCCCTGCCGACGCTCCAGCACGCGCTCGGGACCACCCAGAGCGCCGTGTCCTGGGTGCTGATCGCCTGGCTGCTCGCGGCCGCCGTCGCGACGCCGATCCTCGGCCGGGTCGGCGCATGATCGGGAAGGAACGCGCGCTCGTGCTGGCACTGGGCGCGATGGCCCTCGGGAGCCTGGTCGCCGCGCTCGCGCCCGACCTCGGCGTGGTGGTCGTCGGCCGGGTCGTCCAGGGGCTGGGCGGCGCGGTCATCCCGATCTCGTTCGGCATCGTCCGCGACGAGTTCCCGCGCCACCGCGTGCCGTCGGCGATCGGCGCCCTGTCCGGCGTGATCGCCGTCGGCGGCGGGCTCGGCACGGTGGTCGCCGGCCCGATCGTCGACGCGTTCGGCTGGCGCGGGCTGTTCTGGGTCCCGCTCCTGGTCGTCGGCGTGACGGCGGTGCTGGCGTACCGCTACGTGCCCGCGTCCCCGGTGCGGACGGGCGGGCGGGTCAGCTGGCCCGGCGCCACACTGCTGGCGGGCTGGCTGCTCGCGCTGCTGCTCCCGGTCAGCCAGGGCTCGGTCTGGGGCTGGGGCTCCCCGCTGGTGGTGGGGCTCTTCGCCGCGGCCGCGGTGCTGCTGGTCGCCTGGATCCTGGTCGAGTCCCGCGCGAGCGAGCCCGTGATCGACATGCGGATGATGCGCCTGCCCGCCGTCTGGACGACGAACCTGGTCGCGCTGCTCGTCGGCGCGACGATCTTCGGGGTGGTCGCGTTCGTCCCGCAGTTCGTGCAGACGCCCGCCGCGGCCGGTTACGGGTTCGGCGCGAGCGTCTCGGAGTCGGGGCTGATCGTGCTGCCGCTGCTGGTCGCGATGGCGCTGGCCGGCACGTCGAGCGGGGCGCTGGGCTCGCGCGTCGGGTTCAAGGCGCAGATGGTGTGGGGCTCCGCGCTGGTCGCCCTCGCCTGCGCCGGGCTGGCCCTGCTGCACGAGACGCGCTGGGAGGTCGCGGTGGCCGGCGGCGTGTTCGGGCTCGGGCTGGGCCTGGTCTACGCGGCGATGAGCAGCCTGGTCGTGCAGACCGTCCCGGCCGGGCAGACCGGCGCCGCGAGCGGCATGAACGCCAACATCCGGACGATCGGCGGGGCCGTGGGCACCGCCGTGCTGACGGCGGTCATCACGGCGAACCCGCAGGCCGGCGGCTTCCCGGCCGAGTCCGGGTTCGTCGCCGGCTTCCTGGCGCTCGCCGCGGCGGCGGTGGTCGCCGTGGCGGTGTCGCTGCTGGTCCCGGCGCGCCCGGTTGAGCCCGCCCGCGCCGGGAATGCCGACGCCGTCCGCGGCGCTGCCCCGGAACGATCAGCGGTGGCGTCCCTTCGAAGGTGAGTGACCATGCAGGCTCTGCTCCTCGACCGTGCCGTTCCCGGCGGCCTCCGCCTCGGGACGGCGCCCGACCCGCGGCCGGCGCGAACGAGGCGCTGGTCCGGGTGACGGCGACGTCGCTGAACTACGGCGAGGTCAGGTTCGGCATCCAGAACGCCCCGGAGGGCACGGTGCTGGGCTGGGACGCGGCGGGGATCGTCGAGGAGGCCGCGGCGGACGGCTCCGGTCCGGCGGCCGGCACACCCGTCGTGACGCTCGGTGCGGACGGGGCGTGGGCGGAGATGCGGGCCGTGGCCACCGACCGGCTCGGCGTGGTGCCGGCCGGTGCCGACCCCGGCGCGATCAGCACGATCCCGGTCGCGGCCGGCACCGCGCTGCGCGCACTCGCCAGGACGGGCCCGTTGCTCGGTAAGAAGGTGCTGGTCACGGGCGCGCCGGCGGCGTGAGGGCGTACGGCCGTGCAGCTCGCGCACCAGGGCGGCGCCTACGTCCTGGCGACCACGGGCGACCCGGCGCGCCACGGCGAGGGTCTGCGGGCGCTCGGCGCGGACGAGGTGCTGTCCGGCCCGGCCGACGTCACCGACCGTGTCGACGCGGTGCTGGACCAGGTCGGCGGGGCGCAGCTGGTGGCGGCGTTCGAGCGGCTCGCCCCGCACGGCACGCTCGTCTCGGTCGGCCACTCCGGCGGCGACGGTGAGACGTTCCCGTTCGGCGCGTTCTCGGGGCCGGCCGGGCACGACCGGTCGGTGGTGACGTTCTTCCTGATGGCCTGCCACGACCTCGGCCCGGACCTCACGTGGCTCGCCGAGTCGGTCGCGGCGGGCCGGCTCGACCCGCAGATCGCGTGGCGCGGCTCGTGGAAGGACGCCCCCGACGCCGTCGCGGCCATGCTCGGCCGCCGCCTGCACGGGAAGGCTGTGCTCGACCTGGTCTGATGGTTCCGCATCTGCGGAACTTATCGTTGATTAATCCCGCTACTGCGGATGAGACTGGCGGGGTGACGAGCACCGCAGAGCAGACCGGCCTCGACCGCAGGTTCTTCTTCGTGGACGGCGAGTGGGTCGAGCCCGCCGGCACCGACACGGTCGAGGTCGTCGAGGCGGCCACGGAGGAGCGGCTGGGCACGGCCGCGCTGGGTTCCGCCGCGGACATCGACGCGGCCGTGCGGGCGGCCCGGCGGGCGCTCGACCACGGGCCGTGGGGCCGCACGACGGCGCAGGAGCGGGCCGCGGTCATGCTCCGGTTCGCCGACGCGCTCGACGCCCGCAGCGAGGAGACGAGCACGCTCGTCAGCCGCGAGAACGGGATGCCGATCGGGCTGTCCCGCGGCTCCAACGGCAAGGCGCCCGGTGCGCTGCTGCGCCAGTACGCGGAGATCGTCGTGGCCGCCGCGGAGGAGGACGTCCGCCCGAGCATGCGCGGCGCCACCCTCGTGCGGCGCGAGCCGGTGGGCGTGGTCGGCGCGATCACGCCGTGGAACTACCCGCAGGCGCTCGCCATGGCCAAGATCGCCCCGGCGCTCGCCGCCGGCTGCACGGTGGTGCTCAAGCCGTCGCCGGACACGGCCCTCGACTCGTACGTGTTCGGCGACGCCGCGCGTGCGGCCGGGCTGCCGCCGGGCGTGCTCAACATCGTGCTCGCCGACCGCGAGGCCGGGTCGACGCTGGTCACGCACCCCGGCGTGGACAAGATCGCGTTCACCGGCTCGACGGCGGCCGGGCGCGCGATCGCGGCCGAGTGCGGCCGGCTCATCCGCCGCGTGACGCTGGAGCTGGGCGGCAAGTCCGCGGCCATCGTCTGCGACGACGCCGACCTGGACGTGCTGCTCGCCGGGCTGCAGGGCGCCTCGTTCCTCAACGGCGGCCAGACCTGCACCACGCAGGCCCGCATCCTCGCCCCGCGCTCGCGCTACGCCGAGGTCGTCGACGCGGTCGCGACGTTCGCGAAGGAGATGCCGGTCGGCGACCCGTTCGACCCGGACGTGCGCTGCGGCCCGATGGCCGGGCAGCGCCACCGCGAGCGCGTGCTCGGTTTCGTCGAGGAGGCGAAGCGGAGCGACGCGCGGCTCGTGGCCGGTGGCGGGGTGCCGGCCGGGCGCGACCGCGGCTGGTTCGTCGAGCCGACGGTGTTCGCGGACGTGCGCAACTCCGACCGGCTGGCGCAGGAGGAGGTGTTCGGGCCGGTGCTGGCGGTGATCCCGTTCGACGGTGACGACGAGGCCGTCGCGATCGCGAACGACAGCGAGTACGGGCTGGCCGGCTCGGTCTGGACGGCGGACGAGCAGCGCGGCCTGGACATCGCGCGCCGCGTGCGCACCGGCACGATCGGCGTGAACTACTACGGGATCGACCGCGGCGCGCCGTTCGGCGGCATGAAGGCGAGCGGCCTCGGCCGCGAGTACGGCCCCGAGGGGCTGGCCGCCTACCAGGAGCTCAAGTCGATCTACGCGAGCGCCGGCCTGCTGGGCTGACCGGGCCGCCGGGCGGGCTCGACCAGCACCTCGGTCGCCTTCACCACGGCGACGGCGAGCGTGCCCGGCTCCAGGCCCATCTCGCGCGCGGCCTCGGCGCTCATCACGGCCTCGACCAGCGTGCCGACGCACAGCATCTCGACGCGCGCCATCACGGCGTCGCAGGTCACGGCCGTGACGAGCCCGACGAGCCGGTTGCGCGCCGACCGTCCGACGGCGGACGGGTCGCGCGCGGGGCGGGCCCGTTCGCGGGCGAGGTGGGCCGCCGACAGCCCGTCGACGGCCTGCCGGCCGTGCTCGTCGAGGCCGCCGACGAGCGTCCCGCCGGCGAGCCAGCGGCGTACGGTCATGTCGGTGACACCGAGTACGGCGGCGGCCTCGACCACCCGCAGCTGCGACACTCCGCAGATGCTAGCTCCGCATCTGCGGTCGGCGGTGGTGACGTGACGGACCTGCCCGACCTCCCGGACGCCGACCGGCGGCGCCTGCGGGAGGCCGCGTTCGGGCTGCGGCCGGTCGGGTACGTGCGCACGCCGTACCGCGAGCCCGCGCAGACCCCGATCCAGACGCTGCGCAACCCGGACGCCGCCGGCCGCGTCGAGGTCTTCCCGGAGTTCGCGGGCGGCCTGGCCGGGCTGGCCGGGTTCACCCACGTCTGGCTGCTGAGCTGGCTGGACCGCGCGCCCGCGATGCCCGCGGACGGGCGCGTGGTGCCGTTCCTGCTCCGCCACACCGGGCAGCGGGTCGGGGTGTTCGCCACGCGGCACCCGGCGCGGCCCAACCCGATCGCGCTGAGCGTGGTCCGCGTCGAGGCGGTGGACGCGACCGGCGTCGACTTCCGCGGCGTCGACCTGCTGCACGGCACCCCGGTGCTGGACCTCAAGCCGTGGGAGCAGGGCCTCGACATCCCCGGCTACGACCAGGGCTGGGACGCCGTGCGCGGGCTGCGCGGCGGCTGGTACCAGGACGCGCCCGTGCGCCCGGACCAGGTGCTGCCGGACTAGGGGGTGGCCAGCGCGTCGACGAACGCGAGCGCGGCGCTGGTCGTCGCCTGCCGCCACCCGACGAGCACGGCGCGAAGTCGCCCACGTGCGCGCTCTCCCGGCGCAGGGCCGCGTCGATCCCGGCGAGCACCTCGCGCTGGCGGGCGAGCAGCGGTGCGCGGTCGTCGCCGCGGCGGTGCAGCAGCGCGAGCTTCACGAGGAACTCCGAGCGCATGTCCCGGACGTGCCCCACCGGGCTCGCCAGCCACTCGTGCGCCAGCTTCCGGCCCTCGGCGGTGACGGCGTACACGGTGCGCTGCGGTCCGGCGTCGGACTCGACGGCCTCCGTGCGGATGAGCCCGGCCTCCAGCAGCCGGTTGAGCGCCCGGTAGACGACGGGCCGCTGCAGGTGCCAGACGCGGCCCAGGTCGCCGTCGCGGGCGGTGAGCGCGGCGATCGCGAACCCGTGCGCCGGCCGTTCGTCGATGGCCGTGAGCGCGACCATCTCCGCCAGACCGAGGTGCATCCGCCCAGCCTAGAGACGGCCTTGCCGGGGTTGCGCGCGTTGCTAGTCTCAGTGTTACTACTCGCGCGGGGGAGGGTGCATGTCGACTGCCGAGGTCGCCGGCGCCGCACCGGTGCGCCGCGCCCGCATCCGGGCCGTGGTCGGTGCGCTCGACGACGGCACCCCGTACTACGCGCCGATCGGCACGGTCGTCGCCGACGGCCCGCGCGTGATGTGCCACCTGTGCGGCGGCTGGTTCCGGTCGGTGCTGGCGCACCTGCGCGTCCACGGCTGGGACCAGGCCGGATACCGCGCGGCGTTCGGCCTGGAACGCGGCCAGCCGCTGGAGGGCAGCGCCACCCGCAGCCGCCGGGCCGCGGCGTTCACGGCCCGGCGGACGTCCGATCCGGCCGTCCGCGCGGGCTGCGAGACCGGGATGACGTGGGCCCGGTCCGGACGGCTGAGCGCGGCCGCCGCCGAGGCCGCCCGCGGGCGCCCGCAGCCCGAGCAGCGCCGCCGCAAGACCCTCGCCACGCTCGCGGCGATCACGCCCGAGCGCCGCGCCGAGGGCACCCGGCAGTACGCCGACCGCCGCAGGCGCCGGATCGCGGCGGAGGCGGCCCGGCGGCTGGGCTTCACGGACGTCGGCGCCCTGGTCCGCGCGCGGCTCGCGGCCGGGGCGAGCCTGGCCGCCGTCTCCCGCGAGGCGGGCCTGCACAAGGACTGGCTCAGCCGCCACCTCGCCGCCGTCGACCCGGACGCGGTCGCGGCCGTCGCCGCCGAGGTGACGGGCCCGCAGCGGGCGCGCTGGGACCGGGCCTGGCTGCCCGCCGTCGAGGCGCTCGGGTTCCCGGACGTGCCCGCCTACCTGCGCGATCGCCACTGTGACCGGAGCTGGACGATCACCGCGGTCGCCGCGGAGGTCGGCATGTCCCGCTACGCCGTGGAGTCGGCGCTGCGCCGCCACGGCATCACGGCCCGCCGGCACGCCACCCGCCGGGCCGCCACCGATCGGCGCGCGCCGAGGTGGCCGCCCGGTTCGGCTTCCCCGACGTCGCCGCGTACATCGCGGCCCGCCGCGCGGAGGGCGTGCCGTGGAAGGGCATCGCGCGCGAGTGCGGCGAGCCCGAGACCTGGCTGCGCCGCCGCGCCGGCTGCTAGTGCCCCGTCCGGAAAGGTTCGCCACGGAACTCGACGGCCCAGCCGCCCGCCGGCCGCGTTGCCGACCGGGCCGAGTACGCCCGGTACGAGGCCCGGTCGGCGCCTTGCCGGCGGACGCCTGGATCCGCCGATTCCCGCCCCAACCTTCCCGGACGGGGCACTAGCCGGTGACGAGCGTGCCGACGTGCTCGCCGGCCAGCGCCTTCGTGACGTTGCCCGGCACCAGGCCGTTGACCAGCTGGAACTCCGTGACGTGCCGGGTGCGGGCCATCAGCTCCAGCACGAGCCGGTCGACCGGGAGGCTCGGCAGCCCGAGGTCGAGCAGGTCGCGCGCGGCGATCCGGCCGATGAGCCCGTCGCGCGCGTCCGGGTCGCGGTAGACCCCGTCGACGTCCTTGACGTAGGTGAGCCGCGCGGCGCCGTACGCGTCGGCGAGCAGCAGCGCGCCCGAGTCGGAGCGGTGCGGGGGGATCTTGCCCGCGGCCGGCGGGAACTCGTGCACGCCGTAGGCGAGGCGTTGGCGACGACGGCCGGGCTCGCCGCCATGTGCGTGGCGAGCTGGTGCGCGACGGCGCCGTGCGGCAGGTAGGAGACGCCGTCGGCGGCCAGCAGCGCGGCGACGAGGTGCGCGTTCTGCTCGGCCTCGGTGGCGGCGAGCCCGCCGAGCACGCCGGGCGGCAGCCCGAGGTCGAGCCCGACGCCCAGCACGTGCCGGGCCCGCACGCCGGCGCCGGTGAGGATCAGCATCCGGTGCCCGGGCAGCGCCGCCCGCAGTTCCTCGACCAGCGGCAACAGCGCGTCGCGGCCGCGGTCCACCACCGAGCGGCCGCCGATCACGACGACCTCCAGCCACGGCAGCAGCCGCACCACGGGCCGGTCGGCGGGCTTGACCAGCTCGCGGTCGAGCAGGGTCTGCCGCATCAGCAGCGAGGGCACGTCCTTCGCGTTCACGGGTCCCGTCCTCAGTCCGCTGTGATGATGGTGCCGACGTGCTCGCCCTCGGCGGCGCGCCGGATCAGCTCGGGCGCCAGCCCGTTGACGACCTGCACCTCGCGGACGTGCCGGGCCGCGCGCAGCAGGTCCAGCAGCGGCCGCTCGACGATCACGTCGGGCAGGTCGAGCGCCTCCAGCTCGTCCACCGTGACACGCGGGATGAACGTGGCGTCCGGGTGCGTCTTCGGGTTGGCGGTGTAGAGCCCGTCCTCGTCCTTGACGAAGATCATCCGCGCGCAGCCGTACGTCTCGGCGACGAGGTAGCAGCCCGCGTCCGTGCGGTACGGCGGGATGACGCCCTCCTCGGGCAGCCGCTGCCACAGGTCGTACGGGGGCATCCCGGGGAAGATCGCGGCGCCCGTCTCGGCGAGGTGCAGCGCGATCACCCCGAACCCGGACGGCCCGACGACCGGCACGCCGTGGCGCGCCATGAGGTAGCCGAGCATCTCGGCGTTCTGCCCGGCGACGGCGGACCCGACGGCGCTGAGCACCCCGGCGGGCATCCCGAGCTCGGCCGCGAGCGAGTAGACGTGCCGGGCGCGGGTACCGCCACCCGTGCCGATGAGCAGCCGGTGCGTGCGTTTGAGGTCGACGAGGGCGTCGACCACGGGGAAGACCGCGGCGCGTCCGCGGTCCATGAGGCTCTGCCCGCCGACCTTCAGCACGGTGACGTCCGGCAGCACCCGGGTGTCCGGCAGGTCCGCGGTGGCGGCGGCCAGCTCGGGATCGTCGAGCCGGCGGTTCATCAGCAGGGCTGACGGTTCCTCGGTCACGAGCGCCGACCTTAGACACCTCCCGGCCGGTCCCGCCCTTGCCGCGCGGGTGACCGCCGTGCTTCCATCGCTGTAGATTGTCAACAATCTGACAAAGGAGTGGGCCATGGCTCGCCTGTCCCCGGCGCTCAAGCAGGCGACCCCCGTGCAGGTCGCCCGGGGCGAGGGAGTGCACCTCTACGACACCGACGGCCGCCGCTACCTGGACTTCACCGCCGGCATCGGCGTCACCAGCACCGGCCACTGCCACCCGCGTGTCGTCGCGGCGGCGCAGGAGCAGGTCGCGACGCTGATCCACGGCCAGTACACGACCGTGATGCACCAGCCGCTGCTGCGCCTGGCCGATCGGCTGGGCGACGTGCTCCCGCCCGCGCTCGACAGCGTCTTCTTCGTCAACTCCGGCAGCGAGGCCGTCGAGGCGGCCGTCCGGCTGGCCCGCCAGGCGACGGGCCGCCAGCTCGTCGTCGCGTTCGACGGCGGCTTCCACGGCCGCACGATGGGCGCCGCCGCGCTCACCACGTCCGGCGCGAAGATCCGTGCGGGCATGGGCCCGCTGATGGGCGGGGTCGCGTTCGCCCCGTTCCCGTACGCGTTCCGCTACGGCTGGAGCGAGGACGAGACCGTCGCGTTCTGCCTGCGCGAGCTGGACCGGCTGCTGCTCACGGCCGCGCCCGCCGCCGACGTCGCCGCGTTCGTCGTGGAGCCCGTGCTCGGCGAGGGTGGCTACGTGCCGGCACCGCCCGCGTTCCTCGCCGGGCTGCGCGAGCGCGCCGACGCGCACGGCGTCCTGCTCGTCGCCGACGAGGTGCAGACCGGCTTCGGGCGCACCGGCCGGTTCTGGGGCCACGAGCACACCCCCGGCGTCACGCCCGACATCATCGTCACCGCCAAGGGCCTGGCCAGCGGTTTCCCGCTCTCGGCCATCGCCGCGCCGGAGGCGTTGATGGCGCAGGCGTGGCCCGGCTCGCAGGGCGGCACGTACGGCGGCAACGCGGTGGCGTGCGCCGCCGCGCTCGCCACCCTCGACGTGATCGAGGACGAGGGCCTGGTCGCGAATGCCGCCGAGCAGGGCGTGCGGCTGCTGGAGGGCTGCCGCAAGGTGGCCGCCGACCACCCGCGCGTCGCCGACGTGCGCGGCCTCGGGCTGATGGTCGGCAACGAGTTCTGCGGCCCGGACGGCGCCCCCGACGCGGCGGCCGCGACCCGGGCCCACGCGGCCGCCGCGGACCGCGGCCTGCTGCTCCTGACCTGCGGCCCGCACGGCAACGTCGTGCGCATGATCCCTCCGCTGGTCGTCATGGCCGAGCAGGTGGACGAGGCCGTCGCGCTCTGGGCGGACGCGGTGCGCGCCGGCGCGTAGCGTGCCCTCGCATGTGCGAGGCAGACGGCGGAGCGGCCGAGGCGCGCGCGAGCGTCCCGCGTCCGGCGGACGGCCCGGCGGTCGACCCGATCGCTCTGCAGCCCGTCGACGAGGTGCGGATCACGACGCTCGTCGACAACGTCTTCGACGCCCTGCTGACCAGCGACGACCGGGTCGCGCGGGCCGACTTCGGCCCGACGTCCGCGCCCGCGCCGCAGTTCGCCGGCGGCCACACCGACGCGGCCTGCGCGCCGAGCACGGGTTCGCCGCGCTCGTCACCGTGCGCCGCGGCGCGACGACCACGTCGTTGCTGTTCGACACCGGCCTGAGCCCGGACGGGATGGTCGCGAACGCCGCCCGCCTGGCCGTCGACCTCTCCGGCGTCCAGGGGGTGGTGCTCAGCCACGGGCACTTCGACCACGCCGGGGGCCTGGCCGGGCTCGCCGGCCGGCGCGGCCCGCGCGCCTGCCGATGGTCGTGCACCCTGGCGCCTGGACGCGCCGGCGCCTCGTCCCGCCCGCCGCCGACTTCTTCGAGATGCCGACGCTCAGCCCGCGGGCGCTCACCGGCGAGGGCTTCGAGCTGGTCGAGCGCCGCGAGCCGTCGCTGCTGGTGGACGGCTGCGTGCTGATCACCGGCGAGGTCGACCGCACCACCGAGTTCGAGCGCGGGATGCCGCCGCCGCACCAGGCGTGGACGGGCGCCGGGTGGGAGCACGACCCGCTCGTGGTGGACGACCAGGCGCTCGTCGTGCACGTCCGCGGCCGCGGGCTCGTGGTGCTCACCGGCTGCGGGCACGCCGGCGCGGTGAACATCGTCCGGCACGCGCAGCGGCTCACCGGCGTCGACCGGCTGCACGCGCTGCTCGGCGGCCTGCACCTGAGCGGCCCGGCGTTCGAGCCGGTGATCCCGCCGACGCTCGCGGCGCTCACCGAGCTGGCGCCGGCGATGCTCGTGCCGGCGCACTGCACGGGCTGGCGGGCGCAGCACGCGCTGGCCGCCGCGCTGCCGGACGCGTGGCTGCCGGGCAGCAGCGGCAGCACGTACAAGCTGCCGGCGGCCTGACGGGGACGCCCACTCCCGGCTCACCGGGCCGGCGGGCGCAGCCCGTCGAGGATGATCCGGGCGAGGTGTGCCGAGCGGTCGCGGCTGTTCTCCGCGCCGGCGTGGCGGATCGCGGCGAAGGCACCGGCGACCAGCGCCATCACCTCGTCGACGGTGACGTCGTGGCGGGCGAGGCCGGCTGCGTGCGCGCGGTCCAGCAGGTCTGCGACGTGGCGCGTGAGGTCGCCGGCGACGTCCGGGGCGGCGGTGCGCAGGTCGAACTCGGCGGCGGCCAGCGCGCTCTTCACCGCGAGTTCTCGCGCCGGTGGCCGTCATCCGGGAGAGCAGCGTGAAGAGGGCCGCGGGATCGCCGGTGGCGGCGAGCGTCTCCGCCTCCGCCACCAGCTGCCGCAGCATGTCGGTCGCGACGGCGAGGTAGAGCGCCTCCTTGGTGGGGAAGTGCCGGTGGACGGTGCCGGGACCGACGCCCGCGCGACGCGCGATCTCGTCGAGCGAGACGCCGAGGCCGTCCGTCGCGAACAGGTGCCGGGCGGTCCGCAGCACCTGCTCGCGGTTGCGGCGCGCGTCGGCGCGCAGCTTCGCGCCGACGGGCTCGGACGGCTGGCCGGACATCGGAGCCAGCATAACCGGGGCGCCGCACCGTATAGTCCCGCATAACCGGGGCGGCGCACCGATTAGCGGCGCTGCCCCGTGACCTCGGTTCACTCACCACGACGGGAGCACGCCGATGACCACACGCGAGGACGCCAGCGCCCTGGTGCTGCGGATGCAGGAGTGCTTCAACAGCCGGCAGTTCGACCGGGCCGCCGACCTGCACACCCCCGGCTTCTTCAGCCATCCGCTCGGCACCCCCGGCTTCGAGGCGGGCAAGGCGGCATGGCGCATGCTCGTGGCCCGGTATCCCGGCATCCGGGTTGTCGCCCAGGACATCCTGGTCGACGGCGACAAGGCCGCCGTCCGTTCGGTTGTCGAGGGGATCGGGGTGCCCGACGGCGACGCGCAGCCCACGCTGTTCGAGATCTTCCGCATCGACGACGGCCGGTTCGCCGAGATGTGGGGAGCGAGCACGGGATTCCCGCCCGCTGTCGGCCCCGAGGACGTCGTGGCCGGTCAGAGGCGGTAGCGCAGCCGCAGTACCAGGTCGGTGATCTGCCCCGCCAGCGCCCGCGGCTCCCGGGTGATCGCCACCCGGTAGGTCGTGACGGTCGCGGCCAGCAGGTTCACCACGTCCCGCACGGCGCCGCCGGTGAGCCGGGGCGGCCCGGCGAACGGCGGGTCCTCGGGCTCGGCCGTGCCGTCGTCGTCGAAGAGCCGCGTCGCGCCGAGTACGCCGCGCACCTCGTCGCGCGACGAGCAGCGGGCGCGGCGCGATCTGCGCGCCGAGCGCGAGCGCGGGCCAGAGCATGAGGCGGGGGCGGAGGTGGTCGGTCACGGTGCCGCGGGTGAGCAGGTGCGGGATCTCCTCCGGGTCGACCACCACCTCGGGGCCCGCGCCCGGTCGCTCGTCGGGTGCGCCGATGCGTTTGCGCAGGTCGGGAAAGGTGCGCAGGGTCCCGTCCTGGATCCGGACGGCCGAGGGCCACGGGTAGCCGATGAGCCGGTGCGGGTCGCGGCGCACGAGCACCCGGTCGTCCGCGACGAAGGTCGCGCCGAGCATCCGCAGGCACGTGACGAGCACGGTCGTCTTGCCGGTGCCGACGGGCCCGGCGATCAGCACGTCCGTGTCGTCGATGACGCACGCCGCGGCCCGCACCCACACGGCCGCGCCGTCGGCGCGCAGCTGCGCGGTCATCGCGTGCCGCAGCAGCCGGACCGCCCAGAACGCGCCCGCCGCGGGCCGCGGGCAGTACGCGCGCAGCACGGCCTCGCCGGGCGCGGCGTGCACGAGGGTGTCGTGCTGGTCGACCCAGTACGCGCAGCCGTCCTCCAGCGGGACGGCGCGCCCGCGCAGCCCGGGCGCGAGCTGCACCGACGGCACGCCCGCGAACGGGTAGGGGATCGTCGGGAACGCGCCGGTCGCGCGCACGACCACCCGCCAGTTCGACAGCCCCGGCGGGGCCGCGCCGTACGGGATGGCGTGGTGCGCGGCGAGCATCGCGTCGCGGTCGTCGGTGTCGAGCGTGACGGACGCGTCCGGCGGCACGGCGAACCGCCTGCTCAGCCACAGCCCGTCACCGGCGGCGGGCGCGGCGGCCAGCCCGGCGAGCAGGCCGCGCAGCTGCGGGTCGTTCACCCGGCGGCCCGTTCCGACGTGAGGACGCGCAGCAGCTCGGCCCGCTCCTCGTCCTGACCGGACCAGTGCAGCGCCGCCAGCCCCGCCGGCGGCACGAGCGCGCGCAGCGCGGCGGGCGCGGCGACCGTCGGCACCGGGTGGTCCGGGCTCAGGTCCGGCCCGGTCAGCACGAACCCGCCCAGCCCGGCGACGGCCGTGACCTGCACCGGCGGCGCCTGCGCGGGGCCTGCGGGCGGTGCGGCGCGACGTCGACGCGGACGCCGAACACCTCGGCCGGCCCGTCGACCACGGCCGTCAGGTGCCACGCCCCCGGCGGGACGACGGCGAGGTCGCCGGCCCGGCACACCTGCGCCCGCAACGTCCGAGCGGGATCCCCGGGCAGGGCCGTGAGCAGCACGATCTCGCCGGTGAGGCACTGGTGCAGCCCGAGCCGCGTGGGCGGGCTCCACCCGCCGACCGACCGCACCAGCTCCGCGCCCGCCGGCAGCAGCCCCGGCCCGTACGTGGTGCGGTCGGCCGTCCAGGGGCCGCGCGGCGGGAGCACGTCGTGGTCCACGCGGTACAGGATCGGGTCGTCCCCGGCCTGGACGTGCCAGCGCAGCGCGTCGCGCGCCACGGTGTGCACGGCCGGCCGGGCGGCGAGCAGGTCGGACAGCCGGGTGACGGTCATGTCGGCGCCGCGCAGGTCCGGCAGCCAGGGCCGGACGGCGTCTGTGGGCATGGGTGTCCTCTGGTTCTCGGTCTTCTGAGGTGCAGGAACGCGTCAGCTGCAGCCGCGCCGGACGGGCGCGCGGTGCCGGCCGGGGGAGACCGGCTCACGGGTGAGGGCGGCGCGCCACCAGGGGTCGAGGCGCCCGGCCGGCGCGCCCGTCCACCAGCCCGGTCGTCTGTGCGGTGGAGCCGTCCTGGCCATGAGTCCCCCCATACTCTCGGCATCGAGTCCGCTACTCTGAGCCGACGAAACGTAGTCTGGACTATCGAAGCTTGAACTTCAAGCTTGGGTGGGCCAGTAAACCGCGCGACAGAGAGAGGTAGGCTCCGCATGCCCGATCACGAGGACGACGTCCGTGCCCCCGAGAGGACCCGCGTGCCCCAGACCGTCCGGACGGTCCGCAAGTGGCTGCTCGGCCGCGAGATCGTGCACATGATGGAGGCCACGGGCAAGAAACAGGCCGACGTCGCGAAGATCCTCGAGGTCAGCGGCGGCAAGGTGAGCAACCTCGTGAAGGGCAGCGGCGCCATCGCCGCCGGTGACCTCGAACGGCTCTGCAACCAGCTCGGCTACACCGACCCTGGCTACCAGGAGGCGCTCCAGGACCTCCGCCGGCACGCGCACAAGCGCGGCTCGTGGTCGACGGGCTACAAGCGGGCGTACAGCGAGGACTTCCGGTTGCTGGTGGACCTGGAGCGGAGCGCTACGCAGCTTCGCGTCGCCGAGGCCGAGGTGGTCCACGGACTCCTGCAATGCGAGACGTACGTGCGAGCCCAGTACGCCGAGTCGCCGGAGATGCAGGGAGTCTCGCTTGAGCAGCGAATCGCCGCCCGGCTGGCCCGGCAGGAAATCCTGACTCGCGCCGACCTGGTCATGGCGCAATTCGTGCTCTCGGAGTCGTGCGTCCGACGGGTTGTCGGTGACGGGGCCGTGATGCAGGAGCAGATCGACCACCTGATCGAGCTGTCCCAGCGCCCGAACGTCTTCCTGCAGGTGCTCCCGTTCGACCGGCCGGCACCGGCATATCGGCCGTTCGCGCTGATCCGCGTGCCGTCGCCGGGGGTGTTCGGCCCGTTGGAGGCGCTGTACGTCGACATCGCGGGCGAGGTCCGCTACCTCGACGACAAGGGCCCGCTGGCCGCGCACGAGGCGCTGTGGGCGCGCGTCACCAACAACGCCCTGCGGTTCGACGAGACCCGCGACTTCCTGCGGCAGGTCCGCAAGGACTTCGACACCTGACCCTTTCCGCGAGGAGGCAACCGGAATGACCAGTCCCGACCACCCGCTTTTCGCCGAGCGCGACTTCCGCAAGGCGAGCTACAGCACGCCGGACCAGAGTTGCGTCGCGGTGGCGCGGCGTGGTGACCGGGTGGCGATGCGGGACGACAAGGTTGCCTTCGGCGCACCCGCCGACCACCACCTGCACTTCACCGCGTCCGAGTTCGCGGAGTTCCTGACCGCCGTCCGCCGCGGCGACTTCTCGGCGTAACCCGATCGAGTGGCCCCTCGTCCGGACCCCCGGGCGGGGGCCGCCTGCGTACGGTCGGCCGCATGTACACCGAGAGTGACTTCCGCAAGTCCAGCTACAGCACGCCCGACCAGAACTGCGTCGCCGTCGCCCGCGGCGCCGGCGGGGTCGCGATCCGCGACGACAAGGTCGCGTTCGGCACCCCGGCCGACCACCATCTGACGTTCCCGGCGGCGGAGTTCGCCGCGTTCCTGACGGCCGTCCGCGGCGGCGAGTTCGCCGGATGACCGCCGCGCCCACC
>MKJX01000020.1 GCA_001942415.1 Pseudonocardia sp. CNS-139
CCGTGATCGCGATGATGAGCGCCGCGATGATCAGCGTCGCCCAGGCTTCAGCGGGCATGTCGTTCCCTCTTCGTCGAGGCGCGGTCAGGGCAGGAGCTTGGCGACGCTGCCGGCGTAGCGGGTGGCGCCGACGGCCACCTGCTCCACGGTCGCGTCGGTCGTCGCGAGCAGGTCGGGCACGGGTTCGAGCTGCCCGGCCAGCCGGCCGCCGCCGGCGAGGATGTCGTCGGCCGCCCAGCGGATCCGCTCGACGGCGGCGAGCACCCGGTTGAGCAGCACGATCACCACCGGGAGCACGACGAACAGCAGGACGGCGTTGCCGATCCACCACAGCACCATGTCGGTCTCCTCCTCTACGGACGGGTGCTCGGGCCGAAGAAGCGCCGGGCCACCCGGCGCAGGGCCATCAGCGCGGCGGACACCGCGATGCGGAAGCCGCTGGCCGGGGCGGCGCGCACGGCCGTGGCCGTGCCGCCGCGGGCGCCGGCCTCGACGTTGGCCGCGATGCACTCGGTGAAGCTGCGGATGAGCACCGTGGTGACGTCGGTGATCATGCCGCGGCCGTACTGCGCCGCGGCGCCGGAGACCTGCAGGTCGGCGGCGACGTGCATCGTCGTGGTGCCGCCGCCGCTGCCGGGGCGCAGCGTGGCCGTCACGTCCATCTCGGCGGTGCCGCGGCCGCGGGCCTCGCGCCCGCGGCGTGCAGCACCATGCGGTGCGCGGCGTCGTCGGACTCCACGACCCGCACGGTGCCGGTGAACCGCAGCGACACCGGCCCGGCGCTCACCTTGACCTGGCCCTCGTAGGCGTCGTCCCCGAGGTCGGCGGTGAGCTCCGCGCCGGGCAGGCACGGCACCAGGTTGGGGACGTCCTGCAGGTACGCCCACACGCCGTCCAGCCGGGCGGTGAGCGGGAAGTCGTTCTCGATCAGCATCGTGGGCCTCCTCAGGCGGTCCGGAAGGGCGGAGCGCCCGAGACGTCGTCGCCGGTGTGCAGCGCCTCCCAGACCCGGTCGGGCAGCAGCGGCATGTCGATGTTGCGCACGCCCGACCCGGAGATCGCGTCGATCACCGCGTTGACGTACGCGGCCGGGCCGCCGACCGCCGCGCACTCGCCGACGCCCTTGGCGCCGATCGGGTGGTGTGGCGAGGGCGTGACCACCTCGTACAGCTCGAACCCCGGCGTCTCCCACGCGGTCGGCAGCAGGTAGTCCATGTAGTTCGCGCCGACCAGGTTGCCGTCCGCGTCGTAGGTCTGGAACTGCATGTTCGACATCGCGTACGCCTCGGTGAGGCCACCCATGATCTGCCCCTCGACGATCATGGGGTTGATCCGCACGCCGCAGTCGTCCACCGCGACGAACCGCAGCACGTCCCACACGCCCGTCTCCGGGTCGACCTCGACCTTCGCGATGTAGCAGGCGAACGGCCAGGTCAGGTTGGGCGGGTCGTAGTAGGCGTTGTTCTCCAGGCCGGGCTCCATGCCGTCGGGCATGTTCGAGTACGCCGCCATCGCGCACTCCTGGATGGTGACGCCGCGGTCCTCCGCGCCCCGCACGTAGAACCGGCCGAGCTCCCACTCGACGTCCTCCTCGCTGACCTCCAGCAGGTGGGCGGCGAGCTTGCGGGCCTTGGCGCGGATCTTGCGGGCCACCATCGCGGTGGCCGCGCCGGCCACCGGCGTGGAGCGCGACGCGTAGGTCCCCATGCCGAACGGCGTGTGGTCGGTGTCGCCGTGCTCCACCACGATGTCGAGCGCCGGGATGCCCAGCTCGTGCGTCACGATCTGGGCGAACGTCGTCTCGTGGCCCTGGCCCTGGGTCTGCGCGCCGATCTTGAGCACGGCCTTGCCGGTGGGGTGCACCCGCAGCTCGGCGGCGTCGAACATCTTGATGCCGAGGATGTCGTACTCGCGGCTGTTGCCGGCCCCGAGCGGCTCGGTCATCGTCGAGATCCCGATGCCCAGGAGCCGCCCGCGCCGCCGCGCCTCCTCCTTCTCCTGCTCGAACGTGTCGTAGCCGATCGCGTCGAGCCCGATCTGCAGGCACTTGAGGTACTGGCCGGAGTCGGTCAGGAAGCCGAACGGCGTGCGGTGCGGGAAGTCGTCGCGCACCAGGTTGCGGCGGCGGAACTCGGCCTGGTCCATGCCCAGGTCGACGGCCGCGGCCTGCATCATCCGCTCCTGGAAGAACATCGCCTCCGTGACGCGGAACGAGCACCGGTAGGCGACCCCGCCGGGCGCCTTGTTCGTGTAGGCGCCCTGCGCGGTGATGTGCCCGGTCGGCACGTCGTAGCAGGCGAACGCCGAGTGCACGAGCCCGATCTTGAACTTGCTGGGCTGGGCGTCGGCGAAGAACGCGCCCTGGTCCGTGGTGGCCTTGAACCGGACGGCGAGGATCTTGCCGTCCTTGCGCAGGGCCATCTCGCTGTCCAGGTACATGTCCCGGCCGAAGCCGGTGGAGGACAGGTTGCCGGACTTGTCCTCGATCCACTTCACCGGCTTTGCGGTGAGGATCGAGGACAGGATCGCGCAGACGTAGCCCGGGTAGACCGGCACCTTGTTGCCGAACCCGCCGCCGATGTCCGGCGAGATGATCCGGATGAGGTGCTCGGGCAGCTCCGCGATCAGCGCCACCGCGGCCCGCACGATGTGCGGCGCCTGCGTCGTCATGTAGACGGTGAGCTTGCCGGTGGCGTTGTTGAAGTCGGCCACCGCGCCGCAGTTCTCGATCGGCGACGGGTGGCTGCGCGGGTAGTGCAGCTTCAGCGACGAGACGACGTCGGCCTGCGCGAACGCCCGGTCCGTCGCCTCCTTGTCGCCCACCTCCCACTGGTAGCAGGCGTTGTCGGTCTGGCCGGCCTTGTCGTCGCGGATCAGCGGGGCGCCGGGCGCAGCGCCTGCACCGGGTTGACCACCGCCGGCAGCGGCTCGTACTCCACGACGATCGCGTCGCACGCGTCCTTCGCGACGTACGGGTCCTCCGCGACCACGCACGCGACCTCCTGGCCCTGGAACCGGACCTTGTCGGTCGCGAGCACCGCCTGCGTGTCGTAGGACAGCGTCGGCATCCAGCCCAGGTTGCGCTGGGCGGCCATCTCGCCGGTGAGCACGAGCTTGACGCCGGGGACGGCCCACGCGGCGCTGGTGTCGATGCTCTTGATCCGGGCGTGCGCGAGCGGGCTGCGCAGGATCTCCATGTGCAGCATGCCGGGCAGCTTCACGTCCTCGACGTAGTTGCCCCGGCCCCGGATGAACCGGGCGTCCTCCACGCGGGTGCGGCTGGAGCCGAGCCCGCCGATCTTGACCTCGTCGAGTGCCTGTGACATGGGTGCGCCTCTCAGACCGTGACGTCGGCGGTGTCGGTGGCGGCGTCGGCGGCCGGCTCCGCGGCCTCGGCGCGCTGCTTGTCGGCGGCCCACAGCACGGCCTTGACGATGTTCTGGTAGCCGGTGCAGCGGCAGAGGTTGCCCGAGAGCGCCCACCGGACGTCGTCCTCGGTGGGGTCGGGGTTGGCGGCGAGCAGGGCCTTCGCCGTCATCATCATCCCCGGGGTGCAGAAACCGCACTGCAGCCCGTGCTCGACGGTGAAGCCCTCCTGCACGGGGTCGAGCTCGCTCGCCGTGCCCAGGCCCTCCACGGTGGTGACCTCGTGGCCGTCGGCCTGCACCGCGAGCATCGTGCAGGACTTGATCGGCGCGCCGTCGTAGAGCACGGTGCACGCCCCGCAGTTGGTGGTGTCGCAGCCGACGTGCGTGCCGGTCAGCGCGAGACCTTCGCGCAGCAGGTGCGCGAGCAGCAGCCGCGGCTCGACCTCGACGGCCCTCCGCTCGCCGTTGACGGTGATCGTGATGCGGCGCTCGTCCACGCCGACCTCCTTGTCGGTGGTGGTGGCACTCGGGAAACCGCTGGTCATCAGGCGGCCACGGGCGTGCGGTCGGCGGACAGCAGCCGGCGCACGAACGTGGCGACCACGTGCCGCTTGTACTGCTCGGTGCCGCGGTGGTCGGTGCGCGGCCGGGCGGCCGCGGCGGCCAGGTCGGCGGCCCGCTCGACCACGTCGGGTCCAGCGCGGAGCCGGTGAGCACCTGCTCGGCCTCGGTGACCTCGATCGTCGTCGGGCCGACGCCGGTGAGCGCGAGGCCCGCGCGCTGCACGACCCCGCCGGACATCTCCAGCGCGAGCGCCACCCCCGCGGTGGCGAAGTCGCCGACGCGCCGTTCCAGCTTGAGGTAGCCGCCCAGCCGGGTGCCGCGGGCCGGCGGCACGACCGCCTCGACGGCGATCTCGCCGGGCGCGAGGGCGTTCTCGAAGGTGCCCACCACGAACTCCGACACCGGGATCGTCCGGCGCCCGCGCGGGCCCTGCGCGACGACCGACCCGCCCAGCGCCAGCATCACCGACGCCCAGTCGCCCTGGGGGTCGGCGTGGCAGAGCGAGCCGACGAGCGTGCCGCGGTTGCGCACGATCGGGTCGGCCACCAGCGGCGCCGCGGCGGCGAGCGTCGGGTGCCGGCCGGGCAGCAGCCCGGAGTGCTCCAGGTACGCGTGCCGGCAGAGCGCGCCGACGCGCAGCGTGCCGTCGGCGTCCTCGCGGTGGTACCCGAGGTCCGGCAGGCCGTTGATGTCGACGAGCACCGACGGGGCGGCGAAGCGCAGCTTCATCATCGGCACGAGGCTCTGGCCGCCGGCGAGGATCTTGGCCTCGTCGCCGTGCTCGGCGAGCAGGGCCAGCGCCTCGTCCAGGCTCTTCGGGGCCTCGTAGCGGAAGCGGGACGGGTACATCAGCCCCCGCCTTCCCGTGCCGGGCGGGCTCGGCGATGGCGACCGGCAGCGACTCGTCGTCGGGGTCGGGCCGGGGCTGCTGGTGCGGCGGCCACGGGCCGGCGACCGGCCTGGCCCGCGCCTTCATCCAGCCGACCATCTGCGGGAACGCCCAGATCGTGGGGCTGGCGCCGGTCTTGGGCGCGTCCTCGATGAGCTCGTACATGCGGGGGGTGTGGCGCTCGTGCCCGGACGGAGGTCTGGGCACCGGGGACTCGGTCGTCATCGTCGACTCACCCATCTCTGGTGGTGGGACACGCCGCGGCACGAGGCCGCGCGCCAGGTGCGGGGCATGCTGCACCGATCGGCCTAGCCGCGCACCCCGTCCCTAAGTGATGGGTTAAGAGGGAATTGGACGGGCCGCCGGACCGGGACCACTATGAGCCGGGTCACGAAGGTCGCCGCGGACCAGCCACGCGGCGGGAGCGGAGGTCGCGTGCAGGTACCGGCGCACTTCGAGTACGAGCGTGCCACGAGCCTGGAGCACGCGGTGGCGCTGCTGACCCGGTACGGCCCGGAGGCCCGGGTGGTCGCGGGCGGGCACAGCCTGATCCCGATGATGAAGCTGCGGCTGGCGCAGCCGGAGGTGCTCGTCGACCTCAACGACCTGACGGAGCTGGCCGGCATCCGCATCGAGGGCGACGAGCTGCGGATCGGCGCGCTCACCCGGCACGCGGAGCTGCTCGGCTCGGCCGTGGCCGGTGAGCACTACCCGATCCTGCACGACGCGGAGCGGGTGATCGCCGACCCCGTGGTGCGCAACCGCGGCACGGTCGGCGGCTCGGTCTGCCAGGCCGACCCCTCGGAGGACCTGTCGGGCGTGTTCACCGCGCTGCGGGCGACCGCCGTGATCCAGGGCGCCGACGGGCCGCGGCGGGTGCCGATGCGGCAGTTCTTCACCGGCCCGTACGAGACGGCCGTCGGCCCCGCCGAGGTGCTGGTCGAGCTGCGGGTGCCGCTGCGGCCCGGCGGCGGCAGCGCGTACGTGAAGGTCGACCGGCGGGCGGGGGACTGGGCGGTCGCGGCGGCCGCTGCGGCGCTCTGGCTGCGGCCCGGCCCGGGCGGCACGCCGGTCGTCGCGGACGCGGGATCGGGCTCACCGCCGTCGGCGCCCGGGACTTCACGGCCGCCGAGGCCGAGGAGCACCTGCGCGGCCGCGCCGCCGACGAGGAGTCGTTCGCCGCGGCGGGCGCGCTCGCCGCGCAGCACTGCCGGCCCGTCGCCGACCAGCGCGGGCCGGTCGACTACAAGCGCCACCTCGCCGGCGAGCTGACCGTCCGCGCACTGCGGCGGGCGGCGGAGCGGGCCGGTTGGGGGGAGTAGGTGCAGGTGGCGGTGACGGTGAACGGCGTCGAGCACGTGCGGGAGGTCGAGCCCCGGCTGCTGCTCGTGCACCTGCTGCGCGACGAGCTCGGGCTGACCGGCACGCACTGGGGCTGCGACACGTCCAACTGCGGGGCGTGCACCGTCTGGATGGACGGGGTGCCGGTGAAGTCGTGCACGGTGCTCGCGGCGATGGCGCACGGCCGCGAGGTGCGCACCGTCGAGGGCCTGGAGACGCCGTTCGGGCTGGACCAGGTGCAGGTCTCGTTCATGGCGTGCCACGGGCTGCAGTGCGGGTTCTGTACGCCCGGGATGCTCATGACCGCGCGCTGGCTGCTCGACCGCAACCCGGACCCGTCCGAGGCCGAGGTGCGGGAGGCGATCGCCGGCCAGACCTGCCGCTGCACCGGCTACGAGAACATCGTGCGGGCCGTGCGGCACGCGGCCGCCGCGGAGCGGGAGCAGGCGTCATGACGGTCCTGCGCGAGCCCGAGGCGCCGATGGGCCACGGGCGCATGCTGCGCAAGGAGGACCCCCGGTTCGTCCGCGGGCAGGGCCGGTTCCTCGACGACGTGCAGCTGCCCGGGATGCTGCACGGCGCGGTGCTGCGCAGCCCGTACGCGCACGCGCGGATCGTCTCGATCGACACCAGCGCGGCCGAGTCGCACCCCAAGGTCCGCGCGGTGATCACCGGCGAGACGCTCGCGGAGCGCGGGCTGGCCTGGATGCCGACGCTCTCGCACGACGTGGCCGCGGTGCTCGCCACCGACAAGGTGCGCTACCAGGGCCAGGAGGTCGCGTTCGTCGTCGCCGAGGGCGCTACGCCGCCCGCGACGCGCTCGCGCTGATCGACGTCGAGTACGAGCCGCTGCCCCCGCTGGTCGCGCCCGGGCCGCGCTCGACCCGGACGCCCCGCTCGTGCGCGACGAGATGGAGGGCCGCACCGACAACCGGATCTTCGACTGGGCGTCCGGGGACGCCGCGGCCACCGAGGCCGCCTTCGCCGCCGCGCCGCACGTCTCGGCCGTGGACCTGCTCTACCCGCGCGTGCACCCGGCGCCGCTGGAGACCTGCGGGATCGTCGCGAGCATGGACCGGGTCACCGGCCACCTCACGGTGCACGCCACCACCCAGGCCCCGCACGCGCACCGCGCGCTCTACGCGAGCATCGCCGGCATCCCGGAGCACAAGATCCGGATCGTGGCGCCGGACATCGGCGGCGGGTTCGGCAACAAGGTCGGGATGTACCCCGCGTACCTGTGCGCGGTGGTCGGCTCGACGCTCACCGGCGCGCCCGTGAAGTGGACCGAGGACCGCTCCGAGAACCTCATGAGCACCTCGTTCGCCCGCGACTACCACATGCACGGCGAGGTCGCGGCCACCGCGGACGGGCGCATCCTCGGGCTGCGGGTGCGGGTGCTCGCCGACCACGGCGCGTTCAACGGCACCGCGCAGCCGTCCAAGTTCCCGGCCGGGTTCTTCCACGTCTTCACCGGCTCCTACGACGTGCCGGCCGCGCACTGCCACGTCACCGGCGTCTACACGAACAAGCGCCCGGCGGCGTCGCGTACGCGTGCTCGTTCCGCATCACCGAGGCGTCGTACCTGGTCGAACGGCTGGTCACGGTGCTGGCGTACGACCTCGGGCTCGACCCGGCCGACGTGCGGCGGCGCAACCTGCTGCGTCCCGAGCAGTTCCCGTACCGGTGCGCGACGGGGTGGGTCTACGACTCCGGCGACTACCCGCGCACGCTGGAGCTGGCCCTGGACATGGCCGGCTACGACGACCTGCGCCGCGAGCAGCGGGAGCGCCGCGCCGCGTACGCCGCGACCGGCCGCGGGACGCTCATGGGCGTCGGGATCAGCTTCTTCACCGAGGCCGTCGGGGCCGGGCCGCGCAAGCAGATGGACATCGCCGGGTTCGGCATGGCCGACGCGCCGAGCTGCGCGTCCACCCGACGGGCACGGCCGTGGTGCGGCTGTCGTGCATGTCGCAGGGGCAGGGCCACGAGACGACGTTCGCGCAGATGGTGGCCGAGGAGCTGGGCATGTCGCCGCACGACGTCGAGGTGGTGCAGGGCGACACCGACCGCACCCCGTTCGGGCTGGGCACCTACGGCTCGCGGTCGACGCCGGTGTCCGGGGCGGCCGCGGTGCTGGCCGCGCGCAAGGTGCGGGAGCGCGCGCGGATCGTCGCGGCGGCGATGCTGGAGGCCTCGGCCGACGACCTCGTGTGGGAGAAGGGCCGCTTCCACGTGCGCGGCGACCGGGCGGCCGGGGCGACGATCGCCGAGATCGCCCGCGCCGCGCACTCCGACCTGGAGCTGCCCGACGGCGTCGAGGGGCACCTCGACGCGACCTGCGTCTACAACCCGCCGAACCTGACGTTCCCGTGCGGCGCGTACGTGTGCGTCGTCGACGTCGACCCGGGCACCGGGCAGGTGAAGGTGCGCCGGTTCGTCGCGGTGGACGACTGCGGCGTGCGGGTCAACCCGACGATCGTCGAGGGGCAGATCCACGGCGGGCTCGCCGACGGGATCGGGATGGCGCTGATGGAGCTGGTCGCGTTCGACCGCGACGGCAACCACCTCGGCGCGTCGTTCATGGACTACCTGCTCCCGACGGCGGTCGAGTGCCCGTCGTGGGAGCTGGGCGAGACGGTCACCCCGTCGCCGCACCACCCGATCGGCGCCAAGGGCGTCGGGGAGTGCGCGACGGTCGGCTCGCCCGCCGCCGTGGTCAACGCGGTGCTGGACGCGATCGGGGTGCGGCACGCGGACATGCCGCTCACCCCGGCACAGGTGTGGCGGGCGCTGCAGGGTGCCCCGCTGCGCACGGACCTGGCGATCGGAGAGCCGTCATGAGAGCCGACCTGCTGTCACGGGTGGACGGGCTGCGCACCGGGCGCACCCCCGTTCGTGCTGGCCACGGTGGTCCGCGCGGAGCGGCCCACCAGCGCGAAGCCGGGCGACTGCGCCCTCGTGCTCGCCGACGGGACGATCGACGGGTTCGTCGGGGGTGTGTGCGCCGAGTCGACCGTCCGGCTGGAGAGCCTGCGGCTGCTGAGGGCGGGGGAGTCGGGCCTGCTGCGGATCACCCCCCGGGCCGGCGACGGCGCCGAGCAGGCCGAGGAGGGCGTGCGGACCGTCGGCAACCCGTGCCTGTCCGGCGGCACGCTGGAGATCTTCCTGGAGGCGATGATCCCGCCGACCCTCGTGTCGGTGTTCGGGGAGGCGCCGGTCGCGCGGGCGCTCGTGCGCGTCGGCACTCGCTGGACTGGGACGTGCGGGCGAGCGTCGACCCGGGCAGCCCGGTCGCGCCGGACACGTCCGCGGTGGTCGTCGCGTCGCACGGGCGGGACGAGGCCGCGGTGCTGCGGGCCGCGCTGGCCGCCGACGTGCCGTACGTCGCGCTGGTCGCGAGCCGGAAGCGCTCGGCCGGGGTGCTGGCGGAGCTGACCGACCTGGGCGTGCCCGAGCTGCAGCGCAAGCGCATCCACGCGCCCGCCGGGCTGGACATCGGCGCCCGCACGCCGTCGGAGATCGCGCTGTCGGTGTTCGCCGACATCGTGGCGCAGCGGCCGCGGGTGCACGTCCCGGCGCCGGCGGGGGCCGCCCCGGAACCGGAGGTGGCCGTCGATCCCGTGTGCGGCATGGACGTCGCCGTCACCGGGGCGAGCATCTCCGCCACGCACGACCGCACCACCGTCTACTTCTGCGGCACGGGCTGCCGGCAGGCGTTCCTCGACGAGCCGGCGCGGTTCGCCCGGTGACCGACGCGCCCGCCGACGTCGACGGCCTGGTCGCCGCGCTGGACGCGACCGGCTACCTCGCTGACGACGCGCTGGCCACGGCCCTGTTCCTGGCCGTGCGGATGCGGCAGCCGGTCCTGCTGGAGGGCGAGCCGGGCGTCGGGAAGACGGGCGCGGCCACCGCGCTCGCCGCGGCGCTGCGCGCGCCGCTCCTGCGGCTGCAGTGCTACGAGGGGCTCACCGCGGCCGAGGCGCTCTACGAGTGGAACTACCCCCGCCAGCTGCTCGCGATCCGGCTCGCCGAGGCCCGCGGGGACCGGCTCGCGGAGGCCGACCTGTTCACCGACGAGTACCTGCTCGCCCGCCCGCTGCTGGCCGCCGTGACGCACCCGGGGCCGGGGCCGGCGGTGCTGCTCGTCGACGAGGTGGACCGGGCCGACGACGAGTTCGAGGCGTTCCTCTTCGAGGCGCTGGCCGAGCAGGCCGTCACCATCCCGGAGCTGGGCACGCGCAAGGCCGCCGTCGCGCCGGTGGTCGTGCTGACGTCCAACCGCACCCGCGACCTGCACGACGCGCTCAAGCGGCGCTGCCTCTACCACTGGATCGCGCACCCCGGGCCGGACCGGGTCGCCGAGATCGTCCGCCGCCGGGTGCCGGAGGCGGCGGACTGGCTCGCCGCCCGCGTGGCCGCCGCCGTGCACCGGATGCGGGGCCTGGAGCTGCAGAAACGTCCCGGGGTGGCCGAAGCCGTGAACTGGGCGCGGGCGCTGCACGTGCTGGGCGTGACCGAGCTGGACGCCCGCAGCGCCGACCGCACTCTGGGCGCCGTGCTCAAGTACGAGGACGACGCCCGGCTGGCCCGCGCCACCGGCCTCGCCACCCTCGTCCGAGGCTGACATGCCCGCGAGTCGCCGGAAAACTGCGCGCGAGTCGCCGGAAAAGTGTGCGCGAGTTGCACCGGACCTGCCCGCGTTCGCCGCCCGGTTCGCGGCCGCGTGCCGGGACGCCGGGCTGCCCGTGGGGCCGGACCGGGCGGAGCGGTTCGCGCGGGCACTGGTCGCGGTCGCGCCGGCGACCACCCGGCGGCTGCGGCACTGCGCCGCCGCGACGCTCGTCTCGGACCCCGCGCAGCTCCCCGTGCTGGACGGGGTGCTGGCGGCCGTCTTCGGCGAGGGCGCGGCCGAGCCCGGCCCGTCGGACGAACCCCGGGGCGACCCGAACGCGCCACCCCTGGGCAGCGGGCCCCAGGCCGGGACGGCCGCGGGCGGGCTGCTGCGCACCGGGCCCGGCCGGGCGTCCGGGGAGCCACGCGACGCCGGCGCCCCGCTCGTCGCCACCGCGGAGGAACGGCTGGCCGGCCGCGAGTTCGAGGCGCTCTCGCCCGCGGAGCTCGCGCTGCTGGCCGGGGCCATGCGGGCGCTGCGCGTCGCGCTGCCGCAGCGGCGCTCGCGGCGCACCCGGCCCGCCGCCCACGGCGACCGCGTCGACCTGCGCACCACCCTGCGCGCGGCCGGCCGCACCGCAGGCGACCCGGTGACGCTCGCCCGCCGCCGGGCCCGCCTGCGGCCACGGCGGCTCGTGGTGCTCTGCGACATCTCCGGCTCGATGGAGCCCTACGCCCGCGCTTTGATCCAGTTCCTCTACTGCGCGGCGGGCGCGGAACGGGCGGAGGTCTTCACGTTCGCGACCCGGCTCACGCGCCTCACCCGGGCGCTGCACCGCTCGACCCCGGCCGTCGCCCTGGAACGGGCCGGGCGGCTCGCCCCGGACTGGTCCGGCGGCACCCGCATCGGCGAGGCCCTGCGCCGCTTCAACGACGAGTACGGCCGTCCGGGTACGGCCCGCGGCGCGGTGGTGCTGATCCTGTCCGACGGCTGGGACACCGGTGACCCCGCGGTGCTCGGACGCGAGATGGCGCGGCTGCGGGCCGTCGCGCACCGGGTGGTCTGGGCCAACCCGCGCGCCCGCCACCCCGGCTACGAGCCGCTGGCCGGCGGCATGGCCGCCGCACTCCCGCACTGCGACGCGGTGGTGACGGCGCACAGCCTGGACTCCCTGGACGCGCTGCTGGTCGCCTTGCGCGGTCAGTAGGACCGCACACACCTCCCGTACTCCGCACACATGTCCGGACGTGTGTGCGGAGGCCGGGAGGTGTGTGCGGTGGTCAGGACCAGGGGCGGGCGGAGCGGGCGGCCCAGTACTCCGCCGCCGGCTCGGCCAGCGTCGCGGCCGCCTCCAGGGTGCCGGCCTGCATGTCCACCGTCGTCGCCGCGGCGTTGCTCGCCACCTGGCTCGGGTCGACCGCGCCGGACAGGACGCACCACGCCCACGGCTGGGCGAGGGCGGCGGCGAGGGCGAGCTGGTCGAGCGGGAGGGCCAGCGCGTCGGAGAGGGCGCGGGCGGCCGGGGGCGTGCCGGGGCCGCCCGGGGCCAGCCGGCCGTTCGCGACGGCCTCCTTCACGATCACCCGCGCCCCGGCGGCCGCGGCCTCGGCCAGCGCCGGGCCGGCCGAGGGCTCCAGCAGGTTCCACGTCGACTGGATCGAGGTGAAGAGCGGCTCCCCGCCCACCCGGACGGACAGGGCCTTGCGCACGGCGTCGGCCTGCTGCGGGCCGGAGGTCGAGATCCCGACGCGCACGCCGCGGTCGCGCAGCCCGGCCAGCTCGCGGTGCAGCCCGGCGTCGTCGAGCACGCCGGTGTCGAGCGTGGCCGAGTGCACGTGGTAGACGGCCAGCCGGGGCCCGAGCAGCGCCGCGGTCTCGGCCAGCTGCTCGTGGAACGCGGCGGCGGAGTGGTCCTTCACCTCGTGCACGGGGGCGTCCATGCGCCACCCGCCGACGTAGCGGTAGCCCCACTTCGAGCCGACGACCACGTCGTCCACCTCGGGGTGCCTCGCGAGCCAGCCCGCGAGGAACTCCTCGGCCCGCCCGTACGAGCGCGCGGTGTCGAGGTAGCGCATGCCCGCCGCGTACGCCGCGTCGAGCACGGTCTCGGTGCGGGCGCGCAGGTCCTCGACGCTTCGGACGGCGCCGAGGTCGCCCGCCCGCCCGGAGTTGATGTACGCGGGCCGGCCGACGGCGGCGAGCCCGATGCCGACGCCGATCCCGGGCCGCGTCACGCCGACCTCGCCTCGGCCGGCGGCCAGGCCGCGCCGCCCAGCTCCCGGGAGACGGCGCGGGCGGTGTCGCGCAGCGCGTCGACCGCCGACGCCGGGAGCGGCCACCCGCTCACGGGCGTGACCAAGCCGATCGCCCCCGCGAGCCCGGTCGCGTCGGCGAGCGGGGCCGCGAGCCCGCACTCGCCGAGCACCGCCTCCTCGGCCTCGGCCGCGATGCCGGTCGCCCGCACCCGGGCCAGGTCCGCGGCCAGCGCGGCGGGGTCGGTGATGGTGTCGGCCGTCATGCTGGGCAGTGTCCCCGACGGGTCCGGGCCGAACGCGAGCAGCGCCTTGCCCAGCGCGCACGCGTGCGCCGGGATCACGATCCCGACCTCGGGCATCTGCCGCGTCCCGTCCGGGCGCGGCTCGTGGGCCACCACCACGACCTCCTGCCGGTCGGCCAGCAGCAGCGGCACCGCGGCGCGCACCGCGCAGCCCGTCCGCCTGGCCAGCTCCGGTGCCCAGCCCGCGACCCGGGCCCGCAGCTCCAGCGTGTCGAGGTAGACGTTGCCGAGCTGGAGGGTGGCCGGGCCGAGCCGGTAGTGCCCGGAGTCCGGCTCCTGCACCACCATCCCGTGGTCCACGAGCGTGCGGACGATCCCGTGCACGGTCGACGGCGCGAGGTCGAGCCGGCCGGCCATCTCGCCGAGGCTCATCCGCCGTCCGCGCAGCACGGCCAGTACGCGCATCGCGCGGTCGACCGACTGGATCACCTGGCCCTCCCGGGGTACTCCACGCTTGTGGGCGGTGTCACGGGAGCGTAGCTCGTCCGCAGATCATTCGACATCATCGAAGATTGTTCGAGGTCGTCGCCATGAAGAAGCTGATCAACGATCCGGCCGACGTGGTCTCCGAGGCGCTGCGGGGCATGGCCGCGGCCCATCCCGAGCTGCGCGTCGACCACGAGAACCGCGTGGTGTTCCGGGGCGACGCGCCGGTGCGGGGCAAGGTCGGGCTGGTGTCCGGCGGCGGGTCCGGGCACGAGCCGCTGCACGGCGGTTTCGTCGGCCCGGGGATGCTCGACGCCGCGTGCGCGGGGGAGGTCTTCACGTCACCGGTGCCGGACCAGGTCGTGGCCGCCACCCGCGGCGTCGACGGCGGCGTCGGCGTGCTGCACATCGTGAAGAACTACACGGGCGACATCATGAACTTCGAGATGGCCGCCGAGCTGGCGTCGGCCGAGACCGGCGTCGAGGTCGTCTCCGTGGTCGTCAACGACGACGTCGCCGTGCAGGACAGCCTCTACACGGCGGGCCGGCGCGGGGTCGGCGGCACCGTGCTCGTCGAGAAGATCGCGGGCGCGGCCGCCGACGAGGGCCGCGACCTGGCCGGCGTCGCCGCGATCGCCGCGCGCGTGAACGACTCCGTGCGCAGCATGGGCATGGCGCTGACCTCCTGCACGGTGCCCGCGGCCGGGCACCCCACGTTCGAGCTGGGCGACGACGAGATCGAGATCGGCATCGGCATCCACGGCGAGCCGGGACGGCGCCGGGTACCCGCCGCACCCGCCCGCGACGTCGCGATGATGCTGGTCGAGCCGATCCTCGCCGACCTGGACTTCACCGCGGGCGACGGCGTGATCGCGTTCGTCAACGGGATGGGCGGCACGCCGCTGATCGAGCAGTACGTCGTGTACAGCGAGGTCGCCGCGATCCTCGCGCGGTCGGGTGTGACGGTCGTGCGGTCGCTCGTCGGGCCGTACATCACGAGCCTGGAGATGGCCGGCTGCTCGGTCACGATCCTCAAGCTCGACGTGGAGCTGCTGCGGCTGTGGGACGCGCCGGTGGTCACCCCGGGGCTGCGGTGGGGCGCCTGATGGCCGGGAGCGACACGATCGACGCCGCGGCGCTCGGGCGGTGGGTCCGGGCGTTCGCGGCGGCCGTCGCGGACAACGAGGAGCAGCTCACGCGCCTCGACTCCGCGATCGGCGACGCCGACCACGGCGCCAACATGGCCCGCGGCATGAAGGCGGTGGTCGCCAAGCTCGACGAGGCGCCGCCCGCGAACCCGAACGCGCTGCTCAAGCAGGTCGGGATGACGCTGGTCAGCACCGTCGGCGGGGCGAGCGGCCCGCTCTACGGCACGTTCTTCCTGCGCATGGCGACCGCCGCGGGGGACGCGGAGACGCTCGACCTGCCCGCGCTCGGCGCCGCGCTGCGGGCCGGCGTCGACGGGGTGGTCGCCCGCGGCAAGGCGGAGGCCGGCGACAAGACGATGTACGACGCGCTCGCGCCCGCCGTCGACGCGCTGGCGGGCGGCGGGTCGCTGCGGGACGCGGCCGGCGCGGCCGCCGGGGCCGGGACGCGACGATCCCGCTGCAGGCTCGCAAGGGCCGGGCCAGCTACCTCGCGAACGGAGCGTCGGGCACCAGGACCCGGGCGCCACGTCCGCCACGCTGCTGCTCGAGGCGGCCGCCGAGACGCTGGGCTGAGGGCCGCATGACCGTCGGCATCGTGGCCGTCTCGCACTCCCGCGCGCTCGCCGACGCGGCGGTCGCGCTGGCCCGCGAGATGGCCCCGCCCGACCTGCGCATCGAGGTCGCGGCCGGGATCGGCGAGGACGGGGCCGGCGGGTTCGGCACCGACGCCACCGCGATCGCCGCGGCGCTCGGGGCCGCCGACTCCGGCGACGGCGTCGTGGTGCTCATGGACCTGGGCAGCGCCGTGCTCTCCGCGGAGCTGGCCCTCGACCTGCTCGACGACCCGGACGTCCGCGACCGCGTGCTGCTCTGCCCGGCGCCGCTGGTGGAGGGGCTGGTCGCGGCCGCGGTGGCGGCGGGCGGGGGAGCGGACCGGGCCGAGGTCGCGGCCGAGGCGGGCGCGGCGCTGCTGGCGAAGCAGGAGCAGCTCGGCGGGCCGGGCGAGCGCGTGCCGGCCGCCGGGCCGGAGGCCCGGGCGCGCTGGCCGTAGCGTTCACCCGGCGCCGCGACGGCGCTGCTGCTGCTGCCCGGCGCCGGCTGGTGGAGGGGCTGGTCGCGGCCGCGGTGGCGGCGGGCGGGGGAGCGGACCGG
>MKJX01000021.1 GCA_001942415.1 Pseudonocardia sp. CNS-139
GGCCCCGGCCTTCTCCTTGGCCTCGTCGGGCGTCTGCGCGAGCTTGACGCCGCCCTCGGCGCGCGGGGGCGGCTCGGGGGCCGGGGGCGGCCCGGCCGAACGCGGCGAACGGGGTGCCCGACCCGGCGCTCCGCTCGGTGCGTAGCTGCGGCTCGATGTGCGCCTGCCGCCTACGGCGGGGAAGCGGGAGCTGTTCGCGGGCCGGGGGGGGGTCCGTCCGGGGTGACGGGCGGCCGTGCGCCCGCCGCTCTCGCCGTGCTCCACGGATGCTCCGATCGTGGGAACCGGGTACTGCTTCCGTCACGTCCGGCGCCGCGGCCGGGCGAACGCACACTAACCGATCACCGGGTCGGCAGCATGCCGAGGCCCGTGTGACGCGGCACGCGGCGCGGGCGGCGCGACGACACCGCGGAGATCGGCGCCGGACGGTCGGCCGGCGTCACTACGCTGGCGCGCGTGAGTTCGCAGAGACGCCCCTCGGTCGTCCTCGTCGGCCCGCCCGGCTCGGGCAAGTCGACGGTCGGCGAGGTGCTGGCGCGCCGGCTCGGGGTGGACTTCGTCGACGTCGACGACCTGATCGTGGAGCGGGCGGGCAAGCCGATCGCGGACATGTTCCTGCAGGACGGCGAGCCCGCGTTCCGGGCGCTGGAGCGACAGGTCGTCGCCGACGCGCTGGAGGGCACGGACGGCGTGCTCGCGCTGGGCGGCGGGTCGGTGATCGCGGCCGAGACGCGCGAGCGGCTGCGCGGGCACCGGGTCGTCCACCTGATGGTCGGGCTGGCCGACGGGCTGCGCCGCACGGGCATGTCGACGGCCCGGCCGCTGCTCGCGGGCGTCAACCCGCGGGCGACGTTCAAGACGCTGCTCGACGAGCGGGCGCCGCTGTACCGGGAGGTCGCGACCGTCGAGGTCGACACGAGCCGGCGCAGCGCCAACCAGGTCGCGCGGGCCGTGCTGGAGGCGCTGGGGGAGATCCCGGCGGGAGCGCCGGCGGACCCGGTCGACCCCGACGACCCGCTCGACCGGCCGACCCCGCACGACGGCGCCGCGCTGCCGGATCCGTCACTGCGCCCGTGACCGGCGTGTCGGGCCCGGATCAGTGTCGGACGCGGATCAGTAGGGTGATCCCGTGAGCGAGACCGTGCGGATCGAGGTCGCGTCGGAGCGGCCGTACCCGGTGCTCGTCGGCCGCGGCGTGCGCGCCGAGCTGGCCGGCGTCGTGAGCGGTTTGGGCGCGCGGGTCGTGCTGGTCGTGCACCAGCCCGCGCTGGCCGACGTCGCGGAGCGGGTGCGCGCCGACCTGGCCGCCGCCGGCCTGGACGCGCACCGCGCCGAGATCGCGGACGCGAGGACGGCAAGACGCTCGGCGTCGCGGGCTTCTGCTGGGAGGTGTGCGGGCAGATCGGCCTGACGCGCCAGGACGTCGTCGTGTCGCTGGGCGGCGGGGCGGCCACCGACCTCGCCGGGTTCGTCGCGGCGACGTGGATGCGCGGGGTGCGGGTCGTGCACGTGCCGACCACGTTGCTCGCGATGGTCGACGCCGCGGTCGGCGGGAAGACGGGCATCAACACGGGCGCCGGGAAGAACCTGGTCGGCGCCTTCCACGAGCCGTCGGCGGTGCTCGCCGACCTCGCGGTGCTGGACACGCTGCCGGCGCCCGAGCTGGTCGCGGGCAGCGCGGAGATCGTGAAGGCCGGCTTCATCGCCGACCCGGTGATCCTCGACCTGTTCGAGGCCGGCCCGGCCGCCGCGCTCGATCCGGCCGGCCCGGTGCTGGGGGAGCTGGTGCGGCGCTCGATCCAGGTCAAGGCCGACGTCGTCGCCGCCGACCTGCGCGAGTCGCACCTGCGGGAGATCCTCAACTACGGCCACACGCTCGGCCACGCCATCGAGCGCCGCGAGGACTACCGCTGGCGCCACGGCGCCGCGGTGAGCGTCGGACTGGTGTTCGCCGCGGAGCTGGCCCGGCTGGCCGGCCGCCTCGACGACGCGACGGCGCAGCGGCACCGGGCGCTGCTGGCCGCGCTCGGGCTGCCGGTCACGTATGCGGCGGACGCGCTGCCGGAGCTGGTCGAGGCCATGCACGGCGACAAGAAGACCCGCGCCGGCACGCTGCGGTTCGTCGTGCTCGACGGGCTCGCGAAGCCGGGCCGCCTGGAGGGCCCGGAGCCGGAGCTGCTGGAGCGTGCGTACGCGGCGGTCGCCGCGTGACGCGGCCGGTCCTCGTCCTCAACGGGCCCAACCTGGGCCGCCTCGGCACCCGCGAGCCGGCGGTCTACGGCACCACGACGTACGCCGACCTGGTCGCGCTGTGCAAGCAGGCCGGGCGCGAGGTCGGGTTGAGCGTCGGCGTGCGGCAGACCGACCACGAGGGAGAGCTGCTGGGCTGGCTGCACGAGGCCGCCGAGGCCGGCACGCCCGTGGTGCTCAACGCGGCCGCGTGGACGCACACGTCGGTCGCCGTGCGCGACGCGTGCGCGCAGCTCACCGCCCCGCTGGTGGAGGTGCACATCTCGAACGTGCACAAGCGCGAGGAGTTCCGCCACCACTCCTACATCTCGGGGGTGGCCACCGGGGTGATCGTCGGGCTCGGCGTCGAGGGCTACGCGCTGGCGCTGCGCTGGATCGCGGGCCGGCCCGGCTAGCCGGTCCCCCGCATAGGGTGACGGCATGACCACCGCCGCCACCCGCCGCGCCGCCCTCCGCGTCCTGCTGCCCGGCGCGGGCGTCGACGCCCTGCTGGTCACCGACCTGGTCAACATCCGGTACCTGACCGGCTTCACCGGCTCGAACGCGGCGCTGCTCGTGCACGCGGACGGCGACGCGGCCAGCCGGTTCTGCACCGACGGGCGCTACCGCACACAGGCCGCGGCGGAGGTCCCGGACCTGGAGACGGTGGTCGACCGGGCGAGCGCGCTGCGGCTGGCCGGCGACGTCTGCGCGGCGGGCGTGCGGCGGCTGGGCTTCGAGTCCGACTCCGTCACGGTCGACGCGCACGCGACGCTCGCGAGTGCCGCCGAGAGCGTGGAGCTGCACCGCGCGCCCGGTCTCGTGCAGCGGCTGCGCCTGGTCAAGGACGAGACGGAGGTGGCGGCGCTGCGGGCGGCGTGCGCCGCGGCCGACGCCGCGCTCGCCGACCTGGTCGCCGCAGGCGGCCTCGCGCCCGGGCGCACCGAGCGGGACGTCGCGCTGGACCTGGAGGCCCGGATGCGCGACCACGGCGCCGAGGGCCCCGCGTTCGAGACGATCGTGGCGGCCGGGGCGAGCTCCGCGGTCCCGCACCACCGCCCCACCGGGGCCGTGCTCGCCACGGGCGACCTCGTGAAGATGGACTTCGGCGCGCTCGTCGACGGCTACCACTCCGACATGACCCGCACGGTGGTCCTCGGCCCCGCCGCCGCGTGGCAGCGCGAGCTGTACGACCTCGTCGCGGCCGCGCAGGCGGCCGGGCGGGCCGCGCTCGCCCCCGGCACGTCCGTGTCCGACGTCGACGCCGCGGCCCGGCAGGTCGTCGTGGACGCCGGGCGCGGCGACGAGTTCGTCCACGGCCTCGGGCACGGCGTCGGCCTGCAGATCCACGAGCGCCCGCGCTCTCGCGCACCGGGACGGGCGCGCTGGCGGCCGGGATGGCCGTCACGGTCGAGCCCGGCGTGTACCTGGAGGGCCGCGGCGGCGTGCGGATCGAGGACACGCTCGTGGTGCGCGACGGGGAGCCGGACCTCCTCACCCGCACCACCAAGGACCTCGTGGAGCTCTAGCGGTATCCTGGCCTGCGGACGACGGCGCCGCATCGAGCGCCGCTCACTCAGCAGACCCCCCGCGGCGCGTGATGGCCTTTCCGCGCCCGTAGAGACGCAGGAGACTTCCGCACGTGGCCACCACCAACGACCTCAAGAACGGGCTGGTGCTCAACCTCGACGGCCAGCTCTGGTCCGTCACCGCGTTCCAGCACGTCAAGCCCGGCAAGGGCGGCGCGTTCGTGCGCACCACCCTCAAGAACGTGCTCACCGGCAAGGTCGTGGACAAGACCTTCACGCCGGCACGAAGGTCGACACGGCCACCGTCGACCGGCGCGACATGACCTACCTGTACCGCGACGGCACCGACTTCGTGTTCATGGACGGCGACACGTACGACCAGATCCCGATCCCGGCGAACACGGTGGGCGGCGCCGCCGACTACCTGCTGGAGAACCAGGTCGCGATGGTCGCGCTGCACGACGGCGTGCCGCTGTACGTCGAGCTCCCGGCGTCGGTCGAGCTGGTCGTCGCGCACACCGACCCCGGCCTGCAGGCGACCGCTCCACCGGCGGCACCAAGCCGGCCACGCTGGAGACCGGCGCCGAGATCCAGGTCCCGCTGTTCCTCAGCACCGGCGAGAAGGTCAAGGTGGACACCCGCGACGGGCGCTACCTCGGCCGCGTATCCGGCTGATGGCCGAGCGGCTGCCGCGCGCCCGCACCAGGCGCGCAAGCGCGCTCTCGACATCCTCTTCGAGTCCGAGGCCCGCGGCGACGACGCGCTGGCGGTGCTCGCGCAGCGCCGCGAGACCGACGACGCGCCGCCGGTCTCGGACTACGCCGCGATGCTCGTCGAGGGCGTCGCGGAGCACCAGGAGCGCATCGACCAGCTCCTCGCCGAGCACGCCGAGGGCTGGACGGTCGCGCGCATGCCCGCCGTGGACCGCACGCTCCTGCGGATCGCGGTGTTCGAGCTGCTCTGGGTGGACGAGATCGACGACCCCGTGGCCATCACCGAGGCCGTCGAGCTGGCTCGCACGCTCTCCACGGACGACAGTCCGCGTTACCTCAACGGCGTGCTCGGGAACATCGCCGACATCGCCGAGCACCTGCGCGCAACGCGCTGACCTGCAAGGCTCCTGGTGGGAGCCGCTCGGGCGGCAGGTCCTGTCCCGGCGCGCGGAGTGCGGTCCGCGCGCCGTCCCGAGACTCGGTGGCCCTGGCCGGCCCGGGCCTGTGGACCCGGCCGCTGCCGGTGCCGTCCTTCCCCGTGGACGGCCCCGGCGTCAGGCGGTGGGCCGGGCCTCCGGCGGGAGCACACCCCAGTCGATGAGCTGGTCGGTGAGCTCGCCGGGCGTCATGTCGTAGATGATCGACAGTGACCGCAGGTCCTCGGCGCGGATCGAGAGCACCTTGCCGTTGTAGTCGCCGCGCTGGCTCTGGATCGCCGCGGCGTAGCGGGCCAGCGGGCCCACCTTGTCGGCCGGGAGCTGCTGGAGCCGCTCCAGGTTGATGACGATCTTCGTGGCGGGCTCGGACCCCGACGGGACCCGGCCCTCCGGGAGCAGCTCCGCGACGGGGACGCCGTAGAAGTCGGCCAGCTCGGCCAGCTTCTGCACGGTGACCGCACGGTCGCCGCGCTCGTACGAGCCCACCACGACCGCCTTCCAGCGGCCCCCCGACTTCTGCTCGACGCCGTGCAGCGACAGCCCTTGCTGCTGTCTGATGGCGCGTAGCTTTCCGCCGAGCGCCTTGGCGTAGTCGCCCATCTGGCGACCTCCTCACTTGCTGGTAGCCCGGCCGCGGGACCGAGCTGTCACCGGTGTTGCGGGTGCGGTCCGGCGCGCGGGTGCGCCGGCTCCCGTCCCCGGGTGGTGCCCCCCGCTACCGCGGCACCCTGGGAGCAAACGATCAATACGGAGAGTAATCATGCGCGCGTGCCGCCCGTCGGTCAAGCTGACGTCCCCCTCCCGGTGCGTCACGGCGCCGAGACCACTCGAACGGCTGATCGAGGGCTCCCCGTCAGGCGTTACGCCGGATGCAGCGCGCGCCTACCCCCCTCGATGGTGACAGTTGTGCTTTCGGGCTGTGACGAGTGGGGTGGTTGTGGGGGGCGGCGGAGGGTACGCGGTGTGACGCTCGCGATGCCCCGGCGCGGTGACCAGGGTCCGGATCCACTCCGCTGGTAGCGTCGCGGCGACCGGTTCCTTTAAGGCCCGTCCGGTGAGGCGGGGAAGGAGAGACTCGTGGCGGAGCTCCGCCGCGGGGACCCGGCAGCGCGAGCCCTCCCTCCCGGGAGCGGCCCGGCGAGCAGCTGCGTGAGCTGCTCAGCGCCGCCGACGTCGCCCGCACGATCGCGCGCATCGCGCACCAGATCATCGAGAAGGCGGCCGACGTCCCCGAGGTCGTGCTGATCGGCATCCCGACCCGCGGCGCGGTGCTCGCCCGGCGGCTGGCCGCCGCGGTCGCGGAGTTCAGCGGCACCGCCCCCGCCGTCGGCACCGTCGACCCGACGCTCTACCGCGACGACCTGCGCCGCCGGCCGGCCCGCCCGCTGGAGGACACCGCCGTGCCCGAGGGCGGGCTCGACGACCGGCTCGTCGTGCTCGTCGACGACGTGCTGATGTCCGGGCGCACCGTGCGCGCGGCCCTCGACGCGCTGTCCGAGCACGGCCGCCCGCGCGCGGTGCAGCTGGCCGTGCTCGTCGACCGCGGTCACCGGGAGCTGCCGATCCGGGCCGACTACGTGGGCAAGAACGTGCCGACCGCGCGCGACGAGCAGATCCTCGTGCTGCTCACCGAGACCGACGGCGCCGACGCGGTGCGGCTGCGGCGGGCACCCGGCGCGGCGGCCCCCGGAGGAGGTGACGCGTGAGGCACCTGCTGTCGGTCGCCGACCTGGACACGGCTGCCGCCACCGCCCTGCTCGACACCGCCGACCGGCTCAAGCAGGCCCTGCTCGGCCGCGAGGTGCGCAAGCTGCCCACGCTGCGCGGCCGCACGATCATCACGATGTTCTACGAGAACTCGACGCGCACCCGGGTGTCGTTCGAGGTCGCGGGCAAGTGGATGAGCGCCGACACCGTCAACGTCAGCTCGTCCGGCTCCTCCGTCGCGAAGGGCGAGTCGCTGCGCGACACCGCGCTCACCCTCTCGGCGATGGGCGCCGACTGCGTCGTCGTGCGGCACCCGGCGTCCGGCGCCGCGCACCGGCTCGCCGGCTGGGTCGACCGGGACGCCGCCGCCACCGGCACGCAGACCTCGATCGTCAACGCCGGCGACGGCACCCACGAGCACCCCACCCAGGCCCTCCTGGACGCGGCGACGCTGCGCGAGCGGCTCGGCGGCGTCGCCGGGCGGCGGATCGCGATCGTCGGCGACGTGCTGCACAGCCGGGTCGCCCGCTCGAACGTGTTCCTGCTGGCCACGCTCGGTGCGGAGGTCGTGCTGGTCGCGCCGCCGACGCTGCTGCCGGCCGGCGTGGAGCACTGGCCGTGCCGCGTCTCCCCCGACCTCGACGCCGAGCTGCCCGCGCTGGACGCGGTGATGATGCTGCGGGTGCAGGCCGAGCGCATGCACGGCGGGTTCTTCCCGTCCGCGCGTGAGTACGCCATCGGCTACGGCCTCTCGGCCGACCGCGCCGCCCTCCTGCCCGAGCACGCCGTGGTGCTGCACCCCGGCCCGATGATCCGCGGCATGGAGATCGCGCCCAGCGTCGCCGACGGCGCGGCGTCCGCGATCCTCGCGCAGGTCACCAACGGGGTGCACGTGCGGATGGCAGTCCTGTACCACCTCCTGGCGGGAGCCCCCGAATGACCGACCTGCTGATCACCGCTGCCGCCCGTACGGCGAGGACGCCGTCGACGTGCTCGTGCGCGACGGCGTCGTCACCGAGATCGGCACCGGCCTGCGTGCCCCCGATGGCGCCGAGGTGCTCGACGCCGGTGGCGCCGTGCTGCTCCCGGGCCTCGTCGACCTGCACACCCACCTGCGCGAGCCCGGCGGGGAGGAGTCGGAGGACGTCGGCACCGGCTCCAGGGCGGCCGCGCTGGGCGGCTTCACGGCCGTGTTCGCGATGCCCAACACCGACCCGGTCGCCGACACCGCCGTGGTCGTCGAGCACGTCCGCCGCCGCGGGGAGCAGATCGGCCTGGTCGACGTGCACCCGGTCGGCGCGGTCACCGTCGGGCTCGGCGGCGAGCGCATGGCCGAGCTGGGCACGATGGCCCGCTCGCAGGCGCAGGTCCGGATGTTCTCCGACGACGGGCGCTGCGTGCTCGACCCGGTGGTCATGCGGCGCGCGCTGGAGTACGCCAACGCGCTCGGCGCGGTGGTGGCACAGCACGCCGAGGACCACCGGCTCACCGCGGGTGCGCAGGCGAACGAGGGCGTGGTCGCGTCCCGGCTCGGGCTGGCGCTGGCCGGTCACCGCGGAGGAGACGATCGTCGCCCGCGACTGCGCGCTGGCCCGCGAGGCCGGCGCCGCGCTGCACGTCTGCCACGTCTCGGCGGCGGCGACCGTCGAGGTGCTGCGGGCGGCGAAGGCGGCGGGCGTCCGGGTGACGGCCGAGGTCACCCCGCACCACCTGCTGCTCACCGACGCCGCGCTCACCAGCTTCGACCCGGTCAACAAGGTCAACCCGCCGCTGCGCACCGGCACCGACACGCAGGCCATGCGCGCGGCGCTGGCCGAGGGCGTGATCGACGTGGTCGCCACCGACCACGCCCCGCACGCCGCGCAGTACAAGGACACCGAGTGGGCGGCCGCCCGGCCCGGCATGCTGGGCCTGGAGACGGCGCTCTCGGTGGTGGTGCACACCATGGTCGAGCCGGGCCTGCTGGACTGGCGCGGGGTCGCCCGCGTCATGTCGGAGCGCCCTGCGGAGATCGGCCGGCTGCGACCAGGGCCGTCCCGTGGCGGTCGGCGAGCCGGGCACGTTCGTGCTCGTCGACCCGGACGCCGTGTGGACGGTGCGCGGCGCGGCGCTGGCCAGCCGCGCCGCGAACACCCCCTACGACGGGATGCGGCTGCCGGGCAAGGTGGTCGCAACGGTCCTGCGCGGGCGGGTCACCGCGCGGGACGGGAAGGTGATGGCATGACGGCGGATCGGGCGGTTCTCGTCCTGGAGGACGGGCGGGTCTTCCGCGGCGAGGCCTACGGCGCGCGCGGCGAGGGGCTCGGCGAGGCCGTGTTCACCACCGGCATGACCGGCTACCAGGAGACCCTCACCGACCCCTCCTACCACCGCCAGATCGTCGTGCAGACCGCCCCGCAGATCGGCAACACCGGCTGGAACGACGAGGACGACGAGTCCCGCGGCATCCAGGTCGCCGGCTACGCGGTGCGGGACCCGGCGCGCACGCCGTCGAACTGGCGCTCCCGCCGCTCGCTGGCCGACGCGCTGACCGAGCAGGGGGTCGTCGGGGTGGCCGGCATCGACACCCGCGCCCTGGTCCGCCACCTGCGGGAACGCGGCTCGATGCGGGCCGGCGTGTTCTCCGGCCCGGCGCTCGCGGACGACGCCGAGCTCGTCGGACGGGTGCTCGCCAGCCCGCCCATGGAGGGCGCGGACCTCTACGGGGCCGTCACCACCCCGGAGCCCTACGTCGTGCCCGCCGAGGGCGAGCGGCGGTTCCGGGTGGCCGCGCTCGACGTCGGGATCAAGTTCAACACCCCGCGGATGATGGCCGCGCGCGGCATCGAGGTGCACGTGCTGCCCGCGCCACACCCCGATCGAGGCCGTCGAGGACCTGGCGCCCGACGGGTTCTTCCTGGCCAACGGCCCGGGCGACCCCGCGACGGCGGACGTCCCGGTCGCGCTCACCCGCGCGGTGCTGGAGCGGCGGATCCCGCTCTTCGGCATCTGCTTCGGCAACCAGATCCTCGCCCGCGCGCTGGGCCGCGGCACGTACAAGATGCGCTACGGGCACCGCGGCATCAACATCCCGGTGGTCGAGCACGCCACCGGCCGCGTCGCGATCACGTCGCAGAACCACGGGTTCGCCGTCGAGGGCGAGGCGGGGGAGCGGTTCGACACCCCCTACGGGCCCGCCGAGATCACCCACACCTGCCCGAACGACGGCACCGTCGAGGGCCTGCGGGCGCTCGACGTGCCGGCCTTCAGCGTGCAGTACCACCCCGAGGCAGCCGCCGGCCCGCACGACGCCGCCGACCTGTTCGACCGGTTCGTCGAGATGATGGGGCGAATCCAGTGACATCTCTCAGTCCGGCCCGGCCGATCATCGAGCGTCTGACAATCGAGAACTACCGGGTGCTCCGGAACATCACATTCGACAAACTGACGCCCCTTACGGTGCTCTTCGGCCCCAACGGCAGCGGTAAGTCCACGGTCTTCGACGTGTTCGCATTCCTGAACGAGGCGTTCACGACGAACCTGCGAAGAGCGTGGGACCGGCGGAATCGACTGCACGAGATCCGCAGTCGCGGAGCGCACGGTCCGGTTGCGTTCGAGCTCAAGTACCGCGAGAGCAGAGGTAGCAAGCTCGTCACCTACCGCCTTGCCATCGACGAGCGACGGGGCTCGCCGGTCGTCGTCGAGGAGACGTTGCGGTGGAGCATCGCGCCGGGCGCCGGCCGTCCGAAGGACATCCTTCGTTTCGCCGAGGGTCAGGGCCGGGTGTTCGATGAGCGCAGCGGGGCGTCCTCCGAGGAAGCGCTCGACAGTCCGGATCTTCTCGCTGTCAGCACGCTAGGACAACTCAGCCGGCACCCTCGGGTAGCCGCGCTCCGTCGGTTCATCACCGGGTGGTACCTGTCCTACGTCAGCGCTGACTCAGCGCGGACCCTCCCGGAGGCTGGGCCGCAGGAGCGACTGTCGCAGAGCGGTGACAATCTGCCCAACGTCATCCAGTACCTCCAGGAACAGCATCCCGACCGGTTGGCTGAGATCTTCGGTCGGCTACAGCGGCGGGTGCGAACCTCGAGCGGCTGTTCCCGGAGCCGCTGGCCGACGGCCGTCTGCTGCTACGGCTCAAGGACACGTCGTTCGAGGAGCCGATTCTCGCCAAGTTCACCTCTGATGGCACGCTCAAGCTCCTCGCGTACCTGACCGTGCTGTACGACCCCGCCCCGCCGGCGATCGTCGGCATCGAAGAGCCGGAGAACCAGTTGCATCCTCGGCTGCTGCCGCTGCTCGCCGAGGAGGCCCGTGGCGCCGCAGCGCGCAGTCAGATGCTCGTGACGACGCACTCGCCGTTCTTCGTCGATGCGCTCGACGGAAGAGAGCTGTGGGCGCTCTACCGCGACTCCGACGGTTTCACCAAGACCCGGCGGGCGTCGGATGACCCCCGCTTGATGGCGATGATCGCCAATGGGGCGCATCTGGGGTCACTGTGGATGGAAGGTTACTTCGGCGTGGGCGATCCGCTCGTGCGATCGGGGCGCCCGGCATGACCGACACACTTCCGGTCGAGATCCTCGTCGAGGAGTTCTCCGCCGAGCTTGCGCTGCGGTTGCTGCTGCCGAGGATCGTTCCCGGAGTCCCGTTCGAGATCCGTCGGTTCCAAGGAAAGCAGGACTTGCTGAAGAAGCTGCCGGCTCGCCTGGCCGGGTATGCAACGTGGCCAGGAGTCGATGTCGCCAGGATCGTGGTGCTGGTCGACCGGGACGACGAGGACTGTCGTGCGTTGCGGGATCGGCTCGACTCCGAGGCGGCGAAGGCCGGGTTCAAGCCGACCGGTCCGGAGCGGACGGTCGTGAACCGGATCGCGGTCGAGGAGTTGGAGGCATGGTTCTTCGGCGATGTCGACGCGATCGTTGCAGCATATCCGCGGGTGCCGGTCAGTACTGGGAGCAAAGCTGTGTTCCGTGACCCTGACCAGATTCAGGGCGGCACGGCAGAGGCGTTCGAGCGACTCCTCCAACGGCACGGCTATCACAAGGCCGGTCTCGCGAAGGCCTCTGCTGCGCAGGACGTGGCTACTTACATGAACGTCGAGCGGAACGCCTCCGCATCTTTCCAGGCGTTCCGTGACGGAGTCCGGCGGCTTGCCGGGATGGGGGGCGACTGATGCCCAGGCGCGAGGACATCCGGCACGTCATGGTGATCGGGTCCGGCCCGATCGTCATCGGCCAGGCCTGCGAGTTCGACTACTCCGGCACCCAGGCGTGCCGCGTGCTGCGGGCCGAGGGCATCCGCGTCTCGCTGGTCAACTCCAACCCGGCGACGATCATGACCGACCCCGAGTTCGCCGACGCCACCTACGTCGAGCCGATCACGCCGGAGTTCGTGGAGCAGGTCATCGCGGCCGAGCGCCCGGACGCGATCCTGGCGACGCTCGGCGGGCAGACCGCGCTCAACACCGCGGTCGCGCTGCACGAGAACGGTGTGCTGGAGCGCTACGGCGTCGAGCTGATCGGCGCCGACATCGACGCGATCCAGCGCGGCGAGGACCGGCTCAAGTTCAAGGAGATCGTCCAGTCCGTCGGCGGCGACGTGCCGCGCTCGGCCGTCTGCCACTCGATGGACGAGGTGCGCGCGGCCGTCGCCGAGCTGGGGCTGCCGGTCGTGATCCGGCCGTCGTTCACGATGGGCGGGCTCGGCTCGGGCATGGCGCACACCCCCGAGGACCTCGAAAGGCTGGCCGGCGGCGGGCTCGCGGCCTCGCCGGTCTCCGAGGTGCTGATCGAGGAGTCGGTGCTCGGCTGGAAGGAGTACGAGCTGGAGCTGATGCGCGACCGCCACGACAACGTGGTGGTCGTCTGCTCCATCGAGAACCTCGACCCGATGGGCGTGCACACCGGCGACTCGATCACCGTCGCCCCGGCCATGACGCTCACCGACCGCGAGTACCAGCGCATGCGCGACGTCGGCATCGACGTGCTGCGGGCGGTCGGCGTCGACACCGGCGGGTGCAACATCCAGTTCGCGGTGCAGCCGGACACCGGGCGGCTGGTCGTCATCGAGATGAACCCGCGGGTCTCGCGGTCGTCCGCGCTCGCGTCGAAGGCCACCGGCTTCCCGATCGCGAAGATCGCGGCGCGGCTGGCCGTCGGCTACACGCTCGACGAGATCCGCAACGACATCACCGGCGAGACGCCCGCCGCGTTCGAGCCGACCCTCGACTACGTCGTGGTGAAGATCCCGCGGTTCGCGTTCGAGAAGTTCCCCGGCGCCGACCCCGAGCTGACCACCACGATGAAGAGCGTCGGCGAGGCGATGGCGCTGGGCCGGTCGTTCCCCGAGGCGCTGGGCAAGGCGCTGCGCTCGATGGAGACCACCCGCGCCGGGTTCTGGACCGCGCCCGACCCCGACGGCGAGCCGGACGTCGCCACGGCGCTCGACGGGCGGCTCTACGCCGTGGAACGGGCGCTGCGCGGCGGTGCCGCCGTCGCCGACGTGGCCGCGCGGTCGGGCATCGACCCGTGGTTCGTCGACCAGGTGCTCGCGCTCACCGAGCTGCGCCGCGAGATCGAGACCGCCGCCGTGCTCGACGGCGCCCTGCTGCGCCGCGCCAAGCGGGCCGGCCTGTCCGACCGGCAGATCGCCGCGCTGCGCCCCGAGCTCGCCGGCGAGGACGGCGTGCGGACGCTGCGGCACCGCCTCGGCATCCGGCCCGTCTACAAGACGGTCGACACGTGCGCGGCCGAGTTCGCCGCGCGCACCCCGTACCACTACAGCGCGTACGAGACCGACCCCGCGGCCGAGTCGGAGATCGCGCCCCAGACCGAGAAGCCCAAGGTGATCATCCTGGGCTCGGGGCCGAACCGGATCGGGCAGGGCATCGAGTTCGACTACTCGTGCGTGCACGCGGTGATGGCGCTGCGCGCGGCCGGGTTCGAGACCGTGATGGTCAACTGCAACCCGGAGACCGTCTCCACCGACTACGACACGGCCGACCGGCTCTACTTCGAGCCGCTCACGTTCGAGGACGTGCTGGAGGTCGTGCACGCCGAGCAGGAGTCCGGCACCGTCGTCGGCGTGATCGTGCAGCTCGGCGGGCAGACGCCGCTCGGGCTCGCGCAGCGGCTCACCGAGGCGGGCGTGCCGGTCGTCGGCACCAGCGCGGCCGCGATCGACCTGGCCGAGGACCGCGGCGCGTTCGGCGAGGTGCTGCGCAAGGCGGGCCTGCCGGCGCCCGCGTTCGGGATGGCGACATCGTTCGAGGAGGCGAGGGACATCGCCGCGCGCATCGGCTACCCGGTGCTCGTCCGGCCGTCGTACGTGCTCGGCGGGCGCGGCATGGAGATCGTCTACGACGACGACACGCTCGCCGGCTACATCTCGCGCGCCACCACGATCAGCGAGGACCGGCCGGTGCTCGTCGACCGGTTCCTCGACGACGCCGTCGAGATCGACGTCGACGCGCTGTGCGACGGCACCGAGGTGTTCGTCGGCGGCGTCATGGAGCACATCGAGGAGGCCGGGGTGCACTCCGGCGACTCCTCCTGCACGCTCCCGCCGATCACGCTCGGCCGCTCGGTGCTGGAGCAGGTGCGCCGCTCCACCGAGGCGATCGCGCACGCGTCGGCGTCCGCGGGCTGCTCAACGTCCAGTACGCGCTGCACGGCGAGACGCTCTACGTGCTGGAGGCGAACCCGCGCGCGTCGCGCACGGTGCCGTTCGTGTCGAAGGCGACGGCCGTGCCGCTCGCCAAGGCCGCGGCCCGGATCATGCTCGGTGCGAGCATCGCGCAGCTGCGCGACGAGGGCCTGCTCCCGGCCGACGGCGACGGCGGCGAGCTGCCGCCGGACGCGCCGATCGCGGTGAAGGAGGCGGTGCTGCCGTTCCACCGCTTCCGCACCGTCGACGGGCACGGCGTCGACCCACTGCTCGGGCCGGAGATGAAGTCCACCGGCGAGGTGATGGGATTCGACAGCTCGTTCGGGGCGGCGTTCGCGAAGTCGCAGGCCGGGGCCTACGGGTCGCTGCCGCGGTCGGGCCGGGTGTTCGTGTCGATGGCCGACCGGGACAAGCGCGCGATGGTCTTCCCGGTGCTGCGCCTGGCCGACCTGGGCTTCGAGGTGCTCGCGACGGCCGGCACCGCCGACGTCCTGCGCCGGCACGGGGTCGCGGCCACCGTCGTGCGCAAGCACTACGAGGGCGGCGAGACGATCGTCGACCGGATCCTCGCGGGCGACGTCGACATGATCATCAACACCCCGTACGGCAACTCCGGGCCGCGCGTCGACGGCTACGAGATCCGCTCGGCCGCGGTGTCCCGGGGCGTCCCGTGCATCACCACGGTGCAGGGCGCGGCGGCGGCCGTGCAGGGCATCGAGGCGATGATCGCCGGGCGGATCGGCGTGCGCTCGCTGCAGGACGCACACGCGGCGCTGAAGAAGGCCCGCTCGTGAGCACCCGGTTCGGGCAGCGGCTGGCGGCCGTCGTCGCCGACCGCGGGCCGCTCTGCGTCGGGATCGACCCGCACCCGGCGCTGCTCGCGCAGTGGGGGCTCGGTGACGACGCGGCCGGGCTCGGCGCGTTCGCGGACGCGTGCGTGGCGGCGTTCGCCGGGCACGCGGCCGTCGTCAAGCCGCAGTCGGCGTTCTTCGAGCGGCACGGATCGGCCGGGATCGCGGTGCTGGAGCGGCTGCTCGCCGGGTTCGCCGGCACCGGCACGCTCACCCTGCTCGACGTCAAGCGCGGCGACGTCGGCTCGACCATGGACGGCTACGCCGACGCGTACCTCGCGGCCGGCGCGCCGCTCGGTGCCGACGCCGTGACGCTCTCGCCGTACCTGGGGTTCGGGTCGCTGGCCCCCGCCCTGGACGCGGCCGCGAAGGCCGGGCGGGGGGTGTTCGTGCTGGCCAGGACGTCGAACCCGGAGGCGCCGGGGTCCAGCTCGCCGTCGCCGACGGGCGTCCGGTGGCGCAGGGTGTGGTCGACGCCGCGGCCGACCGCAACTCCGGCGCGACCCGCTGGGCGACGTCGGCGTGGTCGTCGGCGCCACCCACGACCACGGGCTCGACCTGGCCGCGCTGAACGGCCCGGTGCTCGTGCCCGGGCTGGGGGCACAGGCGCCGGCCCGGCCGACGTCGCGACCCGGTTCGGGGGCGTGAAGGGCCTGGTGCTGCCCGCGGCCGCCCGTTCCCTGCTGGCCCACGGCCCCGACCCGGCCGCGCTCCGCGCCGCCGCAGCCGCCCTGACGGCCGAGCTCACGGCCTAGCAACTCGCGCACACGAATCCCGCGACTCGCGCGCAGTAATCCAGCGACTCGCGCGCACCCAGGCCCCGACTCGCGGGAACGGCCCGCGAGTCGCTGGAAAAGTGCGCGCGAGTCGCGCTCTGAGAGAGCGTCGAAGAACCCGGTGATCGCTCAGCGTGGCTGACGTGCTAGCCGATC
>MKJX01000022.1 GCA_001942415.1 Pseudonocardia sp. CNS-139
GACCGGCGGATGGCCGACCGGCGGCAGGTCCGCTAACTCCGCGGTCTCGCCGGGCAGACGGACCCCGGTCAGCGCCGGGGCTCGGCCGGCGGACGGCCGGGCCGCCGTCGGCCGGGCGACCGGCGGATGGCCGACCGGCGGCAGGTCCGCTAACTCCGCGGTCTCGCCGGGCGCGGGCGCGGCCGGCCGGTTGGCCCGCTGCCACGCGAGCGCGCCGACGGCCGAGAGCACCGCGCCGACGCGCCCGCCGCGGCGATGGCCGTGGCCGGGTCCCACAGGTCGGCCAGGAACCCGCCCACGAGGATCGCGGCGCCCTGCGCCGCGACGATCCCGGACGCCGCCACCCCGATGGCACGGCCGCGGCTGCCGTCCGGGGTGGCCCGGACGAAGCTCGCCTGCGTCTGCAGCAGGTAGGCGGTGGAGAGCGCACCCGAGAGCGCCCACAGCAGCACCGTGAGCGGCACACCCGGGTGCACCAGCGCCAGCAGCAGCGGCAGCCCCGCCGCCACCGCGAGCACGCCGACCAGGCGCGCGCGGGTGTCCGCCGGGACGTAGCGGACGAAGAGCCACGCCCCCAGCACGCTGCCCAGCGGGTCGGCCGCCATGAGCAGCCCGACGACGGCCGGGCCGGCGCCGAGCTGGTCGGCGTAGGGCGCCGCGAGCGCCTCCGGCACGACGTACCAGCCGACCAGCCACGCGAGCGCCACGAGCGCCCGGCGCCGCGGGTCGGCGCCGATCTCGCGGAGCCCGGCGACCGCGCCGCGCAGCCCCCCGACGGCCGCGGGCCCCGGCGCGTCGCCCGTGGGCTCGACGCGCGGCGGGGGCGGCCGGTTCGCCACGCCCACCCGCACGAGCACGGCCGAGAGCGCGAACGTCAGCGCGTTGCCCAGCAGCGCGACCGAGGGCGTCAGCGCGGCGACCAGCAGCCCGCCCGTGGCGAACCCGACGAGCTGCGCGGACTGGCTGGTGATCTGCCGGACCGCGAGCCCGCGCTCGTACAGCTCGCCGCGCAGGATCGCCGGCAGCAGCGCGCCCTGGGCGGCGGTGTGCGGCGCGCTCAGCAGCACCACGGCCACCAGCAGCACGCACAGCGCCCAGATCGGCATGTCCGGCACGGCCATCACCGCGACCAGCCCGGCCCGCAGCACGTCGGCGACGATCATCACCTCGCGCCGGCGGTACCGGTCGGCGAGCCCGGCCAGCAGCATCCCGCCGAGCAGCGCCGGCAGGAACGTCAGCGCGTAGGTGAAGGCGGCCCACACCGCCGACCCCGTGCGCCCGTAGACGAGCACGGCCAGCGCCACCCGGGCCAGCTGGTCCCCCGCGATCGAGAAGAGCTCAGCGGCCCACAGGACTCTGAACTCGCGGACGCGGAAGACCGCGCCCAGCCCGCTTTCCGTCATCGGTTGGTTCCCCCTCGACCGCACCGCTCCACGCTGCCCGTTGCACTCAGGGTAGGGAAACGTGCGCGCGCAGTCAGCAAGCCCGGCGGATCGTGCCCGGACGAGTCCGGCCGACAGCGGTCCGTCACCGCGCCCGGGGCAGCGCGTCGTCGACGTCACGCAGCTGCGTGACCGGGATGCGGTGCGCGGCCGCGACCTCCGGGTGAACGACTTGCCCGGCAGCGACGTTGACGCCGGCCGCGAGCGCCGGGTCGTCGGCGACGGCGGCCCCGACGCCGCGGTCGGCGAGCGCCAGCACGTAGGGCAGCGTCGCGTTGGTCAGCGCCCGGGTGGAGGTGTTCGGCACCGCGCCCGGCATGTTGGCGACGCAGTAGAACGTGGAGTCGTGCACCCGGAACACCGGGTCGTCGTGAGTGGTGGGACGCGAGTCGGCGAAGCAGCCGCCCTGGTCGATCGCGATGTCCACGAGCACCGAGCCCGGCCGCATGCGCGCGACCAGCTCGTTCGGCACGAGCGTGGGCGCCTTCGCGCCCGGCACGAGCACCGCGCCGATCACGAGGTCGGCCCACAGGCAGGCCCGCTCCACCTCGTAGGCGCTGCTGGTGATCGTCTGCAGGTGGCCGCGGTAGGTGAAGTCGATCTGGCGCAGCCGGTTGATGTTCGTGTCCAGCACGACCACCTCGGCCTGCAGGCCCAGCGCGATCGTCGCCGCGTTCATGCCGGAGACGCCGGCGCCGATCACCGCGACCTTGCCCGCCGGCACCCCGGACACCCCGCCGAGCAGCACCCCGCGCCCGCCGGCCGTGCGCTGCAGGTAGTGCGCGCCGACCTGCGGCGCCATCCGCCCGGCCACCTCGCTCATCGGCGCGAGCAGCGGCAGCGCGCCGTCCGCGAGCCGGACCGTCTCGTACGCGAAGGCCGTCGCCCCGCCGTGACCAGCGCGTCCGTGCACTCCTTGGACGCCGCCAGGTGCAGGTAGGTGAAGAGCACCTGGTCGGCGCGCAGCCGGTGGTACTCCTGCGCGACCGGCTCCTTGACCTTCAGCACCAGCCCCGCCGCACCCCACACCTCGTCCGGGTCGGCGCTGGTGCGCGCGCCCGCCTGGGCGAACTCCGCGTCCGGCAGCCCGCGCCCGCGCCGGCGTCGCGCTCGACGAGCACGTCGTGGCCGCGGGCGGTCAGCTCCCGGACCCCGGCCGGCGTGATCGCGACGCGGTACTCGTGGTTCTTCACCTCACGCGGGACGCCGACCAGCATGCGCCGATGGTGCCCTACGCCGTCCCCGCCGTCATGGCCAGCAGGTCCGCCACGTGGGCGATCTCGTTGACGGTGCGCACGACGCGCCGTCCGTCGCGGGCCACGATCACGCGCGTGATGCCGGCGTAGTCCAGCGGGAACGTCAGCGGGCGGGGCAGCCCGAGCAGGTGCGCGAGCCAGGTGTTGACCACCCCGGCGTGCGCGACGACCACCGCCGTCTCGCGCCCGCCGTGCGCGGCGGCGACGCCGTCGAACGCCGCACCGACCCGCGCGGTGAACGCGGCGACGTCCACGTGCTCGGGCAGCAGCCCGGCGAGGATGCGCGCCCACCCGGCCGGGTCGAGCCGGGCCATCTCGTGCACGGGCACGTAGTGCGCGGCGTCGGCGTCGTACTCGCGCAGGTCCGGGACGACCACGGGCTCGCGCCCGAGCGCCGCCGCCAGCGGCGCCACCGTGCCCAGCGCGCGGGCCATCGGGCTGGTGTAGAGCCCGGTGACGTCCTCCCCGGCCAGCGCCCCGACCAGCCGCGCCGCCTGCTGCTCCCCCAGCCCGGTGAGCCCCGGATCGGCCGGCGAGCCGTGGACCCGCTGGGGCAACGCATGCCGAACGAGAACAAGCTGCAACCAAACCTCCCGGTGGCGCCCCCCGACCGCATTGTGGAGCCAGAATGCAGTTCGGGCCGCCGAAAGACTGCGTTATGGAGCCAGAATGCGGTTCAGGGGGTGGGGACGTGGGCTCCGTGGCCGGCCGCGTGGAGGGCCGTTCGGAGCTTCGCCAGGTGGGCGTCCTGTTCCGCCGGGTCGACGGTCTTCGCGGCCCGGGCGAAGTCGAAGTCGGCCATCTCCCACGCCGGGAAGACGTGCAGGTGCAGGTGCGGCACCTCGAACCCGGCGACCACGAGCCCCACCCGCGGCGCCTGCCAGGCGTCCGTCTGCGCCCGCCCGATGGCGTGCGCGACGGCCGTGAGATGCGCGAGCAGGCCGGGGTCGGCGTCGACCCAGTGGTCGACCTCCTCCCGCGGCACGACCAGCGTGTGGCCCGGGCTGAGCGGGTTGATCGAGAGGAAGCCGACGGCCCGGTCGTCCGTCCACACGAACCGGCCGGGGAGCTCGCCGTCGATGATCTTCGAGAAGACGGTACTCATCACGGGGAACCCTATCGGCCTAAGCTGCCCCCATGCCTCGCACGATCGCGACGAACACCAAGGTCGGGCTCGAGGAGCTGCTCGACTTCGTCCGCCCCCGCCACCACATGATCCTGCTGACGCCGCGCGCGGGCGGCGGCGTGCAGGGCTCGCCCGTCACCGCGGGCGTCGACGAGGAGGGCCGGATCGTCGTCTCGACCTACCCGGAGCGGGCCAAGGCCGTCAACGTCGGACGGCACGGGGCGGCGTCGGTGATCGTGCTGTCCGACGACTTCGGCGGGCCGTGGGTGCAGGTCGACGGCGACGCCGAGCTGCTCACGCTGCCGGAGGCGCTGGAGCCGCTGGTCGACTACTTCCGCTGCATCTCCGGCGAGCACCCGGACTGGGACGAGTACCGGCAGGCGATGCAGGCCCAGGGCAAGGCCCTGATCCGCATCACGCCGACCCGGTGGAGCCCCGTCGCGACCGGCGGCTTCCCCGCCCGCCTCGCCTAGGACCCGCTCGGCCGTCCGGACCCACCGGTAGCCTCTCGCGAGGCGGACCGGCGTCGCTCCGCCTCCTGACCCGGACGAGGGGCGGGACGAGAACGCGACCGCGGCCGGACAGCGGCTCACGAACGACCGGAGGACCCTCATGCGGCCGTGGCCGGGGCACGCGTATCCCCTGGGCGCCACCTACGACGGCTCGGGCACGAACTTCGCCCTCTTCTCGGAGGTCGCGGAGCAGGTGGAGCTGTGCCTCTTCGACGAGACCGGCGCGGAGACCCGCCACCCGCTCACCGAGGTGGACGGCTTCGTCTGGCACGGTTACCTGCCCAACGTCGAGCCCGGCCAGCTCTACGGCTACCGCGTCGACGGCCCGTACGACCCGGCGAGCGGGCAGCGCTGCAACCCGGCCAAGCTGCTCATCGACCCGTACGCGAAGGCGCTGAACGGGCCGGTCGAGTGGGACGAGTCGGTGTTCGGCTACCCGTTCGGCGACCCGGCGGGCCGCAACGACGGCGACTCGGCGGCCAACGTGCCGAAGTCCGTGGTGGTCAACCCGTTCTTCGACTGGGGCTCCGACCGCGCCCCGCGCATCCCGTACCACGAGACGGTGATCTACGAGGCGCACGTGCGCGGGCTGACGGTCGCGCACCCGGACATCCCCGAGGACCTGCGCGGCACGTACACCGGGCTCGCGCACCCGCTGATGATCGAGCACTTCAAGCGGCTCGGTGTGACGGCCGTGGAGCTCATGCCCGTGCACGAGTTCCTCAACGACCACCACCTGCAGGAGAAGGGCCTCTCCAACTACTGGGGCTACAACACCATCGCCTACCTGGCCCCGCACCACGCCTACGCGATGACGTCGACGCGGCCGGGCAACCAGGTGCAGGAGTTCAAGGCGATGGTCCGCGACCTGCACGCGGCCGGCATCGAGGTGATCCTCGACGTCGTCTACAACCACACGGCCGAGGGCAACCACCTGGGCCCGACGCTCTCGATGCGCGGCATCGACAACGCCGCCTACTACCGCCTGGTGCAGGACGACCAGCGGTACTACATGGACTACACGGGCACCGGGAACTCGCTCAACGTCCGCAACCCGCACACGCTGCAGCTGATCATGGACTCGCTGCGGTACTGGGTCACCGAGATGCACGTCGACGGGTTCCGGTTCGACCTCGCGTCCACGCTCGCCCGCGAGTTCTACGACGTCGAGCGGCTGTCGGTGTTCTTCGACCTCGTGCAGCAGGACCCGGTGATCAGCCAGGTCAAGCTCATCGCCGAGCCGTGGGACGTCGGCCCCGGTGGCTACCAGGTCGGCAACTTCCCGCCGCTGTGGTCGGAGTGGAACGGCAAGTACCGCGACACCGTGCGCGACTTCTGGCGCGGCGAGCCGGGCACCATCGGCGAGTTCGCCTCGCGGCTGACCGGCAGCTCCGACCTCTACAAGGACGACGGCCGCCGGCCGTACGCGTCGATCAACTTCGTCACCGCGCACGACGGGTTCACGCTCGCCGACCTCGTCTCGTACAACGAGAAGCACAACGCCGCCAACGGCGAGGACGGCAACGACGGCGAGAGCTTCAACCGGTCGTGGAACTGCGGGGTGGAGGGCCCCACCGACGACGAGGCGGTGCTCGCGCTGCGGGCGCGGCAGCAGCGCAACTTCGTCACCACGCTGATGCTCTCCCAGGGCGTGCCGATGCTGCTGCACGGCGACGAGATCGGCCGCACCCAGCGCGGCAACAACAACGTCTACTGCCAGGACAACGACACGTCCTGGGTGGACTGGTCGCTCTTCCAGAAGAACGCGGCGCTGCTGAACTTCACCTCCGGCGTCACGGCGCTGCGCCGCGACCACCCGGTGTTCCGCCGCCGCCGGTTCTTCGAGGGCCGCCCGTCCTCGCGGCGGCGCACCGCGCTGCCGGACATCGCCTGGTTCACCCCGGCCGGCGAGGAGATGGCCGAGCAGGACTGGGACTCCGGGTTCGGCAAGTGCGTCACGGTGTTCCTCAACGGCGACGGGATCACCGAGTCCGGCCCGCGCGCGAGCGCGTCACCGACGACTCGTTCCTGATCTGCCTCAACGCGCACTACGAGGACATCGAGGTGACGCTCCCGCACCCCGAGTACGGCGCCGAGTGGGCGGTGGTGGTCGACACCGCGGCCGGCGAGGTGTCGTCGATCTCCAGCGCGCCGGGGATCGTCGCGGCGGCGCCGACGCTGGTCAAGGGCGGTGCGGCGCTCCCGGTGCCGGCCCGCTCGCTGCGGGTGCTGCAGCGCACGGAGATCGCCGCGTCATGAGCGGTCCGGCCACGCCGCCGGTCCCGTCCGGGACCTACCGGCTCCAGTTCTCGAAGGACCAGACGTTCGCGGACGCGCTGGAGCTGCTGCCCTACCTCGACGCGCTCGGCACCGGGGCGCTGTACGCGTCGCCGCTCCTGGAGTCGGGCGCCGGCTCCAACCACGGCTACGACGTGGTCGACCCGACCCGCACGTCCGCCGAGCGCGGCGCCGACGAGGGCCGGAAGGCGCTGGTCACGGCCGTGCACGAGCTCGGGCTCCGGTTCGTGGTGGACATCGTGCCCAACCACGTCGGCGTGGACGTGCCGCAGGCCAACCCGTGGTGGTGGGACCTGCTCGCGCACGGCCGCGCGTCGGCGTACGCCGGGTACTTCGACGTCGACTGGGACGCCGGGCCCGTGCTGCTGCCCGTGCTCGACATGGACGTCGACAAGGCGCTCGGCGAGCTGACGCTGTCGGACGACCGCACCCGGCTGCGCTACTACGAGCGCGAGTTCCCGGTGGCGCCCGGCACCGGCGAGGGCACCCCGCAGGAGGTGCACGAGCGCCAGCACTACCGGCTCGTCGGGTGGAAGCGCGGCGCGGCCGAGCTGACCTACCGGCGGTTCTTCGACGTCTCCACGCTCGCCGCGGTGCGCGTCGAGGACCCGGAGGTGTTCGCGGCCACCCACCGCGAGATCCTGCGGTGGGTCGCGGCCGGCGAGGTGGACGGCATCCGCGTCGACCACCCGGACGGCCTGTCCGACCCGGGCGCGTACCTGCGCCGGCTGCGCGCGGCGATCGGGCCGGACCGCTGGCTGCTGGTGGAGAAGATCCTCGGCGTCGGCGAGGAGCTGCCGCCGTCGTGGCCGGTGAACGGCACGTCCGGGTACGAGGCGCTGCGCGAGCTGCAGGGCGTGTTCGTCGACCCGGCCGGGGCGGGGCTCCTCACCCAGCTCGCCGCCGAGCACACCGGGCGCAAGGAGGACGCTCACGCGGCCGAGCACGCGGCCCGCCGCGAGGTGGCGAGCACGATCCTCGCCGCCGAGGTGCGCCGGATCGCCGCCCTGGTGCCGGACGCGCCGCCCGGCGACGAGCCCACTCGCGCGGCCGTGGTGGAGCTGCTCTGCGGCTTCCCCGTGTACCGCAGCTACCTGCCGGAGGGCCGGTGGGCGCTGGACACGGCGGTCGCGGTGGCCCGCACGCACCGCCCGGACCTCACCGACCTGCTCGCCCGGATCCACGCGGCGATGCTCGCCGAGCCGCACGGGGAGCTGGCCACGCGCGTGCAGCAGACGTCCGGGATGGTGATGGCGAAGGGCGTGGAGGACACCGCGTTCTACCGCTGGAACCGGTTCGTCGCGCTGAACGAGGTGGGCGGCGACCCGTCCCGGTTCGGGGTGTCGCCCGCCGAGCTGCACGCGGCGCTCGCCGCCCGCGAGGCCTCCTGGCCTGCGACGATGACCACGCTCTCCACGCACGACACCAAGCGCTCCGAGGACGTGCGGGCCCGGCTCGCCGTGCTCGCCGAGATCCCCGGCGAGTGGGCCGCGCGGATGCGCCGGTGGGCCGCGCGGCACCCGCTCCCCGACCGCTCGCTGGAGCTGCTGGCCTGGCAGAACCTCGTGGGCGCGTGGCCGGTGCCGGCCGAGCGGTTCGCCGCCTACCTGGGCAAGGCGTCGAAGGAGGCGAAGCTCGTCACGAGCCACGTCGACGCCGACGCCGAGGTCGACGCCGCGGTCCGGGCGTGGCCGGCCGCGGTGCTCGCCGACGCCGAGCTGGTGGCGGAGATCGAGGAGCTCGTCGCCCGGATCGCCGGGCCGGGACGGGCCAACTCGCTCGGGCAGAAGCTGCTGCAGATCGCCGGACCCGGCGTGCCGGACGTCTACCAGGGCACGGAGCTGTTCGAGTACTCGCTCGTCGACCCGGACAACCGCCGGCCCGTGGACTGGACGGTCCGCCGCGACCTGCTGGCCCGGCTCGACGAGGGCTGGCTGCCCGACGTCGACGCGTCCGGCGCGGCGAAACTGCTGGTCACGGCCAGTGCGCTGCGGCTGCGCCGGTTCCGGCCGGAGGTGTTCACCGGCTACCGCCCGCTGCACGCGCAGGGCCCGGCCGCCGGGCACGCCGTCGCGTTCGCGCGGTCCGCGTCGCTCGTGGCGGTCGCCACCCGGCTGCCGGTCGGGCTCGCGGCCCGCGGCGGGTGGGGCGACACCGTGCTGCCGCTCCCGGAGCACCGCCGACTGGCACGACGTGATCACCGGCGCCGCCGTCGACGGGAGCGCGCCGCTGCTGGGCGACGTGCTGGCGCGCTACCCCGTGGCGCTGCTGGTCCGCCCGGTCTGAGCACGCTCTCCCGACTCGCAGCCCGTCGCGCCGCCGCGCAGCCCGTCGGCGGGCTGCGACGGGTGCCGGGGGGCTGCGACGTCGGGGACGGGCCCAGCTCGGCGTGCTCTCAGCCGGGTAGGCCGGCGAGGTCGGCCATCGCGTGCATCTGGTGCTCGAAGTGCTCGGCCGGGTCGTCGAACATCGTGGCGAGCCGGCCGAACACCTCGAACGTGACGAGCCCGAAGAGCTGCGACCACGCCGCCAGCGCGGCCAGCACCACCCCGTCCGGCGGGCGGGCCCGGCCCGGCCCGGCCGCGCCTGCTCGACGAGCCGCCGGACCTGCGCGTGCAGCGGGTCCGACGGCGGCCGCCGCTGCCCGGGCGTCCCCTCCAGCACGCCGATGAGCGCGACGACCACCCGGGACGCGGGCGGCACCGTGCCGGCCGGGGCGGCGTAGCCGGGCACCGGCGTGCCGTAGAGCAGCGCGTACTCCCCCGGGTTGGCCAGCGCCCACGCCCGCACCGCGCGGGCGATCGCCATCCACCGCCCGCGCCGGTCCGCCCGGTCCACGGCGGCGTCGGCTGCCTCGGCGGCCGCGCCGAGCTCGGCGTACGCCTCCGTGATCAGCGCGGTGAGCAGCGCGTCCCGGCTGCCGAAGTAGCGGTAGAGCGCGGACGGCACCAGGCCCACGTCCCGCGCGACGGCCCGCAACGCGAGGTCGGGGCCGTCGACGGCGAGCCGGCGGCGGGCGGCGGCGGTGATCTCGGCGACCAGCTCGGCCCGTACCCGGCTGCGCAGCGACGGCGTCACGGGCCGAGCGTAGAACATGCGAACGGTGCGAGAACACCGTTCTTGACGGAACTGCGGGCCCGGAGAAGACTGGCGCGAGGAGAACACCGTGCTTGCTCCGGAGCAGCATTCGCAGGAGGTCGGAGAATGTCCGCTCATGTCGTCGTGGGCGCCGGGCCGGTCGGCTCGGCCGTCACCCGGCTGCTCGCCGGCCGCGGCGAGCAGGTCCGGCTGGTCAGCCGCCGCGGCCGCGGCCCGGACGACCCGCTGGTCGAGAAGGTCGCGGCCGACGCCGCCGACCCCGCCGCGCTCGGGCGGGTCGCCGCGGGTGCGGCCACGCTCTTCGACTGCGCCTCGCCGCCCTACCACCGCTGGCCGGCCGAGTGGCCGCCGCTGGCGGCGGCCACGATCGCCGCCGCGGAGGCGAGCGGCGCCGTGCTCGCGTCCGTCAACAACCTCTACCCGTACGGGCCGGTCACCGGCCCGATCACCGAGGACCTGCCGCTGCGCCCGGCCGGGCCCAAGGCCGCGACCCGGGCGCGCACGTGGCTCGACGCGCTCGCGGCGCACGAGGCCGGCCGCATCCGCACCGTCGAGGTGCGCGGGTCGGACTACCTCGGCGCCGGCACGATGTCGCTGCTCACCGAGCTGGTGCTGCCCCGCGTGCTGGCGGGGCGGCGGGCGAGCGTGCCCGCCGACCTCGACGCGCCGCACAGCTGGACCTACGTCGGCGACATGGCCCACACGCTCGTCGCGCTCGCCGCCGACGCACGGGCGTGGGGCCGGGCCTGGCACGCGCCGACGCCCCCACCGCTCTCGATCCGGGCGCTCGCGACGCGGGCAGCGGAGCTGGCCGGCGCCGCGGCGCCGCGGCTGGCCACGATGCCGGCCGCGGTGCTCCGGCTGGGCGGGCTGTTCGACCCGACGGTCCGCGAGCTGCGCGAGACGCAGTACCAGTTCCGCGGCCCGTTCGTCCTCGACTCCACGGCCGTGACCAGCACGTTCGGCATCGAGCCGACACCCACCGACACCGCCCTGGCCGAGACCACGGACGCCCTGCGCACCGCCTGACGGGGCGTCAGAAGCCGGGTGCGCGCACCCCGTCGGTCTTCTGCGGGTCCGCCACCCGGATGTGCACGGCCGGCGTCTCGACGGTCAGCACCGTCACGAAGAGCGTGTACGGGGCGGCTGTCGTGGGGGTGAAGGGCGTGGTCCAGTCCTGCCACCCGCAGCCCGCCGAGCGGGTGCACTCGGGCTGCAGCACCAGCGGCTGGTCGACGAGCACCTCCCCGGCCGGGGAGGTCAGCATCACGTGCAGCTCGACACCCGAGACCGGGTCGGCGCCCGTGCCGCCGGGCGTCGGGCTGACGAACAGCTCGTGCTCGCGCCCGGGTGCTCGACGGGCAGCGCGAACTCCCGCACCGGCGCCGGCGCGCCGATGGCGACCCCCAGCGAGCCGTCCGCGACCACCTCGAACAGGGTGGTGCGGGCGTTCGCGGAGTCGAGCCAGTAGCGCCCAGCCCGAGCAGGCCGCCGGCGACGACGATCCCGGCCGGCACGGCCCACCCGACATTGCGCAGCGCCGCGCCGCCGCGGACCTGGCCGTACACGGCGAGCGCCGCGAACCCGACCCCGCAGCCGAGCCCGACCAGGAGCAGCAGCACGCTCGTCGTCACGGTCATGGCTCGCCGCGGGGCCCCCACCCGTTAGCCGGGTTCGTCACACCACCGGACCGAGCTGCGCGCGGGGCCGCCCGGCAGGATCCCCCCGTGACCGAATTCGCCGTGTGGGCGCCGCAGCACGACCGCGTCCGGGTGCTGGTCGACGGCACGCCGCACCCCATGCTCCCGGACGCCGGCGGCTGGTGGCGGCGCACCGTCGAGGACGCCGGCCCCGGCACCGCCTACGCCTACCTGCTCGACGACGACGAGACCCCGCTGCCGGACCCGCGCTCGCGGTGGCAGCCCACCGGGGTGCACGGTGCGTCGCGCGTGTACGACGACGGCGACTTCTTCTGGACCGACCAGGCGTGGACCGGCCGCCAGCTGCCCGGGAGCGTGCTCTACGAGATGCACGTCGGCACGTTCACGCCCGGCGGCACGTTCGACGCGGCCATCACGCGGCTCGACCACCTCGTGGACCTGGGCGTCGACATCGTGGAGGTGCTGCCGGTCAACGCCGTCGACGGGCCGCGCAACTGGGGCTACGACGGCGTCGGCTGGTACGCGGTCACCGAGAACTACGGCGGGCCGGACGCGTTCAAGCGCTTCGTCGACGCCTGCCACACCCGCGGGCTGGGCGTGGCCCTCGACGTCGTGCACAACCACCTCGGCCCGTCCGGGGCCTACCTGGACCGCTTCGGCCCGTACTTCGCCGGCCGGACGATCTGGGGCCCGACGCTCAACCTCGACGGGCCGCAGTCCGAGGAGGTGCGCCGCTACGCGATCGACAACGCGCTCATGTGGCTGCGCGACTTCCACGTCGACGCGCTGCGCCTCGACGCCGTGCACGCGCTGCGCGACACGCGGGCCACGCACGTGCTGGAGCAGATGGCCACCGAGGTCGAGACGCTGTCGGCGCACCTGGGCCGGCCGCTCTCGCTGATCGCCGAGTCCGACCTGAACGACCCACGCCTGGTCACCGCGCGGGAGGCCGGCGGCTACGGGCTGCACGCCCAGTGGGCCGACGACGTCCACCACAGCCTGCACACCGTGCTCACCGGCGAGTCGCAGGGCTACTACGCCGACTTCGCGACCGCCGGGCTCACCGGGCTCGCGCACGTGCTGACCAGGGTGTTCCTGCACGAGGGCACGTGGTCGAGCTTCCGGCAGCGCCGGCACGGCTCGCCCGTCGACACCCAGCGCATCCCCGGTCACCGGTTCCTCGCCTACCTGCAGAACCACGACCAGATCGGCAACCGGGCCACCGCGACCGGCTCACCGAGACCCTCTCCCCCGGCCTGCTGGCCTGCGGTGCCGCGCTCGTGTTCGGCTCGCCGTTCACGCCGATGCTGTTCATGGGCGAGGAGTGGGGCGCGCGCACCCCGTGGCAGTTCTTCTCCTACTTCCCCGACCCCGGCCTGCGCGAGGCCGTCCGCGCGGGGCGCACGGCCGAGTTCGCCGACCACGGGTGGGGCGAGGCCGAGGTGCCCGACCCCAACGCCGAGAGCACGTTCCTCGACTCGAAGCTGGACTGGGCCGAGCCCGCCCAGGAGCCGCACGCCACCCTGCTGCGCCTGCACAGGGAGCTGATCGCGCTGCGCAAGGAGTGGCCGGAGCTCTCCGACCCGTGGCTCGACGACGTCGAGGTGGACACCGACGAGACCGCGCGCACGGTGGTGCTGCACCGCGGCCGGCTGCGCGTGGTGTGCAACCTCGGCGCGGGGACGTCACGCTCGCCCTCGGCGCGCGATCGCGCGCATCCTGCTGGCCTCGGAGCCCGCCGCCGGCGAGGCGGACGCGCTCGTGCTGGGGCCGGAGTCGTTCGCGGTGGTGCTGCTCGGGACGGCGTGACCCGGCTCAGCGCCCGGGGCGGCGCGACGGCGGGGTGACGAACTCGGCCATGTCGATCTGCGCCGTCCACGGGTGGTCCACCATCCGTCCTCGGACGGGACCAGCTCGTGGTCGTAGATGTAGTGGCCCTCGCCGAGCGTCGGGTCCAGGCGCAGCGCGACGAGGCGCGGGCCCTGGTCGATGCGCCAGAAGAAGGGGATGCCGGCCTGGGCGTAGCGCCACGGCTTGGTGAGCCGGTCGGCCGCGAGGGTGTCCGGCCCGATCACCTCGACGACGAGCACCACGCCGCTCGCGTCGAACCCTCCGTCGTGGAACGGGGTGCCCCGGCGGACGACCAGCACGTCGGGCACGTAGAACTCGCCCTCGGTGACGTGTACGCCGGTGCGCTGGTGGATCTCGACGTCGGCGGGCGCGCCGACCGCCAGGTTCACGTCGCACAGCCGGGTGTGCCAGACCTCGTCCTCGCTCGGCTCGGGCAGCACGACGACCTCACCGCCGTGCAGCTCGCGGACCAGGCCGTCGGCCGGCAGGGCGGCCAGCTCGGCCGCGGTCATCTTCTGCGTCGCCGTCGTCACGGACGTACCACCTCCGTCGTTCCAGTGAGCCGATCCTAATCGACGCCGTCACCCACACAGGTGGTTGCGGATGCAAGTTGTCGGGTACAGGCTGCTCGAACCCCGACGGGCGGAGGTGGCCCCCATGGAATCGGCGTGGAACTTCATGGACCCGGCAAGCAGGACCAACCTCATGCGCGCCGTGCGCGCGGAGGCCGGCGGCTTCTACGAGCTGGCGGCGGCGCAGGAGTGGGAGGGCCCGACCGCCTGCGCGAACTGGCAGGTCAGAGACCTGGTCGGGCACATGATCGACGTGACCGAGGGCTACTTCGTGGCCTTCGACCACGCCCGCGCCGGCACCGACGCGCCCGGTGCGCTGGGCCTGACGGTGATGGCCGAGCGGCTCGACGACCACGCGCGCGCGTTCCGCAGCCTGGGGAAGGAGGACGCGCTCAAGCGCGCCCACACGGCGTACGAGCGGATGCTCGACATCGCCGACGCGCTCAGCGACGAGGAGTGGACGGACCTGATCGTCCCGCACCCGTACATGGGGCCGCTGCCGGCGAGCTGCTACCCCGTCTTCCAGCTCGTCGACTACACGATCCACGGCTGGGACGCGCGGGAGCAGACCGAGGGGCGCGGGCCGCTGGCCGGTGCCGCGGCCGACCTGCTCGTGCCGGTCGCGCTGATCGTCTGGCAGTCCACGGCGGTGACGGCCGGCGTCGAGCCGTTCTCGATCGGGGTCCGGGTGACGTCGGGCGCGAACGCGGGCGGGTACCGGTTCGACGTCGGCCCCGAGGGGCTCACCTACGCCCCGGCCGACGTCGACGACCTCCCGGCGGTGCTGGAGTTCGACCCCGGCACGCTCGTGCTGGCGTCCTACGGGCGGCTGCGGGGCGGCACGGTGCGCGGCGACACCGCCGTGGCCGACCGCTTCCGGCGCCTGTTCTTCCCGATCTGAGCCGCGCCGGGTTGCAGCAAAGCCACCCTCATGCAGCCAGGCGGCGTGAGGGTGGCTTTGCTGCAACCGGGCGTCAGATCAGGCCGAGGGCCTTCACCGCGTCGCGCTCCTCCAGGAGCTCGGCGACGCTGGCGTCGATGCGGCCGCGGGAGAACTCGTCGATCTCCAGGCCCTGCACGACCTCCCAGGCGCCACCCTTGGAGACGACCGGGAAGCTGGAGATGATGCCCTCGGGCACGTCGTAGGAGCCGTCGGAGACGAGCGCGACCGAGGTCCAGTCGCCCTCCGGGGTGCCGTTGACCCAGTCGAAGACGTGGTCGATCGCCGCGTTGGCCGCCGACGCCGCCGAGGACGCGCCGCGGGCCTCGATGATCGCCGCGCCGCGCTTGGCGACCGTCGGGATGAACTCGTCGCGCAACCAGGCCTCGTCGACCTGCTCGGCCGCGGTCTTGCCGCCGACCTCGGCGCGGAAGAGGTCGGGGTACTGGGTGGCCGAGTGGTTGCCCCAGATCGTCAGCTTCGTGATCTCGGTGACCGGCACCGACAGCTTCTTGGCGAGCTGCGCGATGGCGCGGTTGTGGTCGAGGCGGGTCATCGCCGTGAAGCGGTCGGCCGGCACGTCGGGCGCGGCCGAGCGGGCGATGAGCGCGTTGGTGTTGGCCGGGTTGCCGACCACCAGCACCCGGACGTCGTCGGCGGCGTGGTCGTTGATCGCCTTGCCCTGCGGCGCGAAGATCCCGCCGTTGGCCTCCAGGAGGTCGCCGCGCTCCATGCCCTTCGTGCGGGGCCGGGCGCGACGAGCAGCGCGACGTTGGTGCCGTCGAACGCGACGTTGGCGTCGTCGGTGATGTCGATCCCCTGCAGCAGCGGGAAGGCGCAGTCGTCCAGCTCCATCGCGGTGCCCTCGGCGGCCTTCACCGCCTGCGGGATCTCCAGCAGGCGCAGCTTGACCGGCGTGTCCGGCCCGAGCAGCTGGCCGGAGGCGATCCGGAACAGCAGCGCGTAGCCGATCTGACCGGCGGCCCCGGTGACGGTGACGGTGACGGGAGAGGTGGTCGACGCAGACACGCAGGCAGGCTAGCCGCAACTCCCGTGGCCGCCGCGACGGGGACCACGTTCCCGACGTGCGCTTCGGCACTCCGCGGCGCCCGTCCGTAGGCTGATCACATGTCCGCGTCAGCGCCGGTCGACCCGCCCGTGGACCCCGGTGCCACCCCCACCGCCGACCGCGCGCTCGCCCCCGACGTCGCCCGCGGCGGGATGCTGCTGCTCATCGCGCTGGCGAACGTGCACGTGTGGGGCTGGGGGCACCCGATCGGCGCCCGCGGCTACCCGACGGACGTCGAGGGCGTGGACCGCTGGGTGGCGTTCCTGCAGGTCCTGCTCGTGGACGGGCGCGCGTACCCGCTCTTCGCGCTGCTCTTCGGCCACGGCGTGGTGCAGCTCGCGTGGCGGCGCGGGGCCGTCGGCATGCCGGTGGACGCCGTGACGCGCCTGGTCCGGCGCCGCGGCGGCTGGCTGATCCTCATCGGGCTCGTGCACGGCGTGCTGCTCTGGCCCGGCGACATCATCGGCGCGTACGGGCTGCTCGCCGTGATCATGGCGGGGTTGCTCGTGCGCGGGGCGGACGGCTCCCTCGTCGCCACGGCCGTGGCGGGGACGGTGCTGGTCAGCCTGCTCTACGCCGGCACCGGGGTGCCCACCGGCCGGCAGACGGCCGTGCTCCCGTCCGTCGCGCTGACGGACCCCGCCGCGGTGCTCGTCAACCACGCCTTCGAATGGACCGTGAACGGGCTGTTCGTCCAGGCGTTCGCGGTGTTCGGGGCCGTCGCACTCGGGGCGTGGGCGGCCCGGCGCCGGATCCTGGACGAGCCCGAGCGGCACCGGCGGTTCCTCGTGCGGGCCGCGGTCGCCGGGATCGGCACGGCCGTGCTGCTCGGGCTGCCGCTCGCGCTGGTCGTGGCGCGGGTCTGGCCGGAGCCGTCCCTGGCGGTGGGCGCGCTCGCCGCGTTCCTGCACACCGTCGGCGGCTACGCCGGCGGCGTCGGCTACGCGGCGCTCTTCGGCCTGCTCGCGCTGCGCGTCGCGGCCCGCGGCGGGCCGGGTCCGGTCACGGGGGCGCTGCAGGCGTGCGGGCAGCGCTCGATGTCGTGCTACCTGGCGCAGTCCGTCGTCTTCGCGATCCTGCTCCCGGCCTGGGCGCTCGGCCTCGGCGACGACGCCCGGCTCTGGCAGCTCGCGCTGCTCGGGTTCGGCGCGTGGCTGGTGATCCTGCTGGTCGCGGTCGCGTCGGCCCGGGCCGGGTTGCGCGGCCCGGCCGAGGTCCTCCTCCGCCGCCTGACCTACGGCCCGAGCCCCGCGAGTCGCTGAGAAAGTGCACGCGAGTCGCCGGAAAAGTGCACCCGAGTCGCGCCCTGACTGCACGCGAGTCGCGCCCTATGTGCACGCGAGTCGCGGCCTGACTGCACGTGAGTCGGGGCCTGAGTGCACGCGAGTCGGGTCAGCTCGCGGGGCGGCGGGAGCTGATCACGCCGGTGTCGAACCCGGCGAGGTGCAGGCCCCCGTGGAAGCGGGCGTGCTCGACCTTGAGGCACCGGTCCATCACGACCTCCAGCCCGGCGGCCTCGGCGCGGCGCGCCACGTCCTCGTCGAAGAGCCCGAACTGCAGCCAGAGCACCCGCACCCCGTCGTCGAGGCCAGCACGTCGTCGAGCACGGTGGGAAGGTCCTCGCGGCGCCGGAAGACGTCGACGAGGTCGGGCACCACCGGCAGGTCCGCGAGCGCCGGGTACACCGGCCGGCCGAGGATCTCCGTGGCGTTCGGGTTCACGAAGTAGACGTCGTAGCCGGTGCTCGCGAGCAGGTAGGTCGCGACGAAGTTGCTGGCCCGCGCCGGGTTCGGCGACGCGCCGACCACGGCGACAGTGCGGGTCGCGCGCAGGATCTGCTGACGGCGGGCGGCGGGCGGGTTCTCCCAGGTCACGGTTCCGAGTCCTCCTTCGCGGCGGCGGCGAGCGCCTGGTCCAGGTCCCACAGGATGTCGTCGCGTCCTCCAGCCCGACGCTGATCCGCACGAGGTCCGGCGGCACCCCGGCGTCGCGCAGCTGGGCGTCGGTGAGCTGCTGGTGGGTGGTCGATCCGGGGTGGATGACGAGCGTGCGCGCGTCGCCGACGTTGGCGAGGTGGCTGCACAGCCGGACCGACTCGATGAACCGCTGCCCCGCCGCGCGTCCGCCCCGCACCCCGAACGCGAACACCGCGCCCGGCCCGAGCGGCAGGTAGCGGGCGGCGCGGTCGTGGTGCGGGTGGTCGGGCAGCCCGGCCCAGCGCACGAACGAGACGCGCGGGTCGGCGTGCAGCCACCCGGCCACGGCGCGCGCGTTCGCCAGGTGCGCGTCCATCCGCTGCGGCAGCGTCTCCACGCCCTGGAGCAGCAGGAACGCGCTGTGCGCCGAGAGCGACGCCCGATGTCGCGCAGCTGCTCGGCCCGCAGCTTGGTGAGGAACCCGAACTCCTCGGAAGTTGCCCCACCAGCTCAGCCCGCCGTACGCGGGCACGGGCTCAGTCATCTGCGGGAAGGTGCCGTTGCCCCACGGGAACCGGCCCGACTCGACCACCACCCCGCCGAGCGTGGTGCCGTGGCCGCCGAGGAACTTCGTGGCCGAGTGGATCACGATGTCGGCGCCGTGCTCGATCGGCCGGCACAGGTACGGCGTGGCGAGCGTCGCGTCGACGACCAGCGGGACGCCCGCGGCGTGCGCGACGTCGGCCAGGCCGGCGATGTCCGCGACCTCGCCGCCCGGGTTCGACACGACCTCCGTGAACACCAGCTTCGTGCGTGGCGTGAGCGCCGCGGCGAACGCGTCCGGCTCGCTGCCCGGCACGAAGGTGGTGTCGACGCCGAACCGGCGCAGCGTCACGTCGAGCTGGGTGATCGTGCCGCCGTACAGCCCGGCGGCCGCGACGATGTGGTCACCGGCCCCCGCGAGGCAGGCGAACGTCAGGAACTCGGCGGCCTGCCCGCTCGCGGTGGCGACGGCGCCGAGCCCGCCCTCCAGGCTGGCGAGCCGCTCCTCCAGCACCGCGACGGTCGGGTTGGCGATGCGGCTGTAGACCAGCCCGTACTTCTGCAGCGCGAAGAGGCCGGCCGCGTCGGCGGTGTCGGTGAAGACGAAGCTCGTGGACTGGTGGATCGGCACCGCCCGCGCGCCGGTGGCGGCGTCCGGGACGTGCCCGGCGTGCACCGCGCGGGTGCGGAAGCCCCAGCGCCGGTCCTGCTCGGTCATGCCCCCATCCTGCCCTCACCGGCGCGGCAGCCGGACCAGCCTTCCTGCACCGTCGTCGCGACGTGGCGGCCGTCGAGCGCGGTGAACCGGCCGGTCGCGAGGCCGCGCGCGCCGGACGCGTGGGCGAGTAGCAGGTGTGGAGCAGCCACTCGTCGGCCCGGAACGGGCGGTGGAACCACAGCGCGTGGTCGAGGCTCGCCAGCTGGACCCGCGCCCCGTGCAGGTCGTGGCGGGTGAGCACGGAGCCGAGCAGCACCAGGTCGCTGGCGAAGGTGAGCAGGCAGACGTGCAGCAGCCGGTCGTCGGGGAGCGTGCCGTCGGCGCGGATCCAGACCCGGACGTGGTCGGACGCGCCGCTCCGGTGCTCCGACCGCGCCGGCTCGTCGACGAACCGCAGGTCCAGCGCACGCGGGGCGCGCGCGAGCCAGCCGAGGTCGCCCCCGGCGGCGACGCGCTCGCCGATCGTCGGCAGCGTGTCCGGCGCGGGGACGCCGTCCGGGGCCGGCTCGCTGTGCTCCAGCCCGTCCTGCGCGAGCTGGAACGACGCCGACAGCGAGAAGATCGCCTCGCCGTGCTGGATCGCGAGCACCCGCCGGGTGGTGAACGAGCGGCCGTCGCGCACGCGCTCGGTCTCGTAGACGATCGGCGCGCTCGGGTCGCCGGCGCGGATGAAGTAGGCGTGCAGCGAGTGGACGCCGCGCTCGGGCGGGACCGTCCGTCCGGCCGCGACCAGCGCCTGCGACGCCACCTGCCCGCCGAACACGCGGGTGGGGCTCTCGGCCGGGCTCACACCGCGGAAGAGGTTGACCTCCAGCTGCTCCAGGTCGAGCAGCCGGACCAGCCCGTCGAGCACGGCCTGGCCGCGGGGTGCGCCGTCGGCGTCGATGTCGGGCACGGGCGTGGCGGGGGAACGGGTCACCACCGCATCTTGTCAGGCACGCCCGCCCGTTCCGGGGTTCCGGGGCCGAGCCCCGCCGAGCGGGGTCCGGGGGCTGCGCCCCGAGACCCCTGCCCGGCGAGCCGGCGAGACCGGGTCAGGCGTGGTCTTCCTCGCCCAGCCGGTGGACCCGGATGAGGTTGGTGGAGCCAACGGTGCCGGGCGGCGAGCCGGCCACGATGACGACGAGGTCGCCCGGCTGGAACCGGTCGATCGACAGCATCGCGTGGTCGACCTGGCGCACCATGCGTCGGTGGACTCCACGAACGGCACGAGGAACGTCTCGACGCCCCAGCTCATCGTGAGCTGGTTGCGCACCTCGGGCACCGGCGTGAAGGCCAGCAGCGGGAGCCGCGAGTGCAGCCGGGCGAGTCGGCGGACCGTGTCGCCGGACTGCGTGAACGCGACCAGCGCGCGGGCCGACAGCCGCTCCCCGATGTCGCGCGCGGCGTAGGACAGCACGCCCCGCTTGGTGCGCGGCACGTGGTTGAGCGGCGGCACGGTGACCGGCCCCTCCTCCGCGGCCTCGACGATCTGGGCCATCGTGCGCACCGACTTGATCGGGTAGCGCCCGACGCTCGTCTCGCCGGAGAGCATCACGCAGTCGGCGCCGTCGAGCACGGCGTTGGCGACGTCGGAGGCCTCCGCGCGGGTGGGGCGGGAGGTGGTGATCATCGACTCCAGCATCTGGGTGGCGACTATCACCGGCTTGGCGTTCTCGCGCGCGATCTGGATGGCCCGCTTCTGCACGAGCGGCACGTGCTCGAGCGGGAGCTCGACGCCGAGGTCCCCGCGCGCACCATGATCGCGTCGAACGCGAGCACGATGGCCTCGAGGTTGTCGACGCCCTCGGGCTTCTCCAGCTTGGCGATCACGGGGAGGCGGCCACCGCGGCCGTCCATGATCTTGTGGGCGAGGTCGATGTCGGCGGGGGTACGGACGAAGGACATCGCGATCGAGTCGACCCGCAGGTCCAGCGCGAACTCCAGGTCGGCGCAGTCCTTGTCGGAGAGCGCGGGGACCGAGACGTTCATGCCGGGGAGCGAGATGCCCTTGTTGTCGCTGACCGGCCCGCCCTCGGTGACGCGGCAGACGACGTCGAGGCCGTCGACGTCGACGACGCGCAGCCCCACCTTCCCGTCGTCGACGAGCAGCCGGTCGTCCGGGCGGGCGTCGTCGGCCAGGCCCTTGTAGGTGGTGGACACCCGGTCATGGGTGCCGGCGACGTCCTCGACGGTGATGCGCACCTCTTCACCGGTGCGCCACTCGACGGGACCGGCGGCGAAGCGCCCGAGACGGATCTTGGGGCCCTGCAGGTCGGCCATGACGCCGACCGCGTGGCCTTCAGAGTCCGACGCGTTGCGCACCATCTCGTAGACCCGCTTGTGGTCGTCCCGGTGGCCGTGGCTGAAGTTCAACCGGGCGACGTCCATGCCGGCCTGCGACGATGCTGCTCGGATGCCGGTCCGGGCGTGGCGTGGCCGGTCCGGGGTGCAGACGATTTTGTGCGACGGCTCACGTCGCTGAGTCTAGCCCCTCTTCTGGAACGATCAGGAAGCGCGGCGAGTAACAAAAGATGCAGTCCGTCCGGGTGACGAACCTCCAATCACCGCCGCGGCTGGTCGCTCCGGCCGACGTGGTCGGCGAGCCACTCGACGAGCGGCGTGAGCGCTCGCCAGGCGGTCGCCACCCGGTCGAGCGCCCCCGGCTCGTGCAGCACGTCGTCGGGCGGCCAGACCCGCGAGCCGTAGATCCCCTTGTGCCGCAGCAGGTCGATGCGCGGGTGGTCCGCGTCGTAGCCGCGGGGCCGGGTCCGGAGCCGCTCCCCCGCGACGGTGAGCCCGTCGGCGGTGAGGGTGTCGAGCAGCCGCTCCAGCTCCGTGCCGCGGCGGTCCTCGGCGACGGCCGTGCGGAAGCGCGCCACCTGGTCGGGCGCCATCTGGTAGTAGCCGCCCGCCGCGACGAGCCCGCGCGGCCCGACCTCGACGTAGAACGGGCCGGCGACGGCGCCGCAGTGCGTCTTGTACGGGGACTTGTCGGCCGCGAACCGCACGTCCCGGTACGGCCGGAACACCTTGCCCGGCCCGAACTCCGGCTCCAGCGCGGCGAGCAGCGCGAGCATCGGCGCCTTGACGTCCTGCTCGTAGACGTCGCGCCGGTCGGTCCAGTACGCCTTGGAGTTGTCGGCCTCGAGCCCGTCGTAGAACTCGACGGCGCCCTCCCCGAAGCCGCTGAACGTCGCGGGGACGGTCACGGTGTCCGTTCGCCTGCGGAACGGGCCGCGTCGGACGGGTCGTCGGCGCGGTCCGGGTCGGTGTCCCGGTCGGTGTCCCGGTCGGCGGCGTCGGAGACCGGGTCCCCGCCGGGCCCGGCGTCGGGCCCGGCGTCCGGCGGCGGGTCGGACGCCGCGGCCGGGCCGGTCAGCACCTCACGCGGCTTGCGCACGAGGACGAGGTAGGCCACCGCGCCGAGGAAGACGACGGCGGAGACGACCACGTTGACCCGGATGTCGCCGAACACGCGCGTCGCGGTGTCGGTGCGCATGATCTCGATCCAGAACCGCCCGAGCGTGTACCCCGCGACGTACAGCGCGAACGCGCGGCCGTGGCCGAGCCGGAACCGGCGGTCGGCCCACACGACGAGCGCGGCGACGCCGAGGTTCCACAGCAGCTCGTAGAGGAAGGTCGGGTGCACGACCTCGATCGGCGTGCGGTCGAGCGCGATCCCGCCGAGCGGGTCGGGGAGCCCGGTGGCCGGGTCGACGCGCCGGTAGATCTCCAGGCCCCACGGCAGCGTGGTCGGCCCGCCGTAGAGCTCCTGGTTGAACCAGTTGCCCAGCCGCCCGACGGCCTGCGCGGCCACGATGCCGGGCGCGACGCGTCGGCGAAGAACGGCAGCGGCACGCCGCGGCGGCGGCACCCGATCCAGGCGCCGACGCCGCCGAGCGCGATGGCGCCCCAGATCCCGAGCCCGCCCTGCCAGATCCGCAGCGCGCCCCACGGGTCGCCGCCGGGGCCGAAGTAGGTCTGCCAGTCGGTGATCACGTGGTAGAGCCGGCCGCCGACCAGCCCGAACGGCACCGCGAACACGGCGACGTCGGTGACGGTGCCGCGCTGCCCGCCGCGCTCGACGAACCGCCGCTCGCCCCACCAGACCGCGAGCACGATGCCCGCGATGATGCAGATCGCGTAGGCGCGGATGGGGATCGGGCCGAGCATCCAGACCCCGCGGTCCGGGCTCGGGATGTTCGCCAGCACGGCGGTGACGGCGGCATGAGTCACGGGCCCACGGTATCCCCAGCGCCGCGGCGCCGGTCGAAGCGGTCGCACCGGCCCGGGCGCGCCCCCCGGAAAGGCGAACGCGCCGGGCCCGCGATATGCGGACCCGGCGCGCAGTTCCCCGGTCTCTCTGGTCTTTCCGAATGGTCCGGCGGTCGCCGGGACGGCTCAGCGGTTGTTCACCTGGGTGACGCTGTCGTCGTTCACGCAGCTGATGTCGTCGGCGTTGGCCTCCGACTCGTTCAGGCCGAGCCCGAGCAGGCCGAGCAGGTTCCCGATCCCGACCGACGCGGTGACGCCGGGGCACACGTTGAGGTCGTTGAGCCGGGTTGATGTCGCCCACGTTGATCAGGCCGGCCTGCCGGTCGCTGGCGCCGTCGACGCGGTTGCACCTGCGCGGCCGCGCCGCCCCGCCCGTGGTCTCGGTAGCCGTGGTCGCCCTTGTCACCGGCGAAGGCCAGTGGGCTGACCGCCAGCAGGCTCGCAGCGGTGCCAGCCACGACGATTCCAGCCTTCTTCAGCACGATTTCTCCATGGGTGATGAAAGGCCCCTTTTCGGGGGTCCTGCGGAAGCGTCAGCGTCTTCGGGAGGGAGCCCCGCTGACACGAAAAAAGCTATCCCGCCGGAACCCGTTCCACCGCATCGGGTACCACTATCGTGTGACCCCGAGTACTTTCCGTCAGGATATGCGTCTTCTCGGGTACCGCTCCGATTCCGGAATTCGCCCGCCCGCCGCGCCGCCGCCACGCTCGGTGCCCGGTGCGTACCCGAAGAGCCGCGTCACCTCGGCCCGACTCACGCTCGGTGACAGTCCCGCGAACACGAACGGCGCGTCCGCCCGGGTCGGGCGAACGCGCGTGGCGGCCGTGCGGGACGGGTCGGAGCGGGCGTGGGTCGGGACGGGGCTGGGTCGGGACGGGCTGGGTCGGGACGGGCTGGGTCAGACGGGCTGGGTCAGACGGGCTGGGGGCGCGCCGCACGCCGTCGGCCAGCTCGGCCGCCAGCGCACGGACGGCGGTGGCCCCGCCCTGCCCGGCGGCCGTGACGAACGCGGAGCCGACGATCACGCCGTCGGCGTACGCGGCGACCTCGGCCGCCTGGTCGCCGGACCGCACGCCGATCCCGACGCCGACCGGGAGGCCGGTGTGGCTGCGGCAGCGCGCGACCAGCCGCGGGGCGGCGCCGGCCACGGCGTCGCGGGCGCGGTGACGCCCATCGTGGAGGTGGCGTAGAGGAACCCGCGGGTGGCCGCGGCCGTGGACGCGATGCGCTCCTCGGAGGACGAGGGCGCCACCAGGAAGGTCCGGTCCAGGCCGTACGCGTCGGACGCCGCGAGCCAGTCGCCGGCCTCCTCGGGGACGAGGTCGGGTGTGATCATGCCGAGCCCGCCCGCGGCGGCGAGGTCGCGCGCGAACGCGTCGACGCCGTAGCGGAAGACCGGGTTGAAGTAGGTCATGACCACCGCGCGCCCGCCGGCCGCGCTGACCCGCTCGACGACGGACAGCACGTCGCGCAGCCGGGTGCCGGCCCGCAGGGCGGCCTCGGCGGCGACCTGGATGGTCGGGCCGTCCATCACGGGGTCGGAGTAGGGGATGCCGATCTCCAGGAGGTCGCACCCGCCCTCGACCAGCGCGGACAGCAGCTCGACCGACCCGTCGACGCTCGGGTAGCCGGCCGGGAGGTACCCGACGAGCGCGGCGCGCCCCTCCGCCTCCGCCGCCCGGAAGATCGCCTCGACGCCGCTCACCCGGAAACCCCCGTCACCACTGCCAGGAATGCCACATTCATGTCACGCGCCGCCCTGAACGTGGCTTTCCGGACGTTCGGCGGGGGCCTCCGGCAGCATGCCGAACCACTTCGCCGCCGTGTCGACGTCCTTGTCGCCGCGGCCGGAGAGGTTCACGAGGATCACCGCGTCGGGCCCCAGCTCCTGCCCGAGCCTCAGCGCGCCCGCGACCGCGTGCGCCGACTCGATCGCCGGGATGATCCCCTCCGTGCGCGAGAGCAGCGCGAACGCGTCCATCGCCTCGGCGTCGGTGATCGGCCGGTACTCGGCGCGGCCGATGTCCTTGAGCAGCGCGTGCTCCGGGCCGACGCCCGGGTAGTCGAGCCCCGCGGAGATCGAGTGCGACTCGGCGGTCTGGCCGTCCTCGTCCTGGAGCAGGTAGGACATCGCGCCGTGCAGGGCGCCGGGCGAGCCGGCGGTGAGGGTGGCGCCGTGGCGGCCGGTCGCGACGCCGTCGCCACCGGGCTCCAGGCCGACCAGCCGGACGCCGGGGTCGTCGAGGAACGCGTGGAAGATGCCGATCGCGTTGGACCCGCCGCCGACGCACGCGGCCACGACGTCCGGGAGCCGGCCGACGCGGTCGAGCACCTGGTCGCGGGCCTCCATCCCGATGATCCGGTGGAAGTCGCGCACCATCACCGGGAACGGGTGCGGCCCGGCGACCGTGCCGAGCAGGTAGTGCGTGGTGCCGACGTTGGTGACCCAGTCGCGCAGCGCCTCGTTGATCGCGTCCTTGAGCGTGCGCGAGCCCGTCCGCACCGGCACGACCGTGGCGCCGAGCAGCCGCATCCGCGCGACGTTGAGGGCCTGCCGCTCGGTGTCGACCTCGCCCATGTAGACGACGCACTCCAGGCCGAGCAGCGCGCACGCGGTGGCCGTCGCGACGCCGTGCTGGCCGGCGCGGTCTCCGCGATCACCCGCGTCTTGCCCATGCGCTTGGTGAGCAGCGCCTGGCCCAGCACATTGTTGATCTTGTGCGAGCCGGTGTGGTTGAGGTCCTCGCGCTTGAGCAGGATCCGCGCGCCCCCGGCGTGCTCGCCGAGCTTGGGCGCGTCGGTGAGCGGGGACGGGCGTCCGGTGTAGTCGCGGTGCAGGCGGTCCAGCTCGTCGAGGAAGTCGCGGTCGCCGCGGGCCTTCTCGTAGACGGTGGCCAGCTCGTCCAGCGCCGCCATCAGCGCCTCGGGGACGAACCTCCCGCCGAAGCGTCCGAAGTGGCCGCGCGCGTCCGGCTCGTGGCCGGACGGTGTCGCCACCCCCTCGCTCGCCGTGCGGGTGGTGCCTGCTGCCTTGCCGATGCTCACCGCACCATTCTGGAACACGACGGGTGGAAGCCCGCGGCCACCAGCCCGCGCACCGTGCCGCGCGGGTCGCCGCTGGTGACCAGACCCTCCCCGACCAGCACGGCGTCGCGCCCCAGCCCGCGTAGGTGAGCAGGTCACCGGGCCCGCGGACGCCCGACTCGGCCACCCGCATGACGTCGGTGGGCAGCCCGGGCGCGATCCGCCCGAAGATGGACCGGTCGACCTCCAGCGTGTGGAGGTTGCGCGCGTTGACGCCGACGAGCTTGGCCCCGGCCTCCAGCGCGCGGTCGGCCTCCTCCTCGGTGTGCACCTCGACCAGCGCCGTCATGCCCAGCGACTCGACCCGGTCGAGCAGCGCGTCGAGCACGTTCTGCTCCAGCGCGGCGACGATCAGCAGCACGAGGTCGGCGCCGAACGCCCGGGCCTCGTGCACCTGGTACGGGCTCACGACGAAGTCCTTGCGCAGCACCGGCACGTCGACCGCCGCGCGGACGGCGGCGAGGTCGGCGAGCGAGCCGCCGAAGCGGCGCTGCTCGGTGAGCACGCTGATCACGCGGGCGCCGCCCTCGGCGTAGGCCCGGGCGAGCCGGGCCGGGTCCTCGATCGAGGCCAGGTCGCCCTTGGACGGGCTGCGCCGCTTCACCTCGGCGATCACCCCGATCCCGGGGGCCCGCAGCGCGGCCATCACGTCCATCGGGGGCGGGGCCGCGGCCGCCCGCCGCTTGATCTCGGTGAAGTCCACCGCCGCCTCACGCGCGGCGAGATCGGCCCTGACACCGTCGACGATGGAATCGAGGACACTTGCTCCGCCGTTCTCCATGGCAGAAGTCCCCCTCTCCGGATAGGGCCAGGCGCGAATCATGCTAACCACGCCCTTTCCGGGCGCGGCGTCAGTCCCGCCCGGCGGCTCGGATCGGCCGTCTGCCGGGGGATCCGTGGGTCCCGGCCCTCGTCGAGCGCGTCCCACGCGGCCCGGTCGGGGTCGCGCGGCGCCCGCCGGTCGCCCGGCGCGGCGTACCTCGCGCCGAGCCGGGGCAGGGCCGGCTCGCGCACCACGACGAGCGCGCCGGCCGCCAGCAGCACCAACCCACCGGCCGCGGCGAGAAGCGGCCCGCCGCCCAGACCCAGCCCTACGAGAAGCGCGCCGACGACCTGCCCGATCCCGGACATCGTCAGCAGGAGGCCCACGAGTCGCCGGAGGGCACCGCCCGTGGCGAGCACGCCTGCCACTCCGGCGAGCGCGAGCAGCGCCACCCCGGTGAGCGAGGGCGCGATCTGCGCGCCCGTGCGGCCCGGGAGCCACTCGACGGCCGAGGCGCCCCACAGCAGCCCCGCCGCGACGGCGAGCCCTCCGCACGCCACACCGAGCGTGCGCGGGCTGCGGGTCTGCGCGGGGGCCGTCACGGCGGGCCGGCCCCCGGCGCGAGCGGCTCCGGTTCGGCGAGCGTCGCCGCCGTCGCGACGGCGGACAGCACCGCGCGGGCCTTGTTGAGGCACTCGGTGTCCTCGGCGACCGGGTCGGAGTCGGCGACGATCCCGCCCCCGGCCTGCACGTACGCCACCCCGTCGCGGACGAGCGCGGTGCGGATCGCGATGGCCGTGTCGGCGTCGCCGGCGAAGTCGAGGTAGCCGACGATGCCGCCGTAGAGCCCGCGCCGCGTCGGCTCCAGCTCCTCGATGATCTCCATGGCCCGCGGCTTGGGCGCCCCCGAGAGGGTGCCGGCCGGGAAGCACGCCGTGACGGCGTCGAACGCGTTGCGGTCCGCACGCAGCGTGCCCGTCACGGTGGACACCAGGTGCATGACGTGGCTGTAGCGCTCCACCGCGAAGAAGCTGTGCACCTTGACCGAGCCCGGCTCGCAGACCCGGCCGAGGTCGTTGCGCCCCAGGTCGACGAGCATCACGTGCTCGGCGCGCTCCTTCTCGTCGCTGCGCAGCTCCTTCTCCAGGAGCAGGTCCTCCTCCTCGGTGGCGCCGCGCCACCGGGTGCCCGCGATCGGGTGCGTCGTCGCCTTCCCGTCCCGGACGGTGACGAGCGCCTCGGGGCTGGACCCGACGACGTCGAACCGCTCCCCCGCCGCCGACGCGAGCCGCAGCAGGTACATGTACGGGCTCGGGTTGGTGGCCCGCAGCACCCGGTAGACGTCGAGCGGGTCGGCCGGGCACGCGGCCTCGAACCGCTGCGACACGACCACCTGGAACGCCTCGCCCGCGCGGATCTGCTCCTTCGCCTCCTCGACGGCCGCGTGGTGCTGCGCCGGCGAGCGGCGCCGGGTGAACTCCGGCTCGGCCGGGCGGTAGACGGCCACCGTGGACGCGGCAGGGGCGGCGAGCTGCGCCGTCATCCGGTCGAGCCGGGCGACGGCGTCGTCGTACGCCTCGTCGACGCGCTCGTCGCTCGCGTCCCAGTTGATGGCGTTGGCGATGAGCGTGATCGTGCCCTCGTGGTGGTCGACGGCCGCCAGGTCGGTGGCCAGCAGCATCACCAGCTCGGGGATCCGCAGGTCGTCCGCGGCGAGCGCGGGCAGCCGCTCCAGCCGGCGCACGACGTCGTAGCGAGGTAGCCGACCATGCCGCCGGTGAGCGGCGGCAGGCCCGGGAGCGGCTCGCTGCGCAGCTCCTCCACCACCGTGCGCAGCGCGGCGAGCGGGTCGCCCGCCGCGGGCAGGCCGACGGGCGGCGTGCCCGTCCAGACCAGCTCGCCGTCGACGGCGGTGAGCGCCGCGGCGCTGTGCGCCCCGACGAACGACCATCGCGACCAGGACCGCCCGTTCTCCGCCGACTCGAACAGGAACGTGCCGGGCCGGTCACCGGCCAGCTTGCGGTAGACCCCGACGGGGGTCTCGTCGTCGGCGAGCAGCCGCCGGGTGACCGGGATGACCCGGTGCCCGACGGCCAGCGCGCGGAACTCCTCGCGGCTGGGGGTGACCGCGCCGAGGGCCCCGGGCGGGGCGGTAGCGGTCATGCGGGCCATTGTCGCAAGGCCGGTCCAGCGGGGTGACGTCCGGCCGACGCGCGGGTGGTCCCCCGGCCCCGGGGCAAGATGGGGTCGTGGCAGCACCCGAGAGGAGCGGCCCGGCCGCCCCGCGCCGCCGCGGCCGGCGGCCCGGCGGCGCCGACACGCGCGAGCAGCTCGTCGCGGCCGCCCGCGCGGTGTTCGCCGAGCGCGGCTACGACGCGCCACCGTCCGGGCCATCGCGGAGCGGGCCGGGGTGGACGCCGCGATGGTCAACCACTGGTTCGGCGGCAAGGACGGCCTGTTCACGGCCGTGCTCAGCATCCCCGTCAACCCCGAGACGATCCTCAACGAGATCGTCCCGGCGACCCCGGGCACCTCGCCGAGCGGCTGCTCACCCGGTTCCTGCAGATCTGGGACGCGACCGGGGCCGCCGAGTTCTCCGCGCTCGTCCAGAGCGTCGCGACGCACGAGACCGCCGCCGCGATGCTGCGCGAGTTCATCAGCCGTGTGATGGTCGCCAAGGTCGTCGTGCAGGTCGCGGCCGACCGTCCCGAGCTGCGCGCGACGCTCGTGGGCTCGCAGCTCATCGGCCTCGCGATGGCCCGCTACGTGCTCAAGGTGGAGCCGCTCGCGTCGGCCGACCACGCCACGGTGGTCGGGGCGGTCGCCCCCAACCTCCAGCGCTACCTCACGGGGCCGCTGCCGTGAGCTGCGCGCCCACGTGGTCGACGTAGGCGCCGAACCGCCGCGCCCGGTCGTCGGGACCGAGGAACGGGCAGGTCATGCAGTACGCGTCGGCCGGCTGGTCCACCTCGGGCTCGGTCTTGTAGTAGAGGCAGCACGCGGCGCGCACCGGCACCTCGTACGTCTCGCCGTCCCGGTGGACGCGCTCGCAGCCGCCGCGGCTGCGGATCCCGGCGCGTGCCGGATGAGCGTGTCGACGAACACGTGCCCGAGCCGGCGGGCGGCCGGGCGCTCGGCGCCGTCCATCCCCGCGTAGAGCGGCACGTACGCGGCGGCCGCGAGCACGGAGTCCGCGGTGCCGTTCCAGAGCGGGACCATCCCGTAGCGCGTCGCGGCCCGGATGGCGACGAAGAGCGGGGCGAGCGTCCCGACCGCGGCGGCCGCCACCCGGTCGAGCAGCGCGCCCAGGTCCGGCACCACGGTGACGCCCGGCCCGCCGGCCGCGGGGTCGTCGGGGAGCACGAGCAGGCCGCCGTCGCGCACAGCCGCGTTGACCGCGCCGTCCTCGGTGCGGCGCAGCGCGATGTTGGCGGCGTGCACGTCCCAGCCGCGCCGCTCCAGCAGCACGGCGGCGGCCACCCGGCCCAGCACGACGTGGGTGAGCTCGCCCGCGACGGCGCTGGCCGCGACGGACGCGAGCCGGCCCGGGTTCTCGATCTCCAGCGCCTGCGCGCACCACTCGGCGACGACCGCGGGGGTGACGGCCGCGAGCGGCGTCCAGCCGGGCTCCGCGGGCTCGCCGACCTCCACGCCGTACGCGTCCGGGTACTCCGGGCGCAGCGCGCGCAACCGCTCGACCGTGCCCGCCAGGTCCGTCATGAGGCGAGGCTAACCTGATCTCGGCGGCGCGCGGAAGAGATCTCAGTCGCCCACGGGGCGGCGCGGGTCGATGAACCCCGACTCGTACGCGGCCACCACCGCCTGCGTCCGGTCCCGCGCACCCAGCTTGGCCAGCACGTTCCCGACGTGCGTCGCGACCGTCCGCACGCCGACGACCAGCTCCGCGGCGATCTCGGCGTTGGACAGGCCGCGGGCCACCAGCCGCAGCACCTCGCCCTCGCGCTCGGTGAGCCCGGCGCCGCGCAGCGCGTCCCCGCCGCCCCGCCCGCGGGTGGCGACGAGGTCGCGCACCGCGGCCGGGAAGAGCAGCGACTCGCCGCCCGCGACCGTGCGCACCGCCTGCACGATCTCGGCCGGGCGGGCCCGCTTGAGCAGGAACCCGGCGGCCCCGGCCTGCAGCGCGTCGTAGACGTGCCCGTCGTTGCCGAAGGCCGTCAGCACGAGCACCCGCGGCGGGCGCGCGAAGGACGTGACGAGGTGGCGGGTGGCGGCGATCCCGTCGACGGCCGGCATCCGCACGTCCATGAGCACGACGTCCGGCGCCAGCCGGCGCACCAGCCCGGGCACCTCGGCGCCGTCCCCGGCCTCGCCGAGCACGGTGATGTCCGCCTCGGCGTCGAGGACCGCGCGCAGGCCCGCCCGGACGGGTTCCTCGTCGTCCACCAGCAACAACCCGATCACGGGGACATCATGCCGACCAGCGCCGTCCCGACGGCCGAGGCTCAGCCGGGGGCGTCGGTCACCTCGATGCGGACGCGCTTGTTGCCCTTGCCCTTCGACTCCGTGCCCGTCACCCGGACGGCGCCGACCTCGGCCGTGCTCGCGACGTGCGTGCCGCCGTCGGCCTGCTTGTCCAGCCCCACGATGTCGATCACGCGCAGCGGGTCGATCTCGCGCGGGATGAGGTCGGCGGCCGTGCGGATGAGCGCCGGGTCGGCGTCGGCGGCGTCGCGCCCGAGGAACTCGACGACCACCGCGCGGGCCGCGGCCAGCTCGTCGTTGATGCGGGTCTCCAGCTGCCGGCCCAGCTCGGCGGAGATCGACTCCAGCGGGAAGTCCAGCCGCCCCGAGCCCGGCTCCATGTTGCCGCCGGTCACCGGGATGCCGAACTCGGCCCACACCACCCCGCACAGCACGTGCAGCGCGGTGTGCGTGCGCATCAGCAGGTGGCGCCGGCTCCAGTCCAGCTCGCCCGCCACCTCCGCGCCGGCGCCGGGCAGCTCCGGTGTGTCGAGCCAGTGCCAGATCCGGCCGCCCTCGCGCCTCACCCGCGTGACGGGGACGGCGCCGCCGCCCCAGTCGAGCGTGCCGAGGTCGTGCGGCTGCCCGCCGCCGCCCGGGTAGAACGCGGTGCGCGCGAGCGCGACCCGCCCCCCGTCCCGGTCGACCTCCGCGACCGCGGCGTCGAACGTGCGCAGGTACGCGTCGGTGGCGAACAGCTCCTCGGTCATGCGCCCGACAGCAGGACGTCGGTGTCGAAGCAGGTGCGGGTGCCGGTGTGGCAGGCCGCGCCGGTCTGGTCGACGACGACGAGCAGCGCGTCGCCGTCACAGTCCAGCCGCACCTCGTGCACGTGCTGCACGTGCCCGGACGACTCGCCCTTCACCCAGTACTCCTCGCGCGAGCGCGACCAGTACGTGCCGCGGCCGGTGGTGAGCGTGCGGTGCAGGGCCTCGTCGTCCATCCACGCGACCATCAGCACCTCACCGGTGCCGCGCTGCTGCACGACCGCGCACACCAGCCCGTCCGCCGACCGCTTGAGCCGGGCCGCGACCGCCGGGTCCAGCGCCGACCGCTCCACACGAGTGCTCATCGGACCTCCACGTCACCTTCCCGCAGCGCGTCCTTGACGTCCTTGATCCGCAGCTGCCCGAAGTGGAACACGCTCGCCGCGAGCACCGCGTCGCGCCCGCGCGCACGGCGGGCAGGAAGTGGCCGGTCGCGCCGGCGCCGCCGCTCGCGATCACCGGGACGTCCACCACCGCCCGCACGGCGGCGATCATCCGCAGGTCGAAGCCGGCCCGCGTGCCGTCGGCGTCCATCGAGTTGAGCAGGATCTCGCCGACGCCCAGCTCCTGGCCGCGCGCCGCCCACTCGACGGCGTCGATGCCGGTGCCGCGGCGGCCGCCGTGGGTGGTGACCTCCCACCCCGACGGCGTCGGCGCGCTGCCCTCCGGCACCGTGCGCGCGTCCACCGACAGCACGATGCACTGCGCCCCGAACCGGCGGCTCGCCTCGTGCAGCAGCTCCGGCCGGGCGATCGCGGCGGTGTTGATGCCGACCTTGTCCGCGCCCGCGCGCAGCAGCGTGTCGACGTCGTCGGGGCTGCGGATGCCGCCGCCGACCGTGAGCGGGATGAACACCTGCTCGGCCGTGCGGCGCACCACGTCCAGCATCGTGGCCCGCTCCCCCGACGACGCCGTGACGTCGAGGAACGTCAGCTCGTCGGCGCCCTCGGCGTCGTAGACGCGGGCCATCTCGACGGGGTCGCCGGCGTCGCGCAGGTCGAGGAAGTTGACGCCCTTCACCACCCGCCCGGCGTCGACGTCGAGGCAGGGGATGACACGCACGGCGACCGCCACGTCAGCCCGCCGCCCGCCCAGGGACGTCGATGCGGCCCATCGCGGCCAGCGCGTCGGGCAGCGTGAACCGGCCGGCGTAGAGCGCCTTGCCGACGATCGATCCCTCGATGTTGGCGCCCTCCGCGGCCGCGGTCGCGAGGTCGACCAGGTCCTGCAGCGACGACACCCCGCCCGACGCGATCACCGGCGCGTCGGTGGCCGCCGTGACCTCCCGCAGCAGGTCGATGTTCGGGCCGCGCAGCGTGCCGTCCTTGCTCACGTCGGTGACCACGTAGCGAGTGCAGCCGTCGCGGTCGAGCCGGTCGAGCACCTCCCACAGGTCGCCGCCGTCCTGCGTCCAGCCGCGGGCGGCCAGCCGGTAGCCCTGCTCGACGATCCGCACGTCCAGGCCGACCGCGACCCGCTCGCCGTGCGCCGCGATCGCCCGCGCGCACCACTGCGGGTCCTCCAGCGCGGCCGTGCCGATGTTGACGCGCGCGCAGCCCGTGGCCAGCGCGCGCTCCAGCGACGCGTCGTCGCGGATGCCGCCCGACAGCTCCACGTCGACGTCCAGCTCGCCGACCACCTGGGCCAGCAGCTCGGCGTTGGAGCCGCGCCCGAACGCGGCGTCGAGGTCGACGAGGTGCACCCACTCGGCGCCGTCGTCCTGCCAGCGCAGGGCGGCCTCCAGCGGGGAGCCGTAGCGCGTCTCGGTGCCGGCCTCGCCCTGCACCAGCCGCACTGCCTGGCCGTCCGCGACGTCGACGGCAGGGAGCAGCGTGAAACTCACGCTCAGAGCGTACCGACCACGAACGGGCGTCAGCGACGACGTCGCGCAGCCAGTTGCGCAGCACCGTGGCGCCCGCGTCGCCGGACTTCTCCGGGTGGAACTGGGTGGCCGCGAGCGCCCCGTTCTCGACGGCGGCGACGAAGTCCTCGCCGTGGTGCGCCCAGGTGACGAGCGGCGGCTTGAGCACGGTGTCGCTGCCGGACTCGTCCATCGTCCACGTCCGCACGCCGAACGAGTGCACGAAGTAGAAGCGCGTGTCGGCGTCGAGCCCGGCGAAGAGCACGGACCCGGCGGCGCCCGCACGGTGTTCCAGCCCATGTGCGGGAGCACGTCGGCCTTGAGGCGCTCGACGGTGCCGGGCCACTGGCCGCAGCCCTCGGTGCGCTCGCCCCACTCGACGCCGAGGTCGAACAGCACCTGCATGCCGACGCAGATGCCGAGAACCGGGCGGCCGCCGGCGAGCCGGCGCTCGACGATGCGCGGGCGTCCACGGAGGAGAGCCCGCGCATGCACGCCGCGAACGCGCCCACGCCCGGGACGACCAGCCCGTCGGCCTCCAGGGCCGCGTCGGCGTCGGCGGTGACGGTGACGTCGGCGCGACGCGCTGCAGGCGCGCTCGGCCGACCGGAGGTTGCCCGACCCGTAGTCGAGCACGACGATCCGCGGCACCCGTCCAGGGTAGCCGGACCCCGCCGCGCCCCGGCCGCGATTCACGCCGCGCTGACCGGCGGGCTGGCGCTCGCCGCCGGATCGGCGGCGGGGTGGGCGAGGATCTCGGTGGCCAGCCGGTGGATCAGCCCGTCCCCGCCGAACCGGTGCCCGAACAGCGCGTAGGCGCGCAGCTCGCGAGCCAGCACCTCGCCGACGGGTCCCGGGTGGGTCTCCAGCGCCCGCGCGGCGGCCTCCCGCACCCACGCCACGTACGGGTCCCGGCCCGGACCGGGATCGATCTCCACTCCTGTCTCCTTCCCACGGCGCCTGCCCACAAGAGCCCGGCCACCGTGCGGGAGATACCCGCCCGGCGCCGCCGCGAGGCAACCTGAGCCCGCTCCCCCTGAGGCAGGCGCCCACCCGCCGCATTCTGGAGCCAAAATGCACTGGGGAGAGCCGCCGAAGTGCGTTATGGCTCCACAATGCACTGGGGAGCGCCGAAAAACTGCGTTATGGAGCCATAATGCAGCCGGGGAGAATGCGGCGGCGGGCCGTCAGAGGGTGCCCTTCGTCGACGCGATGCCGGTGATCCGGGGGTCCGGCTCCACCGCCGCCCGCAGCGCCCGCGCGACCGCCTTGAACTCGGCCTCCGTGATGTGGTGCGGGTCGCGCCCGGACAGCACCCGGACGTGCAGCGCGAGGTGCCCGTGGAACGCGAGCGACTCGAACACGTGCCGGTTGAGCACGGTCGGGTAGTGCCCGCCGACGACAAACCCCTGCATGACGTCGGGCTCGCCGGTGTGCACGGTGTACGGCCGCCCGGAGACGTCGACGACGGCCTGCGCGAGCGCCTCGTCCATCGGGATCCACGCGTCGCCGAAGCGACGGATGCCCTTCTTGTCGCCGAGCGCCTGGCGGATCGCCTGGCCGAGCACGATCGCGACGTCCTCGACGGTGTGGTGCGCGTCGAGGTCGACGTCGCCCTCCGCGCGCACGACCAGGTCGAACGCGCCGTGCTTGCCGAACGCGTCGAGCATGTGGTCGTAGAACGGGACGCCGGTGGCGACCTCGGTGGTGCCGGTGCCGTCGAGGCCGATCTCGACGAGCACCTTCGACTCCTTGGTGACGCGCTCCACGCGCCCGATCCGACTCACACCAGCTCCTGCTCCACGAGTGCGCCTGCGACCTGCAGGAACACGTCGTTCTCCTCCGGGGTCCCGATCGTGACACGCAGCCGCTCGGGGATGCCGACGTCGCGGATGAGCACGCCGCGGTCGAGGAACGCCCGCCACGCCCGGGGCGCGTCGGCGAAGCGGCCGAACAGCACGAAGTTGGCGTCGCTGGGCACCACGTCGTACCCGGCGGCGGCCAGCGCGGCGACGACCCGCTCGCGCTCCTTGCGCAGCAGCGCGACGGTGGCGAGCGTGGCGTCGGCGTGCCGCAGCGCGGCCCGGGCGGCGGCCTGGGTGAGCGACGCGAGGTGGTAGGGCAGGCGCACCAGCTGCAGCGCGTCGACGACGGCGGGCGCGGCGGCGAGGTAGCCCAGCCGCCCGCCGGCGAACGCGAACGCCTTGCTCATCGTGCGGGCGACGACCAGCTTGCGCCCGTGGGTGGCGAGCAGCGAGATCGCGCTGGGCCGGTCGGAGAACTCGGCGTACGCCTCGTCGACCACGACGATCCCGGACGCGCCTCGACGAGCGCCGCGACGTCGGCCGGTTCGAGCGACTGCGCGGTCGGGTTGTTCGGGCTGGTCAGGAACGTGATGTCGGGCGTGCGCTCGCGCAGCAGCCCGGCGGCGGCCGGGACGTCGATCGTGAAGTCGGCGCGGCGCGGGGCCGGGAGCCAGTCGGTGCGGGTGCCCGCGGCGATGATCGGGTGCATCGAGTACGACGGCTCGAAGCCCACCGCGGTGCGCCCCGGCCCGCCGAACGTCTGCATGATCTGCTGCAGGATCTCGTTGGACCCGTTGGCGGCCCAAACGTTCGCGCTGGTCAGCGGCACGCCGCTGGCCGCGGCGAGGTACGCGGCGAGGTCGGCGCGCAGGGCGAGCGCGTCGCGGTCCGGGTAGCGGTGCAGCTCCGCGGCCACCTCGTGGGCCGCCGCGCACGTCCGCCACCAGCTCCGGCGGCGGCGGGAACGGGTTCTCGTTGGTGTTGAGCCGCACCGCGACGTCCAGCTGCGGCGCGCCGTACGGGCTGCGGCCGCGCAGGTCGTCGCGCACCGGCAGGTCGGCGAGCGCGACCTCGCCGCCGACCGCGCCCTCCTGGGTGGCGGTCACCGGCCGAACCTCGCCGTGACGGCCTCGCCGTGCGCGGGCAGGTCCTCGGCCTCCGCGAGGGTGACGACCTGGTTCGCCACGTCGCGCAGTGCCTCCTCCGTGTACTCGACGACGTGCACGCCGCGCAGGAACGTCTGCACCGACAGCCCCGACTGGTGCCGGGCGCAGCCGCCGGTGGGCAGCACGTGGTTGGAGCCGGCGCAGTAGTCGCCGAGCGACACCGGCGCGTACGGCCCGACGAAGATCGCGCCTGCGTTGCGGATCCGGTGGCCGACCTCCCGCGCGTCGCGGGTCTGGATCTCGAGGTGCTCGGCGGCGTAGGCGTCGACGACCGCGACGCCGGAGTCGAGGTCGCCGACCAGCACCGCGCCGGACTGCGGCCCGGTGAGCGCGGTGCGGACGCGCTCGCTGTGGCGGGTGCCGGCCACCCGCTTCTCCAGCTCGGCGTCGACCGCGTCGGCCAGCTCCTCCGACGTCGTGACCAGCACGGATGCCGCGGCGGTGTCGTGCTCGGCCTGGCTGATGAGGTCGGCGGCGACGTGCACCGGGTCGGCCGTGTCGTCGGCGAGCACGGCGATCTCGGTGGTGCCGGCCTCGGCGTCGATCCCGATCACGCCGCGCAGCAGCCGCTTCGCCGCGGTGACGTAGAGGTTGCCCGGCCCGGTGACCATGTCGACGGCGCGAGCCCGCCGCCGTCCACGTCGGTGCCGCCGTACGCGAGCAGCGCGACGGCCTGCGCGCCGCCGACCGCCCACACCTCCTCGACGCCCAGCAGCGCCGCGGCCGCGAGGATCGTGGGGTGCGGGAGGCCGCCGTGCTCGGCCTGCGGCGGCGAGGCCAGCACCAGCGACTCGACGCCGGCCTCCTGCGCCGGCACCACGTTCATCACCACGCTCGACGGGTAGACGGCCAGCCCGCCCGGGGCGTAGAGGCCGACCCGCTGCACCGGGACGAACCGCTCGGTGACGGTGCCGCCCGGCACCACCTGGGTGACGACGTCGCTGCGGCGCTGGTCGGCGTGCACCTTGCGGGCCCGCTCGACCGACGTCTCCAGCGCGGCGCGCACGGCCGGGTCGAGCGCGGCGAGCGCCCCGTTGAGGGTCTGGACGGGCACCCGCACGGCCGACGGGCGCACGTGGTCGAACCGCTCCGCGTAGTCCAGTGCGGCCTCGACGCCGCGCTCGTGGACGTCCTCGACGATCGGCCGCACCCGGTGCAGCACCTCGTCCACGTCCACCGCGGCTCGCGGGAGGAGGCCCCGCAGGTCGGCGGTGCGGGGCAGGGGCGTGCGTCGTAGGTCGAGTCGGCGGAGCATGCGCCCAGCGTACGGCGGCCCGGCTGCCCGGAATGCGCGGCCTGAGACGGCCTCATCGTCCCGGTACTAGCCTCGGGGCACGTGATGATCATGTCGGGGACGCGGTCGTGAGCCGGTTCCTGTTCCTTCCCGCGCCGGCCCACGGGCACGTCAACCCCACGCTCGCGGTGGCCGCAGAGCTGACCGGCCGCGGCCACGAGGTGACCTACCTGCTGCCGGCCGAGTTCCGCGGCCCGGTCGAGGCCGCCGGCGCCACGCTCGCCGAGATCCCCGGGTTCCCCGGTGGACCGCCGCGCCGCCGGTGACCGGCGGCGGCCCGCACATCGCGCAGCTGCTGGACGCCGTGCTGGGCCTGGCCGCCGAGCGGCCACGCCGCTGCTGGAGCTGCACGGCCGGCTCCGGCCGACCTCGCGTCGTCGAGCGGCTGGCGCCGTGGGGCGGGCTGCTCGCGCTCGCCCGCGGGGTGCCGACCGTCGAGTTCTCGGCGTCGTACGTGATGGCGCCGGGCTCGCCGCTCTTCGCCCGGATGGCCGCCGCGCTGCCGGGCGGCCGCCCGCCGGTCGACCCGGAGCGGCTGGCCGCGGTCGGCGCCCGGTTCGGCGTCGAGGCCGGCGACCCGTCCGCGGTGCTGTTCGGGCACCGCGCGGCCGCGAACGTCGTGTTCATGCCCGCCGAGTTCCACCCCGGGCACGAGACGCTCGGCCCGGACGTGCACTTCGTCGGGCCCGCGACCGGCCGCGCCGAGGACGCCGACCTCGACCTCACCCCGTTCGGCGAGGCCAAGGGCATCTACGTCTCGCTGGGCACGGTGTTCAACGAGCGCAAGGAGTTCTTCGCGAGCTGCCTGGAGGCGTTCGGCGGCGGCGACCGGCCGGTCGTGCTCAACCACGGCCGGCGCCTGACCGCCGCCGACCTCCCGGCCGCCCCGCCGAACGTCCTGCTCGCCTCCCACGTGCCGCAGCTGCGGGTGCTGGAGCGCAGCGCGGTGTTCGTCACGCACGGCGGGATGGGCAGCACGATGGAGGCGGTGGCGGCGGGCGTCCCGATGGTGGTGGTGCCGCAGATGCCCGAGCAGCAGCTCACCGCCGACCGGGTGGCGGAGCTGCACCTGGCGTCCGGCTCGACCCGGCCGACGCCACGGCGGGGACCCTGGCCGCCGCGGTGGCCGAGCTGCTGGCCGACCCCGCGTACGGCGAGAACGTGGCCCGCCTCGGCGCGGCGGCCCGCGCGGCGGGTGGCGCGGAAGCGGCGGCGGACGTCCTGCAGAAGGCCGCCTCGGCGTAAGCGCAACTCGCGTACACAAATCCAGCGACTCGCGCGCACTAATCCAGCGACTCGCGGGGGAATGCGGCCGGCTCCCGCGAGTCGCCGGAAAAGTGCGCGCGAGTCGCGCGTCAGTCGTCGACGGGGGCGTCGTCGGAGAGCCACAGGAGGTAGCGGCTCAGGCTGCGGCGGACGGCTTCCTCGGCGTCCGACTCGATCACGCCGAACCCGCCGTACAGCCGCTCGTAGCGCCACGGCTCCAGTGCGGTGGCGATCCGGCGGACGGCCCGGGGCGGGAGCGGGACGTGGTTCACCCAGCTGCGCATCACCCCGACCGAGACGCGGTCGCGCCGACGCCGAGGGTGTCGCCGGTGAGCAGCGCGCCGCGCCCGCCGGCACCGGCCGCCCAGTGCGCGACGGCGCTGCCGGCGAAGTGCCCGCCGCACGGCACGAGCGTGATCCCGGGCAGCACCTCGCGCTCGTCCTTCCACAGCTCGATCGCCGGGTCGGGCCGGCGCACCCACTGCCGGTCGGCCTCGGCGAACAGCACGGGCGCACCGCCGAACGCGCGGCTCCAGGACACCGCCGCGCCGACGAGGTGCGGGTGGCTCGCCGCGACCGCGGCCACCCCGCCGAGCGCGCGCACGGCCGTGACGGCGTCGGCGTCGAGGAAGCCGGGCGGCTCCCACAGCAGGTTGCCGGCGCTCGTCCGCACGAGCAGCCCGCGCTGCCCGATCCCGAACCGCGGCTCGACGGTGACCCCGACGAGGTCGGGCTCCAGCTCGTCGAACACCAGCCGGTGCCCGGACGCGGCCAGCTCGGCGTGCGTCGTCCAGCGCTGCCCGCCCGCCGGGACGTACTGCCGCTCGTCCGTGCAGATCGGGCAGGTCGCGGGCGGTTCCGCGGCATCGGGCTGCTCGATGGCGCAGGTGGCGCAGACCCAGACCCTCATCAGGTGATGGTCGGGGCTCCACCCGGGTCGAGGTCAAGGCCCAGATCGAGCGCGCGCACGGAATGGGTGAGCGCGCCGACCGCGATGTAGTCCACCCCGGTCTCGGCGTACTCCCGCGCGTTCGCGAGCACGAGCCCGCCGGAGCTCTCCAGCAGGGTCGGACGCGCGCCGCGCCGCCGCACGGCCTCGCGGGTGCGCCCGACGTCGAAGTTGTCGAGCAGCACGAGCTCCGCGCCGAGCGCGAGCACCTCGTCGAGCTGGTCGAGGGTGTCCACCTCGACCTCGCACGGCAGGTCCGGCGCGTGCGCGCGGGCCGCGGCGAGCGCGGCGCCCACCGAGCCCGCGGCGGCCACGTGGTTGTCCTTGACGAGCACCGCGTCGCCCAGGCCGAGGCGGTGGTTGGTGCCGCCGCCGCAGCGCACGGCGTACTTCTCCAGCAGCCGCAGCCCCGGCAGCGTCTTGCGGGTGTCGCGGATGCGCGCCCGCGTGCCCTGCACGGCGTCCACCCACGCCGCGGTGGCCGTGGCGACGCCGGAGAGGTGGCAGAGCAGGTTGAGCGCGGTCCGCTCGGCGGTCAGCAGCCCGCGCACGGGCGCCCGGACGGTCAGCGCGGCGTCGCCGGCGGCCAGCCGGTCGCCGTCCGAGCGGGTGTCGAGCACGGTGTAGCCGGTCTCGCCGAGCACGGAGTCGAGCACCTCGCGGACGGCCGGCAGCCCCGCGAGCACGCCCGGTGACCGCGCGGCGAACCGGCCGACGGCCACCGCGTCCGCGGGCACGGTCGCGACGGTGGTGGCGTCCGGGCCGTAGCGCAGGTCCTCCTGCAGGGCCGTGGCGACGACCCGGCGCAGGTCGTCCAGGTCGGGGCCGAGAACCGTGGCCGTCATGCCGCGCTGACCTCCAGGAGTGCGCCGGACCGCACGACGGGCTGCCCGGTCTCGTCGAGGGCGAGCACGAGGCTCGCCCGCTGCCACACGTCGTCGCGTTCGGGGAAGTCGGTGCGCACGTGGCACCCGCGGCTCTCGGTGCGGGTGCCGGCCGCGGCGAGCACGGCCTGCGCGAGCAGGGTGAGCGCCGCGTCCTCGACGTCGGCCCGGCAGGCGGGCACGGCCCGGTCGGTCGCGGCCTCCACCGCGTCGGACGCCGCGGCGAGCCCGGCGGCGTCGCGCCCGATCCCGGCGGCCGCGGTCATCGCCCGCTGGACGACGGCCCGCGGCGCGACGGGCGGCGCGGCCGGCGGGGCGGCGGCGAGCGGACGCGGCGCGCGCCGGTCGGCGGCCACCGCACGGGCCGCCCGCGCGCCAGCACCAGCCTTCGAGCAGCGAGTTCGACGCGAGCCGGTTGGCGCCGTGCAGCCCGGTGCGGGCGACCTCGCCGGCCGCGTACAGCCCCGGGACGGACGTGCGCCCGTGCAGGTCGGTGACCACCCCGCCGCACGCGTAGTGCGCGGCCGGGGTGACCGGGATCGGCTCGCGGACGGGGTCGATCCCGGCGGCCCGGCACGCCGCGAAGACGGTCGGGAAGCGGCGCGCGAAGGCGGGGATCGCGGTGGCGTCGAGGTGGACGCAGTCGGCGCCGGTCGCGGCGAGCGTCCGGGTGATCGCGGCGGCGACGACGTCGCGCGGGGCCAGGTCGGCGAGGGGGTGGACGCCGGTCATGAACCGCCGCCCGGCCCGGTCGAGCAGCACCGCTCCTTCGCCGCGCACGGCCTCCGTGACGAGCGGGCGCCACCCGGTGGCCGGTCCGGCGTAGAGCACGGTCGGGTGGAACTGCACGAACTCCAGGTCGGCCGCGCTCGCGCCGGCCCGCAGCGCGAGCGCCACGCCGTCGCCGGTGGCGGTCTCCGGGTTGGTGGTGCTGGCGTAGAGCTGCCCGTAGCCGCCGCTGGCCAGCAGCACCGCCGGGGCGCGCAGCATCCCGCGCCGGCCGGCGCCGTCGAGCACGGCGAGCCCCGCGACGCCCCGCTCGTCGCGCAGCACGTCGACCGCCACGTGCCCGGTGAGCAGCGGCAGCCGCCGGTCGGCGACCGCGGCGACGAGCGCGCGCTCCACCTCCGCGCCGGTCGCGTCGCCGCCGGCGTGCACCACCCGGAACGCGGAGTGCCCGCCCTCCCGGGTGCGCGCGAGCCGCCCGTCCGGGCCGGGGTCGAACACCGCGCCGCGGGCCCGCAGCCGGGCCACGGCGGCCGGTCCGTCCGCGATGATCTCCGCGACGGCCGCGTCGTCCGAGAGCCCGCGCCGGCCGCGAGCGTGTCCGTGACGTGCGCGTGCACGCTGTCGCCCGGCACGTCCCCGAGCACGACGGCCACCCCGCCCTGTGCCCAGCGGGTCGACCCGGCGTCGGCCGCGTCCTTCGTCACGACGACAACCCGCAGGCCGAGCGCGGCGGCGTCCAGCGCGGCGGTGAGCCCGGCGACCCCGGACCCGACGACGACGAGGTCGGCGCCCGCCTCCCAGGTGGTCATTCGCCGCCGCCCGGACGGCCGATCTCGATCATGCGCTGGACGGCGGCCCGGCCGCGGGCGGCCAGCGCGGGGTCGACGTGCACCTCGTCGCGGCCCTCGCGCAGCGCGCGCAGCAGCTTGTCCGGCGTGATCATCTTCATGTACCGGCACGACGCGCGGTCGTTGACGGCCCGGAAGTCGATCTCCGGGGCGGCCCGGCGCAGCTGGTGCAGCATCCCGACCTCGGTCGCGACCAGCACGGAGGCGGCCTTCGACTCCCGCGCGGCGTCCAGCATCCCGCCGGTGGAGAGGATCTTGACCCGCTCGGCGGGCACGGCGCCGGTCCCGGCCAGGTAGAGCGCGGAGGTCGCGCAGCCGCACTCGGGGTGCACGAACAGCTCGGCGTCCGGGTTGGCCTGCGCCTGCCGGGTGAGCGTGGCGCCGTTGATCCCGGCGTGCACGTGGCACTCCCCCGCCCAGACGTGCATGTTCTCCCGGCCCAGCTCGCGGCGGACGTGCGCGCCGAGGAACTGGTCGGGCAGGAACAGCACCTCGCGGTCGGCCGGGATCGAGGCCACCACCTCGACCGCGTTCGAGGACGTGCAGCAGACGTCGGTCTCGGCCTTCACCGCGGCCGTCGTGTTCACGTACGAGACGACCACCGCGCCCGGGTGCTCGGCCTTCCAGGCGCGCAGCTGGTCGACGGTGATCGAGTCGGCCAGCGAGCAGCCCGCGGCGGCGTCCGGGATCAGCACGGTCTTGTCCGGGGCGAGGATCTTCGCGGTCTCGGCCATGAAGTGCACGCCGCAGAACACGATCGTCGAGGCCTCGGACTGCGCCGCGATGCGCGAGAGCGCCAGCGAGTCGCCCGTGAAGTCGGCGACGTCCTGGATCTCGGGCAGCTGGTAGTTGTGCGCCAGCAGCACGGCGTCGCGGCGGCGGGCCAGCGCGCGGACCTCGTCGGCCCAGCCGGGCCCGGTCAGTGGGTCGGCAACGCTTGTTCGCGGAACCAGTTCGTCGACGGCCATCGTGCCCTCCCCTGTTTTCGACTATCAGTCGCAAACAGCGGGATCGTAGCGCAGGGCAGCCCCCGCGACCCCCTCCTCGTGACCGGGAACTCATCCGCCCGCAATCCGCCGTTCACGCCGGCGACCGGGCGTGCGCCCGGCGGTACCGGCCGTCGCGCCGGGCGGCGCGGGCCTACGATCCGGCCCATGGGCCGCCCGACCGAGCACGAGGTGCTGGCGGCCGTGCTCCAGATCCGCGAGGGCACCCTCCAGGTGCTCCTGTGGAAGCGGGCACTGCCGCCGGACGCCGGACGCTGGGCGCTGCCCGGCGGCCGGCTCGGCGACGAGGAGGACGTCGAGCGGTCCGTGCGCCGCCAGCTGGCCGAGAAGGTCGACCTCCGCGAGGTCGCGCACGTCGAGCAGATCGCGGTGTTCAGCGACCCGGACCGGGTGCCCGGCCCGCGCCGGGTCGCGACGGCGTTCCTCGGGCTCGTGCCGTCGAGCGCCGACCCGGCCGTCCCGGACGACACCGCGTGGCAGCCGGTCGCCGCGCTGCCGCCCACCGCGTTCGACCACGCCGGGATCGTCAAGGCGGCCCGCAACCGGCTGCGCGCGAAGCTCTCCTACACCAACCTCGGCTTCGCGCTGGCCCCGCAGGAGTTCACGATCTCCGCGCTGCGCGAGCTGTACGCGGCCGCGCTCGGGCACCCCTCTCCGCGACCAACCTGCAGCGCGTCCTCACCCGCAGGCGGCTGCTGGAGCCGACCGGCGCCGTCTCGCCGCCCGGCCCGGCCGGCGGGCGCCCGGCCGCGCTCTTCCGCTTCACCGACCGCGTCCTGCGGGTGACCGACGCGTTCGCCGTGCTCCGGCCGCCGGCCGACGGACCGCGCAGCGCCGCCGCACGGGAGAGCGCCGTTCAGGAGAGCGCCGTACCGTAGTCGGGTGGCCGAGATGCTGCCGCTGTTCCCGCTGGGCACGGTGCTGATGCCCGGGGCGTCACTGCCCCTGCACATCTTCGAGCCGCGCTACCGGCAGCTCACGGTCGACCTCGTCACCGGCGCCGTCCCCGACAAGGAGTTCGGCGTCGTCGCCGTGCGCGAGGGCTTCGCCCCCGACGACGACGGGATGGCCGCGCTGCACCCCGTCGGCTGCACGGCCCGGCTCGACGACGTCGTCCGGCTGCCCGACGGCCGCTTCGACGTCGTGACGCGCGGGGCCCGCCGGTTCCGCCTGCTCGACGTGGACGCCGACGCGAAGCCCTACCTGATGGGCTCGGTCGAGTTCCTGCCCGACACCGCGGTGATCGACGGCGCGGCCGAGCTGACCCAGCTGCTCAGCGCCGCCGCCCGGGCCGCGCACCGGCGCTACTGCACCACCGCCTGGAAGGCCGGCGAGTGGACCGAGCCGGACGCCGACCTCGAACCCGCCACGCTCCCCCACGTGCTGGCCGCCGACTGCCTGCTCCCGATCGCCGACCGCCAGCTCCTGCTGGAGCAGACGTCCCCGGTGGAGCGCCTGCGCATGGTCCGCGTCCTGCTCGCCCGCGAGACGGGCCTGCTGGGCAGGCTCCGCGCGGTGCCGGCCCCCATCAGCACGTTCGCGGTGGAGCACAGCTTCAACTGACCGCACATACCTCCCGCACTCCGCACACATGTCCGGACCTGTGTGCCGGGTCCCGGAGGTGTGTGCGGTCAGCGCCAGCCGTAGGCGGCGCGGAGGCGGGTGGCCACCTCGTCGAAGCGGTCCCTGTTCAGCACTGCGCCCTCGCGGCGGATCTCGTGCTCGCCGACCTCCAGCACGCGGTCGAGCCGCACGAACGACTCGCGGCCCGCACGGTCCCAGCCGCCCGACCCGACGGACATCCAGTCGCGGTCGCCGGCCCGGTCGTGCTGGCTGGAGAGCATCAGCCCGACCAGGTCGCGGCCCTCCCGGCCGACGACGAGCACCGGCCGGTCCTTGCCGCGCCCGTCGCCCTCCTCGAACGGGACCCACGCCCACACGACCTCGCCGGGGTCGGCGGCGCCGTCGAGGTCGGGGGCGTAGACGACGGTGCGGGCCCGGTCGGCGGTCGGTGCGGTCCGGGCGGCCGGGCGCCCCTGCGGCCGCCGTTGCGCAGAGCGCTGCCGGGACAGCAGGTCGATCCCGATCTTCGCGGCCACGCGCAGCAGGCCGCCCCAGTTCGCCATGGGCACAGCATGACAACGCGATCGGGGCCTCACCCCAGCCGGGCCGCCCGCGCGTTCAGGTAGCGCTGCTGCGGGAGGCTCGTCGCACGGTGCGCCGCCAGCGTGAACGCCTCGCGCGCCCCGGCCCGGTCGCCGGCCATCTCCAGCAGGTGCGCGCGCACGGACGGCAGCCGGTGGTCGTCGACGACCAGCCCGTCCGCGGCCAGCCGGTCGAGCCGGGCCAGCCCCGCCCGCGGCCCGTGCACCATCGCCAGCGCGACGACGTGGTTGAGCCGCACCACGGGCGTGTCCGAGACCTGCAGCAGCACCTCGTAGAGCGCCGTGATCTGGGGCCAGTCGGTCTCGTCGGCGCTGCGCGCCTCGTCGTGTACGGCGGCGATCGCGGCCTGGAGCTGGTACGCGCCGGTCTCCCCGTGCGGGAGCGCGGCCGAGACGAGCGCGACGCCCTCGGCGATCCGGTCGGCGTCCCAGAGCGAGCGGTCCTGCTCCGCCATCGGGACGGGCAGGCCGTCCGGACCGGTGCGCGCGGCCCGGCGGGCGTCCGTGAGCAGCATCAGCGCGAGCAGCCCGGTCACCTCGCCGTCGGCGGGCAGCAGCCGGTGCACGACACGGGTCAGCCGGATCGCCTCGGCGGTGAGGTCGGCCCGCTGCAGGTGCGGCCCGGACGTGGTCGCGTACCCCTCGTTGAAGATCAGGTACAGCGCGTGCAGCACGGCGTCGAGCCGGGCCGCGCGCTCGGCGTCGGCCGGCATGCCGAACGGCACCCCGCTGTCCTTGACCGTCTGCTTGGCCCGGGTGATGCGCCGGGTCATCGTCGCCTCGGGCACGAGGAACGCCCGCGCGATCTCCGCCGTGGTCAGGCCGCCGACGGCGCGCAGCGTCAGCGCGATCTGCGACGCCGGCGAGAGCGCCGGGTGGCAGCACAGGAACAGCAGCACGAGCGTGTCGTCGCGTCGGGCACGGGCCCCGGGGGGAGCGCCCACTGGCTGACCTGGTCCTCACGGCGCTGCGCGCTGCTCGCTGCGCAGGAGGTCGGTCAGCCGCCGGGACGCGACGGTCACGAGCCAGGCCCGCGGGCTCTCCGGCAGCCCGTCCGCGGGCCACTGCTGCGCCGCCGCCAGCAACGCCTCCTGCACGGCGTCCTCGGCCGTGTCGAAGTGCCCGTACCGGCGCACGACGGCGCCGAGGACCTGCGGCGCCAGCGTGCGCAGCAGGCCCTCGACCTCGTCGGCGGTGGTGCCGATGACCCCGTCTCCCCGACCGAGCCTCAGACGATGGGGTCGTCGAGGTGCTGGTAGCCCTCGATCACCGGCCGCACGTCGACGTACTCGTCCAGGCCGTCGGGGTGCAGGAACCGCGCCGCGACCTTGGTGGCGTGGTCGTAGCTCGGGCACTCCACCACGGTGAAGCCGGCGAGCACCTCCTGCGTCTCCGGGTAGGGCCCGTCGGTGACGACCGGGGCGCCGCCGCGGAGGTGGAGGCGCCGCGTGTGCACGGGGGCGGCCAGGCCGCGCCCGTCGACCAGCACGCCCTCCTCGGCCAGCTCGGCGTGCAGCGCCAGGATGAAGGCGTGCGCCTTCGCGATGTCCTCCGGCGACTTCGCCGGCTTGCCCGTCGGCTTGCCGTTGACGACGTCGTAGTCCTGCTGCGACCCGTAGACCATGATCATGTACTTCATCACCGGCTCCTCTCGCGGCACCCCACCGGCGCCGTTCGCAGGAGACGTCGGAGCCGGGGTGCGGGTCCGGACACGGCTACCCGGCCGAGGCCACCGGCACGACGTCGACGAGCGAACCGACGCCGAGGAAGTCATCCGGATTGCAGGTGAGCAGGGGTATCCGCGCTGCAGCCGCCGTCGCGGCGATCTGCAGGTCCAGCCTGCGCGGGCGTGGGTTGCGGCCGGCGGCGCGGACGAGATCGGTCAGCGCGCCGTAGAGCTTGGCCTCCTCCACGCCGTACGGCATGACTTCGTAGCGTTCGACGACACGCCGCAGCCGGGCGGCCCGGCGTCCGGATCGGGACCGGTGACGAGGCCGAACGCCAGCTCACCGACGCAGACCGCGCTCGTGACCAGCACGGAGTCGACATGAACGCCGAGATCGATCCGCTCGAGGCCGATCAGGACCGACGTGTCGAGCAGGGCGTAGGACGGGATCATCCGACGCGGTCGTCCCGGAAGAACTGGTCGGCTTCCTCACGCTCGCGGTACCACTGTTCGACGTCCATGGGCGGCTGGGTCCGGAAGAACTCCTGCTGCTCCCGGCCGGTGTACTGCGGGCGCTTCGGATCGCGCGCACGGGGGATCAGATCGGCCACGGGCTTGCCGTTGCGGGTGATGACGAAGCTCTCGCCGGCCTCGACGCGCCGCATGATCTCGGCGTTGTCATTGCGCAGCTGGCGTTGTCCGATGGTCTCGGGCACTGGCATGCCACCACCGTAGCGCCATCGCGCTACACCGACTCGCGCACCCCGTGCCGGCTGCACCGCGCCGTCCACCCGGCCGGCGTCACCTGCACCACCATCCGCCGCGCGCAGTCCGGGCAGTACCGGGGCGGCTCCAGCTCCCGACGGGCGGCGCAGCGCCCGTGGTCGCCCTCGCCGGCCGGCCGCCCGCACTGGTCGCAGAAGCCGCCGGTCACAGCGTCTCGTTCAGCGCCTTGATCGGCATCTGCAGCTCGCCGAGGAGGTCGATGTCGTGCTCCGCGGGCCGCCCGAGCGTCGTGAGGTAGTTGCCGACGATCACCGCGTTGATCCCGCCGAGCAGACCCTTGCGCGCGCCGAGGTCGCCGAGCGTGATCTCCCGTCCACCCGCGAACCGCAGCACCGTGCGCGGCATCGCCAGCCGGAACGCCGCGACCGTGCGCAGCGCATCCGGCCCGGAGAGCGGCTCGTGGTCGCCGAACGGGGTGCCCGGGCGCGGGTTGAGGAAGTTCAGCGGCACCTCGTCGGGCTCCAGGGCGGCGAGCTGGCCGGCGAACTCCGCGCGCTGCTCGGCCGTCTCCCCCATCCCGACGATCCCGCCGCAGCACACCTCCATGCCGGCGTCGCGCACGAGGCGCAGCGTCTCCCAGCGCTCCTCCCACGTGTGCGTGGTGACGACGTTCGGGAAGTACGAGCGCGCGGTCTCCAGGTTGTGGTTGTAGCGGTGCACGCCCATCGCGGCGAGCCGCTGCACCTGCTCGGGCGTCAGCATGCCCAGCGAGCACGCGATGTTGATGTCCAGCTCGTCCTTGATCGCCGCGATCCCGGCCGCGACCTGCGTCATCAGCCGCTCGTCCGGACCGCGCACGGCCGCGACGATGCAGAACTCGGTGGCCCCGGTCTTCGCGGTCTGCTTCGCGGCCTCGACCAGCATCGGGATGTCCAGCCACGCGGAGCGCACCGGCGACTCGAACAGGCCCGACTGGGAGCAGAAGTGGCAGTCCTCCGGGCACCCGCCGGTCTTCAGCGAGACGATCCCCTCGACCTCGACCTCCGGCCCGCACCAGCGCATCCGCACCTGGTGGGCGACGTCGAGCAGCGCGTCCAGTGTGTCGTCGGGCAGCCGGAGCACCTCCAGCACCTGCGCCTCGGTCAGCCCCACCCCGCGTTCGAGGACCTGTTCGCGCGCGTCGCCAGAATGCCGGTCTCGGTGGTCGTCACGGTTCCGGAGTGTGCCATCCGCCACCCAGCGCGGGCGCCAGACTGTGACGTGCCACGGCGGCGAACGCGTCCGGTTCGAGGCGCCCGACCCCTCCGGCACGGCCCCGACCAGCGGCGCGCCCGTCACGGCGGGCAGGTCCGCGAGGTTGCTGCGCGACGCGAGGTCGGGTTCCTCGGGCCACGCGCCGACGACCAGCCCGGCGCAGGTCAGCGCGCGCGCCGCCAGCGCCTCGACGGTCAGCGCGGCGGTGTTGAGCACCCCGAGCCCCGCGCTCGTCACCACCAGGACGGGCGCCGCGAGCCGCGTGGCGACGTCGGCGAGCGTGCCGCCGCCGTCGTCGAACCGGACGAGCAGCCCGCCCGCGCCCTCGACGAGCACCAGGTCGTGGTGGTCGGCCAGGCGGGCGGCGGAGCCGGCGGCGTCCGCCGGGGTGACGGGCAGGGCGCCGGCCCGGCGGGCGGCCGTCGCGGGCGCGAGCGGGTCGGGGTAGCGGGCCAGCTCGCGGATCGTCGCGACGCCCGGCACGAGCCGCCGGACGTCGGCCAGGTCGCCCGGCTCGCCGGGCCCGACCCCGGTCTGCGCCGGCTTGAGCACGGCCACCCGCTCCTTGCGCGCGACGGCGAGCGCGGCGAGCGCGGCGGTGACGACCGTCTTCCCGACGCCCGTGCCGGTCCCGGTCACGACGAGCACCCGTCCGGTCATCGGACACCGGCGAACGCGAGCACGTCGGCGAGCACCGACCGGGCCAGGTCGAGGTCGGCGGCCGTCAGGTCGGCGCGGGCGGTGAGCCGCAGCCGGCTCGTGCCCGGCGGCACCGACGGCGGCCGGAAGCACCCGACCCGCACCCCAGCTCGGGCGCACCGCGCGGCCGCGGCCAGCGCGACCTCCGGCTCGCCCAGCACCACCGGCACCACCGCCGACTCGGGCACCGGCACCCCGGCCGCGGCGGCCAGCGCGGCGGCCGCCCGCAGGACCGCGCCGGGCCGCTCCGGCTCGGCCCGCAGCACCCGCAGCGCCGCGAGGGCCGCGCCGGCCGAGGCGGGCGCGAGCCCGGTGCGAAGATGAACGTCCGGGCCGTGTCGACCAGGTGCTCGCGTACGGCGGCCGGGCCGAGCACCGCCCCGCCCTGCCCGCCGAGCGACTTCGACAGCGTCACGGTCGCGACCAGGTCGTCCGCGCCGGCGAGCCCGGCGCCGGCCAGCAGCCCGCGCCCGCCCGGCCCCGCGACGCCGAGCCCGTGCGCCTCGTCGACGACCAGCAGCGCCCCGCGCGCCCGGCACACCGCGTGCAGCGCACCCAGCGGGGCGTGCCCGCCGTCGATGCTGTTGACGCTCTCCGTGACGACGAGCGCGCGCGCTGCGTGCGGGCCGCGAGCACGGCGTCGACGGCGGCCAGGTCGTGGTGGGCGACGATCGCGACCTGCGCGCGGGAGAGCCGGCACGCGTCGATCAGCGAGGCGTGGTTCGCGGCGTCCGAGACGACGAGCGTGTCCGGCCCGGCCAGCGCGGTGACGGCGGCGAGGTTGGCCGTGTAGCCGGAGGAGAACACGAGCGCGGCCTCGGCGCCGCAGAACGCGGCCAGCTCGTCCTCCAGCTCGGCGTGCAGCGCCGTGGTACCGGTGACCAGCCGCGACCCCGTCGAGCCCGCACCCCAGGTGCGTACCGCCTCGATCGCGCCCTCGACCACCCGCGGGTGGGTGGCGAGCCCGAGGTAGTCGTTGCCGGCGAGGTCGAGCAGGCGGTCACCGGCCGGTCGGGGGCGCAGCTCCCGGTGCAGGCCGGCGGCGCGCCGGGCGTCGGCGTGCGGTGCGAGCCAGGCGAGCGGGTGCGCGAAGTCGGGGGGCGGCACGGCAGTGCACGGTAGCGCCCCACGGGCGCCCGGTGGGTCTCGGTCGATGAAAGCCGTGATGCAGGTGGTTCCTGGGCGCGGCTGTCGCGATCGGAGGCCCGCCGGGCGCCCCTAGAACCGATAGGTGACTTCCCTGCGATGCAGGCGATAGCCGGCGCGTTCGTAGACGCCCAGCGCGCCGGTCGGGTTCTGCGCGTCCACGGTGAGCGACGAGGTGCCGTAACCGAGCCCCGCGCCGGTGCGCAGCACGTGCGCGAGCATCGCCGCGGCGACGCCTCGCCTGCGGTGCGCGCGGAGCGTGCCGACGGTGCCGACGTGCAGGTCCCGCACCCCGCTCGCCGCCGTGTCGGCCTCGAACTCGTAGGCCATGACGTACCCGGCGACCGTCCCGTCCGGGGCCAGCGCCGCGACCGAGCAGGCCGGGCGGAAGGCCCGGCCGGTGCGGAAGTGGGTCCAGCTCGCCGCCGTCGTCGGGGTGGAGCCCCAGTGGTCGGCGAACGCCGCGTTGTGCGCGGCCAGGAGCGGCGCGTCCCAGCGCGCGGCGTCGTAGCCGGGCCCGAGCGGCGAAAGCTCCAGCCCCGGCGGCGGCGCGGCGGCCGGGACCGGCCCGGCCAGCCCGCGCGTCATCTCCGACCACCACCGCACCGGCGTCATCCCGGCCCGCTCGGCCAGCGCGACGCGCCCGCGTTCGTCTCCGCCACGCGCATCTCGACGCTCCCGGCCACGGCCTCCGCCCGGCGCCGGGCCAGCCCGAGCAGCGCGGCGCCGACGCCGCGCCGCCGGTGCGCCGGGTGCACGGCGCCCTCGGCGATCACCCGCGTGCCGAGCCCGGCGCCGGCCCGCGTCCGCAGCACCTGGTAGGCGACGGGCGCACCGGCCGCGTCGAGGACGAGCGTGGTGTCGCGGCCGAGGTCGACGTCGGGGTCGGCGAGCTCCTCGGCGCAGTCCTGCTCGTCGTAGTTCTCGGCGCGCCGGTCGGCCGCCTCGACGGCCTGCAGCAACGCGGCCCACGTGGCCGCGTCGCCGCTCCGCATCGGCCGCGCGGCCAGCCCCGCGGGCAAGACGATCACCCGCGCACAGTAGGCCGCGCGTTCACGAGAAGGGACGGAATTCCGCCGCCTCCTCGTCCAGCACCAGCACCCGCGCCGTCGGGATGTCGAAGAACAGGCCGAGCAGCGCCCGGTCCCCGTGCCGTTCCCGCAGCTCCGCGAGCTGCACGGCGACGTTGACCATCGCCAGCGCCTCCGCCTCCCCGTACCCGGCGGCGCGGGCGGCGCGGCCCACCGGGTGCCCCGCGCGGTACGCGGCCAGGCTCGGCGCGCCCCGGCGCAGCCACTCGGCGAGCGCGCCGTCGTCGGGCCCGGCCGCGGTGTCGGCCGCGCCGTCGAGCAGCCCGCGCATGGCCCCGCACGCGGAGTGCCCGCAGACCGCGATCAGCGGCACGTCCAGCACCGACGTCGCGTACTGGACGGCCGCCCCGACGGCCGTGCCGGCGACGAGGTTCCCCACGTTCTGCACGGTGAACAGGTCACCGGGCCCGCTGCGGGTGATGAGGCTCGGCTGGACGCGCGAGTCGGAGCAGGTCAGCAGCAGCCGTACGGGGACTGCCCGTCGGCCATCGCGAGCATCGTCGGGCGCAGGAGGTCGGCGGCGTCGGCGTGGTAGGCCGCGACGCCGGCGAGGATCGGCCCGTACGGGCGCGGCCGCTCGTCGCTCGCCTGCCAGCGCGACCAGGTCGCGTACCAGGGCAGCGGCGCGCCGGTGCGGCCGGTGCCGGTGGCCGGTTCGGACACCTCGACCCACCCCCCGCCGGCCCGGTGGCGGCGGATCCAGGCGTGGAGGTGGTCGTAGGCGGCGTGGTCGAGGTAGTCGACCACGAGGTCGACGCGCACCGGCTCGCCCGCCGGCACGGTGGCGAGCGTGCGGGAGAGGGCGGGCACCGACAGGAAGCTCAGCGCACCCTCGACCACCACGCGCCGCGGCGCGCCGCCGCCCGGCTCCTCGACGCGGACGCGGGCCCGCACGGCCCGGTGCAGGGTGCGCAGCCCGACGAGCGCGAGCCCGATCAGCACCCCCTCCAGCAGCGTCAGCAGGAGCACGCCGGCGACGGTGCCGAGGTAGACGACCAGCTCGCCGTGGCGGCGGGCGGCGCGCACGTCGGCGGGCTTCACCAGCCCGAGCCCGATCACGACGAGGAGGGCCGCGAGCGCGGCGAGCGGCACCAGCTCCATCACGCCGACGAGGAAGACGGCGAAGACCGCGATCCAGAGCCCGTGCAGCACGGTCGAGGCGCGGGTCCGGGCCCCGGCCCGGACGTTGGCGGCGCTGCGCACGATCACCCCGGTGACCGGCAGCCCGCCGAGGAACCCGGAGACGGTGTTCGCGGCGCCCTGGCCGACCAGCTCCCGGTCCGGGTTCGTGCGGACGCCGTCGTGGAGGCGGTCGACGGCGACGGCGGAGAGCAGGCTCTCGACGCTCGCGATCAGTGCGACCGTCAGCATGGCGCCGGCCACCGGCAGCCAGGGCAGCGCCGCCCACTCCTGGGGCAGCAGCGTCGGGAGGGTGACGGCCTCCACGAGCGTGGCGGGCAGGTCGACGCGCGGCACTGCGGCCAGAGCAGCGCGAGCGCGGTGGCGGCGACGACGCCGACGAGCGCGGCGGGCACGGCCCGCGCGTGCGGCAGCCGGGGCCAGAGCAGCAGGACGAGCACGGTGACCGCACCGACGGCGACGGCGCCGGGCAGCGCGTTCGCGATCTGCGCGGGCAGCCCGAGGACGCTGTCGACGGCGCCGGCCGGCGGCGTGCCGCCGAGCATCACGTGCACCTGGGCGAGCGCGATCGACAGGCCGATCCCGGCCAGCATCCCGTGCACGACGGCGGGCGGGATCGCGTGCACGAACCGGGCCACCCGGAACATGCCGAGCGCGATCTGCAGCAGCCCGGCGCCGATCGTGATGATGCAGGTGACCTGCCAGCCGAAGCGCGTGACGAGCTCGGCGACGACGACGGTGAGCCCCGCGGCCGGGCCGGTGACCTGCAGCGGCGAGCCGCCGAGCAGCCCGGCCACCACGGCGCGACGACGGCCGCGACGAGCCCGGCCATGAGCGGCGCGCCGGAGGCCAGCGCGATGCCGAGCGAGAGCGGTACGGCGACGAGGAACACCACGACCGACGCGCGAAGTCGGACCGCAGCCGGTCCCAGCGCGAGCCGGGTGGTGCGTGCTGCGCCGGCCGCTCCGGGGCCGGCCGGAAGGGCGCGGTGGACGGCTGGGCGCGCCGGGGTTCGGGGAAGTGGAACGGCGGGCTCTCCTCGCCCCGGGGGCGTTGCGGCGGCGAGGTGCCTGCTGGCGTCGTGGTCATCAGGACTCCGGGCGTCGTCGGGAGTGCACGGGCGGACGGCGCCGTGCGCCCGGGCAACGCCACCTTCGCTCTGTCCGTTCCGTCGGCTTCGCCCGGTCCTGAAGGGGGCTGCTACCCCGGTAACCCGGATTTCATGTTCCTGTGGTTCGCGCGTCGGTGCAGGTCAGAGCGTCGTGTGAGCGATCACACACGTTACGTGAACGGTTCCCGACGCAGCGCCGCACCACCCGGACGAGTGGATCATGAAGCCGTTTTCGTACCGGGTCAGGTGACACTCACCCCGGTGAGGACCACACGTCCGGATCCGGGCGCGGACCGCCTAGTGTGAACGCCCATGGCGACCGCAACGCGGCCTGCGCCGCCCGCGCTGTCGCGGCGTCGCGAGCTCGGCGCGACGAGCGCCCGGTCGCTCCTGCTGACGGTGCTCGGCGAGTTCGTGCTCCCGCGCGGCGAGCCCGTGTGGACCCAGGTGCTCATCGACGTGCTCGGCACGCTCGGCGTCGAGCCGAAGTCGGCCCGCCAGGCGCTCGCCCGCACGGCCGCGGAGGGACTGCTCGCCTCCGACCGGGCCGGCCGGCGGGTCCGCTGGTCGCTCACCGAGCACGGCCGCCGGCTGCTCTCCGACGGCGCCGAGCGCATCTACGGGTTCGGCGCCGCGGCCGGCCCGTGGGACGGGCGGTGGCTGGTGCTGCTGGTCAGCGTGCCGGAGGCGCGCCGGCAGCTGCGCCACCGGCTGCGCACGCGGCTGGCCTGGGCCGGGCTCGGCTCGCCCGCCCCCGGCGTCTGGCTCAGCCCCGACCCCGGCAAGCAGGACGAGGTGGCCGGCGTGGTCGCCGACCTCGGCCTGACCACCGTGGCCAGCTCGTTCGTCGGCCCGTTCGGGACGATCGGCGGAGAGCGCCAGGTCGTCGCGCAGGCGTGGGACCTGGCCGGGGTCGAGGCCGCCTACCAGGAGTTCCTGGCGACGTTCTCCGGCGCGGCGCCCGCCGGCCCGGCCGACGTGCTGACCCACCAGTCCACCTCGTGCACGCCTGGCGGCGCTTCCCGTTCCTGGACCCGAAGCTGCCCGGTGAGCTGCTCCCCGACGGCTGGGCCGGGGCCCGGGCCGCCGGGCTGTTCGACGCGCTGCACGCCCGCTGGGACGCCGACGCCCGGCGGCACTGGCAGCGGCTCGCCGACGGCTGAGCAGCTCACGGGCGGGGCGTGAGCAGCGACGCACCTCCGTTGGTCATTAGCGAGGCTAAGTTCGAACGGTCCGGCCGCCGAACGACAGGAGCACCCGCGCATGACCACCGTGATCGCCACCGCGACCCACCGCCGGTGGCTGATCCTGGCGATCGGGGTGCTCTCCCAGGGCTCGGCCTGCGTGTACGTCTACGGCGTGCCGTTCCTCGTCCCGCAGCTGCGTGACACGCTCGGCCTCTCGCTCGCGACGGTCGGGCAGTACGTCGCGGCGCCGGTCGTCGGGCTGCTGCTGGTGCTGGTGGCGTGGGGCGCGGCGGCCGACCGGTACGGCGAGCGCCGCGTGATGTCGATCGGGCTCTTCCTCGCGTCGGGCGCGATGACCGCCGCCGCGCTCACCCCCACCGAGTCCCCGGGCGTCCGGCTCGTGCTGCTCGCGCTCGGCGGCGCCTGCGCCGCGTCGGTGTTCGCGGCCAGCGGCCGGCTGGTGATGGGCTGGTTCCCGCGCCACGAGCGCGGGGTCGCGATGGGCATCCGGCAGACCGCCCAGCCGATCGGCGTCGCGCTCGCCGGGTTCACCCTCCCCACGCTCGCCGGGGTCTGGGGCACGTTCGGGTCGCTGCTGCTGCCCGCGGCGATGTGCCTGGTCATGGCCGTGCTCGTGGCGCTGCTCGCGGCCGACCCGCCGCGCTCGGCCACGGCCGCCGCCCCGACCGGCTCCCCCTACGGCACCTCGCTGCTGTGGCGGGTGCACCTGGCCAGCGCGCTGCTGGTGCTGCCGCAGTTCGCGGTGAGCGCGTTCACCGTCGAGTACCTGGTGCGCGAGCAGGGCTTCTCGGCCGCCGGCGCCGGGCTGCTGGTCGGGATCGTGCAGCTGGTCGGCGCGGCCAGCCGGATCGGGATCGGCTGGTGGTCCGACCGGGTCGGGTCCCGGATGCGGCCGATGCGCCAGATCGCGGTCGCGTCCGTGGTCGTGCTGGCCGCGTTCGCCGTCGGCGACCTGTACGTCCCCTGGCTCGCGGTCGCCGCGCTGGTGGTCGGCGGGCTCGTCACCGTCGGGCACAACGGGCTCGGCTACACCGCCACCGCCGAGATCGCCGGGCCCGCGTGGGCGGGCCGGGCGCTGGGCGTGCAGAACACCGGCCAGAACGTCGTGTCGGCGCTGACGCCGGTGGTGCTGGGCGCGGTGATCGGCACCGTCGGCTACGCGGCCGGCTTCCTGCTCGCGACCGTCGCCCCGATCGCCGCCGTGGCCGTCACGCCCGTGCGCCAGGAACGCCTCCCCGACTGGTGAGGATTTCCGCCACACGGAAGTGATCATTGCCAACAGAATTGTGAACAATTATGGTGACGAAAACTGATTGACCCGTCGGGGGCGTCCAGTACAGCGCAGTATCGGACTCTCAGCGAGGTGACGTGTTCATGCAGGGACGCACCAGAACACACATGATCGGGCTCGCACTTCTCGCTCTTCTCCTGGCGGTGGCCTGCGGCAACCCCGGCCCGGCACCGGACGAGCAGCCCACCGGACTGGACGCGTCGCAGCCGTTCGGCGGCGACCCGGCCACCGAGGGCACGCCGGTCAGCGGCGGCACCCTGCGTGTCGGCATGTACACGGAGGCCCGCTCCTTCGACCCGACGATCGGGTCCAACCTCATCGCGTCGTCCGTGTACGACTCGCTGCTCAAGATGGACGACAAGGGCGATCCCCAGCCCTACCTCGCCGAGTCCATGACCACCCCGGACGACGGCACGACCTGGGTGATGACGCTGCGCCCGGGCGTCACGTTCCACGACGGCACCCCGCTCGACGCCGCCGCGGTGGTCTTCAACGTGGCCCGCCAGCGCGACAAGACCACGGCGCTCGGCCACCTCTACACCGAGCCCATCGCCGACATGCGCGCCGTCGACCCGCTCACCGTCGAGTTCGACCTCAAGCGCCCGACCGGCTCGTTCCCGGTCTCGTTCGCGCTCCCGTTCTCCTCGGGCAACCTCGGCACGATCGCCTCGCCCGCCGCCGTGCAGCAGTGGGGCGACGAGTACGGACGCCACCCCGTCGGCGCCGGGCCGTACAGGTTCGTCGAGTGGATCCCGAACAACAAGATCGTCGTCGAGCGGTTCGACGACTACTGGCAGCAGGGCAGGCCCTACCTCGACGGGATCGAGTTCCGGCCGCTCCCCGACACCGAGACGCGCTACGCGTCGGTGGTGAACGGCGACGTCGACCTCGACATCGCGGGCTTCCACACCGAGGTCTACCGGTCGTCGCAGGACCCGAACCTGGAGACGTACTACGGCCCCGGCGGCGACGGCGAGTTCCTCTACTTCAACCACACCCGCGCCCCGTTCGACGACCCGCGCATGCGCGAGGCCGTGATCCGGGCGATCGACCCGCGGCGCTCTCGGCCACCCAGTACCGCGGCGCGATGGACGGCGCGGTGACCGCGTTCGCCGAGGGCGACCCGTACTACAGCGCCGAGGCCGCCACCGCGTACCCGTCCTACGACCCGGAGCGGGCCCGCCAGCTCATCGCGGACTACAAGGCGTCGGGCGGGAACCCGAACTTCACGTTCCAGGACGCCAACTCGCCCAACAACGTCCAGTACGCGACGTTCCTGCAGGCCCAGTGGCGGCCGTCGGGCTGGACGTGCAGCTCAAGCTCGACGACATCGCCACGGTGATCACCCAGGTGGTGCAGGGCGGCAACTTCCAGATGCTGCACTGGATCAGCGGGCCGTACGAGAACCCCTACCCGTTCATGTACAACCAGTTCCACACCGGGGGCATCAACAACTACGGCGACTACGCGAACCCGCAGGTCGACGCCGCGCTCGACGAGGCACACAGCACCACCGACCCGGCCGAGCGGATCGCCGCGTACCAGCGCGCGCAGCTCCTGCTCAACCAGGACCTGGCGGTGGTGTGGCTGGCCCGGGCCGCCAAGGCGGCCATCGCGCGACCGAACGTCAAGGGCGTCTCCCGCTACCTGTCCAGCGAGCTGTTCTGGGGAGGTACCTGGCTGGCCCGCTGACCCCCGCCCGTCGCGCAACCCAGGAGAGAGTGTGGACAAGGTCTACCCGTCACCGGCCGACGCCGTCGCCGACATCCCCGACGGCGCGCACGTCGCCGTCGCCGGCTTCGGCGTCACGCACCGGTTCCCGTCGAGCCTCATCCAGGCCCTGCACGACCAGGGCGCGAAGGGCCTGACGGTCTACTGCAACGGGCTCGGGCAGCCCGGCCACCCGACCGCGCACATGCTGGCCGAGAACGGCCAGATCGCGAAGCTGGTGGCGTCGTTCTCGTCGCGGCCGGGCCCGCCGACCACCGCCGAGCAGCAGATCCTGAACGGCGAGATGGACTTCGAGATCGTCCCGCAGGGCACCCTCGTCGAGCGGATGCGGGCGGGCGGCGCGGGGATCGCCGCGTTCTACACGCCGGCCGGCGCGGGCACCACGGTCGGCGACGGCAAGGAGGTACGCGAGTTCGACGGGGTGCCGCACCTGCTGGAACGCGGCATCCGCACCGACTACGCGCTGCTGCGCGCGTACCGGGCCGACCGGATGGGCAACGTGTCGTTCCGGGGCGCGAGCCGCAACTTCAACGACAGCTTCGCGAAGTCGGCGCGCGTCGCGATCGTCGAGGTCGAGGAGATCGTCGAGGTCGGCGAGCTGGCCCCGCAGGACATCGACCTGCCCGGCGCGTTCGTCGCGCGGGTCGTGCAGGGCACGGTGCGGATCGACGTGGGCTCGCTCCCCAGGCGGGCGGCCCGCGCGGCCGACACCGGGCGGGAGTACGGCGGCAAACCCGCCCTCGCCCGTCAGGAGATCGGCCGCCGGGTCGCCGCGCTGCTCCCGGACGGCAGCCTGATCAACCTCGGCGCCGGGCTGCCCAACCTCGTCGCGAACTACCTGCAGGGCCGCGAGGTCGTGCTGCACGGGGAGAACGGCGTGCTCAAGTACGGCGGGTTCGTCACCGAGGGCGAGCGCGACCCCGACCTGCACGACGCCGGCGGCAACTTCATCACGCTGGAGCCGGGCGCGTCGTTCTTCGACAGCGTCACGTCGTTCGAGATCGCCCGCTCCGGGCTGCTCGACGCCGTGGTGCTGGGCGCCTACCAGGTGGGCGGGCGCGGCGACCTCGCCAACTGGGCCGTGCCCGGCCGGCCCGGCGCGGCATCGGCGGCGCGATGGACCTCGCCGTCGGCGCGAAGCAGGTGATCGCGATGCTGGAGCACGTCGACAGCAAGGGCCGGCCCAAGCTCGTCGACGAGTGCAGCTACCCGATCACCGCGCCCGGCTGCGTCGACGTGATCGCGACGGACCTCGCGCTGCTGGTCCGGACCGACGCGGGCGGGTTCCGGCTCGCCGAGATCGCCGCCGGGTTCACGGTGGACGAGGTGCTGGCCGTGACGGACATGCAGGTCGAGGTGCCGGAGACGGTCGGCGTGATCCAGGAGAGCTGGTGACCGCGCCGTCTCCACGCCACCAGGCGCCAGCGGCAGAGCGCGAGGTCCGGTTCGTCGACACGACGTTCCGGGACGGCTCGCAGAGCCTGTGGGCGATGGGCATCCGCCACGGGATGATGGAGGCACTGGGCGGTGACCTCGACCGCGCCGGGTTCGACGTGGTCGAGGTGCCGGCCAACGCGATCTTCTTCAAGAAGATGGTGCGGGACCTGCGCGAGGACCCGTGGGAGACGATGCGGATGCTCGCCCGCACGATCACCCGCACGCCCAAGGCGTGCATGGGTGGCGCGGGCGGCAACCTCAACGGCTTCGGCACCCCCACGCCGCCGGTGCTGGGCGAGCTGTTCTCGCGGCGGCTCGCCGAGATCGGCGTGCTCAACCGGGCGCAGCTCATGGCCAACACCGCCGACCAGACCACCCGCCAGTTCCCGACGGCCGTGCCGTTCGCCCGCGAGCTGGGCCTGACGGTCGCGCTCGCGGTCTGCTACACGATCTCGCCGCGGCACACCGACGAGCACTTCGCCGAGACCACCCGCCGCTGCGCCGCACTGAAGCCGGACGTCATCTACGTCAAGGACGCGGGCGGGCTGCTCACCGTCGACCGGATCCGCACGCTGCTGCCGGTGGTGATCGAGGAGGCCGGCGGCATCCCGGTGGAGCTGCACTCGCACTGCACCACCGGGCTCGCCCCGCTCGTCTACCTGGAGGCGCTGGAGCTGGGCGTGCGCACCGTGCACTGCGGGGTGCCGCCGCTCGCGAACGGCTCCGCGCAGCCGTCCGTGCTCGACGTCGCGCACAACGCGCGGGTCATGGGCTTCACCCCCACCGTGGACGAGGACCTGCTGCGGTCGGTGTCGCAGCGCCTCGCCGGGTTCGCCGCGCAGGACGGGCTGCCGGTCGGCGCCCCGCTGCGCCACGACCTCGGCCACTACCGCCACCAGATCCCCGGCGGCGTGATCTCCAACCTGCGCTTCCAGCTCTCCGAGATCCGGATGGACCACCGGCTCGACGAGGTGCTGGAGGAGTGCGTGCAGATCCGCGAGGACCTCGGCTACCCGATCATGATCACGCCGTACTCGCAGTACGTGGCCACGCAGGCGGCCATCAACGTCGCTCCGGCGAGCGGTACGGCGTGGTGATCGACGAGCTGGTGCGGTTCGCGCAGGGCGCCTACGGCGAGGACTCCGGCCACACGTGGATGGACGGGAACCTGCGCGACCGGTTCCTGTCCCTGCCGCGGGCGCAGGAGCTGGCCCTGCTCGACCGGCGCCCGAGCAGCGACATGTCGCTCGCCGAGGCGCGCCAGGCGTTCGGCGCACCCGGTGTCTCGGACGAGGAGCTGATCCTGCGGGCGATCATGCAGGGCACCTCCGAGATCGACCGGATGCGGGCCGCCGGCCCGCCGCGGACGTACTCCTCGGCCCAGGTCCCGCTGGTGCAGCTCGTCGAGCGGCTGCGTGAGTCGTCCTCGATCCGCTACGTCCGCGTGCAGCGCGGATCCGACTCGGTGCTCGTCCGGAAGTAGGAGAAGCAGGGAGATGTCCGTGAACGATGCGCTCGACGACGCTGCGGTGGAGCAGGTGGTCCGGCTGGTCGAGAGCCTGGACCGCTCGGCGTTCGACTTCCTGGAGGTCCAGGTCGGCGACCTGAAGGTGACGATCGGCAAGGGCGAGCCGCCGGCCCCGGCCGCCGTCGCCCCGCCGCCCGCTCCCCCGGCGACGGCCCCCGTGGCGGCGCCCGTCGCCGTCCCGGCCGTGGCCGCCGCTCCCGTGCCGGTCGCGGCACCGGCCCCGGCGCCCGTCCCGGCGCCGGTCGCAGCCGCGGCCGAGCCCGGCCTGCTGGAGGTCACCGCCCCGACGATGGGGATCTTCTACGCACAGCCCGAGCCCGGGAAGCCGCCGTTCGTCACGGTCGCGCGGTGGTCGAGGACTCGACGACCGTGGCGCTCGTGGAGGTCATGAAGACGTTCCACGCGGTGGCGGCCGGGGTGCGCGGCACGGTGGCCGAGGTCTGCGTGACCGACGCCCAGCTCGTGGAGTTCGGGCAGGTGCTCTTCCGCGTCCGGGCGGCCGGATGAGCGTGTCCCGGGTGCTCGTCGCGAACCGCGGCGAGATCGCGGTGCGGGTGCTGCGCGCGTGCCAGGAGCTGGGGCTGGAGACCGTGCTGGCCGTGTCGGACGCGGACCGGGAGAGCCTCCCGGCCCGGCTCGCCGACCGGACGGTCTGCATCGGCCCGGCCCGGGCCACCGACAGCTACCTCAACGTCGGCGCGGTCGTGACGGCGGCCGTCGGCACCGGCTGCGACGCGCTGCACCCCGGCTACGGCTTCCTCGCCGAGTCGCCCGCGCTGGCGCAGGCCTGCGCGGAAGCCGGCATCGTGTTCGTCGGGCCGACCGCCGAGCACATGCGCCGGATGGGCGACAAGATCCGGGCCCGGCAGGTCGCCCGCGAGCAGGGCGTGCCGACGCTGCCCGGGTCGGGGCGCATCGAGTCGGTCGAGGAGGCCGTCGAGGTCGCGACGGGCATCGGGCTGCCGGTGATCGTCAAGGCGTCGGCGGGTGGTGGCGGGCGCGGCATGAAGGTCGTGACGGACGCGGCCGACCTGCCCACCGTGCTGGCGGCCGCGGCGGCCGAGGCCAAGGCCGCGTTCGGCGACCCGACGCTCTACCTGGAGCGGTTCGTCGCGAACGCCCGGCACGTCGAGGTGCAGCTGCTCGGCGACCGCTACGGGCACGTCGTGCACGTCGGCGAGCGGGACTGCTCGCTGCAGCGGCGCAACCAGAAGGTCGTGGAGGAGGCGCCCGCCCCGAACATCCCCGAGCCGGTGCGCGCGGAGATCCGCGCGGCGGCCGTCCGGCTGGCGGAGAGCATCCGCTACGAGAACGCCGGCACCGTCGAGTTCCTCTACGACCAGGACACGGACGACTTCTACTTCCTGGAGATGAACACGCGCATCCAGGTCGAGCACCCGGTCAGCGAGATGATCACCGGGATCGACCTGGTGGAGGAGCAGTTCCGGATCGCCGCGGGCGAGCCGCTGCGCTTCGGCCAGGACGAGGTGGTCTTCCGCGGTCACGCGATCGAGTGCCGGATCACCGCGGAGGTCGCGGCCGAGGGCTTCCGCCCGAACGCCGGGCGGATCACCCGCTGGGAGCAGCCCGTCGCGCCGTACGTGCGCGTCGACACCCACTGCCACCCGGGCTACCTGGTGCCGATGCACTACGACTCGCTGCTCGCGAAGCTCGTGGTCTACGGCTCCACGCGCGAGGAGGCGGTGTGGCGCATGCTGCGGGCGCTGCGCCGGTTCCGCGTGGAGGGCCTCGGCACCACGGTCGACGTGCTGGAGTTCCTCGTCGCGCGGCCGGAGTTCGCGAGCGGCGCGGTCACCACGCACCTCATCGCCGACGTGCTGGACGAGTTCGCCGCGGCCCCGGTGGCCGTCCCGTGACGCGCGACGAGCTGCGTGTCCTCGACGCGCTCCTCGTCGGCAACGGGTATCCGGACGACGTGCTGGACGCGCTGCTCCCGCACGTCGCGCAGTACCGGGAGCTGGCCGCGGCGCTGCGGGCGCTCCCGCTCGGCGAGGTGCCGAACGCGCTGGTCCTGCCGGCCGGCGGGCGCAAGTGACGCGCACGCTAGTCGAGGCCCGCGCGGCGCTGGCCGCCGGCGAGGTCGGCGCCGCGGAGCTGACGGCGGCGGCGCTGGCGCGGGCGGACCGGTACGCCGGGTACGCCCTGTTCATCACCCCGCTCGCGGACCGGGCCCGGGACGCCGCGGCGGCCGTCGACCGGGCCCGGGCGGCCGGCGCCCCGCTCGGGCCGCTCGCCGGGGTGCCGGTCACGGTGAAGGACAACATCGACATGGCCGGGCAGGTCACCACGCCGGCTCCCCGCTCTTCGCCGGCCGGGTCGCCGCCGCGGACGCCCGCCGTCGCCCGCGTGGAGGCGGCCGGCGCCGTCGTGCTCGGCAAGACCAACCTGCACGAGCTCGCCTTCGGCGGCACCTCGGTCAACCCGTTCCACGGGACCGTCCCCAACCCGTGGGCGCCCGACCGGATCGCCGGCGGGTCGAGCGGCGGGTCCGCGGCCTGCGTCGCGCTCGGCGTCGGCCACGCCTCGCTCGGCACGGACGCGGCCGGGTCGGTGCGCATGCCGGCGAGCTGCTGCGGGCTCGTCGGGCTCAAACCGACCCACGGGCTCGTCCCGACGCGCGGGGTGCTGCCGACCAGCACCGAGCACATCGACCACGTCGGCGTGCTCGTCCGGACGGTCGCCGACGCACGCCTGATGCTCGGCGTGCTGGCCGGTCCCGAGCCGGCCGACCCGCACTCCGCCCAGCGCGACGCGGGCCCGCCCGCGCACCGCGACGACCTGCGCGGCGTGCGCGTGGGCGTGCCCGAGGGCTGGTTCTAGGCCGAGCTGGACCCGCCCGTCGAGGCCGCCGGCCGGGCCGCGCTCGACCTGATGGCCGGGGCCGGCGCGGAGCTCGTGCCGGTGCCGATGGACATCGCCGACCTCGTGCCGATGCTGCGGGTCGCGATGTTCGCCGAGGCGTACGTCTTCCACCAGCCCACGCTCGACGCCAGCCCCGAGCTGTACTCCCCCGACCTGCGGCACCGGCTGATGGCCGGCCAGTACGTGCTCGCCCAGGACTACATCCGCGCGCTGCGCGTGCGACGGCTCGTCGTCGAGGCGATGCGCGACGCGCTGGCCCGCGCGGACGTGCTCGCCATGCCGACGCTCCCGGTGCTCCCGCCGACGATCGCCGAGGCCACCACGGGCTCGCCGGCCGTGACCGCGCTGGCCCGCAACACGTCGGTGGTGAACCAGTCCGGGCACCCGGCCGTCAGCGTGCCGATGGGCATGGCCGGCGGGCTGCCGATGGGGTTGCAGCTGGTCGGTCAGGCGTTCGGGGACCACGACCTGCTGGCCGTGGCCGAGGTGGTGGAGGGCCTGGTCGGGTTCGAGCCCTACCGGGGCGCGCCCGGCTGGCCGTAGGCCGGCGGGACGCGCTGCGCCTGCGGCGAGCCGGCCAGCGTGGCGTGCACCTGCGCGATGCCGAGCAGCAGCTGGATCTCCGAGGCGACCCAGGTGTCGTCCTTCTGCAGCTCGCGCGTGCGGCGCATGGCCTCCTCCAGGTAGCGCTCGGCCTGGCGGAAGTGCTCGTCGGCGTTCTGTGGCATGTGAATGAGTCTCCTCAGCCCAGGCAGCCCGGGCCCAGCAGTGCCTTGAGGTCGCCCATCAGCGACGGGGAGTGCGTGACCTTCAGCGCGTCGTCCAGCCGGAGCACCGTGGTGCGGGTGCCGTTGACCAGCGAGAGGTGCACCTCGGACGTGCCCGGGTGGTTGCTCAGCACGTCGCGCAGCTTCGACACCCGCTGCGGCGTGCACAGCTCCGTGCGGATGCTGACCTTCACCGGCGGCGCGGCGCCGTTGGCCGCCTGGCTGAGGTCGGGCACCGCGAGGTCGTTGACGATCAGCGACACCCGGTCGTCGCGCTTGTTGACCCGGGCCTTGACCAGCACGATCGCGTCCTCGGCCACGTCGACGCCGACCACCTGGTAGCAGCGCGGGAAGAACAGCACCTCGATGCCGCCGGCGAGATCCTCCAGCTGCGCGGACGCCCACGGCTCGCCGTTCTTGTTCACCCGCCGGTTCACGCCGGTGAGGATGCCGCCGATCGTGACCTGGTGGCCGTCGGGGACGTTGCCCTCCAGGATCGTGGTGATCGACATGTCCGACTTGGAGAGCAGCACCTGCTCCACACCCTGCAGCGGGTGGCCCGACACGTAGAGCCCGAGCATCTCCCGCTCGACGGCGAGCCGGTGCTTGGCGTCCCACTCGTCGGACGGGACCTTCACGTCGAACACTCCGGCGAGCGCCGGGTCGGTGTCGGCCGCGGAGCCGTCGAGCGACCCGAAGAGGTCGAACTGGCCCATCGACGCGGCCTTCTTCGTGCTCATCACGGCGTCGACGGCGTCGGCGTGGACCAGCAGCAGGCCCTTGCGCGGGTGGCCGAGCGAGTCGAACGCGCCGGCCTTGATCAGCGACTCGATGACCTTCTTGTTGCAGACGACCGCGTCGACCTTGCGCAGGAAGTCGGAGAAGTCGGTGAACGCGCCCTTCTCCTTGCGGGCCGCCACGATCGCGTCGACGACGTTGGCCCCGACGTTGCGGATGCCGCCGAGGCCGAACCGGATGTCGTCGCCGACCGGCGCGAAGTTGCGCACCGAGTCGTTGACGTCGGGCGGGAGCACGGTGATGCCCATGCGGCGGCACTCGGCCAGGTAGACCGCGGCCTTGTCCTTGTCGTCGCGCACGGACGTGAGCACCGCGGCCATGTACTCGGCCGGGTAGTTGGCCTTGAGGTAGGCGGTCCAGTAGGAGACGAGCCCGTACGCCGCGGAGTGGGCGCGGTTGAACGCGTAGTCGGAGAACGGGAGCAGGATGTCCCACAGCGTCTTGACCGCGTCGGCCGAGTAGCCGTGGTCCTTCATGCCCTGGGCGAAGCCCTCGTACTCCTTGTCGAGGATCTCCTTCTTCTTCTTGCCCATCGCGCGGCGCAGCAGGTCGGCCTTGCCCAGGGTGTAGCCCGCGAGCTTCTGCGCGATGGCCATGACCTGTTCCTGGTAGACGATCAGGCCGTAGGTCTCGCCGAGGATGTCCTTGAGCGGCTCGGCCAGCTCCGGGTGGATCGCCTTGACCTCTTGCCGGTGGTTCTTGCGGTCGGCGTAGTCGTTGTGCGCGTTGGCGCCCATCGGGCCGGGCCGGTACAGCGCGCCGACCGCGGAGATGTCGTCGAACTCGGTGGGGGCCATGCGCCGCAGCAGGTCGCGCATCGGGCCGCCGTCCAGCTGGAACACGCCCAGCGTGTCGCCGCGGCCGAGCAGCTCGTAGGTCTTCGGGTCCTCGAGCTCGACGTTCTCGATGACGAGCTTCGGCTTGCCGTTGAGCTCGATGTTGTCGAGCGCGTCGTCGATGATCGTGAGGTTGCGCAGGCCCAGGAAGTCCATCTTGAGCAGCCCGAGCGTCTCGCAGGCGCCCATGTCGAACTGCGTGATGATGGCGCCGTCGGCCTCGCGGCGCTGGATCGGGATGACGTCCAGCAGCGGCTTGCTCGACATGATCACGCCGGCCGCGTGCACGCCCCACTGGCGCTTGAGGCCCTCCAGGCCCCGCGCGGTGTCGATGATCTCCTTGACCTGCGGGTCGGCCTCGTACAGGGCCCGGACCTCGGTGGCCTCGGAGTAGCGCTTGTGCGCCGGGTCGAACACGCCCGAGAGCGGGATGTCCTTGCCCATGACCGCGGGCGGCATCGCCTTGGAGATGCGGTCGGCCACCGCGTAGCCGGGCTGCCCGTAGAGCACCCGCGCGGAGTCCTTGATCGCGGCCTTCGCCTTGATCGTGGAGTACGTGATGATCTGCGCGATGCGGTCCTCGCCGTACTTCTCCGTGGTGTAGCGGATCATCTCGCCGCGCCGGCGCTCGTCGAAGTCCATGTCGATGTCGGGCATCGAGATGCGCTCGGGATTGAGGAACCGCTCGAAGATCAGCTTGTGCTTGATCGGGTCGAGGTCGGTGATGCCCAGCGCGTACGCGACCAGCGAGCCGGCGGCCGAGCCGCGGCCGGGGCCGGTGCGGATGCCGACGGACTTGGCGTGCTGGATGAGGTCGGCGGTGACGAGGAAGTAGCCGGGGAAGCCCATCTGGACGATGACGCCGACCTCGTACTCGGCCTGCTTCCGGTAGCGCTCGGTGACGCCGCCCGGGAACCGCTGGTGCAGCCCCCGCTCGACCTCCTTGACCAGCCAGCTCTCCTCCGTCTCCCCGTCGGGGACGGGGGCGCGGGGCATGAGGTCCTGGCCCTCGGTGAAGTCGACGTTCACGCGCTCGGCGATCAGCAGCGTGTTGTCGCAGGCCTCGGGGTGGACGGGGTCCCACTGCGCGCGCATCTCGGCGGCCGACTTCAGGTAGAAGTCCTGCGCGTCGAACTTGAAGCGGCCCGGGTCGGCCAGCGTCTTGCCGGTCTGGACGCACAGCAGCACCTCGTGCGGCCTGGCGTCCTCGGCGTAGGTGTAGTGCAGGTCGTTGGTGGCGAGGCCGGGCAGGCCGAGCTTCTTCTTGAGGTCGAACAGGGCCTCCTGGACCTGCTTCTCGATCGCGATGCCGTGGTCCATCAGCTCGCAGAAGAAGTTGTCCTTGCCGAAGATGTCGCGGTAGTCGCTCGCGGCCTGGCAGGCGTCGTCGAAGCGGTCCTGCTGCAGCAGCCGCTGCACCTCGCCGGACGGGCACCCGGTGGTGGCGATGATGCCCTTGCCGTACGTCTCCAGCAGTTCCCGGTCCATGCGGGGCTGTAGTAGTAGCCCTCCAGGCTCGCCAGCGACGAGAGCCGGAAGAGGTTGTGCATCCCCTCGGTGTTCTCGGCCAGCAGCGTCATGTGGGTGTACATCTCACCCGGGTTGTCGTCGCTGACCTGCTGCCCGCCGAGCGTGGCGCGCTTGCGCTCGTGGCGGGAGCCGGGCGAGAGGTAGCCCTCCATGCCGATGATCGGCTTGACCCCGTTGGCCTTCGCCTTGCGCCAGAACTCGTAGGCGCCGAAGACGTTGCCGTGGTCGGTCATCGCGAGCGCCGGCATCTCCATGCGCGCGGCTTCCTTGAACAGGTCGTCCAGCCGCGCCGCACCGTCGAGCATCGAGAACTCGGTGTGCGTGTGGAGGTGGACGAAGCTGTCTCCGCTCCTGGAACCGGCACCGCTCGCCATGGGGTGGGGAGCTCCCTCCTGGCGCCGCGGCGGCGGCGCTCGAACGACGCAGGCGGCCACCCGCACCACCGGACCTCCCCGGCCGACCGGCTCGGAGCCGATCACCGGACGGACCCGGCGGGCCGGTGCGGACCGCAGAGGACGCCCCAGGTTAGCCCCGGCGTCCGACAGTCCCGGACACCGCGGCGGGGTGTCGCGGAACCCGCTGCTCACACGCCTCCGGCGTGTCGGACCCCCCGACTCGCGCACCCGAATCCAGCGACTCGCGTGCACTAAAACCGCGACTCGCGGGTGGGACGGGCGTGCCCCGCGAGTCGCTGGATCAGTGCGCGCGAGTCGCTGGATCAGTGCGCGCGTCGCTGGATCAGTGCGCGCGAGTCGCTGGATTGGTGCGCGCGAGTCGCGGCGTCCGGGGGGTGGAGGGGCCCGCCTAGACTCGCCGTCGATGTCCGCCCCGTCCCCCTACGCCCCGCTGGTCGCGCGGGTGCCCGTCCGCACCGGCGAGATCACGGTGGACGGCACCCCGGCGCGGGTGTGGACCTACGGTCCCGACGAGGCCGCCACCCGGATCGTCTTCCTGCACGGCCTGCGCGGCGACCACCACGGGCTGGAGCCGATCCTCGCCCACCTGCCCGGCGTCCGGGTCGTCGTGCCGGACCTGCCCGGCTTCGGGGCGTCGCCGCCGATGCGCGGCCGTCACGACGTCGCCGGCTACGCGGCCTGGACGCGCGGCCTGCTCGCCGCCGTCGCGCCGGAGGGGGCGGTGCTGGCCGGGCACTCGTTCGGCTCGGTCGTGGCCACGGCCGCCCTCGCTGCCGAGGCCCCGCCGGTGCAGGCGCTGGTGCTGGTCAACCCCATCGCCGCATCGGCGCTGGCCGGGCCGCGCAAGATGATGACCGGCGTGACGGTCGCCTACCACCGGCTCGCCGCCGCGCTGCCCGAGGCGGCCGGCACCGCGCTGCTGCGGCACCCGCTCATGACGCGCATCGCGAGCGTCGCGATGGCCACCACCCGCGACCGCGACCTGCGCCGCTGGATCCACGCGGAGCACGGCCGCTACTTCTCGACGTTCGCCGACCGGCGCACGCTGCTGGAGGCCTTCGACGCGTCGGTCCGCCACGACGTCGCCGAGTACGCGCCTGCGGTGGCCGTGCCGACGCTGCTGGTCGCGGCCGAGCACGACGACATCGCGCCGCTCCCGGCCCAGCGGGCGCTGCTGGCCCGGTTCCCGGACGCGCGCCTGGCCGCCGTGCCCGGCACCGGGCACCTCGCGCACTACGAGGCGCCCGCGGCCGTGGCCCGCGCGATCGCGGAGTTCGTGACATGAGGGTGCTGTTCGACTGCCGGTACGTGCGGCCCGAGCGCCCGGACGGGATCAGCCGCTACTCGGTCGGGCTGGTCACCGCGCTCGCCGCGCTGCACCCGGTGGAGCTGCTGGTGAGCGACCGGCGCCAGCTCGCGCACCTGCCGGACGTCCCGTGGCACCTGGTGACGGGCCCGACGAGCGCGGCGGAGCCGCTGGTCGCGCGGCAGGTGCGGCGGCTCGACCCGGACGTCGTCTTCTCCCCGATGCAGACGATGGGCAGCTGGGGCCGCGACTACGCGCTGGTCCTGACGCTGCACGACCTCATCTACTACCGCAACCGCACCCCGCCGCCGGAGTTCGCGGCGCCGATCCGGCTGCTCTGGCGGCTCTACCACCTCGCGTGGTGGCCGCAGCGGGTGCTGCTCGACCGGGCCGACGCGGTCGTCACCGTCTCGGAGACGACGGCCGGGCTCATGGCGCGCCACCGGCTCACCCGCCGGCCCGTCACCGTCGTGCCGAACGCGCCCGGCCCGGCCCCCGACCTCCCGCGCGCCCCGCGCACCGGCGCGCTGGTCTACATGGGCTCGTTCATGCCGTACAAGAACGTGGCGACGCTCGCGGCCGCGATGCCGTCCCTGCCCGGCCACGAGCTGCACCTCATGAGCCGGATCAGCCCCGACGAACGGGCCCGGCTCACCGCGGTGGCGCCCGGGGGCTGGCTCGTCTTCCACGGCGGCGCGGGCGACGAGACCTACCGCGACGTGCTGCGTGGGGCGACCGCGCTGGTCACGGCGTCGCGGGACGAGGGGTTCGGCATCCCGCTGGTCGAGGCGATGGCGCTGGGCACGCCGGTGGTCGTGAGCGACATCCCGGTGTTCCGCGAGGTCGCCGGCGACGCCGGGGCGTACGTCGACCCGGACGACGTCGGCGGGTTCGTGCGGGCCGTCGAGGAGCTGGCCGACCCGGACGTGTGGGAGGAGCGCTCGGCCGCGGCCCGCAAGCAGGCCGACCGCTACAGCTGGGACGCGAGCGCGCGGATCCTGCTGGCCCTGCTGGAACGCGTGGTGCGCGACCGCCGCCGTCCCTGAGGCCTGGAAAGGGCGGGGCGAGGGCCGCCTACGCCGCGCGGCCCACCTGCTGCTCGGTGCGGCCGACGACCTGGTCGTAGATGCCCTCGAAGCGGTCCAGGGTGGCCTCGAACGCGTGCTCCGCGACGATCTCCCGGCTGGCCGCGCCCATGCGGCGGCGCAGTGCCGGGTCGGTGAGGAGCGCGGCCAGGCGCGCGCTCAGCTCCTCGACGTCGCCGGGGGTGAAGAGCCAGCCGTTGCGGCCCGGCCGGACGAGGTGCGGCAGCGCCATCGCGTCGGCCGCGACCACCGGCAGCCCGGCGGCCATCGACTCCAGTGTGACGAGGCTCTGCAGCTCCGCGACGCCCGGCATGCAGAACACGTCCGCGCCCGCGTACGCGGCGAGCAGCTCCTGCTCGGAGACGAACCCGCGGAAGTCCACCCGCGCGCCCAGGCCGAGGCCGTCGCGAGGGCCCGCCACTCGTCGCGGCGGGCGCCGTCGCCGACGATCTCCAGCCGGCCCGGCACACCGGCGGGCAGCGCCGCGAACGCCCTGACCAGCTCGTCGACCCGCTTCTCCTGGTCGAGCCGCCCGACGAACAGCACGGTCGGGACGTCGCCCTCGATGTGCGGGAGCACCCGGTAGCGGTCGGCGTCGATGCCGCACGAGACCGGGAACGCGTCGACCAGCCCGGCCCGGCGCACGAGCAGCTCGACGGCGCGCGGGGTCGGCGCCGTGACGACGGCGGCCTTGCCGAACACCCGGCCGAGGTCGTTCCAGGCCAGCTCGTTGTAGACGCGGTGCAGCACACGCGGGATCGGCGTGTACGCGATCAGGTTCTCCGGCATCAGGTGGTTGGTGGCGACGAGCGGGTAGCCGCGGCGGTGCGCCCCCTTGACGACCCCGCGCCCGACGACCATGTGCGCGTTGGTGTGCACGACGTCCGGGTCGACGCGCGACACCAGCGCCGCGGCCTGCGCGCCGCCCTCCCAGGGCAGGCAGAACTGGAACCCCTCGTGCTTGTACCAGCGCCGCGAGCGCACGCCGTGCACCGTGACGCCGTCGCGGACCTCCTGCTCCGCGGGCCCGTTCGGCGACGGCGCGACGACGTGGACCTCGTGCCCGCGCCCGGCGAGGCCGGTGGCGAGCCGCTCGGCGAAGCGCGCCGCCCCGTTGACGTCGGGCGGGTACGTCTCGGCGCCGATCAGGATCCGGAGCGGCTTCACGGGAGAGTTCCTCTCAGGTGGGTCGTGCGGTGCGGGGAACCGGTGCTGGGGATCACCGGCGATGCAGAGACTGTGCCCGCTGCCACAGCGTGAGCGACTGCGGGGTGTCCGACCCGGCCGGGAGCGCGGTGTCGGTACGGGCCGCACGCGCCGCGACGGCGTCGGGGTGGTGCCGCGCCAGCGCGATGACGCCCGCGGTGGCGGTGATGGCCGCACCGGCGAGCAGGAACCACGTCTCGGGCGGGGTGGCTGCGCCCTCACCGAGCAGCACCGCGCCGAGCAGGACGGCCACGATCGGGTCGACGACCGTGAGGCACGCGATGACGACCTCGGGCGGCCCGGACCCGAAGGCCTGCTGCACGAGCCAGCCGCCGGCGAGCACCGCGGCGCCGATCCCGGCGACGGCGGCGAGCACCGGCGGGTCGAGCGGCCCGACGCACCGGACTCACGGACTGGGACACGGCCCGGACCAGCGCGGACACCAGCCCGAACGCGGCCGCGCCGGCCATCGCGCAGGCCACGCAGCGCACCCAGCCGGAGCGGGCGAGCCCGAGCCCGGCGAGCAGCAGCACGATGAGCGCGACGACGAGGCTCGCGACGAGCGTCGCGCGGTCCGGCGGCGGGGTGCTGACCGCCGTGCCGGCCGCCGTCGCGACGAACGCACCCGCGATGCTGAGCAGCACGCCGACGATCACGCCCGGCACCGGGCCCGGCTGGTGCGCACGGCCGTGAGCAGCACCGCGATCGGCACGGCGAGCACGCCGAGGGGCTGCACGACCGACAGCGGCGCGAGCACGAGCGCGACGGCGTGCAGGCCGGAGCCGCCGGCCGCGAGCGCGAGCCCGGCGAGCCAGCCCGGGCGGCGGGCGATCTCGCCCAGCCCGCGCAGCGAGATCGCCTTGCCCGGCCGGTCGTCGTAGGTCGGGTCGGCGGCGGCGACGGCCCCGTGCTGCAGCACCGCGGCGCCGGCGAAGCACACGGCCCCGAGCAGCGCGAGGGCGATCGCGAGGCCGGAGCCGGCCAGCGACTCGATCATGCGACACCTCGCAACCCGGGATCGTCGGTCAGCCGGTGATCACCCGAAGCCAGCGCCGCGGACACCGGGGCACGGTCCACCGCGAGCCGGGTCGCCCGGGCGGTCGCAACCAGCACCAGCATCACTGCCAGAAAGAGAACACGCTGCACCCCGCCGATCAGGGGAAATCCCGGTGAACCGCCGATAACGATCGGAACATGAGTGAGAAGGAAGAAAACGCCGGCCACCCCTGTGGCGCCCGAGAGCCGCGCGAGAGCGGGCGCGGCGGGCTGCCACGCCGGGGCGGACCGGGCCCGGCGTGCGACCTGCCACGCGGCCAGCGGCAGCATCGCGAAGATCCATCCGCCCGCCGCCCGGTGCACGTTCGAGACGAGCCCGGCCGACGTGCCCGCCGCGTGCGTGGGGAACACGGCCACCAGCACGAACGCTACCGCGACGCTGACCAGCAGCGCGAACGGGAGCCGCGGCCGGGGCAGCCCGGCGTGGCGCAGGCCCGCCGCGAGCACGACGGTGCCCCCGCCCAGGCAGAGCGCGGCGATGCCGAGCAGCGCGTATCCACCGGGCTGGAACACGTAGTCGCTGATCACGTGGTGCAGCGGGTCGACCGCCCCGATCCCGGTGACGTGCAGGACCACCATCGGCAGCAGCGCGACGATGACGCACGTGGTGACGATCGCCTCCCCCGCCCACGTGGCGCCGCCGGACCGCGGCCCGGCTCCCCCCGTCGTCGTCATGCGCTCACCGTGCCAGTTCCGCGCTGAGACGGACATCAGGATCTCCACCGAGTCCATCCGGGGGTATTCCCCCATTCCCCACACGGGTGACCCGCTCATCGGGGGATGACACCGTCGTCGGGCGGGGGGTCGGCGCGCCCGGCCTGCTCCGGCAGCAGCGGGGCGAGCGCCAGCTCGCGCGCGGTGGCGTCCGGCGGGGCGGCCTGCACGGCCCGCACCTCGGGACGGGCGGCGAGCGCGGTGAGCCCGGCCCGGTCGGCCCGCACGACCAGCGCGAGCACGCACGGGCACGCCGGGTCCGCGAGCAGCCCGGTCTCGGCCGCGGCGACGTCACCGGGCCGCCCGGCGAGCCGGGCCGCGTCCGCCGCGGCGCCGTCCCGGGCCCGCTGCAGCGCGTTGACCAGCGCCTGTTCCGGCGGCAGCGCGGTCTCCAGCGGCTCGAACCGCAGCGCGGTCTGGACGCGCGGGAGCGGCGCCCGCAGCACGGCCGTGACGGGCGCGCCGCCCGCGGTGAGCGCGGCCGCGTCCGTCACCGGGAGCTGCGCGGCGAGCTGCACGAGCGCGAGCGCCGGCGTCCCGTTCGGCGGCAGGTCGGCGGGCACGCGGGCCAGGTAGCCGGCCACGTCCTCCCCCGGCTCGGGCCCCAGGCGCACGGTGCCGGCGGCCGGGGCGGGCGCCGCCGCCGGGAACCGCGTGCCCGCGTACCAGGCGACGAGCAGGACGGCCACGGCGCACACGATCAGCGCTCCCACCCGGCCGCGTGTGGTCACCCGAGCGTCAGTCCCGCAGCAGCTGCAGCGCGTGGTCGAGGTCGGCCGGGTACGGGCTGGTGAACTCGACCCACCGCCCGTCCGCCGGGTGCTCGAATCCGAGCCGCCGGGCGTGCAGCCACTGCCGGGTGAGCCCGAGCCGCTTGGCCAGCACCGGGTCGGCGCCGTAGGTCAGGTCGCCGGCGCACGGGTGGCGCAGCGCCGCGAGGTGCACCCGGATCTGGTGGGTGCGGCCCGTCTCCAGCCGGATGTCCAGCAGCGACGCCGCCCGGAACGCCTCGACCGTGTCGTAGTGGGTGACGGCCGGCTTGCCGCCCGCGACCACGGCGAACTTGTAGTCGTGGCGGGGGTGCCGGTCGATGGGCGCGTCGACCGTGCCGCTGGACGGGTCCGGGTGGCCCTGGCAGACGGCGTGGTAGCGCTTGTCCACGGTGCGTTCCTTGAACGCCCGTTTCAGCACCGTGTACGCGTGCTCGGACGCGGCCACGACCATCACGCCGGTGGTGCCGACGTCGAGCCGGTGCACGATGCCCTGCCGCTCGGCCGCCCCCGACGTCGAGACGCGGTAGCCGAGCGCGGCGAGCCCGCCGACGACCGTGGGGCCGGTCCAGCCGGGGCTCGGGTGCGCGGCGACGCCGACCGGCTTGTCGACCACGACGATGTCGTCGTCGGCGTGCAGCACGGTGAGCCCGGCGACGACCTCCTCGGCGCCGAGGATCGCGGCGGGCGCGGCCGGCTCGGGCAGCTCGACCTCCAGCCACGACCCGGCCGAGAGCCGGTCGGACTTGGCGGCCGCGCGCCCGTCCAGCGCGACCCGCCCGTCCTCGGCCAGCGCCGCGACGGTCGTGCGGGACAGCCCCAGCAGCCGCGAGAGCCCGGCGTCGACGCGCATCCCGTCGAGGCCGTCGGGGACGGGGAGCTGGCGGGTGTCAGCCACCGGTGGGCTCGTCCCGTGCGGCGGACGGCTCGGTCTCCTTGGTGCGGGCTTCCTTGGTGCGGGAGGCGTGGCTCCCGTCCAGCTCGCGCCCGAACAGCGCCAGCAGCACGAGCAGGATGCCGCCGCAGACGATCGACGAGTCGGCCACGTTGAACACGGGGAACGCGCGCCCGTCCGGCGCGAAGACCGACACCATGTCGACGACGTGGCCCTGCAGCGGGCCCGGTGAGCGGAAGATGCGGTCGGTGAGGTTGCCCAGCGCGCCGCCGAGCACCAGGCCCAGCGCGATCGCCCAGCCCGTGGAGCGCAGCCGCCGGGCCACCCGGACGATGACGACGACCACCGCGATCGCGATCACGGTGAGCAGCCACGTGTACCCGGTGGACGAACGAAACGCGCGCCCGGGTTGCGCACCAGCTGCAGGTAGACCAGGCCGCCCAGGAGCTGCACCGGGGCCCGGCCCTCCAGCTCGGCGACCGCGACCACCTTCGTGACGATGTCGGCCGCGAGCACGACGGGGGCGATCAGGGCGAGCAGCCAGACCTTGGACCTGACGGCGGGCTCGTCCGGGGCTGCCGGTGCGTGACTCACCCCGCCATCATCCCTCATCGCGTCCGGGGCCTGTTCACCGCGCCAGCGCGCCAGCTTGCCGTGCTGGTCGACGGCCCGGATGCGGGCCTCCGTCGCCCTGCGCACGCCCGCCGTCGCGACGACGAGGAGCTGGTCGCCCTCGCGCAGCCGGGTGCCGGGCTCCGGGGTGAACGCCTCTCCCGCGCGGACGACCAGGCTGACCGTCGCGCCGCGGGGCAGCCGCAGCTCCCGCAGGTAGACCCCGCGCAGCCGGGAGCCCACCGGCACCCGCACCTCCAGCAGGTCGGCGCCCAGCTCCTCCAGCGGTGCGGCGTCGACCGTGATCTCCTCGGCCTGGGCCGGCCGGGCCACCCCGAGCAGCCGCGCCACCAGTGACAGGGTGGTGCCCTGCAGCAGCGTCAGCACGACGACCAGCACGAACACCACGTCCACCAGCAGCTGCCCGCCCTGCGCGCCCTCGATCACGGCGATCAGCGCGAGCACGATCGGGACGGCCCCGCGCAGCCCGGCCCACGACAGGAACGCCTGCTCCCGCCACGGCACCCGGAACGGGAGCGCGGCCGCCAGCACCGAGAGCGGGCGCCCGGCGACGATCAGCACGAGCCCCGCCACCAGCGCCGGCACGATCGCGTCCACCAGCCGCGGCGGCGAGGCGTAGAGCCCGAGCAGCACGAACACCCCGATCTGCGCCAGCAGGCCCATGCCCTCCGCGAACGAGCGCACGCCGGCCCGGTGCGGCAGGTCGGAGTTGCCCAGCACGAGCGCGGCGACGTACGTCGCGAGCAGCCCCGAGGCGTGCGCGAACTGGCCGGACGCGTACGCGAGCAGGCAGACCGCGATCGCCGCGAGCGGGTAGAGACCGGTGGCCGGGAGCGCGACGCGGCGCAGCACCCAGGCCCCGCCCAGCCCCAGCGCGGCCCCGATGAGGCCCCCGGCCGCGAGCTCGTAGACGACGAGCAGCGGCGTCAGCCAGGTGAACGGGTCGCCGGAGGCCAGCAGCACGACGGCGAGCACGACCGGGGCGTCGTTCATGCCGGACTCGAGCTCCAGCGCGCCCGCCAGCCGCCGCGGGACGCCGACCCCGCGCAGCACGCTGAACACGGCCGCCGCGTCCGTCGACGACAGCACGGCGCCCCACAGGAACGCGATGCGCCAGTCCAGGCCCAGCAGGAAGTGCAGCAGCACCCCGACGACGCCGATGCTCACCGCCACCGCGACCGTGGCCAGCGCGACACCCAGGCCGAACGCGGGGCGCACCGCGCTCCAGCGGGTGGTGAGCCCGCCCTCGGCGAGGATCAGGACGAGCGCGGCGAGCCCGATCGACTCGGTGAGCAGCGCGTCGGAGAACTGGATGCCCAGCACCGACTCGCCCAGCACGATGCCGATGCCCAGGTAGATGAGCAGTGCGGGGAGCCCGAGACGGCTGGAGACGCGGACGGCGAACACGCCGACGAGCAGCACGGCGGCCCCGATACCGAGCAGCACCTCCAGGCTCGCCATGCCCACCTCCGCCGTCGGTACCGTATATCGCCGCCGAGGGCAGCCCGATGACCAGCCCGAACGTGTCGCGCACCGCGACTCGCGCGCACCCACGGCGCGACTCGCGGATGCCGGCCCGCCGCTCCCCCGCGAGTCGGGCCCTGAATGCACGCGAGTCGCGGCCTGGGTGCACGCGAGTCGCGCTCTGGGTGCACGCGAGTCGGGGTCTGGGTGCACGCGAGTCGCGCCGGGGCGGCCACGGGCTGGCCCGGCCGGGGGTTGTCCCCACCCCGGTTCGGGGTTCCGCCCGATGGTCCCCGGACCGGCCCGCTCCCTAGCCTGGTCGCATGGCCATCCCGCTGCCGACGGGCAGGTCACGGCCCGATCCGGTACGTGCCCTGCTCGCCCCGTCCACCTGGCTCGCCGCCGCCCACCTGCTGCTCGACGTGGTCGTCGGCTGGACGTACGCGTGGGTGCTGCTCACGGGGCTCCTCCTCGCGGTCGTGCTGATGCCGTTCGCCCTGATGGGCCTGCCGGTCTGGATCGTCACGGTCTGGGCGAGCACGCTGATGGCCCGCATCGAGCGCTTCCGGGTCCGCGTGCTGCTCGGCGTCGAGATCGCGGAGCAGCCGATGCCGCGGTTCCAGCGCAACCCGCTGCGCTACGGCGGCGAGCTGTGGCGCGACCCGGGGGTCCGCCGCCGCGCGGCGTACCAGGTGCTCGCGGCACCGCTCGGCCTGCTGACGTCCGGTGTGGTGTTCCTGCTGCTCTCGGGCGCGCTCGCGCTGCTGGCGATGCCGCTGCTCGGGTGGCTGGTGCCGGCGGGCGGCGAGGTCGTCTACGGCATCCCGCTGGCCGACACGGGCACCGGGCGCGCCGGGCTCGCCGCGCTCGGGCTGGTGCTGCTCCTGCTCGCGCCCGCCGTGCTGCGCGGGCTCGCCGCGGCCGACGCCGCCGTCGCCCGCTCGCTGCTCGGGCCCGTCCCGGGCGCGCTCGCGCTCCGGGTCGACGAGCTGGAGCGCAGCCGGGCCCGCGTCGTCGACGCCGGGGAGGCCGAACGCCGGCGCCTGGAGCGCGACCTGCACGACGGCACGCAGCAGCAGCTCGTCGCCCTCGCGATGACGCTCGGCCGGGCCCGGGCCCGCTACAGGCAGGACCCGGCCCCGTCGCCGACCTGCTGGCCGACGCCCACCAGCAGGCCAAGGACGCCGTCACCGACCTGCGCGGGCTGATCCGCGGCCTGCACCCGCCGGTGCTCACCGACCGCGCCCTCGACGCCGCGCTGTCGGCGGTGGCGGCGCGCTGCCCGGTGCCGGTCGAGCTCACGGTGCAGCTCGACCAGCGGCCCAGCGCCACGGTGGAGGCCATCGGCTACTTCGTCGTCGCCGAGGGGCTCACCAACGTCGCGAAGCACTCGGGCGCCCGCGCCGCGTCGGTCACGGTGCGCAGGGAGGGCGCCGGGCCGCTGTGGATCACGATCGCCGACGACGGGGCCGGCGGCGCCGACCCGGCCGCCGGCACCGGCCTGCGCGGGCTGGCCGACCGGGTGTCGGGGGTCGACGGCCAGCTCGGCATCGACTCGCCGGTCGGCGGGCCCACGGTGCTCACGGTCGAGTTGCCCTGCACGGCTGTGGCGGCGGGCCGGTGACCGCGCCGCGCGTCACCGTCGCCGAGGACTCCGTCCTCCTGCGCGAGGGGCTCTCCCGGCTGCTGGCCGAGGCCGGGTTCGCCGTGGTCGACGCGGTGGGCGACGGCGAGTCGCTGCTGCGTTCGGTCGCCGTCGAGCCGCCCGACGTGGTCGTCGCCGACGTGCGGATGCCGCCCACCCACTCCGACGAGGGGCTGCGGGCGGCGCTGGTGATCAGGGCGCGCTGGCCGGCGGTCGCGGTGCTCGTGCTCTCCCAGTACGTGGAGGAGCGCTACGCCACCGAGCTCTTGGCCGGCGACACCCGCGGCGTCGGCTACCTGCTGAAGGACCGCGTCGCCGACGTCGAGACGTTCGTGGAGGCGCTGCACCGGGTGCGGGCCGGCGGCACGGCGCTCGACCCGGAGGTCGTGTCGCAGCTCTTCGCCCGCGCCCGGCGGGTCGGGCCGCTCGCGTCGCTCACCCCGCGCGAGCGGGAGGTGCTGACGCTGATGGCCGAGGGCCGTTCCACGCCGGCATCGCGGAGGCGCTGGTGGTCGGCGAGGGCGCGGTGGAGAAGCACATCAGCGGGATCTTCGGCAAGTTCGCGCTGCCCGCGGCGCCCAGCGACCACCGGCGGGTGCTCGCCGTGCTGCGCTACCTGGAGGACGCGTGACCACCACGCAGCGCCCCCCGGCGCACCCGGCGCTGGTCGTCGTGGCCGTGCTGTTCGTGGCGGTGGTCGTCGGAGTCGGGGCCACGGAGCTGTTCTCCCACGTCGTCAGCCGCACGGTCGAGACCAGCACGGTGCACCGCCCCACGGGCGACCGCTTCACCGTCGACAGCGAGACCGGCGACGTCACGGTCGTCCCGAGCACGGACGGGCAGGTCCACGTGCACACCGTCGTGCGGCACGGCATCGGCACCCCCGACCTGGTGGAGGAGTCCACCCCGTCGGGGGTGCGGCTGGACGCCGACTGCGACGACTTCGGCACCTCCGACTGCTCGGTCGCCTACACCGTCGAGCTGCCGCCCGCGTTCGCGCTCACGGTCAGCGGCGCGCACGGCGACGTCACGGCGCGCGGGCTCACCGGCCCGGTCCGGGTCGACCGGTCCACCGGCGACATCGCGCTGTTCGACGTCACCGGGCCGGTCGACGTCACGAGCCGGGCCGGGGAGATCACCGCGCTCGGGCTGCGCGGCGACACCGTGCAGGCCCGGTCGGACACCGGCGACGTGCGGCTGGAGCTGCTGGAGCCGCCGCGCAGCGTCGTGGTGGGCACCGAGTTCGGCGAGGTCGACGTCGCGCTCCCGGCCGGCGCGGCCTACCGGGTGTCGGCGTGGACGCGGTTCGGCGACCGGTCGGTCACCGTGCCCGTCGACCCGTTCTCCGACCGCGCCGTCACGATCGACGGCGGGACGGGGGACGTGCGGCTGCACACGACGTGAGCGGCGTTCTCGCCCCCTACGGGTGATGTGTCCCGCCGCCCGCCGCCCGACCCTGGTCCGCTCACGACGCCGGCCGGCACCGAGGTCCGGCCCGGGCGGACGTGGACGGGAGCCAGGCCGTGTCCGAGCTGGAGGAGCGATCGGGCCCGCTCGCCACGGGCGAGCGCGCGGAGCTCGAACGCCTGCGCCGCGAGGTGGCGGAGCTGCGCGCCGCCCCGCCGGCCCCTCCCGTGCCACCGGAGCCGCCGCGGCGGCGCGGGCTCGGCGCCGTCCGCTGGGCCTCGGTCGGCTCGGTGGTGCTGCTGGTGCTGGGCCTGCTGCTGGTGCCGATCTCGGTCTTCGCCATCTGGACGAACAACCAGATCTCCGACACGGACCGGTTCGTGGCGACGGTCGGTCCGGTCGTCGAGGACCCGACGGTGCAGGCCGCGCTGGCCAACCGCATCACCACCGAGGTCTTCGCCCAGCTCGACGTGCAGCAGATCGCCGACCAAGGCATCGACGCGCTCGCCGCGCAGGGCGTCCCGCCGCAGGTCGTCGACCGGCTGCGCGACCTCACCGGCCCGCTCGCCGAGGGTGCCCGCGGGTTCGTGCAGGGCCGGATCAACGCCCTGGTCGCGAGCCCCGCGTTCGTCGACGCCGCGCAGCGCGCGCTGACCGTCTCCCACGACCAGATGGTGGCGGTGCTGTCCGGGCAGTCGTCCGCGATCACCGTCGAGGGCGGCAGCGCCGTGCTCGACCTCGCCCCGTTCATCGACGCGGCCAAGCAGCAGCTGGTGGCGTCCGGGTTCGCGGCGGCCGGGCGGATCCCCGAGATCCACCCGACGATCGAGCTGTTCCCGGCGAGCACGCTGATCAGGGCGCAGTCCGCGTACCGCTTCCTGGACGCCGCCGCGACGTGGCTGCCGTGGGTGACGATCCTCGCGCTGGTCGGCGGGGTCCTCCTGGCCAGGCGGCGCCGGCGCGCCACGATCGTGGTCGGGGTCGGCGTGATGGCGGTGATGGTCGTGCTGGCCGCCGCGCTGCTCATCGCGCGCGGGGTGATCGTCGGCGGCGTCACCGAGACGGCGGCGGCCCCGGCGGCCGCGGCGTACGACATCCTCGTGCGGTTCCTCCGCGCCGCACTGCGCACCCTGTTCGTGGTCGGGCTGCTCGTGGCGCTCGCTGCGTGGGTCACGGGTCCGTCGACGTCGGCCGTCGCGATCCGGCGCACCCTCTCGCGCTGGATCGACGCGCTGCGCCGCGGCAGGCTCGCCCAGCGGATCCAGGAGGGCCCGGTGGGTCCGTGGGTGCACCGGTACCGCCGGGTCCTGCGGGTGGCGGCGGTGCTGCTGGCGGCACTGGTGGTCGTCCTGCTGGACCGCCCGAGCGGCCTGGACATCCTCCTGGTCGCCGTCGTCCTGCTCGTGGTGCTCGCCGTGATCCAGTTCCTGGACCAGCCCCGCGAACAGCCGGCCGAGCCGCCCGCCCCGTCCGAGCCGCCCGCCGGGGGCGACGGCGCCCGCCCGGCCCCCGGCTGAACCTCGCGAATCACCCGACGCGGGTGGCGACCCGGACCGCGGGCCGCGACAGCCTGACCGCACGGTCGTCGGAACGAGCCCGGGGAGAGCGACATGGTGTTGGCGGCGACGGGCACCGGATATCCGCTGCTCGACCTGATCTGGACGATGCTCGTCTTCTTCGGCCTCGTCCTGTGGTTCTGGCTGTTGTTCGTGATCTTCGGCGACCTGTTCGGCCGCCACGACGTCAGCGGGTGGGCGAAGGCCGCGTGGACCGTCTTCCTCATCCTGCTGCCGTTCATCGGCATCCTCGTCTACCTGATCGCGCAGGGCCGCGGGATGGGCGAACGGCGCCGGGCGGAGGCCGCCGCCGCGCGCGCCGGCTTCGAGAGCGACGTCCAGTCGATCGCCGCGAAGGGCGGCGGCGGAACCGGCCCGGCCGACCAGATCGCCACGGCGAAGCGTCTGCTCGACGAGGGCGACATCACCGCCGACGAGTACGAGGCCGTCAAGCGGAAGGCCCTGGGCTGAGCATCTCCGGTGCTCGTCGGGCATGGTGGTCACGACCATGCCCGGCACCCAGCCCTCGAAGGGGAGTCCTCGTGGCCGACACCGACCGGCGCGGCAACCATCCCGGGCGCGGGGCGATCCGGCGGATGGACAACGTCGCCATCGTCGTCGACGACCTCGCGGCCGCCACGGCGTTCTTCGCCGAGCTCGGACTGGAGCTGGAGGGCGAGGCGACGGTCGAGGGCATCGAGGTGGACCGCCTCGTCGGGCTCGGGGGAGTCCGGTCGGACATCGCGATGATGCACACCCCGGACGGCCACGGACGGCTCGAGCTGACCAGGTACCGCTCGCCGGCGAGCCTGGTCACCGACCCGCGCGCGCCGGCGAACACGCTGGGCGGCCATCGCATCATGTTCGCCGTCGACGACATCGACGACATCCTCGACCGCCTGCGGCCGCACGGGGCCGAGCTCCTCGGCGACGTGGTGCAGTACGGGGACGGCTACCGGCTCTGCTACCTCCGCGGCCCCGCCGGCATCCTCGTCGCGCTGGCCGAGCAGACCGGCTGACCGCGGTCAACCGGGCACCGGGCCGGCCGGCACCCGCACGCCGGCGTCGTCGCTCCAGTCGTAGAGCACGGCGCTGCGCACGACGAGGTCCTGCAGCGAGCGGCGCCGCCGGTCGACCGCCGCCCACAGCAGCCCGACCGGGAAGACCAGGCAGAGCACCGCGCGGACCGCGGCGCGGATCCAGCCGAGCCGGGCACGCCGCGCCGACCGCACCCGCAGCCCGAGGAGCGCCCCGCCGACGGTCCGCCCGGTCGTCGCCCAGGCCACGGTGAGGTACACCGCCGCGACCAGCGCGCCGACCCCGACCGTCACCGGCCACGACGGGGCCGGCCACCGGAACGCCAGCGCGACCAGGCGAACAGCACGCCGGCCACCGCGAGCAGCAGCAGGCCCATCGCGGTCACGAGCACGGCGAGGTCGACCACCGCCGCGGTGCCGCGCGTCACGACCCCGGCCGGCCGTTCCGCCGGGGACGCCCGGCTCACGGCGGGTCCGCCGGGTGCGACCCCGTCCGGCGCAGGAGGCGGTCGACGACGCCGGCGACGAGGTCGTCGGCCTGCACGGCCTCGGCCCGGACGCTGCGCACGGTGTCGGAGGTCAGCCCGCCGGTCGAGGTGCGGACGATCTCCGGCAGGTCGATCGCGGCGATGACCTCCCGGGCGATGCCCACGAGGTCGACCCGCGCGATCACGGCGTCGACGTCCACCCGGGCGACCAGCGGACCGGGGTCCACCCGCCGGGCCACCGCGTCGACGTCGACCCGCCCGACGACGGCGTCCAGGTCCACCCGCCGCACGACGGCGTCCAGGTCGAGGCGGCGCACGACCGCGTCCAGGTCGAGGCGGGCGAGCACGGCGTCGAGGTCCAGGCGGGCGGCGACCGCGTCGACGTCCAGGGCCGCCGCCACCGCGTTCAGGTCGACGTGCCGGCGGACCAGCGCGGTGAGGTCCACGGTGTCCAGCAGCGCGGCGACGACCAGGCGGATCGCGTCCCGCAGCAGCGTGGCCGCCAGCCGTTCCAGCTCGGCGCGCCCGGCCCGCCCGCGCTCGGCGAGCGCCGCCACCAGCTCGTCCGGGGCGAGCCGCAGCACCTGCCCGGCCGTGCCGCGCACGACGGCGCCGGCCGCGGCGCGCACCGGCCGGCCCGCCTGCCACATCCAGACCGCCGCGCCGATCCCGAGATCGGCGGGGCTCGCGCCGTTCACCCCTCGGCGTCGGCGGCCGGCTTCCGGTGCCCGGACGTCCCCGCCCGCGGCCGCCCGCCCAGCTGCCAGGTCAGCTCGCACTCGAGCTCGACCTCGGCGCCGTCGACCTCCAGCTCGAGCTCCACCCGCACCTGCTCGGGGACGCGCAGCTCCGCCGTGCTGTTGCCGAGCCGCAGCCGCACGTGCGAGCCGTCCTCGGCGAGGGCGTCGGCGAGCGCCCGCACCACCTTCGCGGCCTCCTGCCGGGACATGGAGCCGGAGTGGCTGACCTCGAGGTCGGACATACGGCCAGTCTGGGGACGGATCCGCCGCCGCGGATCACCCCGCCGGGGTGAGCCGGCGCGGCAGCGGGGTCAGGCGGTCCAGGACAGCGTGGCCGCCAGCCGCGGCCGGTCCAGCGTGTCGAGCGCGGCGGCGACGGCGGGCACGGCCGACTCGGGCAGGCACAGCCGCTGCGTGACGACGGCGGCGTCGTGGCGGGGCGGGGTCACCCGCTCCCACTCCTGCACCTGCGGCTCGACGCCCAGCTCGCGCAGCACGGCCACGGCGTCGGCCGTGGTGGCGGACGGCGGGCGGTGCAGGCCGTGGAAGCGTTCCCAGAGCGGGTCGAGCCAGGCCATGGGGTGCTGCGCCATCATCTCGACGACCACCCCGCGCCCGGCCGCGGCGGTGAGCGCGCGCAGGAACGGCGGCAGGTCGACGACGTTGTGCAGCACGTGGTGCGAGACGACCACGTCGGCCGTCCCCGCGTCGGCCGAGGCGTCGGGCCACCGGCCCAGCACCGTGCGGTGCGGCAGCCCGCGGGCCCGCGCGGCGGCGGCGAACGCGTCGAGCATGTCCTGCTGCTGGTCGGCGCCGGTGACCCGGGACAGCGGCCCGACCAGCGCGAACGCCGCCGCCCCTGCCCCGCAGCCGACGTCCAGCACGGTGCCGCCGTCGCCGAGGAGCGCGAGCGCGGCCGCCCGCGACGGGGTGTCGTGGGGTTCCTCCGGCGCCGTGAAGTGCCCGACCTCGTGGCGCCACGGGTTGCTCCGGGCCTTCGCGAGGATCTCCGGCGGGATGCCCCGCCCCTCCTGCCGCTCCGCCCAGACCGCCGCCGCGCTCACACGGCCGAGTATGCCCGCCGGCTGTCCTGGCGACCGCGCTAGCCGAGCAGCGCCGCGAGCCGGGCCCGCAGCGCCGGCTCGTCGCCGGCGATCTCCAGCACCTTGTCCCGGCCCCGCGCACCCGTGACCAGCCCGACGTCCGCCCAGCGCAGCCCGAACGCCGCGGCGACGGCCGTCAGCACGGCCGCGTTGGCGGCGCCCTCGACGGCCCGGGCCCGCACGGACACGAGCAGCGCGGGCCCGCGCGGCCCGTCCCAGCGCCCGCCGACGGCGTCGGCCATGGCCCCGGGACGGACCCGCACCGCGATCTTCACGACGCCGCGACCCGCACGCCACGGTCACCCGACCCGCACGCACTCACGGCGCGACTCGCGTGCACCCACACCCCGACTCGCGTGCACTCACGGCGCGACTCGCGTGCACTAATCCAGCGACTCGCGGGTCAGGACTTCGTGACCAGGGTGCGGACCGCGGTGCCGGTGCCGTCGGGGGTGCTGACCTGGCCGGCGAGGGTCGGGTCGGGGATCGCGGCGTACCGGACCTCCGTCGCCAGCACCTCGCCCGCCACGAACGCCTCGTGCGCCCGGACGGCGTCGAGCACGGCGGCCGGGCCGTCGAGGGTGAGCGCGATCCGGTCGCTGACGTCGAACCCGGCGTCCCGGCGGGCCTGCTGCACCACCCGCACGACGTCGCGCGCGGTGCCCTCGGCCGCCAGCTCCGGCGTGACGACGGTGTCGAGCACGACGAGCCCGGTGAAGCCGGGCAGCGCGGCGGTCGACCCGGGGTCGGACGCCACCAGCTTCTCGGTGAACTCGCCGTCGAGCAGCTCGATCCCGCCCGCGGTGATCGTGCCCTTGTCGTTGCGGGTCCACTCCCCCGCCTTGACCGCGCGGATCACCTTCTGGGTGTCGCCGCCCAGGCGCGGCCCGCAGGCCCGCGCGTTGACGGCCACGTCGAACCGGCCGTGCTCGCCGACGTCGGTGGTCAGCACGACGTCCTTGACGTTCACCTCGTCGCGCAGGATGTCGGCGAACGGCTCCAGCGCGGCGACGTCGGCGGCGGCGACGGTCAGCCGGGCGAGCGGCAGCCGCACCCGCAGCCCGCGGGCCTTGCGCAGCGAGAGCGCCGAGGACGCCACCTGCCGCACCCGGTCCATGGCCGCGACCAGCTCGGCGTCGTGCGGCAGCTCGTGCCGGCCGGGCCAGTCGGTGAGGTGCACGGACCGCCCGCCGGTGAGGCCCTGCCACACCCGCTCCATCGTGAGCGGCAGCAGCGGCGCGGCGACCCGGCTGGTCACCTCCAGCACGGTGTGCAGGGTGTCGATCGCGTCGGGGTCGCCGGCCCAGAACCGGTCGCGCGAGCGGCGCACGTACCAGTTGGTGAGCGCCTCGGCGTGGTCGCGCACCCGCTCGCACGCGCCGGCGACGTCGTAGACGTCCAACGCCCTGGTCACGTCGTCGACGAGGGCGGCCGTGCGGGCGAGCACGTACCGGTCGAGGACGTGCGGCGAGTCGGCGCGCACGGTGCCCGGCCGCCCGGCCGCACCCGCGTAGAGCGAGAGGAAGTACCAGGTGTTCCAGAGCGGCAGGAGCGCCTGCGCACGCCCTCGCGGATGCCCTGCTCGGTGACGACGAGGTTGCCGCCGCGCAGGATCGGGCTCGCCATGAGGAACCAGCGCATGGCGTCGGAGCCGTCGCGCTCGAACACCTCGTTGCGTCCGGGTAGTTCTTGCGCGACTTGGACATCTTCAGCCCGTCGTCGCCCAGCACGATGCCGTGCGCGACGCACGACCGGAACGCCGGCCGGTCGAACAGCGCCGTGGCCAGCACGTGCAGGGTGTAGAACCAGCCGCGGGTCTGCCCGTTGTACTCGACGATGAAGTCGCCCGGGTAGTGGTGCTCGAACCAGTCCCTGTTCTCGAAGGGGTAGTGCACCTGCGCGAACGGCATCGAGCCCGACTCGAACCAGCAGTCGAGCACCTCCGGCACCCGGCGCATGGTCGAGCGCCCGGTCGGGTCGTCCGGGTTCGGGCGGGTCAGGTCGTCGATGTACGGGCGGTGCAGGTTGGTCGGGCGCACGCCGAAGTCGCGCTCCAGCTCGTCGAGCGAGCCGTAGACGTCCACGCGCGGGTAGGTGGGGTCGTCCGAGACCCAGACCGGGATGGGGCTGCCCCAGTACCGGTTGCGGGAGATCGACCAGTCGATCGCGCCGGAGAGCCACTTGCCGAACTGGCCGTCGCGGATGTGCTCGGGCACCCACGTGATCTGCTGGTTCAGCTCGACCATCCGGTCGCGGAACTTCGTGACCTCCACGAACCACGAGTCCACCGCGCGCTGGATCAGCGGGTTCCCGCAGCGCCAGCAGTGCGGGTACGGGTGGTCGTAGGTCTCGTGGCGCAGCAGCACGCCGTGGACGTACGGCGCGGTGCGGTCGCGCAGGTCACGGATGATCTGGATGTTCGCGTCGAAGACCTGCATCCCCTCGTAGGGGGGCACGCGCGCGTCGAACTCGCCGCGGGTGTCCACCGGCACGACGGTCTCGATGCCGGCCGCGTCGGTGACGGCCTTGTCCTCCTCGCCGAACGCGGGCGCGATGTGCACGAGCCCGGTGCCGTCGTCGGTGGTGACGTAGTCGGCGGCCAGCACGCGGTGCGCGTTCGGCCAGCCGGCGAAGAAGTCGAACGGCGGGGTGTAGGAGACGCCGACCAGCTCGCTGCCGGGGAGCGTCCGCAGCACCTCGGGCTCCTCGCCCAGCTCGCGGGCGTAGTGCGCGACGCGCGCGGACGCCAGCACGTACCGCTCGCCGTTCGCGGCGACCAGCGCGTACTCGACCTCGGGGTGCACGGCCATCGCGAGGTTGGACGGGAGCGTCCACGGCGTGGTGGTCCAGATCAGGGCGAGCGCCCCGTCGAGGTCCGAGCCCGGCGCGGCGAGCCGCAGCCCGACGGTGACCGCGGGGTCCTGCCGGTCGAGGTAGACGTCGTCCATGCGCGTCTCGGTGGCCGAGAGCGGGGTGCCGTCGTGCCAGCAGTACCAGAGGACGCGGAAGCCTGGTAGACGAGACCCTTGTCCCACAGGGTCTTGAAGGCCCACATGACGCTTTCCATGTAGTCCAGGTCGAGCGTCTTGTAGTCGTTGTCGAAGTCGACCCAGCGGGCCTGGCGGGTGACGTAGTCGCGCCACTCGCCGGTGTAGCGCAGGACGGACGCGCGGCAGGCGTCGTTGAACGCCGCGACGCCCATCTCGTCGATCTCGGACTTGTCCTTGATCCCGAGCTGGTGCTCGGCCTCGACCTCGGCGGGCAGGCCGTGGGTGTCCCAGCCGAACCGGCGCTCGACGCGGCGCCCGCGCATGGTCTGGTAGCGCGGCACGACGTCCTTGACGTAGCCGGTGAGCAGGTGGCCGTAGTGCGGGAGTCCGTTGGCGAACGGCGGGCCGTCGTAGAAGACGAACTCGTTGCTGCCGTTCTCGCCCGCGGGCCGGCTCTCGACGGACGCGGCGAAGGTCCCGTCGGCCTCCCACGCCTGGAGCACCTCGTGCTCGAGCTGCGGGAACGACGGGTGCGCAGGGACCGTCGGGTAGCCAAGCTGGGCCGTCGGCTCGGTCATCGGTGGTGCTCCTCGTGCGTGGCTCGTGGTGCGCTGCCTGCACGGGGACGACGGCTCTCGCGAGCGCCGCGGTACCACCCCGCTTGCCGCCCGGGGACGCGGGCGACCTCTCGTCGGACGGCTGTGACGGGCCGCTCCCGTCCGGTTCTACTCCGGGCCGCACGCCCGTTTCTTCCGGAGGCTCCCCGGTGATTGCCGGATCGGTGCCTGTGCGACCAGGGTAGCGCCCCGGTGCCACCCGGTATTCCGCAGGCCCCGTCCCTGCCTGCCCCAGCCGGGGACGGGGCCGCGCCGACTGCGGGTGTCCGGCTGCGGGGTGTGGTGCGTCTAGCGGACGGATGCGTGCTGCGCGGCGAGGGTGCGGTCGGGCGTGCACCAGCCGCACGGCGTGAAGCCCAGCTCCACGGCCTCGCGGACGGGGATCGGGATCAGCGCCTTGCCGATGAGCGCCCGGCAGCCGACGACGTGGTAGCGCGGCTGCTCGTCGACGACCAGCACCTCGCTCTCCAGCCCGGCCACCACGGCCGCGGCCGCGGCGTCGCGCGGCTCCTCCGGAGGCTCCTCCTCGGCCGTCGGCGTGGGCTCCTGCGCGGGCCCGCTCGCCCCGTTGACGTCCTTGGCCGGCTCGCCCGGGCCGTCGCCGGCCGGACCGCCGTGGCTCGCGGCGACCATCGCGGTGGCGTCGGCCGCCTTGTCGCCGCCCGCCGCCGCCGTGGTTGTCGTCGCGGCCTCCGGGGTGCCGGGCGCGCCGCCGTCGCGCCCGGGGAGCCTGCTCCGGCGTCACCCGGTGCGGCACCCGAAGGAGAACGAGCAACCCCTGCTGCGGTTACGGTCGGTGACGAACTACCGCTCGATGGACTGGCGTCCGGGGAAGCGCCGGACGGTCGGTCCGTAGAGGCGGGCGGTTGCACGACCGGCATCACGACCGTCTGCTGGCTGTCCGCGCGCTGGTCGAACAGGGCCGTGGCCGAGTCCGGCTGTGCGCCGTCCGTTCCACCGGAGCGCGGGATCACCGGGAGCACCTCGGTGACCGGCTCCATGTCTGCCTGGCGGGACGGCCCTGCGGCCGCACCCGCCTCCGCGCCGGCCCTCACCGCGCTGCGCCGCTGCAGGTAGTCGACCAGCAGCACCGCCGCGGCGGCAACGCTGACGCCGACGGACACCCACGCCCACAGAACGCTGCCGGTCAGCAGCGCCACCACCAGCAGGCTGAAGGCGATCAGGACGAGGATCAGGACCAGCAGCAGCACGATGATTCACTCCGTCTACGGAGGTGCGGCACGCCTGCGGCGCACCGCCGGTCGTTCGGACTCAGCTCCCGGCGTCGGCGCGCTGGCCGTAACCGGTGGCGGCGTACCCCCCGTTGGAGCTGGCCCGGCTGTCGGCAGGAGCCGCCGACCCGCGCTCCCCGAGGTCCCTGAGCTGGGACTCCAGGTAGGTCTTGAGGCGGGTGCGGTACTCGCGCTCGAACGTGCGCAGCTCGTCGATCTTCTTCTCCAGCACCGACTTGTCGCGGGTGATGGTGCCGATGATCTCGGCCTGCTTGCGCTCGGCGTCGCCGACCAGCGTGGCGGCCTTGTCGCGCGACTGCCGTTCCAGGGTCTCCGCCCTGGTACGGGCGTCGTTGAGCATCGTCTCGGCCCGCGCGCGGGCGTCGTTGACGAGCCCGTCCGACTTGGCACGCGCCTCCGAGAGCAGCTGCTCCGACTTGGTGCGCGCGTCGGTGAGCATCGCGTCGGCCTCGGACTTGGCCTCGGCGGTGAGCCGCTCGGCCATCTCCTGGGCCATGCTCAGGACCTTCGCGACCTGGACGTGGTGGTCGCCCTGCTCGGGCGAGTCGCCACCCATCGGACCCAGGCCCATGGGGCGCTGGATCTGCTGCGTCGGCGGGGAGACCGGTGGCGGCGCCATCGGCGCAGGCCGCGCGGCGCGTGCGTCCTCCAGGTCGGCCTGCGCGTTCCCGAGCCGCTGCTCGAGCTGCGCGACCTGCTCGCGCAGGTCGTCGTTCTCGTCGATCAGCCGGGCGAGCTCGGCCTCGACCAGGTCGAGGAACGCGTCGACCTCGTCCTCGTTGTACCCCCTCTTACCGATAGGGGGCTTGCTGAACGCGACGTTGTGAACGTCGGCGGGTGTCAGCGGCATCGGATCACCTCATGCAGTCCTCGGCGGCGGCACCGTGTGACTGGGGCTCACTACGGCGTCGGCTGGGCAACGTTCATCAGTATGAACACCACCAGCAGTAGAACCATAATCGACAGGTCCAGTCCCACACCGCCGATGCGGACGACGGGGATCACTCTCCGCAACAGCTTCACGGGCGGGTCGGTGATGGTGAAGATCAGTTCGAGCGCCACCGCACTGGGTCCGACCGGGACCCACTGGCGCGCGAAGCTGCGCACGAGCTCGACGACGATGCGGCCGACGAGCAGGAGCCAGAAGAAGAACAGCGCGTAGTAGAGGACGAACTGCAGGGCGAGCGGCACGGTGCCGATGCTAGCGGGCCTCTGTGCTGGTCGTCGGGCCGCGACCGCCCGTTCGCGCGTCGCCCGGCCGGTCGCGGCGGGCGGGCCTCACTCGGACCGCAGGACGCCCCGCTCGGCCAGCTTGCGGGCGTCGTCCGCGGAGACCTCGACGTCGGCCGGGGTCAGCAGGAACACCCGGTTGGTGACCTTGTCGAGGCCGCCGTGGAGGGCGAAGACGAGCCCGGCGGCGAAGTCCACGAGCCGCTTGGCCTCGGCGGCGTCCAGCTCGGTGAGGTTCATGATCACCGGCTGGCCGGCGCGGTAGCGCTCGCCGATCGTGCGGGCCTCCCGGTAGCTGCGCGGCTGGACCGTGGTGATCCGGGCCAGCGCGGCCCCGCCGACGAGGCGTTCCCGCTGCTCGGGGACGGGAGCGGGCACCGGGCGGAGCGGGTCGCGCAGGCTCGGCTCCGCGTCGATCGCGAGCGCGCCGCGCACCGCCGACGGGCCCGGCGCGCCGGGCCCGCCACGGGCCCGCTCGGGGGCCATCGGGCGCGGCGGGCGCCGGTCCCAGTCGTCGTCGTACCGGGGCCGCTCCACCCGTTCCCGCTCGAACCGCTCGAAGTGCTCCGGCACGTCGTCGTAGGTGAAGCGGTCGTCCCACCGCTGGTCGGCGTAGTCGCGGGCCGGCCGCTCGGGACGGCGCGGCCCGCCCGCCTGCTCCGGGTAGCGGTCGGCCGCGGGCTCCTCGGCGTAGTCGTCGTAGTGCGCCATCTCGTCGGCGGGGACCATGCCGAAGTAGGCCTTGAGCCGGTACATCGCGCCCATCCGCGCTCCCATCCTCGACTGCCCCGACGGCCGGCCCGGGGGCGGCGCGCGCCTCTCCGACCGACGATCACCGCGAGGTTAACGGTCGTTCCCCCACAAGAGCCGTTCCGACACGCACGACCACCGATCCGTGGCGCACCGCTGCTTCGAGGTCGCCGCTCATCCCCGCCGACAACGTCCTGGCCTGCGGAAACTCCGCACGGAGAGCAGCGGCGGCCGATTCGACCTCGGCGAATGCTCCATCCGGGTCGGCTCCGAGCGGAGCGACCGCCATGACTCCGTCGAGCTGCAGCCCGGCGCACGAGGAGACGTGTTCGGCGAGTGGCAACAGCGCGTTGCGCGGCACGCCACCCCGCCGTGGGTCGCCGTCGACGCTGAACTGGAGCAGTACCGGTAACGGAGTGACTCGCCCACCGGTCTCCTGTTCGCGCCGGACGGCCCGGTCGAGTGCGTCCGCCAACCGCTCGGAGTCGACCGACTCCACACGGTGCGCCCAGCGGGCCGCCTCCGCCGCCTTGTTCCGCTGCAGGCTCCCGATCAGGTGCCAGCGCGGGGCCGCGGCGGGGCGCAGCCGGGCCACCTCGGCGACCTTCGCGGTCGCCTCCTGCACCCGGTTCTCCCCGAACGCGGCGAGGCCGAGGTCGAGCAGCAGCGCGACGTCGGCCGGCGGCACCGTCTTGGTCACGGCGAGCAGCTGCACCTCGTCCGGCTCCCGGCCGGCCGCGACGCACGCGGCCGCGATCCGCTCCCGCACCGCCGCGAGCCGCTTCTCCAGCTCGGCTCTCCGGTCTGTCATCGGTTCGCCCACATGCCCATGTGTATCGGGCGCTACCGGCGCGGGTCGATCCAGATGATCCCGGCCTGGCGTCCGGAGCGCGGGTCCCGGCGGTGGCTGTAGAGGTCGCGGGACTCCAGCGTGCAGCGCGGGTCGCCGCCGATCCGGGCGACGCCGAGGTCGGCGAGCTGGTGGTAGAGCCCGGCCCGGACGTCGAGGCCGGGCGTGCCGCGCCGGGTGCGGGACGCGCTGCCGGGCAGCTGCGCGTCGACCTCGGCGCGCATCGCGGCCGGCACCTCGTAGCAGCCGCCGCAGATGGCCGGGCCGAGCAGCACCTCCATCGCGCGACGTGGGCCCCGAGCGCCTCCATCGCCGCGATCGTCGCGGGCACCACCCCGGCCGCGGCCCCGACCCGCCCGGCGTGCGCCGCGCCGACGACCCCGGCCTCGGGGTCGGCGATCAGCACGGGCACGCAGTCCGCGGCCAGCACCGCGAGCCCGAGGCCCGGGAGCGCGGTGACGGCGGCGTCGGTCCGGGGCACGTCGACGGAGCCCGGCCCGGGCACCGCGTCCACCGTCTCGACCCGGGTGCCGTGCACCTGCCCGAGGAACACCACGGGCACACCCAGCTCGCGGCTGAGCCGGCCGCGGTTCGCGGCCACCGCCGCCGGGTCGTCGCCCACGCTCGCGGACAGGTTGAACGAGGAGAACGACCCTCGCGAGCGGCCGCCTTCGCGGGTGCTGACGACGCGGCGGACGCGCACGGGCGTCAGCGCTTCATGAACGGCGGCACGTCCACGTCGTCGTCCAGGTCCGTGGCGTCCACCGGCTGGGCGTAGGCCGAGGACGGGCGCTCGGGCACCGTCGGCGTCGCGGTCGGCATGGCGCCGGGCATGGCGCCGGGCGCCGGCCGCAGCGCCTCCGGCGCCTCGAAGGCCATCTCGCGCCGGACGTCGGGCTGGCGCGGCGACGGCGGCGCGTACGGGGAGGACGGCGGCAGCGGGGCGCCCGGGGCCGGCGGCGGGAGCGTGCCCGACTGGTTCGGCGACGGCGGGAGCGGCGGCGGGGTGGCCGGGGGCGGCGGCTTCACGGCCGGCGCGCTCTCGGCGGCGGCCGGCGCGGGCGTGGCGGTCGAGCCGCTCACGCCGGGCGCAATCACGCCGGACGCGGGCTTCTCCGGGGACCGGAACGCGGTGGGCTCCAGCTTCTTGTGCGTGGGCCCGCCCGCCTCGAACCCGGCGGCGATGACGGTCACCCGCACCTCGTCGCCGAGCGAGTCGTCGATCACGGTGCCGAAGATGATGTTGGCCTCGGGGTGCGCGGCCTCCTGCACCAGCGACGCGGCCTCGTTGATCTCGAAGAGACCGAGGTCGGAGCCACCGGCGATGGACAGCAGCACGCCCTGCGCCCCGTCCATCGACGCCTCCAGCAGCGGCGAGTTGATCGCCTTGCCGGCGGCTGCACGGCCCGGCCCTCGCCCCTCGCGGACCCGATGCCCATGAGTGCGCTGCCCGCCCCGGACATGACGGACTTGACGTCCGCGAAGTCCAGGTTGATCAGGCCCGGCGTGGTGATCAGGTTCGTGATGCCCTGCACACCGGAGAGGAGCACCTCGTCGGCCGAGCGGAACGCGTCCATCAGCGAGACGCCCACGTCGCCGAGCTGCAGCAGCCGGTCGTTGGGGATCACGATGAGCGTGTCGCACTCGTTGCGCAGCTCCTGTATCCCCTGCTCGGCCTGGTTGGCCCGGCGCCGCCCCTCGAACGTGAACGGGCGGGTGACCACGCCGATCGTCAGCGCGCCGAGCTTGCGCGCGATCGACGCGACGACGGGCGCGCCGCCGGTGCCGGTGCCGCCGCCCTCGCCCGCGGTGACGAAGACCATGTCGGCCCCCTTGAGGACCTCCTCGATCTCCTCGCGGTGGTCCTCGGCGGCCTTGCGCCCGACCTCGGGGTTGGCCCCGGCGCCGAGCCCGCGCGTCAGCTCCCGGCCGATGTCCAGCTTGACGTCGCGTCGGACATGAGGAGGGCCTGCGCGTCCGTGTTCACCGCGATGAACTCGACGCCCTTCAGACCGACCTCGATCATGCGGTTGACGGCGTTCACGCCGCCGCCACCGATGCGACGACCTTGATGACGGCCAGGTAGTTGTGCGGGGGCGTCATAGGGCGCACCTTTCGGTCAAGCTCGGGTCCGTCCCCGGAGGTCCGGGCCAACGAACGGAGACGCTAGGTCGCGTCACGGCGTCGGTCCAGCAGGCGCGCCGCGCGGCCGCTAGCCCCCGTCCGGGTCGATCTCCGTGGTACACGGGGGACGCTACCGGCGGATCGTGGGCAGGTCGGGGCTCGTCACGTCGTAGACGTGCCCGGGCTGGGTCAGCAGCGCGACGAGCACCGCGCCCTTCTCCGCCGCCCGCTCCGGCGTGCCCCAGCGGACCTCGCGCCCACCCCGCAGACCTATCGTGACCTGCGCGGGAGCGCCCGGGACCGCCACCGTGGCGCGCACCGACTCGACCTCGGGACGCACGGCCGCCGGGCAGCCCCGCCGAGCACCGGCGACGGCCGCGAGCCGTGGCCGGGTCGCCGGGAGGTGGCGGGCACCTCCAGTCCGGGCAGGCCGGGCGGACGGGCGCGCGGTACGAGCCGCGCCGGAGGCGTCGACGAGCGCGGGCCCGTCCGGCGTGTCGAGCGTGGCGACGGGCACGCGTTCGGCCACCACCACGGTCACGGTGTGCGGCCAGGTCCGCGAGACGTCCACCGACGCGACGGCCGGCAGCGCGCCGACCCGCTCCGCGACGGCGCCGGTGTCGACGGCGACGAGCGGGGTGCGCTCGGGCACGGCCGCGGCGGCCAGCACGTCGCGACCGGCACCGTCACGCGGCCGCGGCGGCCAGCACGTCGCGACACCGTCCGCGCCGACGACCTGCACGTCCTCGACGTCGACGAGCCCGGCGTCGAACAGCAGGAACCGCACGCCGAACCCGAGGCCGCCGAGCAGGACCACGGCGCCGAGCAGGATCGCGAGCCGCCTGCGGCGCCGGAAGACGCGCGGGTGGGCGGCGGGCGGGGCCGGGCGCGGCGCGGCCGCCGGGCGCTCGGCGGGCGTCCGCCGCGTGCGCTGGGCGGCCGGGCGGGTCATCCCTGCTCCCGCTTCTCCAGCTCGAGCAGGATCTCCGGGGCGAGCACCGTGACGTCGCCGGCGCCATGGTGATCACCAGGTCGCGGGGCCGGGCGAGGCCGGCGCGGCGGCGGGCACGTCGGCCCAGCGCGGCTCGTAGTGCACGCGCTCGCGCGGGAGCGTCACGGCGTCGGCGACGAGCGCGCCGCTCACGCCCGGCTCCGGGTCCTCGCGCGCGCCGTAGACGTCGAGCACGACCACCTCGTCGGCCAGCCCGAGCGCGGTGCCGAACTCGGCGGCGAACTGGCGGGTGCGGGAGTAGAGGTGCGGCTGGAACGCGACGAGCACCCGGCCGGCGCCGTCGGCGACCTCCTGCGCGGCGCGCAGCTGCGCGGCGACCTTGCTCGGGTGGTGCGCGTAGTCGTCGTAGACGGCCACGCCGGCGGCCCGGCCGCGGAACTCGAACCGGCGGCGCACCCCGTCGAACGCGGCGAGCCCCTCGAGCAGCTCCTTCGGGTCGGCGCCCAGCTCCACACCCGCGAGCAGCGCGCCGAGCGCGTTGAGCGCCATGTGTTCGCCGGGCACGGCGAGGCGCAGGTGGTGCTCGACGCCGTCGTGGCGCAGCACGACCTGGGCGCCGGCCCCGTCCGGGCGGAACGCGACGAGCTGCGCGTCCAGCCCGTCGGCCCGCCCGTAGCTGCGGACCGCGATGCCGCGCCCGGCCGCGACCCGCGCGAGCTCGGCGGCCCCGGGGTCGTCCGTGCAGGTCACGAGCGTGCCGCCGGGCACGATCCGGTCGAGGAAGTCGGCGAACGCGGCGACGTACGCCTCGGCGCTGCCGTAGTGGTCGAGGTGGTCGGCCTCGACGTTGGTGACCACGGCGACCTGCGGCGAGAACGCCAGGAAGGACGCGTCGCTCTCGTCGGCCTCGGCCACGAAGACCGTGCCGGTGCCCTCGTGCGCGCCAGACCCGGACGCGGCGAGGTCGCCGCCGATCGCGAACGACGGGTCCAGCCCGCAGTGCTGCAGCGCGACCGTGAGCATCGAGGTGGTGGAGGTCTTGCCGGCCGTGCCGGTGACGGCGGCGAGCCGGCGGCCGGTGGTGAGCGCGGCGAGCGCCTGCGCGCGGTGCACCACGGGGATGCCGCGCTCGCGGGCGGCGGCCAGCTCGACGTTGGTCTCGCGGATCGCCGACGAGACCACCACGGTGGCCGGCGGTGCGGGCAGGTTCGCCGGGTCGTGTCCCACGGCCACCCGGGCGCCCAGCGCCCGCAGCGCGAGCACCACGGCCGAGTCCTTGGCGTCCGAGCCGGACACCGAAACGCCCCTGGCCAGCAGGATCCGGGCGATGCCGCTCATCCCGGCGCCGCCGATGCCGATCAGGTGCACGCGCTGCGCGAGCACGGTCGCCTCCCCGTCCATCAGTCCCGCCACACCCGCGGGTCGATCTTGATGATCTCGGTGACCGGGTCCCGCGCCTCGCCGCGGTGCCCGCGCACCAGGTCCAGCACCAGCCGGGCCAGCCGCTGGTCGGCGTCCGCGTGCCCGGAGGCGCGCGCGGCGCGGCTCATCGCCGCGAGCCGGCGCGGGTTGGTGAGCAGCGGCACGACCTCCTCGACGGCCCGCGCGCCGTCCATCTCCGCGTCGTCCACCAGGATGCCGCCGCCGGCCGCGACGACGGGCGCGGCGTTGAGCGCCTGCTCGCCGTTGCCGATCGGGAGCGGGACGTAGACCGCGGGCAGCCCGACGGCCGTGACCTCGGCGACCGTGGTCATCCCGCTGCGGCCGAGCACGGCGTCGGCCGCGGCGTACGCGAGGTCCATGCGTTCGATGTAGGGCACCGGGACGTACCCGCGGGCGGGCGGCGCGGGCTCGCCGGTGCGACCGTGGCCGTGCAGCACGGAGATGCCGCGCGCAGCAGCTCCGGCAGCGCCTCGGCGACGGCCTTGTTGAGCGTGCGGGCGCCCTGCGAGCCGCCGAAGACCAGCAGCACCGGGCCCTGCGGGGGCAGGCCGAAGAACCGGCGGCCCTGCGCGCGCAGCGCGACCCGGTCGAGGCCGGTGATCGAGCGGCGCAGCGGCATGCCGACGACCTGCTCGTTCTCCAGCCCGGTGCCCGGCACGGCGACGGCGACCAGCTCCGCGAACCGGGCGCGACCTTGTTGGCCAGTCCGGGCTTGGCGTTCGCCTCGTGGACGGCGATCGGCACCCGGCCGCGAGCGCCGAGGTACGCGGGCAGCGCGACGTAGCCGCCGAAGCCCATCACGACGTCGGCGTCGACGGCGTCGAGCACCTCGCGGACCCGCGAGATCGCGCCGTGGATGCGGCCCGGCAGCTTGAGCAGGTCCATGGTGGGCCGGCGCGGCAGCGGCACCGGCGGGATCAGCTCCAGCCGGTAGCCGCGGGCCGGGATGAGCGCGGTGTCGAGGCCGCGCTCGGTGCCCAGGGCGGTGACGCGCACGTCCGGGTGCAGCCGGCGTACGGCGTCGGCGAAGGCGAGCGCGGGCTCGATGTGCCCGGCACTCCCCCCACCTGCGACGACAACCGATGGTCCCGTCATCTGACCGACCCTCGCGGTGCGGGCGGACGGGCGGCGGGGGCGCGGTACGGCTCGGGCAGCGGGAGCCGCAGGACACGGGCGATGCGGCCCTGCCCGTTCTGCCGCAGCGCCGCGATGGCCTCAGGTTCGTGACGCGCCGCGTTGGCGAGTATCCCGAAGACGAACATGGTGACCACGAGCGACGTGCCTCCCGAGGAGATCAGCGGGAGCTGCAACCCGGTCACCGGCAGCAGTCCCACGACGTAGCTGATGTTGATGGCCGCCTGGGCGACGAGCCATGTGGTCGAGGTGGCGACGACGATCTTGAGCCAGGGGTCGGCGCTGCGTGCCGCGATCCGGAACCCGGTGTACGCGAGCGTCGCGAAGAGCGCCAGCACCGCGAACGCGCCGAGGAACCCGAGCTCCTCCCCCACGATCGCGAAGATGAAGTCGTTGTGCGCGTTGGCAGGTAGCTCCACTTGGCACGGCCCTGCCCGAGCCCGACGCCGAACAGCCCGCCGTCGGCGAGGGAGTAGAGCGCCTGCAGGCCCTGGAAGCGGGCCCCGAGCGGGTCGGTGTCGCCGGGCGAGAGGAACGCGGTGATCCGGTCGAGCCGGTACTCCGCCGAGAGCGCCAGCGCGATGGCCCCGATGACGCCGCCGCTGGTCAGGGCCAGGATCAGGCGCATCGGCGCGCCCGCGAAGAAGAGCAGCGCGATGAGCACGACGCCCACCGAGATCGTCATGCCCAGGTCGGGCTGCAGCACCAGCAGCGTCAGGAGCAGCACGGTGACCGGCACGACCGGCGAGATCGCGTAGCGCCAGCGGTGGATCACCGCGCGCCGGGCGACGAGCACGTGCGCGCCCCACAGCGTCAGCGCGACCTTGACCGCCTCGGACGGCTGGAGCGAGAACGACCCCAGCTCGAACCAGGCCCGCGAGCCGTTGCGGGTGTCGCCGAGGAACAGCACGGCGACCAGCGAGAGCACGCCGACGACGAGCGCCGCGGGCGCGAGGGCGCGCAGCCGCCGCGGCGAGAGGCGCAGCCCGAGCCAGAACATGAGCAGGCCGGGCACGCAGAACATGAGCTGGCGGGTGAACACCGAGTACGACGACCCGTCGGCCGTGAACGACTCGACCGACGACGCCGACAGCACCATGACCAGCCCGAACAGCGTCAGCAGCCCGAACACGCCGAGCACCAGGTGCAGCGACGTCAGCGGGCGGCGCAGCCACTGGCCCAGCGCCGCCGCGGTGCGCCCGATCGCGAACCGGATCCGGTGCCGCTGCGGCACGGGCCGCGGCCGCCGCGGCGTCCGCTCGCCGGTGCGCTGCGCCGGGACGCCGGGCCGGCGCGCGGCCGGCTTCGTCGCGGCGGGGCGGGTCTCCCGGGGCGTGCTCATGCGTCCAGCCCGGCGACCGCGGCGGCGAACGCCCGCCCGCGGTCGGCGTAGTCGGCGAACTGGTCCATCGAGGCCGCGGCGGGGGCGAGCAGGACGACGTCGCCGGGCCGGGCGAAGGCGGCCGCGCGCCGGACCGCCCGTTCCATCACGTCGTCGCTCATGACACCGGTCACCGGGCCATCGTGTCCCGGCACCACCTCGGCGACCGGCACATCGGGCGCGTGTCGCGCCAGCGCGCCCACGATCTCGGTACGGTCCGCGCCGATCACCACGACCGCCCGCAGCGCGGGTGCATGCCGCGCGACGAGGTCGTCCACCGAGGCGCCCTTGAGCAGCCCGCCCGCGATCCAGACCACCGGGGCCGGGGCCTGCGCCACGATCGACGCCGCCGCGGCGTGCGGGTTGGTGGCCTTGGAGTCGTCCAGGTAGCGGACGCCCGCGACCGCGCCGACCTCCCCGCCGCGGTGCGGGCCGGGCCGGAAGTCGGCGAGCCCGCGGCGGACCGCGTCGGGGGCGATGCCGTGGGCCCGGGCGAGCGCGGCGGCGGCCAGCGCGTCGGTGACGCCGGGCGGGCCGGCCGGGTGCACGGCGGCCGCGGCCGCGAGATCGCCGCCGCCGAACGCGCGGTCGACCAGCACGCCGTCCACCACACCGAGCTGGTCGGGGCCGGGCTCCGCGAGGGTGACGCCGACCCGGCGCGGCGCGGGGGCCGCGGCCAGCAGCGCAGCGGCCGCGGGGTCGTCGACGCCCGCCACCGCGACGTCCCCGAGCAGCACCCGGGCCTTGGCGGCGGCGTAGGCGTCCGCCGTGCCGTGCCAGTCGAGGTGGTCGTCGGCGACGTTGAGCACGCAGCCCGCGGCCGGGCGCACCGACCGCGACCAGTGCAGCTGGAAGCTCGACAGCTCCACCGCCAGCACCTCGTGGCCCGCCCGCACCGCGTCGACCACGGGGTAGCCGATGTTCCCGCAGGCCACGGCATCGCGGCCGGCGGCGCGGAGCATGGCGGCGAGCATCCCGGTGGTGGTGGTCTTGCCGTTGGTGCCGGTGATCGCGAGCCAGACCGGCGGCGGGCTCGTCGCCTGCCCGATCCACCAGGCCAGCTCCGGCTCCCCCACCAGCGGCACCCCCGCCGCCGCGGCGGCCGCGACCAGCGGGTGGTCCGGGCGGCGGCCGGGCGAGGTGACGACGAGCGCGGTGTCCGCGGGGACCCGTCCGGGTCGTCACCCGCCTCCGCGCCCGGCGGCAGATCGGCGAGCCGGTCGGGCACGGCGTCGGTGACGACCACCCGGGCGCCCAGCTCGACCAGCGCCGTCGCCGCGGAGAGGCCGGACACCCCGGCCCCGGCCACGAGCACCCGCGCTCCGGTGAGGTCGGCTGGCTTCATCGTGCGGTTCGCACTCCCGGTCGCAGGGGGTGACGCCATCGCCCGAATGGCGCCGCCGGCGTCGGCAAAAGGATCAAGAGGCGGGGTTGGGGGGTGTGAGGGGGCAGTCTAGAGACTCCCCCACCGCCCGATCCGCCCACCCGCCCCCGCCCCGCATTCTGGCTCCAGAAGGTCGTGCAGGAGGCTCCCGAACTGCGTTATGGAGCCAGAATGCACTGCGGGAGCCCGCCAGACAGCGTTATGGAGCCAGAATGCGGTCAGGGGGCGGTGAACTCGCCCGCCCGGACTGCCCTCACGAACGCCGCCCACTCGGCCCGCGGGACGCGCAGGGACGGACCGCGGCCGTGCTGCTTGGAGTCACGCACGCCCACCCCGGACGGGACGACCGCGACCTCGACACAGTTGCCGTTGTTGCCCTCCGAGAAGCTGCTCTTGAACCAGGCGGCGCCGGTGAGGTCCGGTTCGGCGGAGCGCATCGGAGTGGTCCTTACGTGTGCTGTCGGCTGACGCGCGCAGCCTACTCGGGTGCTATGCGCCCTTCCGGAGTTGGCCGGCCAGCTCCCGTAGCCGCCTCCGCGTGTCAGCCGGCCCGAGTGCCGCCGCCTGCAGCGCGCCCCAGTGGGACTCATAGGCACGCACTGCTTCGGGATCGTCGATGTAGCGCGCGTCGTCGAGGTCCTCGCAGTAAGCGAAGGTGAAGGGCTGCGCCGCCCGAGCTGGCGGGATCCGCAGCAGGACGAAGCGCTGCGCGATCGACCCAGTCACGATCTCGCCGTCGAACGGCCAGAGCTGGATCTGCATCCGCCGCCGCCCAGCCAGCTCGACCAGGTGGTCGAGCTGTTCGGCCATCACGGCAGCTCCGCCGACCATCCGGCGCACACACGACTCCGACAGCACGACGCTCATGGTCGGGCCGTCGGCGCGATGCAGCGCTTCCTGCCGTTCGCGTCGAGAGCGCATAGCGGCCTCGATGTCGACCGGCTCGCCGAACGGCGACTGCGCCCCGTAGAGCACCCGCATGTATGCCTCGGTCTGGAGCAGGCCGGGAACCACCTCGTGCTCGATCGTCCGGATGTCCTCCGCGTCGCGCTCCAGGTCCACGAAGGCGCGGAACCACTCGGGGAAGGTGGCGCGGGCGCCGGTCCAGCGGCCGCGCTTGCGGTTGTCGCGCGACAGCTCACCGGTCCTGGTCGGATTCGCGCTTGTTGTCGTCTGGCTGGTCCTGCTCACCGCCGGCCATGCGAAAACTCGCCGCCGGATGGGTGAACCGGTGTACAGGCGGTTACCCAATGGGCGGATCCGCTTCGAGTGGTCGGTCGGCACCGCCTACCACGCGGCCCGCCGATGCGCGCACCAGACCAGTCCGGACCCGGTCGTACGCCCCCCGAACCGGCCGGGTCCGGACCTCCCGCGCTGACGGCGGCGGTCCGGGCCGGGCGAGTCAGAGCCCGCCGCCGCCGTCAGCCACTCCTGGTAGAAGAGGCCGAGCCCGAGGGCCGCGCACATGGCCGCGAGCAGCCAGAACCGGATGATCACGGTGGTCTCCGCCCAGCCCGCCAGCTCGAAGTGGTGGTGGAAGGGAGCCATCCGGAACACGCGCCGCCGGGTCGTCCGGAACACCGCGATCTGCACGGCCACGGACAGCACCTCCACCAGAACACACCGCCGATCACCACCAGCAGCAGCTCCGTGCGCGTGACGATGGAGAGGCCGGCGATGAGCCGCCGAGGGCGAGCGACCCGGTGTCGCCCATGAAGATGCGGGCCGGTGCGGCGTTCCACCACAGGAACCCGATGCACCCGCCCATCGCGGCGGCCGCGACGAGCGCGACGTCGAGCGGGTCGCGCACCTGGTAGCAGCCGGCCGCGCTGACGACCGCGCAGTTGTTGCGGAACTGCCAGAACCCGATGATCGTGTATGTCGCCAGCACGATCGCGCCGGTGCCGGCGGCGAGGCCGTCGAGGCCGTCGGTGAAGTTCACGGCGTTCGACCACGCGCCCACGATGAGGTTGGCGAGCAGCACGAACCCGATCGCGCCGAACGACAGCACCGTGATGTCGCGGACGAACGACAGGTTGGCCGAGGCCGGCGTGAGCCCGTCGGCGTTGGCGAAGCGCAGCGCGAGGATGCCGAAGATCGTGGCGGTCAGGATCTGGCCGACGAGCTTCGCGGTCTTGTTGAGGCCGAGGTTGCGGGCCCGGCGGAGCTTGATGAAGTCGTCGAGGAAGCCGACGATCCCGAGCGCCGTGGTGAGGAAGAGCACGAGCAGCGCCGACGCCGTCACCGGCTCGCCCGTGAGCAGGTGCGAGACGGCGTAGCCGAGCCAGATCGCGAGCAGGATCGCGACGCCGCCCATGGTGGGGGTGCCGCGCTTGGACTGGTGGCTCTGCGGGCCCTCGGCGCGGATCTCCTGGCCGAAGCCCTGCCGGGAGAAGAAGCGGATCAGGTAGGGAGTGAGCAGGATCGACACCGCGATGGCGACGCCGGCGGCGATGAAGACGCCTCTCACCGTGACACCAGCCCCGCTCCTGTCCTGTCCGTGAGCAGCCCGGCGGCGACCCGTTCCAGCCCGGCCGCGCGCGACGCCTTGACCAGCACGACGTCCCCCGGCCGCAGCTGCGCGTGCAGCAGGGCGAGCGCGTCCTCGACCCCGGCGACGCGGCGGGCGCCGGGGTAGTCGCCGGTGCCAACGTCGACCAGCTCGGCGACGCCCAGCTCGCGGGCGGCGGCGGCGACCTGCGCGTGCGCCTCGGCGCTCGTGTCGCCCAGCTCGCCGATCCGGCCGAGCACCGCCCACGTGCGGCGGCGCCGTCCGCGAGCGCGACCAGCGCGGACAGCGCGGCGCGCATCGACTCCGGGTTGGCGTTGTAGGCGTCGTTGACCACCGTGACGCCGTCGGCGCGGTCGGTGACCTCCATCCGCCAGTGCGAGACGGGCGCCGCGGCACCCAGCGCCTCGGCGACGCCCTCCGGCGTGCCGCCCAGCTCGAAAGCGACCGCGGCGGCGGCCAGCGCGTTGCCGACGTGGTGCGCGCCGACCAGCCGCAGCGCGACCGGTGCGCGACCGGCCGGGCCGGCCAGCGTGAACCGGGCGCGGCCCGCGTCGAGCCGCACGTCCTCGGCGCGGACGTCCCCGGCCTGCCCGAACGTCACCACGCGGGCGGACGTGCGGGCCGCCATCGCGGCGACGTTCGGGTCGTCGGCGTTGAGCACCGCGACCCCGTCCGGAGGCAGCGCCTGCGCCAGCTCGCCCTTCGCGGCCGCGATCGCCTCGACCGACCCGAACTCGCCCAGGTGCGCGCTGCCCACGTTCAGCACCACGCCGACCCGCGGCGGTACGGCGGCGGCGAGCCGGGCGATGTGGCCCGGCCCGCGCGCGGAGAACTCCAGGACCAGATGGCGGGTGGCGGCGTCGGCGCGCAGGGCCGTCCAGGGCAGACCGAGCTCGTTGTTGAACGAGCCGGGCGGGCGACCGTGGGGCCGAGCGGCGCGAGCACGGCCGCGAGCAGGTCCTTCGTGGAGGTCTTGCCGGAGCTGCCGGTGACGCCCACGACCGTGACGCCGGGCAGCGCGCGCACCGAGTGCCCGGCCAGCGCTGCGAGCGCGGTGAGCACGGCGGCGCCGGAGCCGTCCGGGTCGGTGGCGTCGAGGTAGGTGCCGGTCTGGCGGGCGACCGGCGGGACGACGACCGCGGGCGTGTCGACCTCGCGGCCGGCCAGCACCCCGGCGGCCCCGGCGGCGACCGCGGCGGCGGCGAAGTCGTGCCCGTCGACCCGCTCCCCCGGCAGCGCGACGAACAGGCCGCCGGGCGCGATCGCCCGCGAGTCGAACTCGACGGCGGTGACGCGCTCGTCGCCGGTGGCGCGGTGCAGCCGCCCCCCGGTGACGGCGGCGACGTCGGCCAGCCGCATCTCGATCATTGTCTGGTCCTGGTCATCGGGTACATCCGATCATCCGTCCGCCGGGCGTCCGCTACCGCATCCGCCGACGCAGGGCGGCGGAGAGCTCGACCGCGTCGTCGAAGGGGTGCTTGACGCCGCGGACCTCCTGCCCGGCCTCGTGGCCCTTGCCCGCGACGACCACCGCGTCGCCCGGGCGCGCGTAGGCGACGGCGGTGGCGATGGCCTCCCGCCGGTCGCCGATCTCGACGATCTCGCCGTGGCCGGTCTGCTGCTGCGCGCCAGCGACCATCGCGGCGCGGATCTCCGAGGGGTCCTCGCTGCGCGGGTTGTCGTCGGTGACGACCAGCACCTCCGCCCGGGACGTCGCGGCCGCGCCCATGGCCGGGCGCTTGCCGCGGTCGCGGTCGCCGCCGCTGCCGAGCACCACGACGATCCGGCCGTCGACCTGCGGGCGCAGGGCGTCCAGCAGCGCGGCGACGGCACCGGGCTTGTGCGCGTAGTCGACGACCGCCAGGAACGGCTGGCCCTCCTCGACGCGCTGCATGCGGCCGGGGACCGTCAGGTCGCCGAACCCGGCCGCGGCCCGCTCGGCCGGCACCCCGGTGGTGGCCAGGCCCGCGAGCGCGACCAGCGCGTTCGCCACGTTGTAGGCGCCGGGCAGCCGCAGCCGCACCGGGATCTCGGTGCCGTCCGGGGCGAGCGCGGTGAACGACTGGCCGCCGTCGGGCGCACGCCTCGCGCCGATCGCGCGCCACGCCGCGTCGCCCGCCGTGGCCACCGTGACGGCGGTCGGGACGCGTGCGGCGAGCGTGCGGCCCCACTCGTCGTCGACGCAGATCACGGCGTGGTCCGCGCGGCCGTCGAAGAGCTCGGCCTTCGCCTCGAAGTAGGCGTCCATCGTGTGGTGGAAGTCGAGGTGGTCCTGCGAGAGGTTGGTGAACGCGGCGAGCGCGAACCGGGTGCCGGCCACCCGGCCCATCGTGAGCGAGTGGCTGGAGACCTCCATCGCGACGTCCGTGACGCCGTCCTCGGCCATCACCGCGAAGAGGGCCTGCAGGTCGGGGGCCTCCGGCGTGGTGAGCGCGCTCGGGACGGCGTGGCCGGCGATGCGGGTGCCGACCGTGCCGACCACCCCCGCCCGGCGGCCCGCGGCGGCCAGCCCGGCCTCCATGAGGTGCGCGACCGTGGTCTTGCCGCTCGTGCCGGTCACGCCGAGGACCGAGAGGCGGGCCGTCGGGTCGCCGTAGACGAGCGCGGCGACCGGACCGAGCACGTCCCGCGGGCGCGGGTGCACGAACACCGGCACCCCGCGCAGGGCCGGGCGGGCGGCGCCGGCCGCGTCCGTCAGCACGGCGACGCGCCCGCGGCGAGCGCGGCGGCGGCGAAGTCGGCGCCGTGGGCGCGGGTGCGGGGAGGGCGGCGAAGAGGTCGCCGGGCCGGGCCTCGGCGGCCCGCAGCGTGACCCCGGAGATCATCGCCGGCGCCGGCTCGGGGACCCCGGCCACCTGCGCGACCTGCGCGACGCGACCGGCCGGACCAGCCGCGGGCGCGGCGGGACCGCGGCCTCGGCGGCGGGTGCGGACGTGGCGGGCGACATGTCGCTCGCCGAGGCGCGCCAGGCGTTCGGCGCACCCGGTGTCTCGG